>JBQTKD010000045.1:0-6917 GCA_052386455.1 Sporichthyaceae bacterium
CCGGAGCACCGGAGACGGCGACGGTGTACTTCGCACCGGGCGCCAGCTTGGTGATCTTGTAGGAGGTGGGCTCGCCCTTCTTGGCGTTGTCCACGGTCGTGAACGAGCCGTAGAAGGCGCTGGCGTCCGAGGACGCCTGGCGAACCCGCAGGGTCGGGAAGTCCACGCCCTCGAGGGTCGGGAGGTGGAACTTCTCGGTGTTCGGGTTGGAGAACATTCCGCCGAACTGGCCCGGCTTGGTGCTGGTGTAGGCCGGGAGCAGCCAGTCGTTGAGCTGGCCGTGCGGCCAGTCCTCGCCGAGACCGAAGTGGAAGAAGAACTCGCCGCGGTTGGCTTCACAGGTGGGCTCGTAGGCGTTCTGGATGTGTGCGTTCAGCGCTTCGAACAGTTCGGTGTCGCCGTACTCCGCGGCGCACGAGGCCGCGCAGATGGTGGCGTACTGGTAGTCGCCGGCGAGTCCGGGCAGACCGATCGAGTAGGCCGAGCCGTCCTTGTTGTACTCGATGAACTTCTTCTTGGCGCCGCGGTAGACCCGCTCGCCGAGCTCGCGGTCCAGACCGGCCAGGTGGTAGGCGCTACCGCCCCACCAGGTGTAGGCGAAGTCTTAGTTCGGGCCGATGCCCATCCAGCCGGTGCCGTTGGGCCAGTCGATGCCCTGGTCCTCGACCGTGATGGTGGGGTCGAGGTACAGCGCGAGCTTCTCGACCGGCTCGGGACCGTAGGACGGGGAGATCCCGTTCATGCGCAACCAGTGCTTCCAGCCCTCGTAGGAGGAGGTCAGGTTGGTGCCGTGCATGATGTCGTAGAACTTCTGCGCCATGCCCGTGAGGTTGTTGCACCACGGGTAGACCTTCATCACCTCGCAGCCCAGGCCGGAGATGTTGGCGCGGAGCTGGTTGGCGATGAGCTCGTTGAGCGAGCGGTGGTTGTACGTGTAGGACGTCTGCTCGTCGTACTGGACCTTGAAGTCCGCGTCGTACCGCGAGTCGCCCGTGACGTAGTTGAAGAACCCGATGACCAGGTTCAGGTAGCCCTTGTACATCAGGTTGCAGGCGCCGTTGCCGCGGACGGGGTCCGGGTCGTACTGGTAGGGCTCGATGCCGTTGCCGGCCCAGCCGGGGATGTCGTACTTGCCCATGTAGCCGGGCGGGAACAGGACGGCGGCCTCGGCCGGGTACCGCCAGACCGACCGCAAGGGCCAGCCGATGAGCAAGGCCGGCTCCAGCCTGCTGCGCGTCACCCTCGTCCGTGCTGCCGACCACGCCCGCAGGCAGGACCCCCAGTTGGCGCGCATCTACTACCTGCAGATGGTCGAACGCGGCGCAGACCACCTCAAGGCCCGCTGCGTCGTGGCCGGACACCTGGCCGAACGCGCCTGGGCCGTGCTGCGCCGCGGCATGCCCTACGTCGTCTGTGACACCAACGGCGAACCCGTCACCCCGCAACAGGCCAAGGCGATCATCGCCGAGCAGTGGACCGTCCCCGTCGAAGTGCGTGCCCGTCGCCGCAGCCGCAAAGCGGGGAAGGCCCCTCAAGCACGCCCAGTAGGACGAGCGAAGCCAGAAACCCAAGGGCATCGGCACGGGAGGCGACCTTCCCCGCCAACGATCGTCGCCGAGCCATCAACCCAACGTCAACCGCGACCAGCAAACCGTCGGTTGACGGCCGATCTCCAATAGGGAATCAGTCGGCGGTTTCGACCAGCAGGCCGGGCGCGTCCTTGTAGATGCCGTCGTTGGCCACCAGCGGGATGCCCAGACGCACCGCGACCGCGGCGACCCATCGGTCCGCATCGTGCTCGCGCTGCGCCAGTGCGTGCCCGGCGCGCTGGCAGTCGACTCGCAGCCTGGCGTAGGCGGCGATCAGTTCCGGGCCGGTGTGCACGATCTCGGCGCGGGCTATGCGCGCCTCCAAAGTCGCGGTGCGGGTGGGACCTCAGCCGCGCAGCAGTGCGCCGTAGCGAAGCTCGGCGACCGTTTGGAAGCTCAGGAAAGCCGCTCGCCCGGTGACGAGCGGGGCGTAGCGGCGGGCCAGCGGCGAATCGGGAACCAGCTGTGCGCCGTAGACGTCGGTGTCGATGACCACCGGACCGCGGCGTGGAGTCTGGTTCACCCGGTCAACGTGGCCAGGAACGCCGCACCCTCGGCTTCGTCGAGATCCGCGATCGCCATCTCCGCCGGGCCCGGCAGCGGCCGCGCGCGAGCGAGTAGTTCGCCCACCGGCCGTTCGAGGCTGCTCGGGGGGGTCGGTTCGACGGGTTGACTTGTCATCGCAACTACGACGGTACCCGCACCGTGGCCCAAACTAGCGCGAGCCCCTTGGGTGCAGGTGGGCTGACGGGGGCGTCAGCCCGCGTAGACGTCGGCCGCGTCGAGGCTTTCGCGGACCGCGAGGAACTTCGCCGCGGCCTCGGCGGCCTCGGCGTCGGGGTCGGAGCCGGCCACGATGCCGCAGCCGGCGAACAGGCGCAGGCTCGATCCCTCGACCTGGGCGCAGCGGAGCGCGATGCCCCACTCGCCGTCGCCGCGGGCGTCCATCCAGCCGACGGGGCCGGCGTAGCGGCCGCGGTCCATGCCCTCGAGGTCCGCGATGACGCGGGCCGCTGCGGCCGCCGGTGTTCCGCAGACCGCAGCGGTCGGGTGCAGCAGGCCCGCCAGGGTCAGCGCGGAGGTGTCCCCGGACAGGGTTCCGGTGACCTCGGTGGCCAGATGCGCGACGTTGCGCAGGGTCAGCACCGACGGCTCCGTCGGGACGTTGAGGTCCGAGCAGTACGGGCGCAGTGCCTCGGCCGCGGACAGCGCGGCGTACCGGTGTTCCTCGCGGTCCTTGCTCGAGCCGCGCAGGCGCGCCGCGACGTGCGCGTCGGACTCGTAGCGGTCCGGGTCCGTGGGCCACGCGGTTCCGGCGAGCACCCGGGAGGAGACCTGGTCGCCGACGCGGCGAATCAGCAGTTCGGGGGTGGCGCCGACGAGGTCGGCGACGGCGAAGGTGAAGCACTCGGGGTACCGGGCGGCCAGGCTGCTCAGCAGGCGCCGCACGTCCACCGGGCTCTCGGCCTGCGCCAGCAGGTCCCGGGCCAGCACCACCTTGGAGAGTTCCCCGGCGTGGATGCGCCGCACCGCCTCGGCGACGGCGGTCCGCCAGACGTCTTCGGACAGCGCGCCGTCGGACATCGCCACGCTCGGCGCCTGCGCCGGCGCCGTGGCGCGCACGACGGGCAGTCGGGCGGGTGCCGAGCCGACGGAGGTCAGCCAGGCGCGGCCGTCGCGGAACCCGACGACCACGCGCGGCAGGACGAGCACGGAGGTGCTGGGGGAGTCGGCAAAGGCGAAGCTGCCGAACAGGACGGGCCCGGTGCCGGGCAGTCCGACCTCGTCGTCCACGGCGGCCGCTGCGAACAGGGCGTTGGCCCACTGCACGGCACGGGCGAACCGATCCGGGCCGCTCACGGAGAACCGTGCGGCCTCGCCCCAGCCCACCAGGCCCTCGCCATGGCGGACCCAGGCGAACGGCGCTCTGCCTTCTAGATGCGGAGCCGGGAGAACGTCGAGCAGGTCGGCCGCGGCGGCCGCCTCCGCGCCGTGGAGTTCCACGGTGCGGACGGTCAGCGGCTCTTCGCAGGCCGCAGTGCTCAAGGTGTCCCTCCGTTCCCCCTTGGTGCTACGTGCCCAGGGTACGCGGCAGGATGAACCCATGAGTCGCGCGACCCTGGACAAGCAGCCCGCCGAAGTGGCGGCGATGTTCGACGACGTAGCCCGCCGCTACGACGTCACGAACGACCTGCTGAGCATGGGTCAGACCCGCCTGTGGCGCCGAGCCGTGGCCGACGCGGTGGCCGCGAAGGCCGGGGAACGTGTTCTAGATCTCGCCGCCGGCACCGGCACCAGCGCCCTCCCGTTCGTCGACGCGGGCGCTGTCACCGTCTGCTGCGACTTCTCGCTCGGCATGCTCCGGGAGGGCAAGCGGAAGCGGCCGAGCATGAACTTCGTCGCCGGCGACGCCCTCGCGCTGCCCTTCGCCGACGCCTCGTTCGACGCGGTCACGATCTCCTTCGGCCTGCGCAACGTCGCAGATCCGGACGCCGCGCTGGCCGAACTGCTGCGCGTGACCAAGCCCGGCGGCCGCCTCGTCGTGTGCGAGTTCAGCCACCCGACGCTGCGGCCCTTCCGCACCGTCTACACCGAGTACCTGATGAAGGCGCTGCCGCCGATCGCCCGGAAGTGCTCGTCGAATCCGGACGCGTACGTGTACCTGGCGGAGTCGATCCGGGCCTGGCCTGCGCAGTCCGAACTGGCGGGCCGGGTGGCCGAGGCGGGCTGGGAGCGCGTCGGCTGGCGCAACCTCACCGGCGGCATCGTGGCGCTGCACCGGGGGCGTCGACCCTAGGTCTCCGTCCCGTAACGGGGCTGCGTCACGACGGGTTCCCGGACGGGCGTAGAGTAGCCCTCACGCGTCCTGTGAATTCGTTCACAAGCGTGGTTGTCACCCACATGCAAGGCAGGTTTCGTCGTGACCGATCGCCCCGGTTCGCGCGGCGCCCGTGAGTTCGACGTGATCGTCGTCGGCGCGGGTCCCGCGGGTTCTACGGCCGCGTTTCACCTCGCGCGGGCGGGTCTCGACGTGGCCTTGCTGGAGAAGACGCACTTCCCGCGGGAGAAGGTCTGCGGCGACGGCCTGACCCCCCGCGCGGTCAAGCAGTTGCTGGCCATGGGCATCCCGCTGCGTGCCGAGGACGGCTGGATCCGCAACCACGGCCTGCGCATCATCGGCGGCGGCAGCCGGCTGCAGCTGCCCTGGCCGGACCTGTCCAGCTTCCCGGAGTACGGCCTGGTCCGCACCCGCATGGACTTCGACGAGATCCTCGCCCGGCACGCCGAGAAGGCCGGCGCCCAGATGTACGAGGGCACCAACGTCACCGGGCCGATCCTCGACGAGCGCACGGATCGCGTGATCGGCGTGACGGCCAAGCAGGACAAGCAGCCCGTCGAGTTCCGCGCCCCGATCGTCCTCGCGTGCGACGGGAACTCCGCGCGCCTGGCCCTGTCCCTCGGCCTGCACAAGCGCGAAGACCGGCCGATGGGCGTCGCGGTCCGGACCTACTACGAGTCCCCGCGGCACGACGACGACTGGCTCGAGTCCTGGCTCGAGCTGTGGGACCACACCGGCAGCACCCCGCGTCTCCTGCCCGGGTATGGGTGGATCTTCGGCGTCGGCGACGGCACCAGCAACGTCGGCCTCGGCGTTCTCAACACCTCCGCCGCGTTCGGCAAGACCGACTACCGCCAGATGCTGCGCCAGTGGATGGACTCCACGCCCGAGGAATGGGGATTCCGCGAGGAGAACCGGCGCGGAGACATCCTCGGCGCCGCGCTTCCCATGGGCTTCAACCGCCAGCCGCACTACACCCGCGGCGTGCTGCTCGTCGGCGACGCCGGCGGCATGGTGAACCCGTTCAACGGCGAGGGCATCGCCTACGCGATGGAGTCCGCGGCCCTGGCCGCCGAGATCGTCGCCCAGGCCCTCGGCCGCACCGGCGAGGCCCGCGAACGCGCCCTGCACGGGTATCCGACCGCGCTGAAGCAGGCCTACGGCGGGTACTACACGCTGGGCCGCGTGTTCGTGAAGCTCATCGGCAACCCCAACGTCATGAAGCTCGCGACGCGGCACGGACTGCCCCACCCGACGCTCATGAAATTCACGCTGAAACTATTGGCGAACCTGACCGATCCCACTGCCGGGGACGCGATGGACCGTGTGATCAACGGTCTGTCGAAGATCGCCCCTGCGGCCTGAGCACGAGTAGAGGAAGGAGCGCGCGGTGGGCGGCAATCCCTGGATCCCGGTGGCGGTGCTCGCGGCACTCGCCTTCGGCTTTGCCGCGTTCTCCGTCGTGGCCGGGGCGCTGACGGGACCGAAGCGGTACAACCGCGCGAAGCTCGACGCGTACGAGTGCGGCATCGAGCCGACCCCGCAGCCGGTGGGCGGTGGCCGCTTCCCGATCAAGTACTTCCTGACGGCGATGCTCTTCATCATCTTCGACGTCGAGATCATCTTCCTCTATCCGTGGGCCGTCACCTTCGACCAGTTCGGCATCTTCATCCTCACCGAGATGGTGCTGTTCATCGTGATGGTGTTCGTTCCGTTCGTGTACGTGTGGCGCCGAGGCGGTCTCGATTGGGACTGAGTGTGACTCGCTGAGTCGAGTAATCCCCCATCCGCCCGATGAAGGAGAGCTCCAACCATGGGAGTTGAAGAGAAACTCCCCAGCGGCTTCCTGCTGACGACCGTCGAAGGACTGGTCGGCTACATGCGGAAGAACTCGCTGTGGCCCGCGACGTTCGGTCTCGCGTGCTGCGCCATCGAGATGATGGCGACCGGCACGGGCCGCTACGACATCGCGCGATTCGGCATGGAGGCCTTCCGTGCGTCCCCGCGCCAGGCGGACCTGATGATCGTCGCCGGCCGCGTCAGCAACAAGATGGCCCCGGTCGTCCGCCAGGTCTACGACCAGATGGCGAACCCGAAGTGGGTGCTCGCCATGGGCGTCTGCGCCTCGTCGGGCGGCATGTTCAACAACTACGCGATCGTCCAGGGCGTCGACCACGTCGTCCCCGTCGACATCTACCTGCCCGGCTGCCCGCCGCGCCCGGAGATGCTGCTCGACGCGATCCTCAAGCTGCACCAGCAGATCCAGGACACCAAGCTCGGCCCGCACGGGGTGAAGGAGCGCATCGCCAACGAGGCCGCGGCACTGCAGGCGCTGCCGACCTCGGAGATGAAGGGCCTCCTGAGATGAGACACCCTCTGTCAACCACCCCCTTAGGCGGCTCGCCCGAGGGCGCGGTTTCGGTTGGCGACGTGGGTCGCTTCGTCGTAGTGCATGCCTTTGACCAGGCAGTGCCACAGGATTTCGAGCC
>JBQTKD010000046.1:0-25511 GCA_052386455.1 Sporichthyaceae bacterium
CCACAGCCTCGCCGAACCGGCGCCGGCATCAAGGCCCTCCGGCCGCTACGCGGTCGGGCTACGCCCGAGCCTTGACCCCGACGCCTCAGTTCAGCGCGCCCAGATCCGGCGGGAGAAGCCAGAAACACGGGAGACCCGGCTGTTGACCCGGCCCCGCTCCTTCAGGGATGACAGGGCCGGGGATTAGCCGCGTTTGCGGGCGAGGATCCGGTACGCGTTGGCGCGGTTGGTGCGCTTGGCGACGAAGTCCAAGGCCTGGTCGAGGCGCCAGGTGGTCTTGAGGATCGGGGTGCCGATCTTCCACGCGCGGGCGTTGCGGGCGCGGGCCCTGTCGGTCGGCTCCTTGGGTAGCCACGGCTGGTTGGGGTCGGGGCCGAGGGCGAGGATCGCGAGCACGGCGGCGTAGGTGATGTCGCCGGGGACCTGCGCGGCTCCGCGGTCCACCTGGACGATCTCGAAACCGCGCTCGACGAGCGCCTGCTGCAGGTTGCGCAGCGTCGGGAAGTGCTGGTGCTGCGGCTGGAACCAGGCGACCCACCACCTGCGCAGCACGCGGCCCCAGATGCACTCCGGGTCCGGGATCTCAATGAGTAGATGGCCGCCGGGGTTGAGAACGGTGGCGGCGACGTCGAGTTCCGCGCGAGGGTCGCGGGTGTGCTCGAGGTAGTGGTGCATGCTCACGACGTCGTGCTTGCCGGCGAGTTGGTCGGCAAGGTCGGCGAACTCGCCCCGGTGGCCCTCGTCCAGCCACCCACGTTCGAGGCCCTCGTCGACGCTGGTGCCGAAGTCGATGCCGACCATGTGCGTGTTCGGCAGGATCTGTCGGGCGTCGTTGGAGAAGTGGCCGTATCCGCAGCCGACGTCGAGCCACGAGGTCGGTGCCGTGTGCTTCGCGACCATCCGGGCACGGGCGAGATAGGCCGGGCCCATCGTGGAGAACGTTCGTTCCCACGTCTCCTTGCCGAGGCCGTCGTAGAAGTCGCGGTAGTAGAAGTCGAGCCCGGCAGGGCTCAGGCGCGGGTTCTGAAACGTGTGTCGACAGGTGCGGCAGCGGGACAGCGTGAAGCGGCCCGGCTTGCGCTGCAGCATGTCGCGCGTCTTCAGATGCACCGTCAGATCGCTTGAGCCGCACCAGGGGCAGTCCGCGCGCTCTGCCTCGAAGAAGCGGTCGAGACCGAGGGCAATCTCGCGGGTGTAGTCCTCGCGGGCGTTCATCGGCCTTCCTTCACCAAGAGGACCCGATACGTGTTGGCGTCGTCGGTCAGGTGTGCCAGCTTCGTGAGTGCGGCGTCGACGTGGTGCATCGCCTTGAACCCCTTGGGGGCGAAGCGCTTCCACACCAGTTCGTGCCGAGCCCGACGCTGCGGAGTTTCGGGTTCGGTGAGCCACGGCAGGCTCGGGTCCCGGCCGACGACGGCGAAGATCTGCACGAGCGCCCAGGTGGCGTCGATGCCGATGTGTGCGGGGCCCTTCACGATCTTCAGCGTCCGGAAACCGCGCTCGTTGAGCGCGCTGAGCAGGTTGGGCAACGGAATCATGTGCTGGTGCTGCGGTTGCAGCAGCGGGAACCACCAGCGCCCGAAGCCGCGGGCCAACCCGTAGTCCGGGTCTGGCATTTCGATCAGCAGGTGATCGCCGGGCTTGAGAACGCGCGCGGCCGCGTCGAGTTCGGCGCGCGGATCGCGCGTGTGCTCAAGATAGTGATGCATGCTCAGCACGTCGAAGCGTCCGGCGAATTCGTCGACGACGTCCGGGAACAGCGCTCGGTGGCCCTTTGCCAACCAGCCTCGTCGCTCGCCGAGCTCGACGCCCTCGCCGAGGTCCAAACCCTCGAAGACCGTGTCCGGCAGGACCTCGCGGGCGTGCTTGGCGAAGTATCCGTAGCCGGTGCCGACGTCGAGCCAGGACTTCGGCGTCGTCACCTCGAGCACGTCGCGGGCGCGGGCCCGGTTCACGTTCGTGCCGCCGTCGAAGACGGGCTCCATGACCTGCTGCCCGAGACCGTCGTAGAAGTCCCGGTAGTAGAACTCCAGGCCCTCGAGCGTGAGCCGCGGATTCTGGAAGACGTGGCGGCAGGTGCGACACCGCGACATCGTGAACGTGCCCGGTTTGCCCTGGATCAGGTCGCCAGTGCGTACGCGCACGGTCAGGTTCGTCGACAGGCACCAGGGGCAGCTGTCACGCTCCGGTTCCAGGAAGCGGGCCGGATCCCCGTGCAACAGCGGTGCGTACCAGGCTTGGGCCTGCTCTCGCACTGCGTTGTCTCCCGCCATGGCAACAGTCTGCCCGTATCCCGCAGCGGCAACGGCCGGCCCGATGATTCAAGTTCGTCAACAGCTCTCCATCGGCTCGGAAATCCGAGCACTCGTTCCTCGCGCTCGTCTTTCTCTCGCCTCAGTCGGCTGTAGGTTCGCGATCGTGAGGATCCGTCCGCTTGACCTTCCGGTGGCGCTGGGCACGGCGCTGTCCGTCGCCGGAGCGGTCACTGTGGTCCGCAACTGCAGGAGCGCGGCGCGTCCGCCCACAGACCCACCGGTCGTCATCGAGCCGGTCTCGGTGCTGTTGCCCGCCCGCAACGAGGCGCACCGCATCACCCCGACGCTGCTCTCCCTGCTGGCCCAGCGCAACCTTGCAGACCTCGAGATCATCGTGTTGGACGACGACTCCTCGGACGGCACCGGAGACTTGGTGCTTCAACTGGCCGATGGGGACCCGCGGGTGCGGGTCATCAAGGGACGCCCGCTCGCCGAAGGTTGGAAGGGCAAGCCGCACGCCTGCATGCAACTGAGCGAGGCCGCGCGCGGATCCGTGCTGATCTTCGTCGACGCAGACGTGGAGTTCGCACCGCACGCCATGGCCTCGGCCGTGACGATGCTTCGCCAGGCGAATCTCGGGCTGCTCTCGCCGTTCCCCCGCCAGGTGATGGGTTCGCTCGTCGAGCGGCTCTACCAGCCGATGGTGAACTGGACGCTGATGTCCAACATGAAGGCGGCGGTCGATCCCGCCACCGGCCTTCCCCCGACGAGCGTTGCGAACGGGCAGTTCCTCGTCTTCGACGCCGCGGCCTATCGCGCCTTCGGCGGCCACGAGGCCGTGAAGGCGGTAACTGCCGAGGACTTCGCGATCCTGCACGTGCTGTTGTCCACTGGCGCGAAGGCTGCGGCGGTCGATGGCACGGACCTCGCGTCCTGCCGGATGTACTCCGGTGCGATCGAACTCGTCGACGGCTACACAAAGTGGCTGTCCGACTGGATCGACACCCCCAGCAAGGTCGCCTGGTCCAACGCGATGATCGGGCTCGTCCACGTGCTGCCCTCGGTGGCGGCGCTGCGCGGTTCGCGCGTCGGCCTGGCCGGCTACGCGGCAGCGGTAGCGGGACGTGTGGTCGTGGCCCGCAGGTTCAACGAGCCCGCGTTTCCATCGTCCCTCGCGCACCCGGCCGCCTGCGTCATGTCCGGCGCGATGATCGTCGAGTCCCGCCGCCGCAAGAAGCGCAACGTCGCGACCTGGAAGGGCCGGACCGTCTGACATCGCGTCGATCCGGCGCAGCCTGCGGTGCTAGGGACCGCTCAATGCGAAGTCGAGCCACTCCACCTTGCCGGCGTCGTTGAGATACAGAGTCACGACGAAGTCGAAGGCGCAGCTGCGTTCTTCCTCCGGGGGGCGGATCGAGACGGAAGTGAGGTAGGCGGGCACCTTGGGTGCGATGAATCGGTTGCAACCGAAAACCTCGGGGGTGGCCTTCTCGATGGACGGAGTGCGGGCAGCCGAGAGCACCATGCTCAGCGGGGAGATCGGACAGGTGCGCCCTTCGAACTCCTTCTCGCCGGCGTCGTTGAGGAACGCGTCTGGCGGGCACCTGTCCAGATCGGCGGTCACCGTGACACCCGGAGCGAACGTAGTCACCTTCTTGCCCGTGATGGAATAGGTGACCCGGTCGGCCCACGGCACCTGGTCGCGCCCGCCGCCGGACAGCGTTATGAACGCTTCCGCGGCCGCTCGCGCGGAGGCCGTTGGCAGGGTCGGGCCGGCGCCGACGTCGCGCGAATCGCCGCCGCATCCGGCGGCGGTGACGAGCACGGAACTCATCGCGAACGCCACTGGCGCCCAGCGCCTCACGTATTGCCTCGATCGATAGACAGCACACCGGGTGCAGAGTTCAGGTTAGACCCGGCGTCCTCCTGCGGTTCCATGTTTGCAGGACCGTTCTCCAGGATCTCGGCACGCAACTGCTCCAACGATGCCGCCAACGTCGCCGACAACCCGCCCGAACCCGCCGAGGGACCACCCCATCGGTGAGCCATCCAGGCCTTGACCATCGACCTCCACTGGGCGGGAGTCCAGGTGTTGGCGGGATCGATCTTGCCCCTGATGCTGGTTTCCTTGTGACATCTGCACCAACTGGCCGGCTGCCCGAGCTTGGACAGCACTGCCGCCGCCACGTTGATCGCGTTCGCGTACTGGAGCTTCGAGGGCTTCTGCTTGCCGTCGTAGTCCATCGAGATGCCGACATAGATGGCGTTCCCGTCGCCGGCGGGCGCTGGGCCGCTGGCCTTCGCCGTTCCGGCGTTGTTCGTGCGGCCGGCCGCGATGACGTGACAGTTGCCCTGGTAGTCGATCAGCACGTTGTACAGCGGGCCTGGCAGGGGCTGGTCGCCGCCACGGCCGTTGATGACGGTGTTCATGCTGGGTGCGGGGTTCGCGTCCGAAGCTTTGGCCCCCGCCGCGTGATGCAGCAGGACTCCGACCGGACGGAATTCGCCGGGCCGCGTGCGCTTCTTCCAGCCGTCGTGCTCAACCACCGGGATGAACCCGTCCTCGCGCAGGCGATCCGCGAGCCAGGGGATGTTCGCCAACGGGGCTCCTCCAGATCGATCCGATATGCCCAGAAGGCGATTCGATCACGAGCAGCCGTACGGCGACTGGCAAAGCAAACAGAAGTCTGAGGCGTCCGAACCGCCGTGACGCCGGTACCACGGTTGTTCGGACGCCTGGTCACTCCTTGCGGGCGACGACGCGGTAGAGGTTTGCGTCCCCGGTGCGCTTCACGATCGGCGTCAGCGCGTTGTCGAGCTTCGTCGCAAGCGGCAGCAGCTTCGGGAACGCCTTCTCCCACACCAGCGAGGTCCACTTCCGCCGCAGCGCCGTCTGCCTGCGGGGGCGCCAGGGCAGCCGGCCGTCCGGGGCCGCCACGACGGACATCGACGCCAGGGTGCAGACCATGTCGACGGGGATGTGCGCCTCGCCGAACTGAATCGACACCGGGCGCAGTCCGCGCTCGGTCATCGCGGCCAGCAGGTTGGGCAGCGGGGCGAAGTGCAGGTGCTGCGGCTGGAACCACTGCACCCACCACCCCTTCAGCACGCGCAGGCGCGACTCGGGGTTGGGCACCTCCACCTGCAGCAGACCGCCGGGCGGAAGGACCGCGGCGGCGAGGTCGAGTTCGGCGCGGATGTCGAGTACGTGCTCCAGGTAGTGGAACATGCTGACAACGTCGTAACGCCCCGTCAGTTCCTCGGCCAGATCGGGAAACCAGCCGATGTGAGCGGCGTCGATCCAGCCCTTGGCGGCGGCGTCCAGGATGCCCTGGCCCTGGTCGAGGCCGTCGAAGACGGTGTCCGGGAACTCCAGACGCGCGTCGCGGCAGAAGTGGCCGTACCCGGCGCCGATGTCCAGCCATCGCTTCGGGCCGGTGCCCTCGGGGAAGAACGGCGCGAGCTGCCTCGCACGCCCGCGGTAGATCTCCGTCCGGGCGTCGAAGATCGGCTCCATCGTCGTGCGGCCGATGCCGTCGTAGAAGTCCCGGTAGTAGAACCCCAGGCCTTCGACCGTGAGCATCGGGTTCTGGAACACATGCCGGCAGACCCGGCAGCGGTCCAGCACGAACGTGCCGGGCTTGCGCTGGTTGCGATCTCCAACGCGCAGAATCCGCTTGAGGTTCGGCGAAGAACACCACGGGCACGTCTCGCGTCGCGGTCCGAAGAACCGCTCCACGCCGCCGGCCAACTCCGCCTCGTACGCGGGGCGCAGCCCCTCGAAGTCAGTCACGCCGAGCCAGCACGCGGTAGGCGTTGCCGCCGTCGGTGTTGCGGATGATCGGGGCGGTCCACTGGTCCACCTTCCATGCCCACTTCAGCACGTGCGGCGCGACCTTCCAGACCTTCTCCTGCCGCTTGTAGTCCGACGGCTTCGGCTCGCGCAGCCACGGGAACCGGGGGTCCGGCGCGATCATCGTGGTGATCGACAGCACCGCGCAGGTCAGGTCGATCGGGATGTGGGCCTCCTTGCGCTGCACCTCCACCGGAGTGATGCCGCGCTCCACCAGAGCCTGCAGGAGGTTGCGCGAGGGGATCAGGTTGAGGTGCTGCGGCTGGAAGTACGGCGTCCAGAGCTTCCCGAAGATCTTCGCGGTGATCGACGTGGGGTCGGGCACCTCGATCAGCAGGTACGAGCCGGGGCGCATGATGCGAGCGACGGTGTCGAGCTCGGCCCGTGGGTCGGTCACGTGCTCCAGATAGTGATGCATGCTCAGCACGTCGTACTTCCCGGCGACCTGGTCGGCGAGATCGGGCAGTTCGCCACGGTAGACGTTCTTCAGCCACCCGCGGCGCTGACCCTCCTCGACGCCGGCGCCCATGTCGAGGCCGTCGAACTCGGTGTCCGGCCACACCTCGGCGGCGTCCTTGGAGAAGTGCCCGAACCCGCACCCGATGTCCAGCCAGTTCTTCGGCGTCAGGTACGGCGCGACCATCTGGGCGCGGCTGAGGTACAGGTCCCGGTGCGCGGCGAAGATGCCCTCGGTACGGGAGGCGCCGAGGCCGTCGTAGAAGTCTCGGTAGTAGAAGCCGAGGCCTTCGCCGTTCAGCCGAGGGTTCTGGAAGACGTGCCGACACGTCTTGCACTCGTCCATGGTGAAGACGCCGGGCTTGCGCTGCAGGATGTCCGAGGTCCGCACGCGCGTCTTGAGACGGTCCGAACCGCACCACGGGCACGTGGTCCGACGTGGCTCGAGGAAGCGCTCGATGCCCCCGGCGATCTGCTCGGCGTACCAGGGCCGCTGCGCTGCGAACTCCTCGTCCGACGGCGGCGGGGTGGCCAGTTCAGCCTCGCTCATCTCGAACCCTTCTTCGCGAGCACTCGATACACATTGCCCTTGCCCGTCCTGCGCAGCAAAGGCGCCAGCTTCTGGTCCGCGGCGTAGGCCGCCTTCATCGCCGGGGTCAGCGCCCGCCACACGCGGCCCTGCCGGCGCAGCGATCGGTCGGTGGAGGCGGGCAGCCAGGGCAGGCGGGGGTCCGGCGCCGCCCACTGCCCCAGCGCGACCACGGCAGAGGTGAGGTCGATGGGGATGTGCGCCTCGGCGCGATCGACGGCGATGGGAACGAGGTTCCGCTCGGTCAGCGCCGCGAGCAGGTTCCGCAGTGGGAACAGATGAAGGTGCTGCACCTGGAACGCCGGCGTCCACAGCGGACCCAGCGCGCGCCCGAGCGGACACTGCGGGTCCGGGACCTCGATCAGCAGGTGGCTGCCCGGCGCCAGCATCCCGGCGAGCACGTCGAGCTCGACGCGCGGGTCGGGAATGTGCTCGAGGTAGTGGATCAGGCTGACCACGTCGTACTCGCCCGCCAGGTCTCCGGCGCGGTCGCGCAGGCTGCCGCGGTAGGCCTTGTCCAGCCACCCTCGGCACGCCCCGTCCTCGACTGCCGTGCCGAAGTCCAGGCCGTCGAAGCGGGTCTCGGGCAGTACGGTGCGGGCGTCCTTGGCGAAGTGCCCGTATCCGCAGCCGACGTCCAGCCAGTGACGCGGCGTCAGGAACCGCGATACCAGCCGCGCGCGCGACAGGTACAGGTCCGTCTGTGCGGCGAACATCGCCTCGACGGTTTCCCCGCCCAGGCCGTCGTAGAAGTCCCGGTAGTAGAAGTCCAGGCCCTCGGGCGTGATGCTCGGGTTCTGGAACACGTGCCCACACGTCCGGCAGGCGTCCCAGACGAACCGGCCGGGCTTGCGCTGCACGAAGTCGGGCGCGCTGTTGCACCGTTTGAGGCGCCCAGAGCCGCACCACGGGCAGGTGCGCCGCGCGGGTGCGAAGAAGCGCTCGACGCCGCCGGCCAACGCGTCGGCGTAGCTCGCCCGCAGCGCGTCGAACTCGACGTCGGTCTGCGTGCTCACGCGAGGTCCTTGCGCGCAACGATCCGGTAGGTGTTCGTCTGGTCCAGCCGGCGCAGCACCTGGCCCAGCAGAACGTCGCCCTTGCTGACCACCTTGGCCGCCGTCGGAAACACCTTGGTCCAGGCCAGTGCGTGCCGCTTGCCGCGCCAGCCGTCGGCCGACGCGGGTGCCCACGGGCGGCGCGGGTCCGGCGCCAGGCGGGTGGTCAGGAAGATCAGCGCGAACGTCAGGTCCACCGGTGCATGGGCTTCGCCGCGCTGCACGCTCACCGTCTGGAACCCGCGCTCCCGCAACGCCGACAGCAGGTTGGCCATGGGCAGGAAGTGCTGGTGCTGCGGCGGGAACCACGGCACCCACCAGCTCCGCAACAGCTTCCCGTAGGCGGAGAACACGTCCGGCATCTCGATCTCGGCGTACCCGCCCGGCTTTACGACCGCGGCAAGCGCGTCGAGCTCGGCGCGCGGATCGCGCGTGTGCTCCAGGTAGTGGTGCATGCTCACCACGTCGTACTGCCCCATCGTGGGCGCGAGGTCGGGAAACAGGCCGCGGTGCCCGATGCGGATGCGGCCGGCTTCCTGAGCCTTCGTCACACCCTCGGACAGGTCCAGGCCGTCGAACTCGGTATCGGGCAGGACTTCCTTGGCGTGCATGCAGAAGTGGCCGTGCCCGGTGCCGACGTCGAGCCAGTCGCCCGGCGTCGTGTGCTTCGCAACCGAGCGCGCGCGAATGCGGTTCGCCTCGCCGCCCATCGCGAACATGGCCTCGGCCACGTCTGCGCCGAGGCCGTCGTAGAAGTCGCGGTAGTAGAAGTCCAGGCCCGCCACGCTCAGCCGTGGGTTCTGAAACGCGTGCCCGCACGCGCGGCACTCGTCCACGGTGAACGTGCCCGGCTTGAGCTGAATCAGCTCTCTGCTGCGTAGCCGCTGCTTGAGGTCCGTCGACCTGCACCACGGGCACTGGTCCTGGCGCGGCTCGAAGAACTGCTCGAGCCCACCGGCGAGCGCCTGTGCGTACCACTGGCGTGCTTCGGCCAACTGCTCGTCGACCGTCACAGCAGCTTCTCCAGGCGCGTGGCGGCGGCGGGTGCGCCGCCGGCGTTCTCGAAGGATTCGCGGATGCGCGCGGCACCGGTGGCGTAGCTCGGGTCGTCGAGGACGGCGAGCACTGCGGCGCGCAGTTCCTCGGCGTCCACGCGACCAAACTTCACGCGAACCCCGACGTGCGCGTCGGCGATCTGCGACGCGTTGGCCGGCTGGTCGTCTCGGATCGGCGCCACGACCAACGGAAGGCCGGCGGCGAGGGCCTCGCACATCGTGTTGTGCCCGCCGTGGAAGACCACCGCGTGCAGGTGTGGCAGCAGTTCGAGCTGCGGAACGCGCGTTGCGGCGACGACGTTCGGCGGTAGCTCCAACCCGGTTCCGGGATGCACGAAGATGCCCTGGACCGAGTCGGCCAGCGAGCCGAAGACCTCGGCGGCGACGGCGAAGAAGCGCTCGCCCGCGTCCTGGTTCACCGTCCCAAGCGAGACGAGGACGCGGCGCCGGTTCGGATCGAGCCAGTCCCAGTCGAACTCCACGGGCCTGCCGCGCCCGCCGATCGCCGGCCCCACGAAGGCGATGTGCTCGCCGGGCGGCTCCGGCGGGGCGAGCAGTTCGAGCGAGGAGAACGCCAGCACCAGCCGATCGGAGAACCGCAGGTCCACGGGGTCCACGACGCCATGGGCGGCCTGGAGCTCCACGAGCCGTTCCTGCGCCCACTCGCCGAGTTTCGGCATCGTCTCGTACTGCCCGGTCAGCTCTGCGGTCGTCGTCGCGGAGGTGGCCCACGGCAGCCCGCGTTCGCGTGCGACGAGGGCGCCCGCCAGGGCCTGCTGATCCGCCACGACCACGTCCGGTGCGAACTCGTCCACGGCCGCCCGCACGCCGCGCACCATCGAGTGCGCGAGCGGGATCAGAAAGTCCTCCCAGAAGAACCGGAAGGCCGTCGCCGCACGCAGCCCGCGCCAGCGCACCAGGCGATCTGACAGAGGCTCACCGGGGAACTCGTCGTCCACTGCGAACACCGTGGACCCGGGCGGAAGAACCCCTGCGAGATAGCTGGAGTTGCCCGCCCAGGCGACCTCGTGCCCGCGCTCGGCCAACGCCGCCGCCACCGCGACCGTGGGCAGGATGTGCCCGGTCAGCGGAGGAACGACGATGAGAAAACGAGCCACCGAACGATCATTCCAATCTCGGCTGTGGGCGGCGTATGCCTTTGCCAGGGATTAGGCCTGCTCGGCCAACCACTCGACCACGATCTCCCGCACCTGCGGCGTGGCGTCCATCAAAACCGAGTGGCCCACGCCGGCGACGACGGTGGTCGTGGCGTGCGGCAGGAGATCGTGCAGTTGCCGCTCGAAGTTGGGCACGTCGGACATCTCGCCGTAGACCGCGCGGATCGGGCAGGTGAGTGCGCGGAGGCGGTCGCGGGCGATCGGGCGTGCCCGGGTGAGGTCCGGATAGAAGCTGGTGTGGTTGGCCAGGTCGGTGAGGGCGTCCATCATCCGCACGACCTTGCGGCCGAAGCGGCGGATCCACGCCTGAATGTTCTCCTCGCCCATCTCGGCGACGACCCCCGCGACCCGGGCGCGCTCCTCGGCGATCTGCTCGGCCCAGCCCTCGACGTTGAAGTGCGCCTCGATCAGCACGATGCTCGCGACCCGTTCCGGGTACTCGACCGCGAAGTCCAGCGCGATCGTGCCACCGTAGCTGTTGCCGACCAGGTGCACGGGCCCGGTGATCTTGAGCGCGTCCAGCAGGCCGGAAAGGTCCGCGACGGAGTCCTCCATCGTGTACCCGGTGCGGGTGCGCTCGGAGTCGCCGTGGCCGCGCAGGTCGTAGAGCACGGCCTCGGCGCCGGTCTTCGCGACGGCGCCCGCGACCGTGTAGTAGAAGCTCGCCATGTTGTCCATGCCGAGGCCGTGCAGGAACACGACCGGCGGACGGGTGCGATCTCCGGCGGCTACCGGGTTCAGGTGCTGAACGTGCAGCCGAATCCCGTTGGCGACGATTTCAGCCATAGGTGACGGGCGCTCAGGAAGTGGCGTCGACGAGGTAGTCGACGACGGTCCCGACGCGCATCTCGATGATCTCGTCCAGGTCCAGGTCGGCCAGGAACGCGGCGAAGTCCAGCTTGCCCCCGTAGTGCTCGGTGAGCTTCGCGCCGAGCTTCACGAACTCGATGCTCTCCATCTCGAGGTCGTCCTCGAAGGAGGTCTCCCGATCGATCTCGATGTCGATCATGTAGTCCTCGCCGATGACCTCGGCGATCAGCCCCCGGACGACGTCCAATACGGCCGCCTCGGCCTCGGTACGGGCCTGCGTACTCACGGACTGTCCCTTCGACCGACGATGATCGTGCTCAGTTAAGCATCCCGGCGCGTCCAGCCGACGGCGAACGGCACCGGATCGGTGCCCGTACGCGTGGCGACTCGAAATTCGGCGCCGTCGACGACCACGGACAACTCGTCTCCAGCTGTCGAAGTCACGACAAACCGGGCGGGCCGGCCGCCCAGTCCGGTGCCCAACGCCTTGGCGACGGCCTCCTTCGCGGTCCAGAACCGGGTCACCCAGGCCGCACGCTCGCCGGGGGCAGGCGCCAGGGCGTCGAGCAGGGCGCGCTCGGCGGGAGTGAGCAGGGCGGCCTCCGCCGGCGCGTCGTCGACCAGTTCGACGTCGATCCCGACGGGCGTGCCCGGCGGGCCGACCAGCGCCACGGCGAACGGTCCCGAGTGCGCCAAGGACACCTGCAGATCCTCGGACCCCGCTCCGGTGGCGAACGGGCGCCCCGACGGGTCGTTGTCGATTCGCACCTCGGCCGGGAACAGCGGCCCCGCGCCGTCGACCCACAGTTGGGCGCGCAGCGCGTCCTTGGCGGCGATCCGGCCGAGCAGCCACCGGTTCGCGGCGCGCGGGTTGCGGGAGGCGTGCTGCGGGCGCTCCTCCGGGCCGAGGTACTGCCGCGCGGCGAGGTCGCGCGCCGCCGGGTCCGTCCAGGGCTCGGCCAGCAGCCACCAGCCGCCGTCCTGCTCGGTGGCGATGGTGGCGTGGGCGGGGTGGCGGAAGGCGGCGATGGTTCGCTCGTCGGTCTCCAGCCGCCGGTCCGTCCAGCCGGTGATGTGACACCACAGTCGGCCGGACGAGTCGCGCAGGGCGAGGTCGGCGACGGCCTCGTCGACGGTGGCCGAGCGCACGCGCACCACGGCCTCGAACCGATCGCCGGGCTCCGGCGGCGGGCCGTAGAACGACACGGCGCCGATCGTCGCGGGCAGCACCAGGCCGTTCACCAGTTGCTTCGCGACCCAGAATCCGAGCAGCTGCCCGGCGGCGTCGAGCAGCGACCCGGGCGCGGGCAGTTCCTCGACGACGCCGCGGACGCCGTCTTCGGCCAAGGCGGTGAGCTCGACGACGGACTGGTAGGCGGGGCCGTGGAACATCCAGCGGTCCGCGTACAGCGCGTGCGCGTCGACGCCGGGGTCGCGCTCGCCGGACAGCGGGGGCTCCCGCAGCGCCGGAGGCGCGGGGTAGCGGTCCGCGAGCAGCACCGTGCCGCGGGCGTAGGTCTCGCGCGGACCGCTTCCGACGGCGCCCTCGACGACCACCGTCACTACGGTGAGCTCGCCGTCGCTGGCCCCTCTCGGTGTGAACTGCGCCGAGGCCTCGATGGACAGTGTGATCTCGGGGTCGATCGCCAGCGGACGCAGTGCCCGCACACCGCGCACGCCGATGACGGTGCGCTCCGGCACGAGGTCTGCTGCGGCGTCGGTGATCAGCTCGATGGTCGCGGTCATCGGGACGATCGGGAACCGCTCGGCGACCGGATGGTGCTCGGGCGCCTGCAGGAGGCAGTGGTCGAGCAGGTGCGGGTCCGACGCCACGGACAGGACGCGCGTGGTCGTCTTGCTCCGCGCGCCCGGCGCGGCAGTCGGCGGCGCGGGCGCGGCCGGGGCGACGACCGGTTGCGGCGTCAATGGCGCTTCGACCGGCGCCGGTTCGAGCGCGAAGTCTTCGCCCCGCCATTGGGCGAGAACGGCACCGGCCGCCTGCGCGGTTTCGGCGAGCAGGGCCTGGTACTCGGCGATCACCGGGTCGCTGCTGATCGGGCCGACGTGTCCGGTGAAGGGTCCGGGTGCAGCGGCGGGCAAGGGAGCTGCGAGTTCGCGCAGCAGCGGCGCGCCCATCCGCAGCGGGATGCCGGGCCGCCCGTCGTGGGGGATGTCACCCCCCACGACCAGACGCGCGCCCGATGTGTCCGGTTCGTCCGGCGCTGGGGGATGACATCCCCCAGCGTCGAGGCGGGCGAATCGCGGGTTCGCGCCGACGGTCCACAGCGCGGCGGCGACCCGGAGTAGTTGCTCCAGTCCGGTGCGCTTGGCGACGTTCGCGCTCAGCGCCAGGTGGGGGGTCGCGCTGGTCTCGAGGGTGTCCTCGACGAAGCCGGGCAGGCTTCCGGTGCCAACCTGGACGAACGCGCGGACACCGGCCGCGTGCAGCCGTTGGACGAGCGGACCGAACCGCACCGGCTCGACGAGGTTGCGGACGAGCAGGTCCCGCACGCCCGCGTCGTCGTCCGGGTAGGGCTCGGCCGTCGTCGCGGACCACAGGGGCACCTGCTGCGGCCGGACGGCGAGGGTGCGAACGAAGTCCCTGGTCGGGCCGAGGAACGGCTCGAGGTAGTGCGTGTGGAAGCCCGAACGGAACGGCAGCACCGAGCCGGAGACGCACTGCTCGCGCAGCCGCGCCAACACGATCTCGACGCGCCCCTCTTCGCCGCACACGATCGACTGGTTCGGGCAGTTGTCGTGGGAGAGGACGACGTCCGGGAGGCCTTCCAACGCGGCGGTGGCGACGGTGGCGCCGCAGCCGAGGACGGCGTAGACCAGGTCGGGCACACCGGGGCCGGCGTCGAAGGAGCGGGTGGAGTCGGCGAACTCCTCGAAGGACGCGGCACCGGCCGCGATCAGCGCGCTCCACTCGCCGATGCTGTGTCCGGCGACGACGTCCGGCTCGATGTCCAGCGCGCGCAGCGCCGCGTCCAACAGCCGTCCCACGGCCGCGAGCTCCAGCCCGCGGCGGCCGAGACCGGCGGCGACGGTGCTTCGCACCGGCGGCAGCCCGAAGTGCGCGGCGACGTCGTCCACGCGCGGCTCGAAGACTTCCTCGAGACCGGGGAAGAGGAACGCCACGCGAGGTGTCGTCCCGTCGGATTCCAGCAGCGACTCGGTGCTGAGCCACAGGTCGCTGCGTCCCGCCCACGGTTTGCCCTGCTCGACCACCTTGCGCGCCAAGGCGATCCGCTTCGCGTCCGGCGCCACCAGGGCCAGGCGAACAGGCCCGCCGGCGGGCGGCGCGGCGGCATCGTCGCGGGCCAGCAGGGTGGCGTCGGGGGCGGCCAACTGTTGCGCGAGCGAGGGCAGATCGGGCGCGGCGAGCAGCAGCACCCGCTCGCGCCCGGCGGCCGGCTCGGTTGGGCGGCGCCGGCCCCGCGCCGTGCGCGTCGGGCGCTCGGAGAGCACGACGTGGGCGTTGATGCCGCCGAAGCCGAACGCGTTGACGGCGGCGACGCGGGTGCCGCGTGCCTCCCACGGTGCGGCGGCGGTGACCGGCGCAAACCGGCTGCCGGCCATCGCCGGGTGCGGGTCGTCGCAGTGCAGCGTCGGCGGGAGCTCGCCCCGATGCACCGCCAGGGCCGCCTTGATCAGACCGGCGGCGCCGGCGGCGGGCATCGCGTGCCCGATCATCGACTTCACCGAGCCCAGCCCGATGTCTGCGCCGCCGTCGCGCCGCGGCCCGAACACCTCGGTCAGCGAGGCGAGCTCCGTGGCGTCGCCGGCGACCGTCGCGGTGCCGTGCGCCTCGACGAGGCCGACGGCATCCGGCGCGGTCGGATCCAGGCCGGCCATCGCCCAGGCCTGGCGCATGGCCGCGACCTGGCCCTCGGACCGCGGCGCCATGAGGCTGGACGACCGTCCGTCCCCCGCGACGCCGACGCCGCGAATCACCGCGTACACCCGATCGTCCCCGGCGTCCGCAAGCCGCTTGAGAACGAGGATCCCGGTGCCCTCGCCGATCAGGATGCCGTCGGCGTTGCGGTGGAAGGGACGGATCCGGTCGCTGGGAGACAGCGCGCCGAGGAGGTTGAACCCGCTCCAGAACGTGAGGTCGTGGCAGTGGTGCACGCCGCCGGCGAGCATCACGTCGCACCGGCCCGAACTCAGCTCGCGGACGGCGTGGTCGACCGCGATGAGCGACGAGGCGCAGGCGGCGTCGACGGTGTAGGCGGGTCCGGCCAAGTCGAGACGGTTCGCGGTTCGCGAGGCCACCAGGTTGGGGACCATCAGGTCGATGCCGGATTCCTCGCGCAACGGCCCGAGCCGCTCGGCGAAGGAGGCGCGCACGGCCTCGAGTTGGTCCTCGGTCAGGTGTGGCAGCAGCTCGCGCAGCGTGGTGGTGAGCTGGTTCGCGGTGCGGACGCGGTCCACGAACGAGGCCATGCCGGAGTTGAAGTACCCGCCGCGCCCGAGGACGATCCCGATCTTGCCGCGGTCCCCGAGCCGCGAGTCGCCGCCCGCGTCCTCGATGGCGGCCGCCGCCGTCGCAAGGGCGATGAGCTGGTCCGCCTCGATGTCTCCGACGGCCATCGGCATGATGCCGAACCGCATCGGGTCGAACTGCGGGGCGGCGATGAAACCGCCACGGCGGCTGTACAGCCGGTCGCCGGGGCGGGTCTTGGCCTCGGCCGGGTCGTAGTGCGCGGGGTCCCAGCGGTCTGCGGGCGCGTCGGCGATCGCGTCCACGCCCGCGAAGATGTTCTCCGCGAAGCGCGCGACGTCCGGCGCTCCGGGGAACACCGCCGCCATGCCGACGATTGCGACGTCCACGGTTTTCAGAGTACGTGACGCGGCGTCAGGCCGGCGGCTGCGAGAAGGCCTGCCGGAACGCATCGGGATCGGCGCACACCTGGACGACCTGCGGGTCCTCGCCGTACGCGATCTCGGCGAGCAGCGCGGCCACGCCGTCATCGGCGCGCAGCGCGGTCACGCCGGACCGGGCGTACTCCTTGAGCAGTTCCGGGGACACCATGCCGTCGCCGTGCCCGGCCAGGGGCATCCAGGGACCCCAGTCGATGCTGACGACCTTGCCGGTGAACCGGTCCTGCCAGGTCCGGGCCAGGGTGTCGAGGGCGTCGTTGGCGGCGGAGTAGTCGCACTGGCCCCGGTTGCCGAAGACGCCGGAGACACTGCCGAACAGAACGAAAAAGCGCAGCTCCGGGCTCAGCGCGGCGGCCAGGGCGCGTGCCCCGTCCACCTTGGTCTCCCAGACGCGGGCGAAGCCCTCGGTGGTCTTGTCCGCGATCAGCCGGTCGTCGAGCACGCCGGCGCCGTGCACCACGCCGTCGATGCGGCCGATCCCGGCGATCGCGTCGGCGACGGCTGCGGAGTCGCGCACGTCGACCTGCTGGTACTCCACCGAGGCGGCGACGGCCCGTAGCGCCGCCATCGATTCGCGAATCTCACGCTCGGCGAGGATGCGGCGCACCCCGCGCTCCACCTCGGCCGGCTTGTCGACGCCGCCGGCGATGAGCGCCATGCGCAGCGCGGCCGAGTCCGTGGCGCCGGCGGTGGCCGGATCCTCGACGTCGCCCGGCAGCGGGCTCCGGCCCCACAGCACGAGGCGGCAGCCGGTGGCGGCGGCCAAGCCCCGGGCAACGGTCGCGGTGATGCCGCGAGCGCCGCCGGTCAGCAGCACGGTCGACCGCTCGTTCAGGCCGAGCTGGGCGGCCGTCGGCGCCTCCTGAGGCAGCGGCGTCTTCACGAGCTGCAGCGTGACACGCTCGCCCGCGCTGTACCCGACGAGTTCGGGTCCCTGCGGGTGGCGCAGTTCGGCCAGCAGGCGCTCGGTCAGAACCTCGGGGAGTTCCTTCGGGTCGACGTCGACGCAGCGGCAGGAGATTTCCGGGTACTCCCGCGCGATGGTGCGGACCAGGCCGCTCAGCCCGATCCCGGAGGGGAGGTCGCCGCCGTTCGGCTGGCCGTGCGCGAAGCGCCCGCCGTGTCCGGTGGCCACCAGCACCTGCCGGGCGCCGCCGAGCACCGCACGGCGCAGAGCCGCGAACGCGTCCGGCAGGGAAGGCGGCTCGCTCGGCCCGGCCGCGCCGAGGTGCACGAGGATGTCGACGTCGCCGAGCTCTTCGTCCGGATGGGTGGAGACCGTCCGGACGGTGGCGCCCGCTTCGGTGAGCGCGGCGCCCAGCTCGAGTGCGACCCCGGAGGCGCCCGACACGAGCGTCACGTGACGCCCCGTCAGGTCGGCTCCCTCGCCGAGTTCGTCGGCGGGGACGACCTCGAGCAGGTAGCGACGCAGTTCGGCGTGCGCCTGCTCGGGGCTGGGAGCGGCGGCCGGTACGGCAACCGCCGCAGCCGAGAGTGGCGCGGCAGAGCTGCCCACAACCAGCTCGACGATCGCCGTCAGCGTCCGCAGGCGGCTGAGGTCGGCTTGGATGGACTCGTCGAGACCGGCGGCGGGGCCGAAGGACTCGACGAGGCGGTCGGCCAGCAGGCCGACTATCTCGGTGCGCTTGAGGGAGCCGATGGACAGGTCGGCTTCGAGGTCGAGGTCCGGGTCCAGCATGGCGGCCGGGTATCCGGTGCGCTCGCTGATCAGCTCGATCAGGGTCGTCTGCACGGCGTCGGCGTCCAGCCCCACCGGTGCTGCACGCTCGGGCTTCGGCTGGGCGGGGACGCGGGCGGCGCTGGGCGCAGTGGCGAGCGCCTCGACGATGCCGCGCAGCGTGCGGATCCGAGTGAGCTCGGCCTGGTCGGCCTCGGTCGGCACGTTCGCCAGGCCCGCGTCGCGCATGCGGTCCGCGAGCAGGCCGACGATCTCGGTGCGCTTGAGGGAGCCGATGGACAGGTCGGCCTCGAGGTCGAGGTCCGGGTCCAGCATCGCGGCCGGGTATCCGGTGCGCTCGCTGATGAGGTCGATCAGCAGTTCTTCGATGCTCGCGGCCGACGGCGCAGTCGGCGCGGCCTCGACGGGCTTGGCCGGTGCCGGAACCATCGCCGCGGGGGCCTGCGGCACGGGCTGCGGCGCCGGCTGAGCGGCCGGAAGCGCTGGAGTCGGCACGGGTGCCGCGGGCGGAAGCGATGCCGCGCCCAGGTAACCGAGGACGATCTCGCGCTGCGCGGCGAGCAGTTCACGGCTGTTGCGGAGGAACTCGAGTACCACGGCCTCGCGGACGCCGTCCGCAGCGGGCGCCGCCGCGGGGGCGGCAGTCGCGGCGACGCGCACGGCGGGCTTGAGGCCACCGGCGACAGGCCGCCCGTCCGCGGTGCTGACCAGGTGGCCGTTCACGGTCCAGCCCGGGCGGCGCGGCACGTCGTTGGCGTTGACCAGGGCCGCGTCGCGGCCGGCGTACAGCGCAGACGTGTCCAGCGCGACGCCGCTGACGGCCAGCTTCGCCAGCGCGAGCAGCAGGGCGTGGACGCCGTGCTTGCCGGGGCGGTCGGTGGAGATCGCGACGTGCGGGCGGTCGCCGAGGATTGCGCCGACCAGGCCGGTGAGGACGTTGCCGGGCCCGCACTCGAGGAAGACCCGCGCGCCGGCGGCGTACATGGCCTCGATCTGCTCGGTGAACCGCACCGGCAGGGCGATCTGCTCGGCGAGGGTCTCGCGGACCCGGCCGGAGCCCAGCGGGTACGGCGAAGCGGTGCTGTTCGACCACACCGGCAGGTGCGGCGAGCCGACACGGCGGTTCGCGAGCTCGGCCTCGAAGATGCGGGCGCCGTCGGCGACGACCGGCGAGTGGAAGGCGCACGCGACCGGGAGGGCCTGGGCGCGCAGGCCCGCCTCGGACAGCTTCGCGACGGCGGCCTCGACGGCGGCCGTCGGACCCGAGATCACAGTCTGCGACGGGCCGTTCTGGTTGGCGATCACGACGCCGAGGCCCTCGATGGCCGCGGCGACGTCGGTGGCGCTCGCGGACACCGCGGCCATGGTGCCGGGGTCCTCGCCCGCGGCGGCCAGGATCGCCTTGCCGCGTGCGTTGGACAGCGCGGGGAGTTCGTCGGCGTCCAGCGCACCCGCGGCGGTCAGCGCGACGAGTTCGCCGTAGCTGTGGCCGGCGAGGTGCGCCGGCGCGACGCCGAGCCCGGACAGCGTGCGGAACATCGCCAGATCGGCCATGCCGAGCGCAGGCTGAGCGACGCGGGTGTCGGTCAGGGCCTTGGTTTGCGCCTGCTTCGCGTCGGCGTCGTAGGCCGATGGCGGGAAGATCGTCGGCGCCCACTCGGCGCCGACGGCGAGCAGTTCCTGCAGGCGCGGGAAGGCGGTGAAGAGATCGGCGAGCATTCCGGTGCGCTGGCTGCCCTGGCCGGGGAACAGGATGGCCAACTCGCCGTCAGTTTGCTCGCCGGCAAGGAAAACCGCGTCCGAAGCGGTACCCGACTGCGCCGCGGCGAGCTTTGCGCCGAGGTCGTCGAGGTCGGTCGCGACCAGAGCGATCTGCACCTGTGCCGGGACGCGCTCTGCCATGGTGCGAGCCAGGTCGCGCAGGCGCCACGGCCGCCCGGCCCCGTCGTTGGTGGCGCACAGGGCAGCCAGCCGGTCCAGGTCGGCGCTGCCGCCGAACAGGAACAGCTCGGCCGGCCACTGGTCCAGGCCGTGGCGCGGGGCCGGAGAGCCGGACCACTCGGACAGCACGGTGTGGAAGTTGGTGCCACCGAAACCGAAGGCGCTGATGCCGGCCGCGCGGTGTCCCGAAGGCCACGGGCGGGCGGTGTCCGAGAACGCGAAGGGACTGGACTCGGCGACCCACGCCGGGTTGGGGGTGGTGATCTTGCCGGTGGGCGGGAGGACGCCGTTGTAGATCGCGAGCGCCGCCTTGATCAGACCGGCAAGGCCCGCGGTGCACTTGGTGTGACCGATTTGGCTCTTCACCGACCCGAGCGCGCAGCCACCCACGGGCGCGCCCGCGTCCGCGAAAAGCTCGGTGAGCACGCCGAGTTCGGTGCGGTCGCCAACGACGGTGCCGGTGCCGTGGGCCTCGATGAGGCCGACCTGGGCGGGGCTGATGCCGGCCTGCGCGTAGGCGCGGTCGAGTGCGCGGCGCTGACCCTCGGGGCGGGGCGCGGTGAGGCCGAGCGACTTGCCGTCGCTGGCCGAACCGACACCGCGGATCACCGAGTAGATGCGGTCCCCGTCGCGCTCGGCGTCGGAGAGGCGCTTGAGCACGAGGCAGGCAACGCCCTCGCCGAGTGCGATGCCGTCGGCAGAGGCGTCGAACGGCTTGCAGTGCCCGGTCTTCGACAGCGCGCCGACCGAGGCGAACAGCAGGTAGTCCTGGATGCCGTTGTGGATGTCCGCGCCGCCGGCGAGCACCATGTCCGCCGCGCCGCTGTTCAGCTGCAGACACGCGACCTCGAGCGCGGCCAGCGCCGACGCGCAGGCGGCGTCCACGGTGTAGTTCGCGCCGCCGAGGTCCAGGCGGTTCGCGATGCGCCCGGAGATGACGTTGGCGAGCATGCCGGGGAACGAGTCCTCGGTCAGCTGCGGCAGCTGCGCGTCGAGCTCGGCGGGCATCTCGCCGTGCAGCTGCGGGTACAGCGCGCGGAAGCCGTACGCAGCCGACAGGTCGGTGCCGGGCTCCGCGCCGAAGACGACGGCGGTGCGCTCCCTGTCGAACGACCTGCCCGCCGCCACTGGGCCGGCTGCGGCTCTCGCCGACTCGCCGGCCGCAGCGAGGTATCCGGCGTCGTGCAGGGCGCGAGCGGCGACCTCGAGGGAGAGGAGCTGCACCGGCTCGATGCTCGCCAGAGCCGCCGGCGGGATGCCGTACCGCAGCGCGTCGAACGGGATGTCCGGCAGGAAGCCGCCCCACTTGGACGTGGAACCCGACCCGCCGTCACCTACGAAGTAGGTCGAGGGGTCCCAGCGGTCCGCGGGCACCTCGGTGATCGCGTCGTGGTTGCGCAGGATGTTCGCCCAGAACTCGGCGAGGTCGCCGGCCTGCGGGAACATGCCGGCCATGCCGACGATCGCCACGTCGAGCGGGCCCGTCGCGTGCGCGGGACCGTCTTCGGCGCGGAGCTCGGCCGCGCGCTCGACGACGAATTCGTTTGCGCCGTCGAGCACCTCGCGGTGCAGCTCGGCGACGGTGGTGACCGTCGAGCGCAGCCGGGCGACGTCGCCGATCATGACCATGCCGTCGCGGGTCTGGGTGTTCTCGTCGACGGGGATCAGCGCGGCGCCCTCGCGGCGAATGCCCTTGCTGGCGATGCGCAGCCGGCCGATGTTCAGCTTCTCGAGCTCGGCCCACACCTCCTCGCGGGGCATGCCCTCGGCGAGGAGACGATCGCGGGTCTCGTTGAACGTGGCGACGAAGGCGGTGTCCGCGCAGCGGGTGGCGTGTCCCGGCGCGGTGGTGAGCAGAACCGTGGAGTCGCAGGCGATCGCGGCCCGCTGGAACATCGGGCCGATGGCGCCGGCGCCGACCGCCTCGCGGGTGAACAGGTACGCGGTGCCCATCAGCACGCCTGCCTGGCCGCCCGCCGCGATCACGGGCGCGGCGGCCGCGTGGACCATCGCCGCCGAGCGCGCGTCGTGGATGCCGCCGGCGAACAGCACGTCGAACTCGCCCGCGCAGTCGTGCTTCGCACCGGAATCGAGCAGGTTCTGGATCTGCTGCTCCCACAGCGGGAACGACGCCCGGGGGCCGACGTGTCCGCCGCACTCCGAGCCCTCGAACACGAAGCGGCGTGCGCCCTCGGCGACGAAGCGGTCCAGGAGGGCCGGCGACGGAACGTGGAGGAACGTCGTGATGCCCGCAGCCTCCAGCGGCTGTGCCTGGGCCGGGCGCCCGCCGGCGATCAGCGCGTACGGCGGGTGCACCTCGTGCACCGCGGCGAGCTGGGCCTGGCGCAGATCCTCCGGAACGAAGCCGAGGATGCCGACGCCCCAGGGCAGGTCGCCGAGCAGTTCGGCCGTCTCGACGAGCAGCGCGCGGCTGTCGTCCCCGCTCATCAGGGCGAGTGCGATGAACGGCAACCCGCCTTCGAGGGCGACGGCCCTGGCGAACGCGGCCTGGTCGCTGACGCGGGTCATCGGGCCCTGCACGACGCGGGGGCGGTGCCCGGCCGCGGCCTGCCCGGCTGCGGTGGCCATGCCGGTGCGAATGCCCTCGGCGACGGCGGCGACGACCCCCGCGGCGTTCTGGTGACGATCGGCCAGCGTGGCGGCCAGGGCGCCGTCCTCTCCGACGGGGAGGGCCGCGAGGTCGGCGCCGACCCGCAGCCCAATGCCCTCGGCGGCGGGCGGGTTCAGGCCCGGGCGAACGTAGACGCGGTATCCGCCGATGACCTCGGTCTCGGTGCCGTCCATCCGGCGCAACGCAGTGGCCAGGGGAGCGGGCAGATCCGCCTCGGCGACCAGTCCGAGCTGGGTGTCCAGGACGACGCCGTACGCACCACCGGCGACGGCGGCCGCTGCGGTGTGCGGGCCGATGCCACCGGCGGCCCAGACCGGAAGCCCGAGATCTGCGGCCAGGATCTCCTGCAGGAGCACGAACGTGTTCGAGGTGCCGACCCGGCCACCGGATTCCGCGCCGCGGGCGATGAGCGCGTGTGCGCCGGCTTCCACGGCCGCGCGGGCCTCGGCCAGCGACACGACCTCGACGACCACGGTGCGCTCGCCCGCATCGGCGGGCGTCCACGTGGCGTCCCCGGCGAGGACCACGAGGTCGCACGCCGCGGGCAGGTCGGCCGGGGACAGCGGGCACGCCGGGCCAACCCGGACGCCGAAGGCTCCGGACCACCAACCGGTCAGGTCGGCGAGCGCTCGCGCGGCACGCGCGGCGTCACGGCCGAGGTCCAGCACGCTGCGAGCACCCGCGCGCGCGAGGGCTGCGGCCAAGTATGCGTGCGGCTCGGCGAAGGGCGTGATCCCGAGGACCCGCTGGTGTTCGTGCGACGTGCCCATACGCGGCGCTGTCCTCCGAACCGTGCGGCGGGGCCGAGACCCACGGTGGCGGCCGCGGCTCTGGCTTTGATGGTCATCGCGCAGGAGCAGGGGAACGTTTCACCCCGTGCCTGGCCCCATGGCACCTCGGCGTGCTGTGGGAATGATTGGATTTGCCCTGTTCTCAGGTTATCTTAAGGTTCTTGGGCCGATCCGGCAGGCGTATTGGGGTGAGATGGCCCCCACCTGAACCAAACATCACCCGGCCGGCGGAGTCCGGCGCGCTCGGCCGAAACCCGGTGTTCCTCGCTTCGCTCGTCAACACCCTCAATCGCCTCGGACGTTCGAACGCTCGTTCCTCGCGCTCGTACGTCGCTCGGCTCAATCGGGTGTGCAGAACCACTCTCCAACCCGTGTAACCTTGCCTGCGCCTACCGCCCCTTTAGCTCAGTCGGCAGAGCGTCTCCATGGTAAGGAGAAGGTCTACGGTTCGATTCCGTAAAGGGGCTCTCAGCCGGTGGTCGTTTCCCTTCGCCGGGCCCGACCGCCGGCGCTGGCGGTGTAGCTCAGTTGGTAGAGCAAGCGGCTCATAATCGCTGTGTCACCGGTTCAAGTCCGGTCACCGCTACGGTCCTTAGGTCCTCCTGTTCGGTTGCTGTGCAACCTCCCGGGAGGACCTTCGCCGTTATTGCGGCTCCTTCGTCGCCGCCGGCGGGGGCTTCGCCACCCGCACCCCCTACTTGGGCTTGGGGCTTCGCCACCCGCACCCCCTGCTTGGGGCCCGCACCCCCTCCTTGGGGTTGGGGCTCCGCCACCCGCACCCCCTCTCCGGTGTTGGGCCCGCCCGTGCGGTGGTCGCACCTCATCTGCGCGTTGGGCCTGCCGGTTCGCGGTCTGGGGCGTTGGTCGGGTAGTCTCCTCCGGTTCGTGGCCCGCCGTTGTGGCGCGCCTGGAGGTAGTTGTCGGTTTCAGCGAAAGGCACACCGGTGGCCAGCAAGAGTCAGGACATTCGTCCGAAGATCACGTTGGCTTGCACCGAGTGCAAGGAGCGCAACTACATCACCAAGAAGAACCGGCGGAACGACCCCGACCGGCTCGAGCTCAAGAAGTACTGCCCGCGCGAGCGCAAGCACACGACGCACCGCGAGACTCGCTAGCCGCCAGGCGCAGCAGCCGTGCCGGTCGACGAGTCCCTGGTCGGGCGGACCTACCCGCCGAGCCGGGTCTACGAGGTCAGCCGGGAGAAGATCCGCGAGTTCGCCGCCGCGATCGGCGACGCCTCGGTGTTGTACCGGGACCCCGAGGCCGCCAGGGCCGCCGGGTACCCGGACGTCGTCGCGCCGCCGACCTTCCCGATCGTCTTCGCCCTCGACGCCGCCCTGGCCGCGGCCACCGACCCGTCCGTCGGCATCGACTACACCCGCGTCGTCCACGGCGAGCAGAAGTTCACCTACGCCCGCCCGCTGCGCCCCGGCGACCGCCTGGTGACCACCGTCGAGATCACCGCCGCCCGCCACATGGCCGGCAACGACCTGCTCACCCTCGCCTGCCATTCGGCCACCGAGGACGGCGAGCACGTCGTGACCTCGCTCTGCATGGTCGTCGGTCGAGGGGAAGACGCCTGATGCCCGCGTTTGCCGAGGTCGAGAAGGGCACCGAGCTGCCCGCGCAGACCTTCACGTTCCGCCGCGCAGACCTGGTTCAGTACGCGGGCGCCTCGGGTGACTTCAACGTCATCCACTGGAACGAGCGCGTGGCCACCGCCGTCGGCCTGCCCAACGTGATCGCCCACGGCATGCTCACCATGGCCACCGCCGCCCGCGTCGTCACCGACTGGGCCGGCGACCCCGGAGCGATCGTCGAGTACGGCGTCCGCTTCACCCGCCCCCTCCCCGTCCCCGACGACGACCGCGGCTCCGACCTCGAGGTCTCCGCGAAGGTGACCGAGATCCTCCCCGAGAATCTGGTGAAGGTCACCGTGACCGCCACCTACGGCGGCGCCACCGTCCTCGGCAAGGCCATCGCCTTAGTCCGCCTCCCCTGAGGCGTCAAGGGACATCTGCGCACAGGCGATTGAGGCGAGCGGAGCGGAAGAGCCTGTTTGCGAGCTTGCGAGCGGTTCTTCCGATCCCGAGCCGATTGAGCCTGTTGACGAGCGAAGCGAGGAACACGACAGCCGAAATGGTTGCTCCGGCGCCCGGTTTGTACCGGTTTGTGGAGCCATCTCGGCTGATGTGATGAAGGAGCGGGGCCTCCGCTCCTGGTGAGCCCCCGGCGGATGCTGGGGGTGCTCATCTCGACCGATCGAGGAGGCCCCTTGTGAGCGAACAGTACGCAGGACGGCAGTTCGTG
>JBQTKD010000047.1:0-68048 GCA_052386455.1 Sporichthyaceae bacterium
TCGATCGCCGCGCTTAACCTGGACCCAAACACCATGTTGTACTTGGGGGTGTGCACCCCCTGCTTCACCGCCCTGCCTTTGCTGATAACCAACTGAACCGGGGGGGGCTCCCCCCCCCACGACCCCCGAACCGCACGGGCTCAACTGCAACCCCCATCGACGACTTAGCCTTGCCCCAGGGCGAGGACCAGCACACAGGAGTTCATTCGTGGCGAGCGGCAACGCGATCAGGGGCAGCCGAGTAGGCGCCGGTCCGATGGGGGAAGCGGAGCGCGGCGACGCCGCCCCGCGGTTCTGGATCTCGTACTTCTGCGCGAACGGGCACGAGACCCGTCCGTCCTTTGCGGAGGACAGCTCCGTCCAGGCCCCCGAGTTCTGGGACTGCCCCCGCTGCGGCCTGCCCGGCGGCCAAGACCCCGAGACCCCGCCGGCCCCGCCGCGGACCGAGCCGTACAAGACCCACCTCGCCTACGTTCGCGAGCGCCGCAGCCACGAGGACGGCGAGACGATCCTCGCCGAGGCCCTGGAGAAGCTCCGCACCACGGGTAGGCCCTACTAGTCCTCCCGAGGGAGTCGTCGTGCGCATCGGTGTATTGACCGGCGGTGGCGACTGTCCGGGACTGAACGCGGTCATCCGGGCCGTTGTCCGAAAGGGTGTGCAGCAGTACCGGCACTCCTTCGTCGGCTTTCGCGACGGCTGGCGCGGTCCGTTGGAGAACCACACGCAGACCCTCGGCATCCCCGAGGTGCGCGGCATCCTGCCGCGCGGTGGCACGATCCTGGGCTCCTCGCGCACGAACCCGGTCAAGGTCGACGGCGGAATCGAGCGCATCAAGAAGAACATGGCCGACCTTGGCCTCGACGCGCTCATCGCGATCGGCGGCGAGGACACCCTCGGCGTCGCCACGCGGTTGACCGCGGAGGGCGTTCCGGTCGTGGGCGTCCCGAAGACCATCGACAACGACCTCTCGGCCACCGACTACACCTTCGGCTTCGACACCGCGGTGAACATCGCCGTCGAGGCGATCGACCGACTGCACACCACCGCCGAGTCCCACCACCGCGCCCTCGTCGTGGAAGTGATGGGGCGTCACGCAGGCTGGATCGCGCTGCACGCAGGCATGGCCGGCGGCGCGAATCTGATCCTGATCCCCGAGGTCCCCTTCGACATCGCCAAGGTCTGCCGCCACATCGAATCCCGGTTCCAGAGCCACTACTCGCCGATCGTGGTCGTCTCCGAGGGCGCGATCCCGGCGGAGGGCACGATGGAACTCGCGTCCGGCGAACTCGACGCCTTCGGCCACGTCCGCCTCGGCGGCATCGGGGACCGCGTCGCCAAGGAGATCGAGACCCGCACGGGCGCGGAGTCCCGGGCCGTGGTCCTCGGCCACGTCCAGCGCGGCGGCACCCCCACCGCCTTCGACCGCTGGCTCGCCACCCGCTTCGGCCTGCACGCCATCGACGCCGCCCACGACGGGGACTGGGGAAAGATGGTGGCCCTGCGGGGCACCCGGATCGAGCGCGTTCCGCTCGCGGAGGCCACCACCCACCTCAAGCTCGTCGACCCGTCGCTGTACTCCGAGGCCGAAGTCTTCTTCGGCTGAATCGACCCGGCGTCCGCGCGCCGAGTGGCCGGCGTAGCCGTCCCTACCTGCAGGGCTTGGAGCTCGGCTTGGGCGTCGGTTTCGAGGTCGGCTTGGCAGTCGGCTTGGACGTTGGCTTCGTGCTCGGCTTCGGAGTTGCGCAGGGGGCGTCCGCACCCGTCGCAACCACCGGTGCGCTCGGCTCGCCGGCGGCGAAGCTCGTGGTGGCGGGCACCAGGGCGAACCCGGCGACCAGCACGGGCAGAACGAAGCTCTTCAATACGACGTGGTTCACGATGTCCCTTTCCGATGCGGATGACGTCCGGAACGTAGCCGCCCGATCGGGACGGACACAATCGACGTAAGAACCTCGTAGGGCTTCCGTAAGATCGCCCGAGATCCAGACCGGTTTAAGATCTGACGATCAATCAGGATTGGTTGCGTCAGACTTTCGTAAGCTCCCGGGCGCGCCGGACGCGCTACGGTGCGCTGGTGACGGCCGACTCCACGAAGCCATCCTGGAGCTCGGCCGTGACCCCGGGGCAGGGGTGGATCGCCATTGTCGCGACCACGGGGGCCCTCGGTGGCTGCGTCCTGGCCGCTCGCGCCACCCTCGCGGTGGACGACGAGGACGCCTCCGTCTGGGCCCGCCACCTGCTCGAGCGCTATGGGCTGAGCTGGGCGGTGTTCGCGATCGCGCTGATCGCCCTGTGGCGAGTCCCGCGGCGGGCCGCGCTGGGCCTGATCGTGGGCGGGGGCATCGCGCTGCAGATCGTCGCGATCGGCGTGCGGCCGACCACCACCGACGACTACCAGCGCTACGTGTGGGACGGCATCGTCGCATCCCACGGGATCTCGCCGTACCGGCACGCGCCCCTGGCACCGGAACTGGCGCCGCTGCGCACCCCCGCGCTGTTCCCCCCGGACGTGGTGCCGGACCCCTCGGCCGCCGGGGACCCGTCGGTGACCGACATCTGCACCTCGGCCGGCGTTCCCCACGACTGCACGCTGATCAACCGCCCGACGGTGCGGACCATCTACCCTCCGGTCGCGCAGGCGTGGTTCCTGGTCGTGCACTGGCTCTCGCCGGCCGAGCTGCGCGTCGAGGGCCTGCAGGTGGCTCAGGGCCTGCTGGCGATCGCCACGACCGTGGCGCTGATCGGCGTGCTGGGCCGCCGCGAGCGAAACCCGCGCTGGGCGGCGGCATGGGCGTGGTGCCCGCTGGTGTGGTGGGAATGCGGGAACAACGCACACGTCGAGGTGCTCGGGGTGCTGTTTCTGGTGCTGGCGCTCGGCGCACGGCGCACGGCCGTCGCAGGGGTGCTGTTCGGGTGCGCAGTGGGCGCCCGGCTGCTGCCCGCCGTCGTCGGGCCGGCGCTGCTCGGCCGGCGCTGGAAGCTCTTCCTCGCCACCTCGATCGGCGTCTTCGTGCTCGGCTACCTCCCGCACGTCGCAGTGGTCGGCGCCAAGGTGCTCGGCTACATACCCGGCTACCTGCAGGAGGAGGGCTACGACGGAACCGGCCGCTTCGGCGTGCTGAGCCCGTTCGTCGGCAGCGGTAGCGCGGCGACGTGGCTCGGCGCCACCCTGCTCGCCGCCCTCGTGGTCGTGATCGTGATCGGCGCGCGGCGCCGAGACCCGGCGGTCGGGGCGCTGTACCTGATCGGCGCCACGCTGGCGCTCATCGGGCCGAGCCAGCCCTGGTACGCGCTGCTCGTCGTCGCGCTCGTCGCGCTGACGGGGCGGTGGGAATGGCTTGGCGTGGCACTGGCCGGATACTTCGTCTACTTCGCCGGCAACCTCGGCCTCGACGCGACGACCATGCAGCAGCGGACCTACCTGCCCGCACTGATCCTGGCCGTCGTGGCGACCGCCGTGCGCTGGACCCGCGAACGTCGCCGGACCCCGGAACGCCACGCTCAGCCGATCTCGATCTCCACTTCGTGATGGCCTCCGGCACCGCCGACGGTGCGGGGCCTACGGATCGGCTACGTCTGTGCTGCCGGTCAGCTGTGGGCCGGCAGTGCCGCCGCTGCCGCCGCTGCCGCTGCCGCCGCCACCCGGCGGGCGGTGATCCCGCGCTCGTCCTGCAGGCCGGTGGGGCTGTACCAGTACACCGTCGCCCGACGTCCGGTCAGGTGTCGGCGGGGCCGCACGGGGCTGTGGTTCGTCGTCGACCACGCCGCCCGCATCAGGGCCAGCGCCGCAAAACCCATCAGCGGAATCCCCAGAGCGACCAACGACATTGCCGGTTCGGCCATTTCGATCGTTCCCATGCGCGTCTCCTCGTCGAGACCCAGTGCCGCTTCGGTTGCAGCACTTGGTGTTCGTGTGGCGGAACGCGGCGGCTTGGAGCGCGATTCCCCGAGGTGCCCACAAAGCCTGTTTCGTAAGAATTCTGACGCACCGTCCACCGAACAATTCGCGGTACCTGACGGGTAGTCAGAGCAAGACTTCGGCCAGGCCGCGGGGCCGATGGCCAGCGCGTTGCGCGCCTGGCTCAGCCCTCGAGCAGGGCCAGGGCGTCGAGGCGGCCCAGGCCGGTGGCGCGCAGCAGGTCGTAGACGATCGAGCGGTGCTGGGCGATCAGGGCCACGACCGTCTCGGGCGAGCCGGGGCCCATCGTGCCGCGCGCGAGGGCGTAGGCGGACAGGAGCGTGTCGCGGGGCGTGCGTGCGTCGGTGGAGCCGTCGAGCATCCCCGCAACCCCGCGGACGGCGTCGGCGAGGGACCGCACGGCGACCGCGAGATCGGGCGGGCACTCGTGGTGGGCGTGCTGCAAGACCTGGGCACGGCGGGCCAGGACGCGGATGTTGCGGTGCGCGTAGTCCAGGTGGACGGCGGCCTCGGAGTAGAGCTCGGAACGATCCCGCGCGCCCCACCGGACGGGCGCCATGTGCGCGACCTCCTCGGCGGTCCCGACGGCAGCCGTCATCTGGGCGACGAGTGGGTCTAGGGCCCGCAGCTTGTGGAGAGCGGCCAGCGAGGCGTCGTAGTCGTTGGCGGCAAGGGAATCCGCGATCGACGCCAGGCCGGTCGTCAGACCGTCGATCACCGGAGCGGTGCTGCGCTTCGCGACCGTCAACGGGTTCAGCGGCAGGAGCAGCATGCCGACGGCCATTCCGACGAACCCGCCGATCAGCGCGTCGCGAAAGCGATCGACGCCCTGCGTTAGCCCGTCCGCGGGGACCAGCGTGGCGACCAGCACGCTGGAGGTGGCCGCCTGGAGCACAAGCAGTTGGCCGCCGTCGAGCGCGACCGCGGCGGCCATGGCGAGGCCCACGACCAAGACCAGCTGCCAGGTGCCGGTGCCGATGACGGCGAGCAGCAGATCGGCCACCAGCAGCCCGACTGCGACGCCCACGACGAGCTCGGCCGTCCGGCGCACCCGTAGCCCGAGGGCCGAGCCCAGCGAGATGACCGCGGCGACGGGCGCGAAGAACGGGGGAGCGTCGTCGGCTGCGAAGTGCCCGGCGATCCACCAGGCAAGGCCTGCGGCGATCGCCGACTGCGCGATCAGCGGCGCCGCGATCCGGAGGCGAGCGACCCGTGCGCCGAGGTCGGCACGCGAGCGCGCCCCGACCTCGTCGAGCACCTTCTCGCCGCGACGCCGAATGTCGGCCGCGTCGCGCGGGATGCGCGGGAGCGGCCCCGTGTGGTCGTGCCCCTCGGACGCCTGCTCGCTCACGCGGGTATCATCCCGCCTCGCGTCCGCTCAACCGTGTTGCGTCCGCTCGATAGTGAGCGATAGCTCCCGCACGAGCGGACGCAACGGCAGGTTGGGTCCTACTGCTTGACGTAGACCTTGTTCAGCGAGGCCTTGCCGAGCACGGCGTCCAGCGTCACGTTGCCGACCTTCGGGCCGAACAGGCGGCGGGTCTTGGTGTAGAGGTCCGGAATCATCGGGACCTGCTCCATGATCCGCCGGTCGAGCGCCGCCCAGCGCTTGCCCGCCTCGATCGGGTCGGTCAGCTGCTGGATCGCGTCCATCTCGGCGTTGATCGCGGGGTCGTCGAAGAACGACGTGTTGTACGAGCCCTGACGGATCTGGCGGCCGTCGAGCAGCGGAACGAACACCGTCGAGCCGCTGGGCCAGTCGGCGAACCAGGACGCGTAGTACATGTCGAAGGAGTTGTTCGGGTTGCGGATCTCGTCGTTGCCGGTCTTGGGCGGCAGCGGCTTGGCGACGTAGACGAACCCGGCCTTCTCCAGCGCCTGGCGCACGACGATCGAGCGCCGCTCGTTCTGCTCGGTCGCGCGGTACGCATGCACGATGTTCATGCCGACCATGCCGGCCTCCTCGAGCAGCGCCTTCGCCTTGACCGGGTCGCCCTCGGGCGGGGCGTTGTAGAGGTCGTAGCTCTCGTGCCCGATCAGCGTCGGGGAGGACAGCGTGGAGGCGAAGTCGCCGATGTCCGGGCCGCCGGAGGCCTGCCGGGCCTGCGCCCGCGGGTAGGCGTAGAGCAGGGCCTTGCGGACGCGGACGTCGGTGATGCGCTTGGTGTTGAGCGCGATGTACTCCATGCCGGGGGTGAGCCCGGACACGGTGCGCGCCACGAGCTCCGGAGAGTTCAGGACCTGCGGCAGCACCTCCTGGGAGACCAGGTTGCCGACGGTCATGCCGTAGGCGTAGTCGCCGGCCGCCCCGATGAGATTGCGGTTGCTGTCCACCGGGCGCTCGCCGAAGACGAACTCGAACTTGTCCGGGTAGTTCGTGCGGATCGGGTCGGACTCGGGCTTCCAGGCGTCGTTGCGCACGAGCGACATCGACTTGTCCGCCTGGTGCTCGACGATCCGGTACGGGCCGGACGCGAACGGCTTCTTCGTGTAGAGGTCCTTCGTGTCCTTGTCCTTGCGCACCGGCGAACTGGCGGGCAGCGACAGCGCGAAGGGCACGTCCGGGCGCGGCTTGTTGAACGAGAAGACGACGGTCTTGGCGTCGGGCGCCTTGACGGCGTCGAGCGCGCGGCCGGCGTACGGGCCGTCGTAGACCTTGCGGTAGTCGGGGTTGTCGGTCAGCCAGGTCTGCAGGTACGTCGGGCCCTCGTTGTACTCCTTGGCGAAGGAGCGCTCGATGCCGTACTTCACGTGCTCGGCGGTGATCGGCGCCCCGTCCTCCCACGCGACGCCGTCGCGCAGGGTGAAGGTCCAGGTCTTGCCGCCGTCGGTGGTGACGCCGGTATTCGTGGCGAGGTCGCCGACGAGGGTCACGTCGGTGCCCTGCTGCCGGAACCCGGTGAGCCCGCGGGAGATCAACAGGCTCGCGGTGTTCTCGTAGGTCGTGTAGATGCGGGCCGGGTCCAGGTGCTGGTAGTCGACCTCGTCGTAGACGCGGATCGTGCCGCCCGCGGTGGCGCCGGGGACGGCCGGTGCGGGGCCGGTGGCGGCGTTGTCGATCGTGTAGTTGAACTTCGGAAGCGCGCCGCCCGACCCGGCCGTCGACCCCGGCGTGGCCCCCGGCGCCGGTCCGTCGGCGGCGGTCTCGCCGCGCCCCCCGCATCCGGCAACCGCCAACGCGACGCACGTTCCGACGAGCACCCAACGGGCGTGACCGATCACCATGCAGTTCCTCCTTCGACCCAGCGAGTCCAGCCTGTCGCGTCGACCGCCGCCGTGGGGGTTGCCGCGCTGCGGACGGCACCAGTGTCGGTGCCGATCTTCGCCCGTGCGGCCCAATCCGAAAGGTGTTCTCGAACCGATGCCTGCTCCGGGGACGGTTTGCCCGGTGTGTCCGCTGCTGCGGCGGGAACTGATTCGGACGTTCCCGCAGGTGGACGTACTCTGGAGTCCGTGAGCGTCGATCTGGACACCTGGCGGGACAGGCCCGCACTGCAGCAGCCGGAGTACCCGGACCCCGCGGCCGTGGAGCGAGTGGCGGCCGAGCTTCGGGCCCTCCCGCCGCTGGTGTTCGCGGGCGAGTGCGACCGGCTGAAGGCCCGGCTGGCCCAGGTGGCTCGGGGCGAGGCGTTCCTCCTCCAGGGCGGGGACTGCGCCGAGGCGTTCCACGACTGCAGCGCGGACAACCTGCGCGCCAAGCTGAAGACGCTGCTGCAGATGGCCGCGGTGCTCACCTACGCCGGGTCCGTCCCCGTCGTGAAGATCGGCCGGTTCGCCGGCCAGTACGCCAAGCCGCGCTCGAGCAACGTCGAGAAGCGCGACGGCGTGGAGCTCCCGTCCTACCGCGGCGACGCGGTCAACGGCTTCGACTTCACCCCCGAGGCACGCATCCCGGACCCGGCGCGCCTGCTGAAGATGTACAACCTCTCGGCGGCGACGCTGAACCTCGTTCGCGCCTTCACCACCGGTGGGTACGCGGACCTGCGCCAGGTGCACCTGTGGAACCAGGACTTCGTCGCCAACTCGCCCGCGGGGCAGCGATACGAGTCGCTGGCCCGGGAGATCGACCGCGCCATGGAGTTCATGCGCGCCTGCGGCGTGGACACCGACCAGTTTCACTCGGTCGAGATGTGGTCCTCGCACGAGGCGCTGTTGCTGGAGTACGAGCGCGCGCTCACCCGCATCGACTCCCGGACCGGCCTGCCGTACGACGTCTCTGCGCACTACCTCTGGATCGGGGAGCGCACCCGCAACCTCGACGGCGCGCACGTCGAGATGCTCGGCAAGATCCGCAACCCGATCGGCGTGAAGGTCGGACCGAACGCGACGGCCGACGACGTCCTCGCGCTCATCGAGGCGCTGGACCCGGACCGCGAGCCCGGCCGCCTGTCGCTGATCATTCGCATGGGCGCGGGCAAGATTCGCGACAACCTGCCGCGTCTGGTGGAGAAGGTCGTCGCGTCCGGCGCCGTCGTGCCGTGGATCTGCGACCCGATGCACGGCAACACCTACGAGGCCGCGTCCGGGTACAAGACCCGCCGCTACGACGACGTCCTCGACGAGGTCCGCGGCTTCTTCGAGGTCCACCGCGCGCTTGGCACCCACCCGGGCGGTATCCACATGGAGCTCACCGGCGACGACGTCACCGAGTGCGTCGGCGGCGGCTTCGAACTCGCCGAGGGCGACCTGCACCAGCGCTACGAAACCCTCTGCGACCCGCGCCTCAACCGCACCCAGAGCCTGGACCTCGCCTTCGAGGTCGCGGAGCTGTACCGCGAGGCCCACTGAGGCACGCACGCCTCTGCGCCGATAGTGCAGTCTGGGTACGCGTTTTGAGGGTTTTGCGTACCTGAACTGCACTATCGGGAGTGTTCGTGCACATCGATCTCCGCAGCGACACCGTGACGCGCCCTTCGGCAGGCATGCGCCAGGCGATGGCCGACGCGGACGTCGGCGACGACGTCTACGGCGAGGACCCGACGGTTCTGTCGCTGCAGGAACGCGTCGCCGCACTGCTCGGACACGAGGCGGCGCTGTTCACCCCAACCGGGTCTATGGCGAACATGCTCGGCGTTCGCCTGCTGGCCCGGCCCGGCGAGGAGGTCCTCTGCGACTCGGTCGCGCACGTTGTGCGGGCCGAGCTCGGGGCACATGCCGCGTTCGGCGCCGTCACCACGCGCACGTGGACCGCGGACCGCGGACGGCTCGACGTCGCCGACGTGACCGCGCTCGCCGCCGCACCCGGCAACCCGTTCCTGGTCTCCACCGGCGTCGTGGTCGTCGAAAACACGCACAACTTCGGTGGCGGCACCGTCCAGCCCCTCGAACAGTTGCGGGCGCTGCGGGACTGGGCCGACGAGGCCGGTGTCCGGCTGCACCTGGACGGCGCGCGGATCTGGAACGCGCACGTCGCCACCGGCGTCCCGCTCAGCGCCTTCGGAACGCTGTTCGACACCGTTGCGGTCTGCCTGTCCAAGGGCCTCGGCGCCCCGGTCGGGTCCTTGATCTGTGGCCCGGCCGATCTGATCGGCGAGGCCCGCTGGTGGCGCAAGCGCCTCGGCGGCGGCATGCGACAGGTGGGCGTGCTGGCCGCCGCGGGCCACTACGCGCTAGACCACAACGTGCAGCGCATGGCCGACGACCACGCCCGCTCTACGCGTCTCGCGCAGAAGCTCAGCCGGGTCACCGGAGGAGTGGTCGCGCCGGAGTCCAACATGGTGGTCGTCGACCTGCCCCGCGACGGCGCCCGCGTCGAACAGCTCGCCGGCAAGGCCCGTGACGAGGGCGTCCTGATCTCCGGCCTCGGCCCGCACCGGCTGCGCCTCGTCACGCATCTGGACGTCGACGACGCGGACTGCGACCGCGCCGCCGACGTCCTGTGCGGTCTTCTCTAGCTCAGTGGCTCGGCGGGCGCGAGACGCACTGGGCGAGGTAGATGGCCTCGCCGAGGGAGTCCATCAGCGACAGCTGGGTCTCCAGGTAGTCGATGTGCTCCTCCTCGTTGGCGAGGATCTTCTCGAGCAGCGCGGCGCTGGTGGCGTCGCCCTTCTCGCGGCACATGATGATGCCGGGGCGCAGACGCTGCACGACCTCGAGCTCGACGGACATGTCGGCCTGGAACTGCTCCCGGACCGTCTGGCCGATCCGCAGCGGGAACAGCCGCTGGTAGTTGGGCAGGCCTTCCAGGAAGAGAATCCGGTCGGTGACCTCCTCCGCGTGGACCATCTCTTCGATGGACTCCGCGCGGGTCTTGTTGGCCAACTCGGTGTAGCCCCAGTTCTTCTGCATCTTGGCGTGCAGGAAGTACTGGTTGATCGCCGTCAACTCACTGGAGAGCTGCTCGTTGAGCAGCGCAATGACGTCGGGATCGCCTTGCATGCGAATGGTCCGTCCTGTCGGCGCCATGGGCGTCTGGCGAGGCTGGTGTCCCTCGCAAGCTACCCCGTTGCGATCGCGCTGTCACCGAAGGCAAGCCATGCCTGATAGACGGTAAAACCGCAGGTGAGGGGATCCTTACGCGATGCGCGGGAGGGCCCGGAGGCGGCAGCCGTAGGGCGCTGCGCCGTCGAGAAGTTCGCCCACGCGCTCGAGGCAGGAGCCGCACCCGGTGCCGGCGTAGGTGACCTCGCCGATCTCTTCCTCGGTGTGTACGCCCGATTCGACCGCGTCGAGGATCTCGTCCTCGGTGACCGCGTGGCACAGACACACGTACAAGGGGGGCTCGCTTCGATCGGGGCGTCAATCGGCTTAGGCAAGGCTAAGCGAACGATCGCCCCAACTCAAGCCGAACTGCCCGAAAGGATGCCGTGTCCATGTTCACTCAGCCCAGCTGCAGGCGGACGGTGCTGCCCTCGGGCACGCGCGAGCCGGCCGGGGTTTCCTGGGAGACGACCCGGTTGCCGCCGCCGAAGATGCCGCCGCCGAAGCCTCCCTGGAACTCCACCTCGAGATCCAGATCGCGGAGCGTCTGGCGCGCCTCGTTGCGGGTCATCCCGATCAGGTCCGGCACGGTCACCAGCTCGGCGGCGGGCACGACCTGAAGAGTCACCGTCTGTCCGCGCGTCAGCCGGCCGCCGGTCGGATCCTGTGCCATGACCAGGCCGGGGGGCAGGTCGTCGTCCACGTCCGCCTCGACGGTGCGGACCTGCAGTCCGAGCGCCGTCAGTTGACGCTCGGCGTCCACGAGGAACTGGCCGACGACGTTCGGGACGTCCACGGGCTTTCCGCCCTTGGAGACCACGAGGTCGACGGTGCCGTTGCGCCGGAGCTCGGTGCCCGCGGGGGGACTGCTGGAGACCACCGAGCCGTTGGGCACGGTGTCGTTGAACTGCTGCTCCACCTTGCCGACGGCGAGGCTTTCCTCGCCCAGCTTCTGGCGTGCCTGCTCGAGCGTCACCTTGGCGAGCGCGGGCACCTTGAAGCGCTCCGGGCCCTTGGACAGGACGACGGTGATGGTTGCGCCCTTGTCGATCCGGTTGCCGGACGGCGGGTCCGTCTCCATGACCGTGCCGAGCTTGTACGTCTCGCTGTACCGCTCCGACCCGACGCGAACCTTCAGCCCGGCGTCCGCGGCCTTCTTCTCCGCGTCGGCCTTGCTCAGGGTCAGCAGCGACGGGGTGTCCAGTCCGCTGCCGGTGGCGAGGCGCCAGCCGCCGATCCCCACGAGGACGGCGATCACGACGAGCATGACCATCGCGAACCGGCCGGTCCGGCGCCGCCTGGCGAAGGTCGGCGGAACGGGGATGACCTGCGTGGGCTGTGGTGCGGGCGCATTCCGGATCGGTGCGGTCTGCGCGGCCGCGCGGCGGGGGATCGCCGTGGTGGCGGCGTCGGCCAACACGGCGCGGGTCGCAGGTGCCTCGGCCCGGTCGTCGAGTTCGGCGGGGCCGAGCGCGCGGCGGACCGCCAGCACGTCGGCAAGGAACTCGCCGGCGTCCGCCGGCCGGCCGGCGGGATCGCGGGAGGTGGCACGAGCGACCAGGTCGTCGAGTTCGGGGGCGAGCCCGGGCCGCAGGTCCGAGGGCGGCGGTACGTCGACGTTCACGTGCGCGTAGGCGATCTGCAGCGGCGTCTCGCCGCCGTGCGGCTGGGCGCCGGTGAGGCACTCGTAGAGCAGGATGCCCGCGGAGTACACGTCGCTGCGACGGTCCGCGACCCCGCGCTCCACGAGCTCCGGCGCCAGGTACGCGACGGTCCCGATCAGCGTGCCGGTGGACGTCGCGTTGCTGACCGCGCGGGCCAGCCCGAAGTCGGCGACCTTCACCCGGCCGTCGTCGGCGATGAGCACGTTCTCCGGCTTCACGTCGCGGTGCACCAGCCCGGCCGAGTGCGCGGCGGCCAGCGCCGCGAGCACCGGTTCGAGGACCGCGAAGGTTTCCCTGGGCGTCAGCCGGCCACGGTCGGCGAGCCAGTCCCGCAGAGTGCGCCCGGCGACGTACTCCATCGCGATGAAGACGTGCCCACCGTCCGCGCTCTGGTCGTACACCGCAACGGCGCACGGGTGCGAGAGCCGGGCGGCCGCGTGCGCCTCGCGGATGAAGCGGGCGACGAACTCGCGGTCCTCGGCGTAGCCCGGATGCATCACCTTCACGGCGACGGTGCGGTTCAGGCGGGTGTCGAGGGCCTCGTAGACCGTGGCCATGCCGCCGCGGGCCAGCCGGCGCGCGACGCGATAGCGCCCGTCCAACAGCTGACCGACCAGCGGATCTTCGACGGCCGTCCCCATTCCGATCAGCTTACGGATCAGAGGTGTCTTCGACGGGCTTCTACGCCAATTGCAGAGAGGTTCTACAGGTTCGGCGAGGACGCGATCGCGTGGGTGCGAATGGGGATTCTCCCGGCATGTCGGGCCAATCGCCCCGCGATCACCGCGTGCCGCATGGCCGTGGCCATCGCGACCGGGTCCTGGGCGCGGGTCACCGCGGAGGCCAGCAGGACGGCGTCGCAGCCCAGTTCCATGGCCAGGGTGGCGTCGGAGGCGGTGCCGATCCCGGCGTCGAGAATCACCGGCACGGTCGCCGACTCCACGATCAGCCCGATGTTGTGCGGGTTGCGGATGCCGAGCCCCGAGCCGATCGGGGAACCCAGCGGCATGACCGCCGCGCAGCCCGCCTGCTCGAGCCGGCGGGCCAGGATCGGGTCGTCGTTCGTGTAGGGCAGAACGACGAAGTCGTCCTTCACCAGTTGCTCGGCGGCGTCGAGGGTTTCGACCGGGTCGGGCAGCAGGGTGCGGTCGTCGCCGATCACCTCGAGCTTCACCCAGTTCGTGCCCAGCGCCTCGCGGGCCAGACGGGCGGTGAGCAGGACCTCGGCTGCGGTACGGCATCCGGCGGTGTTGGGCAGCACGGCGATGCCGTTGCGGACGAGGAGGTCGAGCACGGAGCCGCGGGCTCCCGCGTCGACGCGGCGCATCGCGACCGTGGTCAGCTCCGTGCCCGACGCCAGCAGCGCCTGCTCGAGGATCTCGAGGTTCGGTGCGCCGCCGGTGCCCATCACCAGGCGCGACTCGAAGGTCCTGCCCGCGATGGTCAACGGCTTGGGGTCGACGATCTGAGAGAGCGTCATTTCAGCCGCCCTGTACCGCGGTCAGTACCTCGACGCGGTCGGAGTCGGCGAGCAGGCAGCTGGCCCAGCGGCCCCGCGGCACCACGGAGCCGTTCAGCGCCGCGGCCACCCCGCGCACTTCGGTGCCGCCCACCAGGTCGACGACGAGATCGGCGATCGTCGTCCCGGCGGGCAGGTTGCGTGCCTCGCCGTTCACGTGCACCGTCATCGGGCCTTCGGGTTCCTCGGTCATGCGTTGACCGTCGCGAACCGCTCTGCACGGAACGGCGTGGCCACAGCGGGGAGGGCGCCGCCGCGCAGGACGTCGCAGATCGCATCGGCGGTGAGAGGGGCGAGCAGGATGCCGTTGCGGAAGTGGCCGGTGGCGACGACGAGGTTGTCGAGGTGCGCGCGGCCGAGCAGCGGGCCGTGGTCCGGGGTTGCGGGGCGCAGCCCGGCGCAGGTCTCCACCAGCGTCACCTCGTGCAGCGCGGGCAGCAGTTCGTAGGCGTCGCGCAGCAGGTCGTGCACGGCGCCGGCGGTGACCGAGGTGTCGAACCCCTTGTCCTCCATGGTGGCGCCGACGACGAGCTCTCCGTCCTCGCGCGGCACCAGGTAGATGCTCGTGCCGTGCACCAGGCCGCGGACGGTGTGGGTGAGCAGGGGGCGCAGCGCCGGCGGCACGTGCAGGCGCAGCAGCTGGCCCTTCACCGGGCGCAGCTCCGCGAGCGCGCCGGTTGGAAGGCCGTCGAGGCGTCCGCTCCAGGCGCCGGCGGCGAGCACGACCTGCCCGGCGGCGACCGCGGTGCCGTCGCCGAGGACGACGCCTTCGGCGCGGTCGCCGGCGACGGCCAGGCCGCGGACGGGGGCTGCGACGAACTCGACGCCCTGCGCGCGGCAGGCGGCGGCGAGCGCGGCGAGCAGCCGGCGGGGATCCACGGAGTGATCGCTCTCGACGAGCAGTCCGCCGCGCAGACCGGGTGTCAGGAAGGACTCGCGGCGGCGCACCTCGCGGGAGGTCAGCGCTTCGGTGGGCAGGTCGAGCGAGCGGTGGAAGGCGCGGAGTTCCTCGGCGGCGCGGAGGTCGTCGGCGTCGACGGCGGCCAGCACCGTGCCGGTGGTGCGGAATCCGGTGTCGATGCCGGAGACGTCGGTCAGTTCGGCGACGAACTCCGGATAGCGGGCCGCGGAGTCCAGGTTGAGCCGCAGCAGCGCGTGCTCGTTGTACGCCGCCTCGGTGACGGGAGCGAGCATGCCCGCGGCGACCCGTGACGTGGCCCCGCCGGGGGCCGGGTCGACCACGGCGACGCGCAGTCCCGCGGCGGCCGCCCGCCAGGCCACCCCCAGCCCGATCACGCCGCCGCCGACCACGACGACGTCGGAAATCGGCTCGGTGCGGGCGGCTGCTGACATCGCCTGTGAGCTTAGTCGGGCATTCGGGCGAGCGTTCCGCGCCGAGATCCCGCCTCCCTTCGACTTGAACGAGCCCGCTGGACGCCCGACGGCGTGGCGTTGCCGGGAGCGCTGCACAGCCCTCCCGGCGAAGGCCCGTCGCGCGGGCTTCCCTTCGCTGCGTGCGAGCCGACGGGGCGCCCGCTCGGCGTGGCGTCGCACGCACCGCTGTACAGCGCGGCCGGCGAACCCCGGAAGCCTGACTTCCCTTCGCCGTGTGCGATTTCGGCCGGGATTACCCCGCGTGGCGTCGCACGGAGCGCTGTACAGCGGAACGTGCGAGCGGGCGGTGGCCGGGGGATGGTGGAGTCGTGGCGCGGACGTGATGAGGTTGGCCCGTGGACACCCAGGAGACAGACCCCGTCGAGGCCGCCGTCGAGCGGTGGCTCACGTTGCCCGAGGTGGCCGAAGCCCTCGGCGTCGACGCCGCCCGTGCACGGCAGCTGTACTCCGACCGCCAGTTCCTGGCGCGGCGCCGGGGCGAGAACGGGGCGCTGCACGTGCCGGCGGACTTCGTCGCGGACCGGACGGTCCTGAAGCACCTGCCCGGCACCCTGACGCTGCTGGCCGACGCCGGCTACAGCGACGACGAGGCGCTGCGCTGGCTGTACACCGCCGACCCGACGCTGCCCGGCACGCCGGTGCAGGCGCTGCTGGAGAACCGCGGCACCGAGGTCAAGCGCCGCGCCCAGGCGCTGGGGTTCTGATGGCCGGCGCCGACAGTGTCGTCGCGCCGGCTCGCAAGCTCGCCGGCGGCCGAGCGCGGCTGGCCGACGCGAGGCTGTACCTGTGCACCGACGCCCGCGAGCGGCAGGGCGATCTCGCGCAGTTCCTCGACGCGGTGCTGGCCAACGGGGTCGACTTCGTCCAGTTGCGGCAGAAGGGCATGGAAGCCCGGCACGAGCTCGAGGTGCTCGAGGTCTTCGCCGACGCAGCGGCCCGGCACGGGGCGCTGTTCTCGGTCAACGACCGTGCCGACGTCGCCTACGCCGCCCGCGCGGACATCCTGCACCTCGGGCAGGACGACCTGCCGGTGCCCGACGCGCGCTATCTGATCGGATCCGCGCCGCTGATCGGCCGCTCGACGCACGACGTCGGGCAGGTCGACGACGCCATTGCGGAGGAGGGCGTGGACTACTTCTGCGTCGGTCCGACCTGGCCTACGCCGACCAAGCCGGGCCGCCCGGCACCGGGGCTGGAGCTGCTGCGCTACGCCGCTCGCCGTGCGACCGACCGCCCGTGGTTCGCGATCGGCGGCATCGACCTCGAGCGCCTGCCCGAGGTGCTCGAGACCGGCGCGCGGCGGGTCGTCGTCGTGCGTGCGATCACCGACGCCGACGATCCCGGCGCCGCCGCCGCCGCGTTCGCCGCCGCGTTGCGCAAGGCCTGAGCCTCAGCCACCGCTCTTGCGGCGGAACTGGCGCGAAGACTTCGCGGCGCCGTGGGCGGAGCCGACCTTGCCGGAACCGTGGGGACCGCCTCCCGGACCGCCCGCATTGCCGGCCTTCTTGGCCAGGGCGTCTCGGAACTTCGCCTTGGCGTCCTTGGGCTCCTCGGACTCTTCGACTGCCTCGACCTCGTCGTTCGTGTCCTCGGCCATGGTCGCCCTCCCGTGTCGATCTGCGATTGCCACGGCCACGCTAGCGAACCCGTGCCCGTGCTCGGACCCATCCGACCCGTTCGCATCCGGCGGCACGCGTGCGCACGGTCACAACGCCTTGCCGGCTACGCTGCACCCACTATGACGACGCCCGACGCGACGCTCGGCACGACCCTGCGCGACCTGCTGGCCGCCGGCGGCCGCTCGTTCTCCTTCGAGTTCTTCCCGCCTGCCACCGACGAGGGCGAGAAGACGCTGTGGGAGGCCATCCGCCGCCTCGAGCCGCTCGCGCCGACGTTCGTGTCGGTGACCTACGGCGCCGGCGGCTCCACCCGCGACCGGACCGTGCGGATCGTCGAGAACATCGCGACGGACACCACGCTGACCGCCGTCGGGCACTTCACCTGCGTCGGTTCGTCGAAGGCCGAACTGCGTTCGGTGATCGGGTCGTTCGCGGCGGCGGGCATCAAGAACGTGCTTGCGCTGCGCGGGGACCCGCCGGGCGGCCCGGACGCGACGTGGGAGCCGCACCCCGAGGGCCTCGAGCACGCCGAGCAACTCGTCCGCATGGTGCGCGAGCTCGGCCCGTTCTGCGTGGGCGTCGCGGCGTTCCCGGAGGGCCACCCGGAGTCCCCGGACCTGGAGTCCGACGCGAAGTACCTGGCGCAGAAGGCCGCCGCCGGCGCGGACTTCGCCATCACGCAGTTCTTTTTCGACGCCGACGACTACTTTCGCCTGGTCGACCGCGCCGCCGCGCACGGCTGCACGATCCCGATCCTGCCGGGGATCATGCCGGTCACCAACGTGAAGCAGATCCAGCGCTTCGCCCAGCTCTCCGGCGCCACCTTCCCGCCCGCCCTGGCCGAGCGGCTGCTGGCCGCGGGCGACGACGCCGTCCGCGTCCGCGCCATCGGCGTGGAGGCCGCGAGCGAGCTCTGCCAGAAGCTCCTCGACGGCGGCGCCCCCGGCCTGCACTTCTACACGCTGAACCGCTCCACCTCGACCCTGGAGATCTACAAGGCCCTGGGCCTCGGCCCGAGCTGACGGCTCCCGACCGCCCGCCCGCCGCCCGCGTGGTGCCGGTCGCGCTCGCGCCGATGTTCGGTTGCGTTCGTGGCGTCGCCGGCCGGCTGGTGTGGCGCCCGTTGCTCTGGCGCGTGCTGTGGCCGTTCTACGCCGCCTTCGACTAGCGGTTGTCAAGAGCCGGTGCGCACGACAGCCGAAAGGGTTGCTCCGGAGCCCGGTTTGTCCGGGTTTGTGGAGCCGTTTCGGCTGACACGTGGTTGTCGGAAGGACGCGTTAGCGCGCCCGGCCGACGGCGTCCGCGACCAATGCCGCGCCGAGCGGCGCGAAGGCGATACCCGGGCCGGGGTGGGCGGACGCACCGACGTGGAAGAGGCCCGCGACACCCGTCGTGTTCGGTCGACGGATCAGGCCGGTGCGCCCATGCAGGGCGGGGCCCGCCAGGCCCGCAGGGGTTTCCAGCCGTTCGTGCCAGAGGAGACGGCGAGAGACGTCGAAGCCGGCTCGGTCCAGGTGGGCAAGCACCGCCGACGGGCCCAGGCCGCCTTGGCCCGGGTCGTTGGCGGTCACCGTATAGGCGGTGTGGCCTGCGGGCGCTTCGGCCTTCGTCACGACCAGCACGGTGTCTTGGCCCGGTTCCGCGAACAGCAGTTCCAGAAAGGGCCGGTCGTCGCCTTCGCGCAGGGCGAGCAGCATCGTCGTCGCAGCGTGCGACGGCTCCCCGTCGGACGTCGTAGCGCCGGACCACTGCGCGAGCTGCCGATCGTCGACCGCGGCCACGACGACGTCCGCACGCAGAGTCCCGTTGCCCAGGCGCACGCCGACGACCTTGCCGTCGTGCAGTTCCAGGCCGACGACCTCGGTCTCGTAGCGCAACTCCGCGCCACGCGACCGGGCGCGCTCGGCCACGACGTCGACCAGTGCGCGAACGCCTCCGACGGGGTTCCACAGGCCGAACGTCGCCTCGAGCCACGGCCAGATCGCAGTGCCCGCCGAGGCGAAGTACGGATCGCTGCCTAGCCGCAGCGGCCAGGACCATGCTGCCTGCCACAGTTGCGGCCACTGCGCGAGATGACGCTCCGTCAGTTTGTGGAAGTTCTCCGCCGGGTTGAGTTCCGAGAGGAGGGCTTTCTCCTCGGCGGGCACGCGAAATCGCTTGCCGCTCAGCGCCGGTGGGCCGTCGAGGAAGCCCTTGCGAAATCGCGTCCACACCGCTTCGCCGGAGGTGAGAAACGCCTCCCAACCGCGGGCGGCGTCGGCCCCGAACACTGCACCGATGGCGTGCATTCGCCCGCCCTGGGACGCGTTCGGGATGTCGAGGCGGGTGCCGTCGAGGAAGGTCCACCTGGTCGAGGGAACCGGTTGAAGATCGAGGTAGTTCTCGAGCGGCGTGGTCTTGCCGGTCTTGACGAACAGATCCCGATACGACGCGGGCATGGTCAGCGTCGTGGGCCCGGTGTCGAAGGCGAAACCGTCGCGTTCGTAGCGTCCGGCCTGTCCGCCGGGACCGCCGGCCCGCTCGCAGACGACGACGTCGTGCTTGAGCCGGGCCAGGCGTGCCGCGGCTGCGAGACCGGACAGCCCGGCCCCGACGACTACTACCCGGGCCACTGGGTCAGTCGTCGAGCGACTCGTCGCGTGCGACGACTGCGAACGTCTCCCCGGTCGGACTGGCGATCACGGCGTAGCGACCCATGCCGGGGATGTCGGTCGGTGGCACGGCGACCTGCCCGCCGAGCACCGGTGCGATCGCGGCGACCCGATCCGCGTCGGCGACCGCGAAGGACACCGTCCACAGGGGCCCGATGTTCGCCTGCGGCGGGGGAGTGACCAGGCCCGCGACGGCCTCGCCCTCGATCGTCGCGATGCCGAGGTCCGCGCCGTCGACGGTCTGCACGTCGATCACCCAGTCGAAGACGTTGGCGTAGAACTGGGCCGCGACCTCGACGTTGCCCGTCAGCAGTTCCGTCCAGCACCAGGTGCCGGGCACGTCGGTCAGGCCACTGCCGACGTGGCCGCCGGCCTGCCACACCGAGAACACCCCGCCGGTCGGGTCGACGCAGGCGGCCCCGCTCCCGCGGCCCTCGATCTCGATGGGACCGACGAGCACTCGTCCGCCGAACTCCTCGACGTCTGCGAGGCACGTGTCGATGTCGGGGGTGTTGAAGTAGACGTTCCAGTTCGGGTCGCCGTCGGTGGGCCCGAGGCCTGCGATGTCTCGCCCACCGAGGGTGAAGGTCCCGAATCCCGGCCCGTCCTCCGCGTTCTCCGCGACCGTCCAGCCGAACAGATCGCCGTAGAACGCGTGCACCTTCGGCGGGTTCGGGCAGGTCAGATCGAGCCAGCAGGGGGCTCCGGGCGGGTAGCTCGTGACGTTCATGCGCTCGACCCTAACCGTGCTCCGACCGGGCGAGTTGGCGGCGCGCGCGGTGCCGACACGGGGCCGTCGCTATCCGGATTTCGCGGCCTTCAGGACCCGGTCGAGCTCGGCCTGCTCGCGGCCGACGACCGTGGTCCCGTCGTCTGCGGTGACGATCGGGCGCTGGATCAGCTTGGGATGCTCGGCCAGCGCGTCGATCCAGCGGGCGCGGTTCGCGGCGTCCTTGGGCCAGGCCTTCATGCCGAGCGCGACCGCGGCCTCTTCTGCCAGGCGCGTGATGTGCCAGGGCTCCACGTCGAGACGCTCCAGCACGGCCTCGAGCTCCGCCACGCTCGGCGGGTCGTCCAGGTAGCGGCGCACCGTGTATGCGATCCCCGCCTCGTCCAGCGCGGACTGCGCCGTCCGGCACTTCGAGCATGCGGGATTCAGCCAGATCTCCATGGCGCTCGACAGTAGCGGGCGTGATAACTTACCTTCGGTAAGTAGAGACCCGACGGCCTGAGGAGTGCTCGTGCAACGTCGCATCCTGATCACCGGAGCGGCCTCCGGACTGGGCAAGGCCCTGGCCGCGGCCGCCGCGAACGACGGCGCGTGGGTGCTGCTCACCGACGTCGACCCGCAGGCGGGCGAACTCGCCCGCCTGGAGATCGCGGAGAAGGTGCGCGAGATCGGCGCCGACCCGCAGCGGGTCGTGTTCCTGCCGCTCGACGTGCGGAGCGAGGACGGCTGGGCGGCCGTCCGCGAGTGGGTGCAGCGCGAGTGGAGCGGGCTGGACGTGCTGGTGAACAACGCGGGCGTGGCGGTCGGCGGGCCGATCGCGGACACCCCGTTGACCGACTGGGACTGGATCGTCGACATCAACCTCAAGGGCGTGGTGCGCGGCGTGCACACGTTCCTGCCGGTGTTCGCGGCCCAGGGCGGCGGGCACGTCGTCAACATCGCTTCGTTGGCCGGCCTGGTCCACGCGCCGAACATGTCCTCGTACAACGCGACGAAGGCGGCTGTCGTCGCGCTCTCCGAGACGATGCGGCACGAGTTGGCGCCGCAGGGGATCCGCACCACCGTGGTGTGCCCGAGCTTCTTCGCCACCAACATCCACGCCAACATGCGCGCGACCGACCCGGCCTTCGAAGAGGTCGCCGCCAAAATGGTGACCGGCGAAGGCATTCCCGGCCGCAAGCTCACCGCGGACGACGTCGCGCGCAAGGTCCTGCGGGCCGTGGAGCGCAAGAAGTTCTGGTGCCTGCCGCATCCCGAGGGTCGCGCGATCTGGCTGCTCAAGCGGTATGTGCCGCCGGTCTACGACGCCGGCCTGGGCCTCGGCAACCGGCTGATGGAGCGACTCGCGCCGAAGCTGCCGGCCAAGGATCGGCCCGGGGTCGACGCCTCGCACTAGGCCCCCGCAATCACCCTTGCAGAACTGTCGGTGGTGGGGTCTACTGTGTGCATCGTTCGAACAGGTTTTCGATCACTTCCCCCCGGGATCGAACTCTGTTCGACCGACGCGCCGTCCGCGGCGGACGGTCCTCGACCCACCGTCCGCCGCGCTCGGTGCCCGAGGAGAGAGGGCAGACAGTGAACGCACCCGATCGTCGGCGAGCCGGCGAACTCGCCGCGGCCGCCCGCCGGGACCTGGCGTTGGCCGAGCTGGCCGAACTCCCGGCAAGCCGGTACGCGGCCGCTCACCTGGCGGCGCTGCGCGCGGCGGCTGCGGTACTGGCCGCCCGGCCACCCGCGGTCGAGGTGTCGGTGTCGAGCCGGGGGAGATCCACGGTCCGCCGCCGTCGCCCAACGAGTGCGTGGGACCAGCTGCCGGTGGTCGCGCCGGAGCTGGGTGCGTGGGCCGCGCGCTTCGCGGCGGGTGCGGCCAAGCGCGCCGCGGCCGAGGCGGGCTTCAGGGGCGCGGTGGATCGCGCGGAGGCGGACGAGCTGCTCGCCGCGGCCCGCACCTTCCTGGCGCTCGTGGAGGCGGCAATCGCGGTGGAGCCGGCAATCTTGGCCGGGTGAGCACGGAAGCGGCAGACCGGAGCGGCCTGCTCGTCGGCGGGGTGCGCATCCCCGAGGGCGAGCTGGCATGGCGATTTTCGCGGAGCTCGGGGCCCGGTGGGCAGAGCGTCAACACCACGGACTCTCGGGTCGAACTCGTCTTCAACCTCGCCGCCTCCACCGCGCTGCCGCACGTCTGGAAGCAGCGAGCCGTCGAGCGGCTCGCGGACCGGCTGGTCGACGGGGCGGTGGTTGTCGCATCCTCCGAGCATCGTTCGCAGCTGCGCAACCGCGATGCGGCGCGGGAGCGGATGGCCGAGCTCCTGCGGGAGGCCACGGCGCCTCCGCCTCGGCCGCGTCGCCCGACAAAGCCGAGCGCGGGGGCGAAGCGTCGCCGGCTCGAGGACAAGACCCGCCGGTCGACGCTCAAGGACATGCGGCGGGACCCGAAAGGCCGCGACGACTAGCGGCGGGATGTCCTCTTGGTCCGCTTCGACCGCAAGGTGCTGCGGCCGTCGGAGTGAACGAGCCGCCGATCGCCGGAAGTCGATCATGAGCCTGAGCGACCCTGCGTAGCGAGTCGCTGACGCTGTGTCTGCGACCTCGGAAGTGAAGCGGGGCGATTGCACATGGGCGCGGCGGACGCACAGGCACGTGGACGGGCCACCTGGGTCGGCGGCTTGGCCGTTCTGGCGATCGCCGGGCTTGCGGTTGCGCCCGCCTCCGCGCAGGACCAGGCGGAGCTGACCATGACCGGTCAGTCCTTTGGCATCGCGGTCCTGTCCGACGGACTCCTTACCCCGGCGTCCGTTCCCGGTCCGGACACCGGCGAGATCGAGACGACCTCGGCGGGCGACTACGACGCCCCCTGCGCAGTCGAGAGGAAGTTCGGGTTGGGCAGCGCCCACGCGCTGTGCGCCCGCTTCGGCACCACCCCCGCGGTGGACGGAGCCATCGCGCGCGCCTCGGCCGCCGAGGTCAAGATGACCATCGCCCAGATCGGCGAGATCTCGCTGTTCAACGTTCAGTCCGAATCGATGTCGCAGTGCGCCGGCTCCAAGGGAGCGTCGTCGGTCGGCGTTCTCAACGTCGCCGGCCAGACCTTCCCGATCGGCGCGCTGAAGCCCAACACCGTCTTCGACCTCGGCGACAAGGGCGACGGCGCCAAGGCCCACATCGTCTTCAACGAGCAGATCCAAGAAGCGGGCGAACTCACCGTCAACGCCGCGCGACTCGTCGTCACCGGCGGCGGCGCGGGCTCCACCGACGTCGTGATCGCCTCGTCGCGCAGCGGCGTCCAGAACTGCATGATCGCCGCCACGCCCGCAGCCCCGCAGCCCATCGCTCCGGCAGCGCCCGGCCCCGCACCGGCAGCGCCCGGCCCCGCACCGGCAGAGGCGGCCCCGCAGCCCGCACAGGCAGAGGCGGCCCCGCAGCCCGCTCCCGCCGACACCGCTCCCGCCGCCACCGCTCCGGCGGCTCCCGCGGAAGCGCCTGCCGCGCCGGCCCCGGCAGAGGTCGCACCCGCCCAGCCCGCGCCGGCCCAGCCCGCGCCGGCCCAGCCCCTGCCCGGTGAGCTGTCGTACTACCCGCCGATGCTCTAGAGCACGTGCTCGCCCTGACGAACCGTCACGGCGAGGCGATGCGGGACAGCGCCGGAGGCAGCTCGGAAGCGGCCGCCCGGTCGAGCAGCCACAGGGTGCGAGCCCGGCCGAGCGCCCCGGCGGCCGGGATCTGCACGGGACCCGCACCGGTCAACGCCATCCGCACGACGGGTGCCTTCTCCGCGCCCGCAGCCACGAGCCACACCTCGCGGGCGGAGCGAATGGCGGGCAGCGTCAGCGAGATTCGCGTGGGCGGCGGCTTGGGGGAGTTGCGCACCGCCACTGCTCCGCGCACGGTCTCGTGCAGCGCGGGCCGCTCGGGGAACAGCGACGCGACGTGCCCGTCCGGACCCACGCCGAGCATCAACACGTCGAAGGTCGGCGCCGGGCCGTGATCCTCCGGGCGACTCGCGGCCTTGAGTTCCTTGGCGTACCGCTCGGCGGCGGCATCGGGGTCGTCCCCGTCCAACCCGTCCGAGGGCTGCATCACGTGTACGCGATCCGGGTCGACCGGCACGTGGTTCAGCAGTGCGTCGCGGGCCTGCTGGGCGTTGCGATCGGCGTGGCCCTCGGGTACGAACCGGTCGTCGCCCCACCACACGTCCAGCCGCCGCCAGTCGATGGAGTCGTGGGCCGGCATCGTGCGCAACGCCGCCAGAGTCGCTATGCCGACGGTGCCACCGGTCAGCACGACCGAGGCCGAGCCGCGCGCGGCCTGGGCGTCGACGAGCGTCGTGACGAGCCGGGCTGCCACCGCTGAGGCCAGGGTCGTGGCGTCGCGGTGCACGATCACGCTCGGTGCACTCATGGGCGGGGCTTCCCTTCGTTGGCGAACCGAGGCCGTGTCATCTGCAGAGCATGGCAAGGCACTCGGCGTAGATCTCGTCCGGGTCGAGCCGGCGCAGCTCCTCCGAGACCAGTACCGCCAGGTCGCGCCGAGCCAGGGCGAGCGGGCGCTCCGGATGGTCGGGGGAGCGGACGGTCGCCAGGCGGCCGTCCACGCGGCTGATCGCCAGTTCCCCGTCCGGAAAGTCCAGTCGCACCTCGGTCACGCCGGGTCCGTCGGACACGATCCGTTCGATTCCGATGCCCAACCTGTTCTCGAGCCACAGAGCGAGCAGTTCCGCGCTCGGGCTGTTGGCCTCCGCGGCCACGTGCCCGACACTCGGCCGAGTGTTCCGCTGGTCGAAGGCGCTCGCGAGGTAGCTGCGCCATCCGGTCAGCCGCGCCCAGGACAGATCGGTGTCCCCGTCCCGGTAGCCCGCCGCCCGTTCCCGCAGCATCGCCATCGGGTCGCTCGCCTGGGCCAGGTCCGTGATGCGGCGCTGGCTCCACCGGGCCATCGGAGCCGTCGCCGGGCACGACGGGCCGTCGCCCGGCCAGTACGTCACCACGGGGGTGTCGGGCAGCAGCAACGGCACCACGACGGATTCGGCGTGCTCCGCGAGCTCGCCGGACAGGTCGAGGATCACGAGCTCGCCAGGGCCGCGCTCCCCGCCGCCGAACACCTCCGCGTCCAGCCGCGGCTCCTTGGACGCCGGATGCCGACGCACGACGAGGATCCGGGACGGATGCTCGCCCGCCGTGCGGCACGCCGCCTGCACGGCCGTGCTGTCGTCGTGCCCGTCGGCCACCACGATCAGGGTCAGCACGTGCCCGGCCGCCGGCCCGCCGTGCGCCCGGCGAGCCGCGATCAGGGCCCGCTCGATCTCCTGCGACGTCGTGTCGGGCAAGGTCGTACTCACCGCTTCACCCTCGTCCTCTGCCCGCGTGTGGGGCTTTCCGCGCGGCGCGATACCCCGACGTAGGGGCAGAAGTTGGGGTCATGGCCGCCGCCAGGTGCGTCCGTCGCGGGCGATCAGGGCGTCGGCGCCGGCCGGGCCCCAACTGCCGGGCGCGTAGTCGTCCGGGGGACCGAGCTTGGCCCAGTGGTCCTCGATCGGGTCGAGCACCTGCCAGGACAGCTCCACCTCGCGGCTGCGGGGGAACAGCGGCGGTTCACCCAGGAGCACGTCGAGGATCAGCCGCTCGTAGGCCTCGGGGGAGCTTTCGGCGAACGAGCCGCCGTAGGCGAAGTCCATGTTCACGTCGCGGATCTCCATCGACGTCGCCGGCACCTTGGAGCCGAAGCGCACCGTGACGCCCTCGTCCGGCTGGATGCGGAACACCAGCGCGTTCTGGCCCAACTCCTCGGTGGCAGTCGCCTCGAACGGCAGATGCGGCACTCGCTGGAAGGTCAGCGCGATCTCGGTGACCCGCCGCCCGAGCCGCTTGCCGGTCCGCAGATAGAACGGAACTCCGGCCCAGCGGCGGGTGTCGAGCTCCAGTTTCACCGCGGCGTAGGTCTCCGTCGTCGAGTCCGCGGGGATGCCCTCTTCCTCGCAGTACCCGAGGACCCGGCGCCCGCCCTGCCAGCCCGCGGCGTACCGGCCGCGGGCGGTCGAGGCTCCGAGGTCGGCTGGCAGCCGGATCGCCGACAGGACCTTTTCCTTCTCCGCTTGAAGATCCGAGGCTCGGAACGAGACGGGCTCCTCCATCGCGGTCAGCGCGAGGAGCTGCAGCAGATGGTTTTGCAGCACGTCGCGAGCGGCGCCGATGCCGTCGTAGTACCCGGCGCGCGATCCGATGCCGATGTCCTCGGCCATTGTGATCTGCACGTGGTCGACGAAGGATCGGTTCCAGATCGGCTCGAAGAGCTGGTTGGCAAAGCGCATCGCGAGGATGTTCTGCACCGTCTCCTTGCCGAGGTAGTGGTCGATGCGGAACACCGACTCGGCCGGGAACACGCCCTCGAGCACTCCGTTCAGTTCGCGGGCCGAGGCGAGGTCGTGGCCGAACGGTTTCTCGACGACCACGCGCCGCCACGGCACCCGTCCGGCCGTCCCCTCGGGACCGGGCTGCGCGAGGCCGTGCCGGGACAGCTGGCGGATGACGTCGGGAAAGAACTTGGGCGGAATCGACAGGTAGAACGCGTGGTTGCCCTCCGTGCCCCGAGCTGCGTCCAATTCCGCGACGGTTGCGGCCAACTGCTCGAAGGCCGCGTCGTCCGAGAAGTCGCCCGGCACGAAGCGGAATCCGTCGGCCAGTTGCGCCCAGACCTCCTCGCGAAAACCCGTGCGGGCGTGCTCGCGAACCGCGTCCTTCACGACCTGCGCGAAGTCCTCGTGCTCCCACGACCGTCGCGCGTAGCCCACCAGCGAGAAGCCGGGCGGCAGCAGGCCGCGGTTGGCGAGATCGTAGATGGCCGGCATGACCTTCTTGCGGGCCAGATCGCCGGTGACCCCGAAGATCACCAAGCCGCAAGGACCGGCGACCCGCGGGAGCCGTTTGTCCCGCGGGTCGCGCAGTGGATTGCTCACGAGCACGTCCTTCCCCACCGCGGGCGTCTTCTACGCCCATAGTGCAGTCCGGGTCCGCGAAAGGCCGATCCTGCGTACCCGAACTGCACTATGGGCTCAGGTTGCTAGGAGTTCAGGGCGCTCAGAAGTTCCTGAAGGCCGGCCGCTCGGTCGGTCAGGTGCAGGCGCAGGATCGGCCGGTTGCGGCCCGTGAACGCACCCTGGTCGCCGAGTGCCTGGGCCAGGTGGAGCGTGCCGAAGGTGTACGGCTTGCCCGGTACCTCGAGGTCTTCGATCACGACGCCGGTGATCTGCAGGTACGAACCGACCGGCGGGCCGCCCTTGTGGTACTGCCCGGTCGAGTGCAGGAACCGTGGGCCCCAGCCGAAGGTGACCTGACGGTCCTTCAGACGGCGCGCGCAGGCAGCGCGAACCTCTGCGGCCGAAGCGTCGGCGAACCGATCGAGGTAGGCCATCACCGCCAGGTAGCCGTGCTCGGGAACGGTCGCCAGGAGGGCGTCCACCGCTGCGGTGAGGCTGGTCGCGCCGGCGGCGAGCTCGCCGAAGACCTGCACGGATCCAAAGGTCGCAACGGGCTCCGGGCTGGGCAGGCCCTCGGCGAGGAGTTTGCCGGTGTTCTCCTTGGACTCGGTCACGTTGGGCTGGTTGAACGGGTCGATCCCGAGGATGTGCCCGGCGACCGCGGTGGCGTACTCCCAGACGAGGAACTGCGCGCCGAGGGGACCGGCCACGGTCAGGCCCGCGCCGGGGACGTCGCCGAGGCCCGCGAGGACTGCATCGGATCCGGCGCCGGCCCAGCCCGGGGCATCGCCGCTCTCGACGACGACGGGCAGAATCCCGACGCCGTCCTTGCCGGTGGACTCTGCGATGAGCTGCTCGGCCCAGTCTCCGAAGCCGACGATGCCGGTGTCTCCGGACGCCAGCACCAGTTTGTCCTGGCTCGCCTTCGCCGCGGCGCCCATTGCCGCTCCGAGGAGCAGGCCGGGGTTGTCGTTGGCCGCGAGCGATTCGCGGACGGCCTGCGCCTCGTCGAGGAGCTTGCCGACGTCCACGCCTGCGAGTGCGCTCGGGACGAGCCCGAACGCGGTCAGCGCGCTGTACCGGCCGCCGACCGTCTCGTCGGCGAGAAAGATTGCCCGGTACCCGGCGTCGATGGACAGCTTCTCCAGCGGCGAACCGGGATCGGTGACGACGACGATCCGCCGTGGAATCTGATCCTCGCTCAGACCTGCGTCGCGGAAGGCCTTCTCGTAGGCACGCCGGTGCGAGTCCGTCTCCACCGTGCCGCCGCTCTTCGACGCGACGACGACGATGGTCCGCTCGATTCGGTCCGCGATCGCAGCGCGGACCTGGCCCGGATCGGTGGTGTCCAGAACGGTCAGGTTGACCCCGGCGCACAGCGTGATGACCTCGGGTGCGAGGGACGAGCCGCCCATGCCGCCGAGCACGACGTGGTCCAGACCCTCGGCCCGTACCTGCCGGACGAGCGCGGAGAGCCGGGGGAGCAGGTCCCGCGACTTCGCGGCGGCGTCGAGCCACCCGAGCCGGATCGAGGCCTCGGGCTGTGCGGCGGGCCCCCACAGGGTGTCGTCGCCGGCCGAGAGGCGCTTGGCCACGTCGTGCGCGGCGAGATCTGCCAATGCCGCCTCGGTGGCCTCGGCGAGCGTGGCGTCGGAGATCGCGACGGTCACGCCGCCCGCGCTCGCGGCGGTCAGCGCCATCTTTCGCTCGGGCTTCTCACTCGTCCCTCGCTCGTCGCGCTCGCTCACTGAACTTCCGCCTGCACCCGCGACAGCGAGGCGCCGACCGAGGCGATCAGGTCGTCCCAGGCGGCGACGAACTTCTCGACCCCCTCCTGCTCCAGCAGGTCCACGACCTCGTCGTAGGAGATGCCGATCGCCGCGAGGTCGTCGAGAACCTTCTTGGCGGTGCCGTAGGAGCCGCGGACGGTGTCGTCGCCGGCGTCGGAGTGGTCCGCGACGGCCTCGAGGGTCGCTTCGGGCATCGTGTTCACGACGCCGGCGGTGACGAGCTGGTCGACGTAGAGGGTGTCCGGGTACGCGGGGTCCTTCACGCCGGTCGAGGCCCATAGCGGGCGCTGCACCTTGGCGCCGGCGGAGGCCAGGGCCTTCCACCGGTCGGAGGAGAAGACCTCCTCGTAGGCCTGGAACGCGAGTTGCGCGTTCGCGACGCCGGCCTTGCCCTTGAGCGCCTTCGCCTCGTCCGTGCCGATCTTGTCCAGGCGCTTGTCGATTTCGGTGTCCACGCGGGACACGAAGAAGGACGCGACCGAGCCAATTGCCTCCAGCGGCAGACCGGCGGCGCGCGCGCGTTCCATGCCCTCGAGGAAGGCGTCCATCACGGCGCGGTAGCGCTGGAGGCTGAAGATCAAGGTGACGTTGACGCTGATGCCTTCGGCCAGCGCCTGCGAGATCGCCGGCAGGCCCTCGACCGTCGCCGGGATCTTGATGTAGAGGTTCGGGCGGTCCACGGTCCACCAGAGCGCGCGGGCCTCGGCGATGGTCGGGCGGGTGTGCTCGGCAAAACGCGGGTCGACCTCGATCGAGACGCGGCCGTCGACGCCTGAGCTGGCGTCGTAGACCGGCCGCAGCACGTCGCACGCGTCGCGGACGTCGGCTGTGGTGAGGGAGCGGATCGCCTCCTCCACGGAGACTCCGCGCACGGCGAGGTCGGCGAGCTGCGGGTCGTAGAGGTCCGACTTGGTGATCGCGGCCTGGAAGATCGCCGGGTTCGTGGTCACGCCGACGACCGCGCTGTCGCGTACGAGGGCCGCGAGGCCGCCCGTCTGCAGCCGCGCGCGAGAGAGGTCGTCCAGCCAGATCGCGACACCGGCGCCACTGAGCCGGCGAAGTCGTTCGTTCGTGGTCATCGCTGCTCCGCCTTCGTAGTGGGTCTAGTTGCCGGTCGTGGAGCCCTTTTCGCCCCGCGTGCGGGCCAGGCTGCGGTGGGCGGCGGCGACGACCGCCGGTGCCGTGATGCCGAACTGCTCGTACAGGGTCGCGAACGGCGCGGAGGCGCCGAAGTGCTCGATGCCGACGACCTCGCCGCCGTCGCCGACGTAGCGCCACCAGCCCATCGAAATACCCGCCTCGACGGCGACGCGCGCCTTCACCCGCGGCGGGATGACGGTGTCGCGGTAGGCCTGGTCCTGGGCGTTGAACCACTCGACGCACGGCATCGAGACGACACGCGTCGGCACGCCCTCGGCCTCCAGCGCCTCGCGGGCCTCGACGGCCAGCTGCAGCTCCGAGCCGGTGGCGATCAGGACGACGTCCGGCAGCCCCGACCCGGCCTCCTGCAGCACGTACCCGCCCTTGGCGACGCCCTCGGCGGAGGCGAAGCCGTTCGACCGGTCGTAGGTCGGCAGGTTCTGCCGGGACAGGGCGAGCGCCGACGGGCCGGTCGGGTTCTCCAGGATCGTGCGCCAGGCGATCACGGTCTCGTTCGCGTCCCCCGGGCGGACGACGTTGAGTCCGGGGATCGCGCGCAGCGCCCACAGGTGCTCGATGGGCTGGTGGGTGGGGCCGTCCTCGCCGAGGCCGATCGAGTCGTGCGTCCAGACGTGCACGACGGGCTGCTTCATCAGCGCGCCGAGGCGCACCGCGCCGCGCATGTAGTCGGAGAAGACGAGGAACGTGCCGCCGTACGGGCGGAAGACGCCGTGCAGGGCGATGCCGTTGAGCACCGATCCCATGCCGTGCTCGCGGACGCCGAAGTGGATGTTGCGACCGGCCGGGTTGGCGTTTTTGGCCGCGGAGGTCGAGGGGAGGAAGGAGTCCTCGCCCTCGATCCAGGTGAGGTTGGACTCGGCCAGGTCCGCCGACCCGCCCCACAGCTCGGGGACGATCGACGCGATCGCGTTGAGGACCTCGCCCGAGGCCTTGCGGCTGGCGACGGACTTGCCGGCGGGGAACTCGGGGAGTTTCTGCGCCCACCCGTCGGGCAGGCGGCGGGCGCGCATGCGGTCGAGTTCGGCGGCGCGGTCCGGGTTGGCGGTGCGCCAGGCGCCGTAGCGCTCGTCCCACGCGGCGTGCAGAGCGCGGCCACGGTCGACGACGCCACGCGCGTGCGCGAGGACGTCGTCGGCGACGAAGAAGGACTGCGTCGGGTCGAACCCGAGAACCTCCTTGGTCGCGGCGACCTCGTCCTTGCCGAGCGCGGAGCCGTGCGACTTGCCGGTGTTCTGCAGCGTCGGCGCGGGCCAGGCGATGATCGACCGGACCGCGACGATCGACGGCGCCGCGGTGTGGTCGCGCGCGGCGGTCAGTGCGGCGTGCAGCGCGGCGACGTCGTTCGCGTCGTCCACGCGCTGGACGTGCCAGCCGTAGGCGGCGTAGCGGGCGAGCACGTCCTCGGTGAACGCGACGTGGGTGTCGCCCTCGATGGAGATGTGGTTGTCGTCGTAGAGGACGACCAGGTTTCCCAACTCCTGGGTGCCCGCCAGGGAGGAGGCCTCGGACGCGACGCCCTCTTCCAGGTCGCCGTCGGAGGCGAAGACCCAGACGGTGTGGTCGAAGACGCTCTCGCCCGGCGCGGTCTCCGGGTCGAACAGGAAGCGGGTGCGGCGGGCGGCCATGGCCATGCCGACGGCGGTCGAGATGCCCGCGCCGAGCGGGCCGGTCGTCGTCTCGACGCCCGCCGTGTGCCCGACCTCCGGGTGGCCGGGGGTCAGGGAGCCCCACTGCCGCAGATGGCGGAGGTCCTCCAGCGTGAGGCCGTACCCGGAGAGGTACAGCTGGACGTACAGCGTGAGGCTCGAGTGACCGCAGGACAGCACGAACCGGTCCCGGCCGAGCCACTCCGGGTCCGTCGGGTCGTGGCGAAGCAGCCGCTGGTACGTGAGATAGGCCGCAGGGGCCAGCGCCATCGCGGTACCCGGGTGGCCGTTGCCGGCGGCCTCCACGGCGTCCGCCGCGAGCAGTCGCGCGGTGTCCACCGCGCGCGCGTCCAGGTCCGTCCAGTCGAGGCTCTGTCCGGTGTTCGCCAACGTCGTGGGTCCTCTCCGGGACGGGAACGATCTCTGCAGTTGCGCTTGCCCGAGGTCCGGCGGGCCATGCATCCGCCCGGGGCGCGTTCGGCCGCCTCCGACCCTATCCAGCGCAACGACGAGCGCCATCACGCGCGTATGACGTACCCGTGGCTAGGAGGTAGCGAAGCTGCGGCTACAGTTGTCCGCGCCCACCGGCCCGCGGTGAGATGCGCCGGCAGAGGCGCCCTCGCAGCGGGTGCCTCCCGCACCTGATCGAGGTCCGCGTGCCCAGAGTCGACTGTCGCTTGACGGGTGGCTCAACCCTTCCGGCGGCCCGGTGACCACGCTCGATCTGCCGACCTCGGCGCCCCAGGTCCGGGCGCCGGGCCGTCGCGGGCCGCTTGCGACGCTCAAGGCGTACGTCGCGCTGACCAAGCCGCGCATCATCGAGCTGCTCCTGGTCACCACCGTGCCCGTGATGTTCCTGGCCGAGCGCGGCGTGCCGGACCTGGACCTGGTTCTGTGGACCCTGCTCGGTGGCATCGCGGCCGCGGGCTCGGCCAACGTGCTGAACTGCTACCTGGACCGAGACATCGACGCGGACATGCGCCGCACCCGCCGCCGCCCGCTCCCGATGCACGGGGTTTCCCCGCGGGAGACGGTGGTCTTCGGGGTCGTGCTCGGGATCGCCGCGACGCTGGTGCTGGGCCTCGCCGTGAACTGGCTCTCTGCATGGCTGGCGCTCGGCGCGAACCTGTTCTACGTCTTCGGCTACACGATGATCCTCAAGCGCCGCACCTCCCAGAACATCGTGTGGGGCGGCGCGGCCGGGTGCTTCCCGCCGCTGATCGGCTGGACCGCCGTCACCAACGAAGTCTCCTGGGCCCCGATCGTGCTGTTCGGCGTCGTCTTCTTCTGGACTCCGCCGCACTTCTGGGCGCTGGCCATGCGCTACAAGGAGGACTACGCCGCGGCGAAGGTGCCGATGCTCCCGGTGGTCGCCACCGAGCGCCGGGTGATCACCGAGATCACGATCTACACCTGGGCCACCGTCGCCTGCTCGCTGGCGCTGTGGCCGGTCGCGGACACGGGCTGGCTCTACCCGGTGGCCGCAGCGGTCTTCGGCGCCGGGATCCTCTTCGAGGCGCACCGCCTGCTGCATCGCGTCACCCACGGCGTGTCCGGCGTCGAACTTGCGCCGATGCGCCTGTTCCACATGTCCAACAGCTACCTCGCGCTGCTGTTCCTCGTGATCGCCGTCGACGCCGTCGCGTTCGCCTAGGCAGATCGTGTCGATCGGCCCCGGGGACGTCGGCGGGCTCGTCCAGACGAGCCTGTGCGCGGGCGGCCTACTGCGTACCTGGAGCGACACCGGCGAGACCCGTCTGTGGCGCCTGCCCGACGCCGCCACGTTCGCGCAGATGCAGGGCATTGGCGTGGTCGGGCGGACGGTGCGGGAGGATCGCCGGTTCCGCGAGGCCGCGATCCTCTACGAAGAGCGCCACACGCTGGTCGTGCAGGCCCGCGAGCCGGTCCGCGCCGAGGACGGCAGCGTGTCCGTCCCCAGCCGGCTGTTCGAGCTCGAACCTGCCGACTCCCCGGACGAGAGTCTCTACGCGGACGTGCACACGCTGCTGGGCCGAGCCGTCCAGCACGCCGTCGAGTCCGGGGAGTACCTGCTGGTCGAACTCGGCGGCTGGGACGTGCCCGAGGAGCCCTTCTGTCTGTTCGTGCTCGGCACGGACGACAAGGGGCCGGTGAGCATCCTCGAGGCCGCCCCGCAGCCGCTGGACTCCGAGCCCTGGGCCCAACACGCGGTAGCGGGCGAAGCCGGTGTCACCCTGCGCGCCCCGGCGAATCCCCGCACCCTCGACATCGTCCCGATGCTGATCATGGAAGCGGTCTCCACCTGGGGCAAGGACCCCTGGGACCTCGCCCTCACCTTCGGCGAACGGCCTCCAGCGCCCGACGCCGGCTAGGCCACCGCCTGCGGCCGGCTCGGTGCAGTTTCTGCAGCGCCTCGGCCAGCTCGCGGTGCATCTCCGCCTTGCGCGCGGCGACCGCGGCCTCCGCGGCGGGGAGAACCATGGCGAGCATGCAGTCGAACGTCACCAGGCCGTAGTCGGCTCCGATCCCCGCGATGGTGTTCGACTCCCGCCACCCACCGCCCAGGGTGAGGTCGAGGTAGATCGACGGCCCCGAGGCACACTCGATCAGCGGCGAGTCCTTCCACGGCGAGTCGTCCCAGCGGGAATCGGCCGGGTCGTCCGGCCAGATTTCCGCGAGCGCCTCGACGAACCTTCGGATCGCCGGCGTCGGCTCCACCGGCTCGTCGAAGAGGTACAGCCGCGAGGTCTCTCGCATCTGGGCGACTCCAGCCTCGAAGTCGGCCGGCGGTGCGCCCTCCCAGATCACCAGCTTGTGGCCCATCAGACGCCCACCGACCGGTTGGCGAGCCACGACTGCAGTGCGCCGACGGCCTCGTCGTCCGCGCGGCGCACGGTGCGCGGCGCCCGCCCGATCACGGCCAGGGGAATGGGTTCGGCGAGCAGCGCCCGGGTGAGCGCGCTGCCCCACTCGAGGACGACGCGGTGGCCGACCTCGCTCTCCTGGATCTCGCAGACCTGGCCAACTGCGGCCACCACCTGGTCCGGGCGAGCGAAGTACACCCACAGCACGTCGCCGGGGCTCATGAGCCTGTAGCCCGAGGCGAGGCTCCAGGTAGCCCGCCTTTCGAGGTCGGCCCGTCGCAACGCATCGAGCGTCAGGGGTTCGGGCCCGACGAGCGTCTCGACGACGCAGTCGGTGCTGGCGTTGACGGGGTAGAGCCAGTGCGTGGGGTTCACAGCGGATCCCTTCGACGTGGATGGACGCCGAAGACGCTGCGGGCAGCCGCACGGTTCGTGAAGTGCGAGGTTCGAATCTGTGGATAACGGGCACGTCGGTTGCCCTGTGGACAACTCAGAGGTAGGCGCCCGTGGACCGAGTCTCGGCGGGGACGTGGAGGTGACGCTTCGTCACTCCGGCGAGCTCGTAGAGCTCGGCCAGCGTCGCGCCGGCGGGCACCGCTACGGGCTCTTCCCCGAGCCAGCTGCGCGCCTGCACGGCCGAGAACGCCGGGAACTGCAGATTTGCAAGCATGCGGCCGGGCCGGGTCAGCGCCGGATCCAGCTGGGCGACCGGGGTGTTCGAGGTCAGCAGCACGATGTTGTTCAGGCCCTGGCCCAGCAGGCCGTCGGCGACGTTCAACAGCCGCCCGAGGCCGTGCCCGGTGAGCTCGCGGGCGCGCATGAACTCGTCCGCGTCCTCGCAGACGATGAGCCGGGCGCGCTTGACGTCCTCGTCGTCCGCGTCGTCGTCCTGCGACATCACGTCGATCAGGTAGCCCGCGTCGCCGAAGAAGTGCTCGGGGTCGATCACCAGGTGCGTCGAGCACCAGGAGCTCCACGCGCGTGCCAGGGCACGGATCGCGTAGGTCTTGCCGGTTCCCGGCGGGCCCGTCCACAGCATCAGGCGCCCGCTGCCCGCGACGGACTCCAGGGACATCAGTGCCTCGAGCGACGCGGCCCCTGGGTAGTTGCGGGCGATCGCGGACCACTCCGGGACCTCCAGGTCCCGCTGCCAGGATCGTGCCTTTCCCTCCTGCAGCCGCCACAGCGTGATCGGGACGCTCGTGGAGACCGGCTTGCACAGGCGGTCGTTGATCGCCTCCACGATCCCGTCGGCGTCGGCGGCGGACATGGCTGCGACGAACACGGCGCCCGACGCGGCCCAGGTCTCGATCTGCAGCACGAACCCGGGGCCTTCGGCGACGACGGACGTGTGGCTTTTGCCGCGGAGGTTCACTACGACGCTCGCGTCCGCGGGCAGAAGGTCGTTCGGCTCCACGCGGAACGGGATCGACACCTTGCGCCACTCCGGCAGGTGGCGGATGCGTTCGTACAGCGCGGCGTCCGCGAGGTAGCTGGTCCCCGCCGAGGCGAGGTCGATGGTCATGGGCGTGCGCAGCACGGGTGCGGCGGTGAGGTCGGTGTCGGTCACCTCCTCCGGCGAGAGCGGATTCATGCCCTCAGGCTAGGGCGGCGGAGCCTCGCCGGGCTCGGTATTTAGTGCCGTCTCGAATGGGCCGAACGTCCGGTTTCAGGCGATGGCCGCGGGCACCGGTGCGGGGGCCGAGACGCGAGCGACCGAGCCGCGGTCGCGGGTGGCTAGCACGAGGTTCACCGTCGCGACGACGAGGATCGCGGCGCCGAGCATGTGCAGCCCGACGAGGATCTCGGGCAGGTCGGTGAAGTACTGGACGTACCCGACGACGCCCTGGCTCAGTTGCACGACGAGCAGGATTCGCGCGGCGCGGCGAACGGCCGGGGGAGCACCGCGGCGGGCCAGCAACAGGTTCAACGCCAGGGTGCCCGCGACGAGGAGGAGCACCGAGTCGGCGTGCAGCATGCTCCACAGATGCGTGTCCAGGCCGGTGCGCGGGGCCTCGGCGTCGCCGGCGTGCGGGCCGCTTCCGGTGACTACCGTGCCGAGGTACAGCACCAGTGCGGTGAGGCCCAGCAGCCCGAGCACGGCCCGCCGGGTGCGCATCCCGACCAGCGGGAGCGGAGGCCCGTCGTCCTCGCCGACCCGGCGATACAGCACCGTGGCCAGGCCGATCAGCACCATCGAGAGCAGCAGGTGGCCCATGACCACCCACGGGTTCAGGTCCGTCAGCACGCTGATGCCGCCGATGACCGCCTGCGTCGGGATGCCGACGAACAGCACCGTCGCCAAGCGGCGCAGATCCCGCCGCTCGGGGCGGTACCGGAACGCGGCGATCAACGTTGCCAGCGCGACGGCGCCGAGCACGTAGGTCAGCATCCGGTTGCCGAACTCGATCGCCTCGTGAACGCTCAGCTCGCCGGTGGGGATGTAGGAGTCCTCGTGGCAGCGCGGCCACGTCGGGCAGCCCAGCCCGGAGCCGGTGAGCCGCACCGCGCCGCCGGTGACGACGATGCCGACGTTGGCCACGATGGAGGCGAGCGCCAACCGCTGCATCTGCAACGTGGTCGGCCGCCATCGCTCTGTTTCTGGCACCCGACGATGCTAGGCGCCGTTGTCCACAGGGCCGGCGACCCCCCGGTTTTCCACAGATTCGCAACTCGTCCTGGTTCCCGGCCCCCGTCCGCCGCGAGTGTCCTCCGCACCGACAACCGAGGGGGACACATGGCACGCAAGAACACCTGGAGATCCGGCACCGGCAAGGGCGACCGAAAGCTTTCCGGCCTGACGGCGGCGCAGTCGCAGCGAGTGCGCGACCTCGCACGAAGGACCCTGGCCGCCCGCGGGCTCGAGGCCACCGTGTACGCGGATCACCTCACGCTGATCGACGGCCGCAGGTTCGGGCTGGAGAACCTCGCCTCGCAGTGTCACAACTCCGACGAGGGCATCTGGGACACGGTCGTCGAGGCCCACCTCGACGCGATCCTCGCCTTCTGCCCAGAGGTTCCACCAGATCTGACGGTGGATCAGATCGTCGAGGGTGCCCACCTGCGGCTGGTCCCCCTCGACGCCGTGACCGGGATGGGGGACAACGCCCGCGCGGAGGCCTACCGCTACGCCCGCGACATCGGCGGGGGCTTCCTCGAGATGCTGGTCTACCGCAAGGACGGCTTCGTTCGCTGGCTGCGGGACTTGGAGGTCGATCAGGTCGGTGTCGAGGAACTGCGCGCGCTTGGGCGGGAGCGGCTCCTGGCGATCCGTCCGGACGTCTGCGAGGAGATGTACGGCCCCAACGGCCGGATCTACTCGATCCGCGGAGAGTCCGGCTTCGTGGCCTCCAAGCTTCTGGTTCTCGAACAGATCCTGGAAGCGGCCCTGCCGCGCCGCGACCACGACGTTCCCTACGGGGCGCTGGTAGCCGTGCCCACCCGACACGAACTGCTCTACACGCCGGTCGCCCGAGACGTGATCGGAACGCTCGCGGGCATGATGCAGCTCGCCCCGCAGTTAAACCTCGACGGCCGCTCGCCGGTGAGCCCGCACGTCTACTGGTGGCGTGCGGACCGTCCACTCGACGCACTCACTCGCTACGACGCCTTCGGCTACTACGACCTCAAGGCGGGCGAGGAGTTCATGGAGGTCCTCGCGACGCTGGTCCCCGAGTTTGGCGCCGCCTAATCCCAGCGGAAGAAGCGGGCGGCGGCGCCCAAGGATGCGACGGCCCACACGGCGAGGATGCCCACGGCTCCCCACGGGGTCGCGTCCACGCCGCTGAGGACGTCCCGCAGGCCTTCGGCGAGTGCGGCTGCGGGGCTGAACGCCAGCACGTCCTCGGCGCCGCCGAACTTCTCCAGCGGGATCACGATGCCGCCGCACAGCAGCAGGACCAGGTACACGAGGTTCGCGGCCGCCAGGGTCGCCTCGGCCCGCAGCGTCCCGGCCATCAGCAGGCCGAGGCCGCTGAACGCGGCGGTGCCGAGCACCAGCAGAAGGAGTACCGCCGCGGGGTTGCCGTCCGGATCCCAACCCAACGCAAACGCGACTGCGACGAGGAGGGCGACCTGCATCGCCTGCACGGCCAGCACCGACAGCGTCTTGCCGAGCAGCAGCGCCCACCGAGGGAGAGGGGAGACACCGAGCCGCTTCAGCACCCCGTACCGGCGCTCGAAGCCGGTGGCGATCGCCTGCCCGGTGAAGGCCGTCGACATCACCGCGAGCGCGAGGATGCCCGGCGCCATGAAATCGATCCGGTCGCCCTCGACCTCGATGACGTCGACCTTGGAGAACAGCACGAGCAGCAGCGTCGGGATGATCACCGTCAGCAGCAGCTGCTCGCCGTTGCGCAGCAGCATCCGCGTTTCGAGCATCGCCTGCGCCCGCACCATCCGCGCGGGAGCCGCCGAGCCGGGCGCCGGCGCGTACCGCCCAGTCATCGGTCGCCACCCGTGACCGAGAGGAACACGTCCTCCAGAGACGAACCGCCCGCGGTGAGCTCGGCGGGCGTGCCGGAACGGACGAGGCGGCCGCGGTCGACTATGTGCACCAAGTCCGCGAGGCGCTCGGCCTCGTCGAGGTGGTGCGTCGCGAGCACGACCGTCACGCCGTCGGCGCGCAGCTCCGAGATCAGCTCACACGTGGCGCGGCGGGCGTGCGGGTCGAGGTTCGCCGTCGGCTCGTCGAGGAACACCAGCTCCGGCCGCCCGACGATCGCCAACCCCAGCGCAAGCAGCCGCTGCTGCCCGCCGGACAGCCGGCGGAACGTCGTGCGACCCGTGTCGCCGAGCCCCAACTGCTCGAGCAGTCCGTCCGGATCCAACGGCGATGAGTGCAGCGACGCGACGTGCCGCAGCATCTCCCGCGCGTTCGCGCCCGAGTACACGCCCCCGGCCTGCAGCATCACGCCGAGCCGCGGCCGTAGCGCGGCGCCGTCGCGCATCGGGTCCAATCCGAGCACCCGAACGGTGCCCGCATCGGCCCGCCGCAGGCCGCAGGCGATTTCGACGCTCGTGGTTTTGCCCGCCCCGTTCGGCCCGAGCAGCGCCGTCACCGATCCACGCGCCACCTGCAGCGAGAGCCCGTCCACCACGGCCCGCCCGCCGTAGCGCTTGACGAGGCCTGCGATCTCGAGAGCGGCGGCCGACACGGCGGCAAGTCTAGGAAGAGCGAGGCCGGACCCATGCGTCACCCACAAGTAGGCAAGGCTTGCCTTACTACCCGTTCTGTGGTGTAGTGCTCGGTTCCGATTTGTCGACGCCTCGGAATTAAGCAAGACTGGCGTTGTGAATTTAGAGCCGACGGTACCTGTTGCGCTGCCAGATGTGGCGGAGCAGGGCACTCGCGACCGTGTCGCGCGCTCGATTCTCGAAAACGGAGCTTCCACGGCGGCCGAGCTGGCCGAACGTCTGGAGCTCACCTCGGCCGCGGTCCGCCGGCACCTCGACGCGCTGTTGGCCGACGGCACGATCACCGAAGGCCGGGCTCGCCCGGTCAAGGGGCGCGGACGACCGGCCAAGGCCTTCGTCCTCACCGACTCGGGCCGGGACGCGTTCCACCAGGCGTACGACGACCTCGCGGCCGGCGCGTTGAAGTTCATCGCCGAGGTGGCGGGCCAGGACGCGGTCACCGCGTTCGCCGAGCGCCGCGTGGCCGAACTCGAGGCTCGCTATCGCGTGGCCGTCGAATCGTCCGCGGATCGCACCGAAGCACTCGCCGACGCACTGTCGGCCGACGGGTACGCCGCCAGCGTGCGGCGTGCTCCGGGCGGGCACGGCGAGCAGGTCTGTCAGCACCACTGCCCGGTCGCCCACGTGGCAGAGCAGTTCCCGCAACTGTGCGAGGCCGAGACTGCGGCCTTCTCGCGGCTCCTCGGTACCCACGTTCAGCGCCTCGCCACCATCGCCCATGGCGACGGGGTGTGCACCACCTACGTTCCGCTCGCACATGGAAGGACCACCGCATGACGACCACTGTTCCCGCCGGACTGGAAGGCATCGGCCGCTACGACTTCGGCTGGTCCGACGTCGACACGGCCGGCGCCACCGCGCGCCGCGGTCTGTCCGAGGACGTCGTGCGCAACATCTCCGCGCTCAAGAACGAGCCGGACTGGATGCTGCAGTACCGGCTCAAGGGTCTGAACCTCTTCTACAAGAAGCCGATGCCGAACTGGGGCAGCGACCTGTCCGGCATCCACTTCGACAACATCAAGTACTTCGTGCGCTCCACGGAGAAGCAGGCCGCGAGCTGGGACGAACTGCCCGAGGACATCAAGAACACCTACGACCGCCTCGGCATCCCGGAGGCCGAGAAGCAGCGCCTCGTCGCCGGCGTCGCCGCGCAGTACGAGTCCGAGGTCGTCTACCACCAGATCCGCGAGGACCTCGAGCAGCAGGGCGTGCTCTTCCTGGACACCGACACGGGCCTGCGCGAGCACGAGGACACCTTCAAGGAGTACTTCGGCTCGGTCATCCCTGCCGGGGACAACAAGTTCTCCGCGCTCAACGCCGCGGTGTGGTCCGGTGGCTCGTTCATCTACGTGCCGAAGAACGTGCACGTCGAGATCCCGCTGCAGGCGTACTTCCGCATCAACACCGAGAACATGGGCCAGTTCGAGCGGACGCTGATCATCGACGACGAGGGTGCGTACGAGCACTACGTCGAGGGGTGTACCGCGCCGATCTACTCCTCGGACTCGCTGCACTCCGCAGTCGTGGAGATCGTCGTCAAGCCGGGCGCGCGCTGCCGGTATACGACCATTCAGAACTGGTCGAACAACGTCTACAACCTGGTCACCAAGCGCGCCCGCGCCGAGGCCGGGGCGACGATGGAGTGGGTCGACGGGAACATCGGCTCCAAGGTCACCATGAAGTACCCGGCCGTCTGGATGACCGGCGAGCACGCGCACGGCGAGGTGCTGTCCATCGCCTTCGCGGGCGAGGGCCAGCACCAGGACGCCGGCGCCAAGATGGTGCACGCTGCCCCGCACACCTCCTCGACGATCGTGTCGAAGTCCGTGGCCCGCGGCGGCGGCCGCACCTCCTACCGCGGTCTGGTCCGCGTGCAGCCCGGCGCGCACCACTCGAAGTCCACGGTGCGCTGCGACGCGCTGCTCGTCGACACCATCAGCCGCTCGGACACCTACCCCTACGTGGACGTCCGCGAGGACGACGTGTCCCTCGGCCACGAGGCGACGGTCTCCAAGGTGTCCGACGACCAGCTGTTCTACCTGATGAGCCGCGGCATGGCCGAGGACGAGGCCATGGCGATGATCGTGCGCGGCTTCGTCGAGCCGATCGCCAAGGAACTGCCGATGGAGTACGCGCTCGAGCTGAACCGGCTGATCGAGCTTCAGATGGAAGGCGCGGTCGGCTAGGTGACGGTTACTCAGTTGCTGCCAGTTCCCTCGGGGCACGAGGAGGAGTGGCGGTTCACACCGCTGCGTCGCCTGCGTGGTCTGCACGACGGCACGGCGATCCCCGAGGGCAAGGTCGTCGTCGAGGTCGCCGCCGCGGAGGGCGTGAGCGTCGAAACGGTCGGCCGTGACGACGCTCGCCTCGGCCGGGCAGGTGCGTTCAGCGACAAGGTCGCCCAAGACGCCTTCGCCTCGTTCGAGGTCGCCACGATCGTGACCGTGCCCAAGGAGGCCGTGATCGTCGAGCCGACGATCCTCACCCTGCGGGGCGAGGGCGCGCAGGGCGCGGCGTTTGGCCACGTCCAGCTCGACGTGGCGCCGTTCGCCTCCGCCACCGTCGTTCTCGACCACCGTGGCTCGGCCACCTACGCGGGCAACGTCGAGGTGCTCGTCGCCGACGGCGCGTCGCTCGTGCTGGTCAGCATTCAGGACTGGGACCGCGACGCCGTGCACCTCGGCCACCAGCGCATCGTGCTCGGGCGCGACGCGAAGGTCCGGATGGTCACCGTCACCCTCGGCGGGGACCTCGTGCGCCTGTTCCCGCAGGTCGTCTACACCGCACCCGGTGGGGACGCCGAACTGCTCGGCCTGTACTTCGCCGACGACGGCCAGCACCTCGAGCACCGCAGCCACGTCGACCACTCGGTGCCGCACTGCCGCAGCAACGTCGCCTACAAGGGCGCACTGCAGGGCAAGAGCGCGCACACCGTGTGGGTGGGCGACGTGCTGATCCGGCCAGAGGCCGTCGGCACCGACACCTACGAGATCAACCGCAACCTCGTCCTGTCCGACGGCGCGCGCGCCGACTCGGTGCCCAACCTGGAGATCCTCACTGGAGAGATCGCCGGCGCCGGCCACGCGTCCGCCACGGGACGTTTCGACGACGAACAGTTGTTCTACCTGCAGGCCCGAGGGATCCCGGAGATCGAAGCTCGCCGCCTGGTGGTGCGCGCCTTCTTCAACGAGATCATCGGCCAGATCGGCATTCCCCACCTGCAGGTCCGGCTGACCGACGCCATCGAAGACGAACTCGCCCGCACGCTTTCCTGACACGGAGTCACTTTTCATGAGCACCTTGGAAATCAAGGACCTGTACGTCTCGGTCGACACCGCCGAGGGCGTGAAGGAGATCCTCCGCGGGGTCAACCTGACCATCAAGCCGGGCGAGACCCACGCGGTCATGGGCCCGAACGGGTCGGGCAAGTCGACGCTGGCGTACAGCATCGCCGGGCACCCCAAGTACAACGTGACCGGCGGCAGCATCACCCTCGGCGGCGAGGACGTCCTGGCGATGTCCGTCGACTCCCGGGCCCGCGCCGGCCTGTTCCTCGCCATGCAGTACCCGGTGGAGATCCCCGGCGTTTCGGTGTCGAACTTCCTGCGCACCGCGAAGACGGCGATCGACGGCGAAGCGCCGAAGCTGCGCACGTGGATCAAGGACGTCAAGACCGCGATGGGCCAGCTCCAGATGGACCCCTCCTTCGCCGAGCGCAACGTCAACGAGGGCTTCTCCGGCGGCGAGAAGAAGCGCCACGAGACCCTGCAACTCGAGCTGCTGAACCCGAAGGTCGCGATCCTCGACGAGACGGACTCGGGCCTGGACATCGACGCACTCAAGGTCGTGTCCGAGGGCGTGAACCGCTTCAAGTCCGGCGGCGACAAGGGCGTTCTGCTCATCACCCACTACACCCGCATCCTGCGCTACATCGCGCCGGACTTCGTGCACGTCTTCATCGGCGGACGCTTCGTCGAGGAGGGCGGCCCGGAGCTCGCCGACCAGCTCGAGGCGGAGGGGTACGAGCGCTTCCTCGAGAAGGCCGGCGCATGATTCCGGGCCTCCTCGACGTCGAGAAGATCCGGGCTGACTTCCCGATCCTGACGCGGCGGCTCGCGGAGGATCGGCCGCTGGTCTACCTGGACTCGGCGAACACGTCGCAGAAGCCGCAGTCGGTGATCGACGCGATCTCCGAGCACTACGCCTTGCACAACGCGAACGTCGCCCGCGCCGCGCACCAGCTCGGCGAGGAGGCCACTGCGGCGTTCGAGGGCGCGCGGGACCTCGTCGCGGCGTTCGTGAACGCACCGTCCCGCGACGGCGTGATCTTCACGAAGAACGCCTCCGAGGCGCTGAACCTCGTAGCCAACGTGCTGTCGTGGGCGCCCGCACCGCTGGGCATCGGCCCCGGCGACGAGGTCGTCATCACCGAGATGGAGCACCACTCCAACATCGTTCCGTGGCAGCTCGCCACCGAGCGTCGCGGTGCGACGCTGCGCTGGTTCGGCATCGACGACGAGGGCCGGCTCGACCTCTCGACCATCGATTCGCTGATCACCGAGCGGACGAAGGTCGTCGCGGTCACGTGGGTCTCGAACATGCTCGGCACGATCAACCCGGTCCACGAGATCGTGCGGAAGGCGCACGCCGTCGGGGCGCTCGTCGTCGTCGACGCCTCGCAGGCCGTGCCGCAGATGGCATGCGACCTCACCGCGCTCGACGCCGACTTCGTCGCCTTCACCGGCCACAAGCTCTGCGGCCCTACCGGCATCGGCGTCCTCGTCGGCAAGGTCGACCTCCTCAACCAGCTCCCGCCCTTCCTCGGCGGCGGCGAGATGATCGAACTCGTGAAGATGGAGCGCTCCACCTACGCGCCGGCGCCGCACCGCTTCGAGGCCGGCACCCCGCCGATCGTCCAGGCCGTTGGCCTCGGCGCGGCGATTCGGTACCTGTCCGCCGTCGGCATGGACGCTGTCGCCGCGCACGAGCAGGCCATCACCGCCTACGCCCTCGACGCGCTGAAAACCGTTCCAGGGCTGCGAATCCTCGGCCCCGAAACGCCCGTGGACCGTGGGGGAGCGATCAGCTTCGAGCTCGACGACCTGCACCCGCACGACGTCGGTCAGGTGCTGGACTCGCTCGGCATCGCGATCCGTGGCGGCCACCACTGCGCCCGGCCCGCGCACGCGCGCTTCGGCGTCGTCGCCTCGAATCGCGCGTCGTTCTACCTGTACACGACGCCGGCCGAGATCGACGCACTCGTCGCCGGGCTCTACGAGGTCAAGAAGTTCTTCGGGACGCAGGGATAGTCGGATGCAGCTGGAATCGCTGTACCAGGAGATCATCCTCGACCACTACCGCAAGCCTCACAACAAGGGGCTGCGGGAGCCGTTCGAGGCCGAGGTCCATCACGTGAACCCGACGTGCGGGGACGAGGTGACCCTGCGCGTGCACCTGGAAGGCGGCAAGGTGGCGGACGTCTCCTACGACGCGCTCGGGTGCTCGATCAGCCAGGCGTCGGTGTCGGTCCTCACCGACCTGGTCATCGGCAAGAACCTCGAGGAGGCCTTCGCGGTCTACGAGGAGTTCCTCAAGCTCATGCAGTCCAAAGGCCAGGCGCAGGGCGACGAAGACGTCCTCGAGGATGCCGTGGCCTTCGCCGGGGTGTCGAAGTACCCGTCCCGGATCAAGTGCGCCCTCCTCGGTTGGATGGCCTGGAAGGACGCGGTAGCCCGCGCGGAAGGAGCAACACCATGACGAACCTGCCCGAGGTCGACCTGAACCCGTCGGCTCCTACCGAGGACGACCTCCTCGAAGCCATGCGCGACGTCGTCGACCCCGAACTCGGGATCAACGTCGTCGACCTCGGCCTGGTCTACGGCATCGGCGTGGACGAGGCGAACATCTGCACCGTCGACATGACGCTGACCAGCGCCGCGTGTCCGCTGACCGACGTCATCGAAGACCAGACCCGCGCGGCGCTCGAGGGCCTGGTCAACGACTTCCGGATCAACTGGGTCTGGATGCCACCGTGGGGCCCGGACAAGATCACCGACGACGGCCGCGAGATGCTCCGCGCCCTGGGCTTCAACGTCTAGACAGTCGGGGGGCTCCGCCCCCGACGGCCCCCCGAAAGATACTTCATGTGACCCGCACGGTAGACGTCGATCCAGAGCGCATCGGCCGGTGGCTGGAGAACTTCGGCGAACGCAACGGCCACCCGGTCGAGCTAGGGGCCACAGCCTCGGGCGCGCAAGTGGTGGCCGACAACGGCACGGTCGCGGACCTGGTCGTCCCGTTCGCGTCGCAGTGGTCAACGCCGCAGGGCGAGGACCCGCGGACCGGGGCGGCCCGGATCGCGCTCACGCTGGCGTTGCGGGACCACTGCCTCGTGCCGCGCACCGTCGGCGTATTGCTCGCCCGGATCGGCGGATTCGCCGCCGGGGTGTTCGTCGGCGCCGAGTTGATGGAAGGCAAGGCCGGATCGCGGCACGTGCAGGGCCGGAGCGCCGCAGGCGGCTGGTCACAACAGCGCTTCGCCCGCCGGCGCGAACAACAGGCGAACCAGGCGCTGGAAGCCGCCGCGGACTACGCGGCCCGCATCCTCCTGCCGGCGCTCGACGACCTCGACGCCCTCGTTCTCGGCGGCGAGCGCCGAGCCGTCGACGCGGTCCTCGCCGACCGCCGCCTGGCGCCCCTGCGGAAGGTCTCGACGGAGCCGCGCTTCTTGACCGTCCCCGACCCGAAGCGCGACATCCTGCTCGCTGCCCCGGACGCCTTTCGCGCCATCCGCATCGCGATCACCGACACAAGGCAACCATGATCGACACGACCTTCGACTTCAGATCGGATTCGAACGGCCGCGACCCCGACAGGTACAGCCCGACGCTGCTTCGCTACCACCGACTGCTGTGGAGCAAGCCGCTGCCCGACGGCCGTCCCTTCGACCTGGTCCCGAAGCCGCGCGAGTACCTGTACCACCGTTCCGATATCGGTGAGTTCTACCTGAGCAGCGACGCGGTGATCGCCAGCTACAGCACCTACGTGTCCGCCGCGCACATCATCGGGCAACTCCCGCCGGAGGACGTCGAACGCTTCGAGTACATCGGCTACACCATCGGCGGAATGCTGCTGTTCCCAAGCAACCGGGTCGACGGCAAGCACACGATCAACCAGGCGCGCGGATCGAACCGTTTCACGATCGGCGACCGCATGGACCTGACTCTGGAGTGCATTCGAAGGCACTATCGAGGTGACCGCGCCAACGCGCTGGGCCCAACGCTCGAGCGATATCCCGAGTTCTTCGCTCTGTTCGGCGACTTCGCCGGCTACTGCGAGTTCTTCCTGCTCCAGGACCTTGTACGCGACGACGGCTCGGTGAAGTTCTTCGCCGAGTTCGACGACTTCCAGTCGCCCGCCATGCCAAGCGACGCCGAGAGCTACGTCCTGTTCCGCGAGCAGTCGATCCGATTCGTCGAAGCGCGCAACCTCCGCATCAAGGCGTGGAGCGTCGAGCACTTGGAGTGTCTCGACCCTGGAGATTTCTGACGGACCGTCGCAACTAGGCCGCGTCTTCCACGCGGATGTCGCCTCCACGGCAGACGATCACGCCGCGACTGGCGATCCGGCTCAACCGCTGGAGCTCTTCGTCGCCAAGCGGGTCCGACTCCGCAAGCAGGACGGTCACGATCTCGAACTGGCCGGGCGTGAACAGCCGCTCCCGCAGGGCTCGTTCGGCGGACATCGGATACAGCGCAGCCACGCCGGGATGCTTGCGCACGAGTTGGTTGAGCATCGGCTGGCTCGGATCGACGCCCGCGTACCGATCCGGCGTCGTCAGCCCCAGATCCAGCACGCGGCCGGTGCCGCACCCGACGTCCAGGATCGAGGGCGGGAACCGGCCGGCGAGACGTGCGACCGCCGCGCGGAGCGCCCCGGCCGTCCCGTCGCTCGTGGGGTACAGGCCGTCGTAGAACGTGGCGACGGCGTCGTACGCGGTAACCTCCGCCGACGTGGTGACGGGCGCATTCTGCACGCCGTACAGGCGATCGGTGCAAGCCTGGTTGATCAGCCCGGTGTCGGCGACGTCTGCGTCCATGGTCCACCACTTGAGCAGTCCGTCCGGACTGTTCAGGTAGATGCCCGTCATGCCGTAGAACTTGCCCGGCTGCCCAAAGGTGTGGATCACCCGCCCGGCGCGGACGTAGTCCTCGCGAGTCATTCCCGCGGTCCGGTCGAGCACCACGTAGCTGTGCGGCGCCGTGTGCGCATACGTCCTGGCGAACGTCCACTCGACGCGGCCGGCCACGTCCAGCCACCACTCGAGGTCTGCGCGCGTCGTCGTTCCCATGCACGCGATGGTGCCGGCGACCACCGACAGATTCGCGGCCGTTACTCGAAGCGGAAGGTCTCGACGAACGTCGTGAACTTCGCAGGCGCCGCGGTCTTGCCGTGGCCGGGTTCGATGAACTGCAGGATGTAGAGCCTGCCCTCGTAGTAGAAGTACCGCGCCCAGGTGGTCAGCTGCCGCGAGCCGTTCGCCGCCTCGATCTGGGCGTCGCGGCCGGGTTTGCCGCGGTACGAAATGATCGACTGCCCGATCACCTTGCCCTGGGCGCTCTCGGCGCTGGAGGTGATCGCGATGTCCAGATTGACCTCCGCCTTCTTCGGGTAGGCCGAGACGCTGATCCGGTGGGCCTCGTCGCCGACCTGGTGCACGTAGTCCGTCAGCGAGATCGTGCCGATCGCGCTGGCCGCCGAGTCGACCGTCTTCTCCGGTGCCCCTGGCATGCGGGCCGAGAAGCCCTCGCCGGAGACGACCGTTCCGAGGCCCTCGGGGGCCGACTCCGAACCGCCGCAGCCTGCGATCAGCACCGCGCCTGCGAGGGCGAAGGCCCCGAACCGCCGGCCGCCACCGGCGCCGCGCGCCACCATCAGTTCTGCGCGGCGTCGGCGACGTGCACGTTGCCGAGGACCACGTCCTTGTCCGCGACGTCGAGCGTCTCGAACGGGACCACGGTGCCCTTGTCGATGACGAGGACGCGGTCGCAGTCGTTGTTGCGCAACTGCTGGAACTGCTCGGCGATCAGGACGGCGACGCCGCGGTCCAGGCAGATCTGCTGCAGCGCCTTGTAGACCCGGTCCACGATGACCGGCGCGAGACCCTGCGACGGCTCCTCGACGAGGATCACCTCGGGCCGCGGCATCAGCGCTCGGCCGATCGCGAGCATCTGCTGCTCGCCACCGGACAGCGTGCGCGCCAGCTGCTCCTCGCGCTCCTTCAGGATCGGGAAGTACTCGTACACCTCGCGACACCGCGCGGGCAGCTTCAACGTCGGCACGTGCGAGGCGCCCGCGTACAGGTTTTCCTTCACCGTCAGGTTCGGGAAGACGCGCCGACCCTCGGGGGAGTAGCTGATCCCGGCCTTCGTTCGCTTGTGCGGGGCCCACTTGTTGATGCGTTCGCCGTCGAGCAGGATGTCGCCGCCCAGCAGCGCGACGGTGCCCATGATGGCCTTGAGCATCGTGGACTTCCCGGCGCCGTTGCCGCCGCACAGGATGACGATCTCGCCGGGCCAGACTTCGAGGTCGACGTCGAACAGGACGGGCACGCGGTCGTATCCGGCGCGCATCGCCCGCAGCGCGAGCTTCGGGTGCTCAACTGTGCCTATGGGATGAGCTCGGTGCTCGCTCATACGCGTGCGACCGGCTTCTCGCTGCCCGAGGGCTGCATGCGCTCGCGCCACGGCACGGAGGACTGGTTCTTGCCGGCGCCGAGGTAGTGCTCGACGACCTCGGGGTTGTTGGCGACCTCCATCGGTGCGCCGTGGGCGAGGATCTGACCCTCCGCCAGGCAGTACACGGTGTCGCAGCCCTCCAGCACGGCCTTCACGTAGTGCTCGACGAGCAGCACGGTGAGGCCGAGGTCGTCCTGCAGCTGCTTGACCAGGCTGATGAGCGCGCCCGAGGAGGCGGGGTCCAGACCCGAGGTCGGCTCGTCCAGCAGCAGGATCTGCGGGCCCGTCATGAGCGCTCGGCCGAGTTCGCAGCGGCGCCGTGCGGAGAACTCGAGCTCGCCCGCGCGCTCGTCCCAGTACCGGTCGATGTTCAGCAGCTGCGCGATGGCCCACGCGGCCTCTTCGGCCGCCCGCACCTGACGCCACGCTCGCCGGTCGCCGAGGATGAACTGGGCGAGGTTGCCCTTGATGCGCAGGCCACCGCCCGCGAGCAGGTTGTCCGCGACCGACAGCTCCTTCACGATCCGAGTGGACTGGAACGTGCGGGTCATGCCGATCTGTGCGCGATGCCAGGGCCGGCTCGTCGTCACGTCTTCGCCGAAGATCTCGATCCTGCCCTGGTCCGGCTTCTGCAGCCCGGAGACGACATCGAACAGCGTGGTCTTTCCGGCGCCGTTGGGCCCGATGAGACCGGTGAACGAGCCCGTTTCCACCTGGATCGTGGCACCGCGCAGCGCCCGCACGCCGCCGAAGGCGAGGTGCACGTTCTCCGCGCGGAGCGCGATGGGTTCGGTACGCCGTGCGGGGAACCACTCCTCGAGGACTTCCAACGCCCGCGAGCGCACGTCGGGGTGCGCTCGGAACTGGGTCAGCTCGGCGATGCCGTCGGCGCGGCTGAGCACCGAGGCCGACGCGGTGAGCGTGGCCGAACGCGCCTTGCGTCGTTGCGCCGCTCGACCGAACATCACCGTCCGGTAGATGTCCTGCAGCCGGCCGCCGAGGCCGCGGGCACCGCAGAGCACGCCCGCCAGCAGCGAGATGCCCGCGAGCAACTGGTAGTTGATGTGGAAGGACTCGAGCAGGAACGGCACGCTCTGGAAGGACACCGCCACGAGGATCACGGCGATCATCGAGTCGAAGCCGCCGAGGATGGCGATCGACAGCCACAGCAGCGAAGTCGTCGCCTGGTAGTTGACCGTCGTGGGCGCGCTGACGAACAGCATCGCGGCGAGGATGCCGGACAGGCCGGCCAGCCCACCGCAGATGGCGAAGCCGAGCGCCTTCGCCCGGAACGGCGAGATGCCGACGGCGGCCGCAGCCTGCTGATCGCCGCCGGTGAGCATCATGGCTCGGCCGTACGGGGAGTAGCGGATGCGGCACAGGACCGCCAACACCACCGCCAGGACCGCGAGCAGGAAGAAGTAGAAGCTCCGGTCCTGACCGGTCATGTCGTAGCCGAAGAGCACGGGGCGCGGATTGAGCAGCGCGGTCTCGCCGCCGGTGAGGTGGTACTGGCTGAACATGATCTCTTCGACCATCATCTGCAGGCCGAGGGTGAAGATCATGACGTAGACGCCGGAGAAGCGGACCGACAGCGGCGCGATCGCCACCATCATCACGACGCCGATCGCGATCGCCGAGGCGAAGGCGAAGACGATCGGCAGACCGAGTCCGCTGGGCTCGGTCCGGTAGACGTAGGAGGACAGGTACAGCGTCGTGGCGTAGACGCCCGCCGAGGCCAGGTTGATCTCGCGGATCCAGCCGGTCATCACCATCAGGCCGAGACCGACGATGCCGATGATCATTCCGGCGGTCACCGTGAAGACCCAGTAGTCGCGGAAGAAGAACACCCACGTCAGCGCGACGAACGCGGCGAGGAAGTTCAGCGGCTGGCGGGCCAGCGCGCGGATCGGCATCGCCTTGCTGTGCGGGTTGCGCGAGGTGTCCAGGGCCCCGGTCGTGGCGGGGGACTTTCGTGCCGCGAGGCCGGGGAAGTCCGCGCGCAGCACGTTGCGGAAGTTGCTCGTCATCGTCACAGGACTTCGACCTCCAGGGGGCGGCGGCCGAGTTGTTTTCGAACCTTGGCAACCAGCAGCGCGGTGGCGAGCATCATGGCGAAGACCACGGCCTCCCGGCTGCCGGGGCCGGTGTCGCCGACGGCGCTGGTGGTCATGAACGTCTCGGTGATGGACAGGACGAACGCGCCGAGCAGTGCCAGCGCCGGGGAGTAGAACGCGCCGACCACCGCGATCGTGAGGGCCCGGAAGAAGACCAGCAGGATCGCCGACAGGTCGGTGCCGGCCACCGGCGCCAGCAGCGCCCCGGCCAGGCAGGACATCGCACCGGAGACCGCGTAGGCGCCGACGCCGATCCGAAACATTCGGATGCCCGACCAGCGCGCCGCCTCGACGTCGTCGGAGATCGCGCGCACGTTCACGCCGGCCCGGGTGCCGTTGAGCCACAACGCCAAAATGATCACCAGGCCCACGGTGACGATCAGGCTCGCGAATCGGTGCGCGGTGACGTTGAAGTCCAGGATGCGGAAGCTGGAATCGCCGAACGGGCTGCTGCTGATCGCGACGTCCGGCCGAACCGGGAAGTTCAAGGTGGCGATCGAGCTGAGCAGCAGCATGAAGGCCAGCGACAGGGTGGAGAGGGTCAGCCGAGGGAGAAAGGCGATGCGGCGGTTCATGACCATCAGGCCGTAGGCCCCGCCGACCAGCGCGCCGATGAGCACGAGGAACAGGAGCGCGGCCATTCCGTTCCACTTGTACGCCGCGGTGAAGTGGTAGTACCCGTACGCCCCGATGACCGCGATGCCGTAGTGCATGAAGCCGACGGTGCGGCTGATCTTGAAGGTGAGCACCAGCGCGACGGCCAGCACGCTGTAGATGCCCGCGTTTGCCATCCCGATCACCAGGCTGGGGCCGAACAGATCCGGGTTCGGATCGATCGAAAACGAGTGCAGCATTGCCGGCCTCACCGTGCCAAGAGCTGGCACACCTCAGGGACGGACCGGCACGAGGGGACCTGCCGGTCGGACCTTCTCGCCGAGGCGGCGCTCGCGGGACGGGCGCGGCGAGAGGGACGTTGCTCCCTCAGGGTAGGGCCGCATTTCGTCCGGGGCACTACCCGGATTGCGCGGAAAAGTTCCCCGAGTTCCCCACCTGCGCCTAAGCCGCTGTGCGATAGGTCACGCAATCCGCTCGCCTATGCTTTTCGTCGTGGGGGATGCATGATCACGGCCGCTGACCTGGAACTTCGCGTTGGCGCACGGCTGCTGTTGAGTCCGTGCACCTTCCGCGTCGGCAAGGGCGACCGCATCGGGCTCGTGGGCCGCAACGGGGCCGGCAAGACGACGCTGCTGCGCGTCCTGGCGAATCAGAACCAGCCGTCGGGCGGGAAGGTCGCCCGGTCCGGGGAGATCGGGTACCTCCACCAGGACCCCGAGGCCGCGGACCCGGCCACGCTGGCGAGGGACCGCATCCTGTCCGTGCGGGGGCTGGACGAGATCGTCCGGCGCATGCACGACCTCGAAGTTCAGATGGCAAGTCTCGACGCGGCCGTCCACGACGCCGCCATGCGGAAGTACCCGCGCCTGGAGTCCGAGTTCATCGCCCGCGGGGGCTACGCCGCCCAGTCCGAGGCGGCGGCGATCTCCGCGGGCCTGGGCCTGCCCGAGCGCGTGCTCGGCCAAGAGCTCGGCACGCTGTCCGGCGGGCAGCGCCGCCGCGTCGAGCTCGCGCGCATCCTGTTCGGGGCGCCGGACATGCTCCTGCTCGACGAGCCCACCAACCACCTCGACGCAGACTCGATCGGCTGGCTGCGCTCCTACCTCAAGACCTTCGCCGGCGGGCTTGTCGTGATCAGTCACGACGTGTCCCTCGTGGAGGCGGTCGTGAACAAGGTCTTCCACCTCGATGCCAACCGCTCCGAACTGGACCAGTACAACGTGGGCTGGCAGGCCTACCTCAAGCAGCGCGAGGCCGACGAGCGGCGGCGCAAGCGGGAGCGCGCCAACGCGGAGAAGAAGGCCGGCGAGCTCATGGCGCAGGCGGACAAGATGCGCGCCAAGGCCACCAAGGCCGTGGCCGCGCAGAACATGGCCCGCCGTGCCGACGCCCTGCTCGCCGGGCTCGAGGACGTTCGCGCAAGCGACAAGGTCGCCAAGCTTCGCTTCCCGGACCCGGCGCCGTGCGGCAAGACGCCCCTGTTCGCCAAGGAGCTGTCCAAGTCCTACGGCAGCCTGGAGATCTTCACCGACGTGGACCTGGCCATCGACAAGGGCTCGCGCGTCGTCATCCTCGGGCTCAACGGCGCGGGCAAGACGACGCTGCTGCGCATCCTTGCCGGCGTCGAGCCGTCCGACACCGGCGAGGTCGTGCCCGGTCACGGCCTGAAGCTCGCCTACTACGCCCAGGAGCACGAGACGCTCGACCGGGAGCGTTCGGTGCTGGAGAACATGGCCTCGGCGGCGCCGGACCTGTCCGAGACGGAGCAGCGCAAGGTGCTGGGCTCGTTCCTGTTCCCGGGCGACGACGTCGACAAGCCCGTCGGGGTGCTCTCCGGCGGGGAGAAGACCCGCCTGGCCCTGGCCACGCTCGTGGTCAGCGGCGCGAACGTGCTCCTGCTCGACGAGCCGACGAACAACCTCGACCCGGCCAGCCGCGCGGAGATCCTCTCGGCCCTGCACCGCTACACCGGCGCCGTGGTGATGGTGACCCACGACGAGGGAGCCGTGGAGGCGCTCGCGCCGGAGCGGCTGATCCTCCTACCGGACGGCGTCGAGGACCTGTGGAGTGAGGATTACGCGGATCTCGTCGCCCTGGCGTAGGTCGCGTCGCCGCTGGTGAGCGGCTGTTTCCGAGAACTTCTCATGACAAATGTGATCAAGGGTGTTGCTGGAGATCACAAGTTTCGGAAAGCGCCTGCAGAGTGAATCTTTCTCGGCCGATGATGTTGCTCTCGGGGGAAATCCGTCGCACAAGTGCGTCCCGACCTGGGAGGAAATCAAGTGGCCGAAACCCTGCGCAAGGGCAGCCGGATCACCGGCAACGCGCGCGAGCGCCTCGCCGCGGACCTGAAGAAGAAGTACGGGCAGGGGCGGAGCATCCGCGCCCTGGCCGAGGAGACCGGACGTTCCTACGGGTTCGTCCACCGCATGCTCTCCGAGTCCGGCGTTACCCTTCGCGGCCGTGGCGGCGCCACTCGCGGCAAGGTCAAGGTCTGACAGCACGACCGCTGGCGTGGAGATGGGCCGACGTCCCTCGGGGACGTCGGCCCATCTGCGTCTAACCTGCCAGTCATGACTAGCCGAATCGACGCCGACGTTCTGGTCGCCGGGGACGTACTGCTCGACGTGGACGGCGCACTCGCCACCGTCACGCTGAACCGGCCCGACCGCCGCAATGCCATGAGCCCGTCGCTGTGGGCGGCGCTCGCCGCGGTGCCCGATCTTCTGCCCGCCGACGTGCGCGTGGTGATCGTTCGCGGGGCCGGGAAGGTCTTCTGCGCCGGCATCGACCTGCGCATGGTCACCCCCGAGGGGGTGCCGGGCGAGACGTCGCTCGCCGAGGTCGTGCAGCGCGACGACGCGGGGATCGTGGACTGGGTCGGCCACCTGCAGCGCGCCTACACGTGGCTCGCGGACCCGCGCTGGGTCACCATCGCCGCCGTGCAGGGCGCCGCGGTGGGCGGCGGGTTCCAACTCGCGCTCGCTGCGGACCTGCGCGTGCTCGCCACCGACGCGCGCCTGTGCATGAAGGAGACCGCACTCGGCCTGGTGCCGGACCTGACGGGCACTCAGACTCTGTTGCGTGCCGTCGGGTACCCACGTGCCCTCGAACTGTGCGCCTCGGCGCGCTGGGTCGACGCCGCCGAGGCGGACCGGCTGGGGCTGGCGAACGCCGTCGTGCCGGCCGAGGAGCTCGAGAAGGCGAGCGTCGAGCTGGCCGAGCAGATCCTGGCGAACAGCCCCGCCGCGGTCCGCGGGGTGAAGGACCTGTTGATCGACGCGTGGCTGCGGACACCCGCCGAAGCCGGGCTCGCGGAACGAACCACGCAGGTCTCGTTGTTGCGAGCAATGTGTCGGTAGGCAGCCAATCGCCGTGGGTGGCGTACAAGTCGTTCACCCGCGACACCTCGGACCACCAGCGGCTCGCGCCCGGCGTGCTGCGCCGGATGCTGCGCTACGCCCGGCCGTACCGGCGGCTCGTCGCGGCGTTCCTGACGCTCGTCGTCGTCGACGCGGTGCTCATGGTGTCCGTGCCGCTGCTGCTCAAGCAGATCATCGACGAGGGCGTCGTGCCGAAGGACCGAACCGTGGTCACGGTGCTGGCGAGCGTGGTGGCCGGGATCGCGGTGCTCGACGCGATCCTGTCCCTGGTACAGCGCTGGTACTCCGCACGGATCGGCGAGGGCCTGATCTACGACCTGCGCACCCAGGTGTTCGCGCACGTGCAGCGCATGCCGCTGGCGTTCTTCACCCGCACCCAAACCGGGGCCCTGGTGTCTCGGCTCAACAACGACGTGCTCGGCGCGCAGCAGGCGTTCACCAACACCCTCGGCACGGTCGTGTCGAACATCGTGACGCTGATCCTCGTCAGCGCCGCGATGTTCTACCTGTCCTGGCAGGTCACGCTCCTCACTCTCGCGACGCTGCCGATCTTCCTGATCCCGGCGAAGATCGTCGGCCGGCACCTGCAGAAGCTGACCCGCTCGCAGATGGACCTCACCGCGGACATCACGGTCTCGATGACCGAGCGGTTCAACGTCTCCGGCGCGCTGCTCGTGAAGCTGTTCGGGCGCCCCGCCGAGGAGTCGGCACGCTTCAACTCCACGGCGGACCAGGTCCGCGGGATCGGCGTCCAGATCGCGATGGCCAACCGGTTTTTCTTCACCTCGATGGTCATGGTCGCCTCGCTGGCCACCGCCTTGGTCTACGGCGTGGGCGGCAACCTCGCGATCTCCGGCGATCTGACCGTCGGGACGATGCTGGCGCTCGCGACGCTGTTGACCCGGATGTACGTGCCGTTGACCGCGCTGTCCAACGTGCGCGTCGACATCATGACCGCGCTGGTCAGCTTCGACCGCGTCTTCGAGGTCCTCGACCTTGCGCCCGCGATCGACGAGAAGCCCGACGCAGTCGCCTTCCCGGCCGGCGCCCCGTCGGTGGAGTTCGAGAACGTCGACTTCCGGTACCCGGGCGCAGGGGAGGTTTCGCTCGCCTCGCTGGAGTCCGTCGCGCGGCTGGAGAAGACCTCCAACGAGCAGGTGCTGCACGGCATCTCCTTCCGGGCCGAACCGGGCCAGTTGATTGCCCTGGTCGGGCCCTCCGGTGCCGGCAAGACCACGATCGGCAACCTGCTCGCGCGCCTCTACGATCCGACGTCCGGGATCGTGCGGATCAACGGCGTCGACCTGCGCGACGCGACGCTGGCCTCCCTCGCCCAAACCGTCGGCGTCGCCGGGCAGGAGGCGCACATGTTCCACGACACGATTCGCGCCAACCTGGTGTACGCGCGGCCGGGCGCGAGCGACGAGGACCTGCGCATCGCGTGCAAGGACGCGCAGATCCTCGACCTGATCGAGTCGTTGTCCAACGGCCTGGACACGATCGTCGGGGACCGCGGATACCGCCTCTCGGGTGGCGAGAAGCAACGCCTCGCGCTGGCCCGACTGCTGCTCAAGGCGCCGTCGGTCGTCGTGCTGGACGAGGCCACCGCGCACCTGGACTCCGAGTCCGAGGCGGCGGTCCAGCGCGCCCTGGACAACACCCTGGTGGGCAGGACCTCGCTGGTCATCGCGCACCGGCTGTCCACGATCCGCCGCGCCGATCAGATCCTGGTGCTGGAGAACGGGCGCATCGTCGAACGCGGCCGGCACGAGGAACTGCTGGCCGCCGACGGCCTCTACGCCCTGCTGTACCGCACCCAGTTCGCCGACTGACCCCGCCGATAGTGCACCTGGGGTACGCGAATCGCCCGATTCGCGTACCTGGACTGCGCTATCGGCGAAGAATGAGGAGGCGTCAGTTCGCCAGCTGGGCGTGCATTTCCCACACGAGGACCTCGGTGTCCTCCAGCGCCGTGACGCGGCGAGCGCCCGCGAGGGTGAGGCGGGCGGCATCGCCCTTGCTCAGCAGCCCGGCGCCTTCCAGGTCGACCGAGCCGCGCGGGGTGAACACGTGCGCCAGGGGAGAGTCCGGCAGCTCGACGCTCTGGCCCTCGGACAGGCGCGCGACGTGCAGGGCCGCGTATTTGTTGGCGATGTGGATTGCGGTCTCGTCGGAGTGCTGCGGCATTCCGGACGCTACGACGACGAGGTTGCCGGACAGTCGGGCGGCGTCGATCTCGAGCTGCTCGTAGGACGGGTCGATGCCGCCGGTGTCGGGGACGACCCACATCTGCACGAAGTGCACGGGCTCGTCGTGGCGCTCGCCGGCCAGCCGCCAGGAGTCGTTCTTCTCCGAGTGCAGAATCCCGCGCCCCGCGCTCATCCGCTGGGCCAGGCCGGGGTAGATGACGCCGGTGTGGCCGGTCGTGTCCTGGTGCACCAGCGAGCCGGACAGCACCCAGGTGACGATCTCCATGTCCTTGTGCGGATGCGTCTCAAAGCCAGTCCCGGCCGCGACGATGTCGTCGTTGTTCACCAGCAACAGACCGTGGTGGGTGTTCTTCGGGTCGTAGTGCCCGCCGAAGGAGAACGAGTGCTTGGAGTCCAGCCAGCCCATCGTCGTGTGGTCGCGGTCGGCGGCTCGTCGAATGTCGACGGTCACGGGGTTCTCCTCGGTTGTCCACAGGGCACGCAGTGGTCCGGTTTTCCACAGTTTCCAGAGTCTGCCTTGTCGAGGGCAAAGTGGTCGTCCAGCGTGCCCTCCATGCTGACCGTCGAACCGATTCCCGGCGGACGACCTCGCGGCCCCGCCGCAGTCTGCCGCCTCGTCGCTGCCCACGCCTCGTTCGCCGACTTCCACGTCGCAGTGGTGCTGCCGGGGCCCGATTCGGGGCTGCTTCTGCTGGCCGAAACCGGCGAGATCGAGGAACTGTGCGCTGCGGCCCGCGCCCTCGGTTGCGCGGAAGGCGTCGGACTCGTCCTCTCCGCGGACGCCTCGGATGGCACGGGCGATCTTCTGCTCAAGCTCGCATCCGACCTGATGGACCTCCTCGTCGTGCAAGGCGACCGCTACCGGTCTCTGGTCTGCCTGAGCGCCGAATGTTGCCCGCCCGAAGGGATCGCCTGGCGATCGTGACGCCGCATCCTCCGAACGGACGAGACGAAGATCCACCGAACGTGGAACCGAATGAACCCTTTGTCTCTCCAAGTAACCGTTCGCCCCATTCGGACCGTGAAGGGACACACGGCATGCGCTCGACCAGAAGTCGGATCACGGCAGTCGTCTCCGGCGCGGCGACGGTGCTGGCGGGCGTGACGCTCGCCGATGTCGCTCGGGCGCAAGATCTGGCACCGCAGACCACTGCGGCCCGCGACGCACTCACGCTGCTTCCGGGCTTCGCCGGCCTACCGGACAGCCTGGGCGTGTCTGCGCCAACGGTCCTTCACGGCCGGGTGACCGACTCGTCCGGCTTGCCGATGCGCGGCGCCGCCGTCCTGCTGTCCGCCTGGCCGTCCAACGAGACGATGCGCGCCATGCCGGTCGGCGGCACGTTCCAGTTGACGCCGATCGCGCGCACCGCCACTGGCGGCGATGGGGGCTACGAACTGCGGGCCGGGTTGACCGCGCTGCTGGCCCCGTTGGTCGGTCAGGACGGCCTCGACGTGCAGTTGGACGTTTTTCACGCTGGCCGTCAGTACACCTGGCTCTCGCAGGTCCGGCCGAGCGGCTCCGGATGGGTCCTGCCCAGCGTGACCGAAACCCTCGACCGAGCCACCGGCAAGGCCACGGCCCGCAACACCCTGAATTTGGCCTTCGGCCGAGTGCATGGGAGCGACATCGCTTCGGACCTGAAGTTCGCCGCAGCCTGGGCGCACCATGCCGACGACGACAATCCCGGTTCCAACCCTGGCCCGCACCCCTTCCCGGGTGCGTGGTGCGTCCAGCGCAAGGCTGCCGAACGCGAGACGATGACCACGGTCGCGACCGCTCTGGCTCGCGCAGGTACCACCGCGCATGTCACCTACGATCGGGGCGCGCAGACGATGATGAGCGCGGGCCTCAGCTGGGACAAGGGCGTCAGCTTCCGCATCAGTGGCGACCGGACGCGTACCTCGAACTTCGAGGCCGGCTACAAGCCCAAGCGCGGCGCCAAGGGCAACCCTGCGCACCACGCCTACAAGATCAACATGGTCAACGGCGTGATTCAGACCGAATGCATGGGAAACGAGCCCGGCGAGATTCGGATCCGGCAGGTAGTCACCGATCCCATGGGGCCTGGCGGTGGGGGCAAGCCCGTTCCCATCCGCGGGCCGATCTGGAAGTGTGCCAACGTGGAACCGGCGGGTTTCGGCTATGTCCAGACCGAGAACGCGGAGGCGCACACGTTCTCGAAGGGCTTCAGTTTCAGCCCTCTGGGCCTGGGCGCCTTCACCGGAGAAGCGCTGAGCGGATACAGCACGACCGTGCGCGTCAAGTACACGTTCAAAAGCGAGAACGGGCGGTGGTGCGGAGATACCGGTCGCCCGCTCGACAAGGGCCAGCTGACTCAGGCATTCGAGAAGTGAGCGAGGACGTTCTGGAATCGGAAGCGGCTGCCGAGGTCGGCGAGACGGGGCGTCCTGAACGGAGTGGTTCCAGGCGCCGGCTCTTGATCGCGGGCGTGGCGGCGAGTGCGCTGGTCGCGGCTGGGGTGGTCGCCGGGTCGTCACTGCACGATGACAGCCCGGCCCTTCCTCTGCTGCGTCCGCAGGCGACCTTCGGCCTGGCCATGATGACGGCCGGCGAGACCGTGTTCTCACTCGCGACGCCGTCGATCGAAGAACCGGGCAAGGAGGTTCGGATCCTCTCAGTAGAAGCCGCTCGTTCGGACAACGTGGAGTACCTCGGAGCGTTCGCGTCCTGGCCGCGAGACCATGGAGGATTGACCTACACCGGCGGGCCGGGCTTTCCGAACCTCAAGCACCAGCCGAAGTCCCACCCCATCGATGCCGTGATCCCCGCAACCGAGACGGCCTGGCGCGCGCCGGGCGATCCGAAACCGCAGCCGGTTCGGGTCACCGTCGGCTTCCGACTTCTGGCCGGCCAGGGCGCCGTCAACGGCGTGACAATCGTCTACATGGCCGACGGCAAGACCAAACGCGTTCACTTCCGCCACGCCGTCACCGGGTGCGTCAAGCCGGACTGCCAGGGTTGGGGCGAAGACGATCACGACGAGAATCTGCTGCGCAGGCTCGGCCTGATCAAGGACTGACCTGGCCGCTCCCCAGCCCACCCCCTAGGCTGCCGCGGACGGCCCGGAGGCGAGACACAGGGGGACGAGCGGTGGGCACGACCATCCCCAACCCGGTCATCAACGGCCCCTACGACGAACCGGCGCGCCATTTCCGGTTCGACTCCGACGGCATCACCGACGAGATCGTCGAGAAACGTCGAGTCTCGGAGTACTTCGTCCCGGTCCCGCAGACCAAGAAGAAGGGCGCGCAGCTCCAGTTCGACACAGAGTGGACCGCCGACCGGATCAAGCCCAACGACTTCGTCAACCAGGTCCGCGCCCGCGTCGACATCTGGCGCAAGCTGGGCTACAAACACGTCACCCCGACCACTCGGCGGCTGCTGGAGTACTGGGCGGACCCGACCCGCGAGAACCGCGTGCTGTTCTGCCAGCGCGAAGCCGTTGAGACCGCGATCTACCTCGCCGAGGCCGCGCAGAAGGACGGCCAACTCTGGCTGCAGGGCGAACTCGGCAAGATCAACGACAGCTACAACCGAGGGATGCCCCGGGTAGCGCTGAAGATGGCCACCGGCTCGGGCAAGACTGTCGTAATGGCCATGCTCATCGCCTGGCAGACGCTGAACAAGGCCACGACCCCGCAGGACAAGCGCTTCGCTCGCCGCTTCCTCGTCGTCGCGCCCGGAGTCACCATCCGCGACCGGCTGCGCGTGCTGCTGCCCGAGCACGACGGCAACTACTACCTCGCTCGCGACCTGGTTCCTGCGGACCTGAAGCCGCACCTGGCGAGCGCGAAGATCGTGATCGTCAACTACCACGTGTTTCTGCCCAAGGTCACCCGCGAGGGCGCGGGGCTGGCCTCGGCCACCAAGGCATTGCTGCTCGGCGGCAAGGACAACGCCGTCGACCCGTTCACCGAGTCCCCGGCACAGGTCGCGGCACGGGTGGCCCGCGAGTTCGACCTGCGCACCGGTGAGGTCGTCGTGCTCAACGACGAGGCCCACCACTGCTACCAGGACAAGACCGAGGATCCGGTCGAGACGGAGATCGACACCGACGAGCGCGACGAGGTCAAGGACCGCGAGGAGACCGCGCGGGTCTGGTTCAAGGGCCTGCTCGGCCTGCGCAACCGCCTCGGCCTGAAGTACGTCTACGACCTGTCCGCGACCCCGTTCTTCCTCAACGGCTCCGGCTACGGGCAGGGCACCCTGTTCCCGTGGGTGGTCAGCGACTTCTCGCTGGTCGACGCGATCGAGTGCGGCATCGTCAAGGTGCCCCGCCTGCCCGTCGACGACGACGCAGAGGGCGAGGCGGTCGTGTTCCGCCACCTCTACGACGAGATCCGCGACGAGTTGCCCAAGCGGGTCGCCAGGACGCCGCGCGTCCGGGTCACCGCGCCGCAGCCGCCGGACGAACTCGCGATGGCGCTGCGGGTGCTGTACGACCGGTACGCGAAGGCGTTCGCAGCGTGGGAGTCCGACGGCAAGCCTCGCGGCGAGACCCCGCCGGTGTTCATCGTGGTGTGCAACAACACCACCGTCAGCAAGCTCGTCTACGACTGGGTCGCCGGCTACGAGAAGGCGAGCACGGACCTGGCCGGCAACGAGGTCACAGTATGGTGCAGGGGCGAACTCGACCTGTTCGACAACGTCGAGAACGAAACCCGGCTGCACCCGCACCCGCGTACCATCATCGTCGACTCCGCGCAGTTGGAATCCGGCGAACAGCTGTCCGACGACTTCAAGAAGCTCGCCGCCGCCGAGATCGAGGCGTTCAAGGACGAGATCCGGCAGCGCTTCCCGGGCCGCGACCCGGACGCTCTCACCGAGGCCGACCTGTTGCGGGAGGTGATGAACACCGTCGGCAAGCCCGGCAAGCTCGGCGCGGACGTCCGCTGTGTGGTCAGCGTTTCGATGCTCACCGAGGGCTGGGACGCGAACACCGTTACCCACATCCTGGGCGTCCGCGCTTTCCGCACGCCGCTGCTCACCGAGCAGGTCGTCGGCCGCGGGCTGCGCCGCCGCTCTTACGACGTGAACGAGGACGGCCTGTTCGACCCGGAGTACGCCGAGATTTTCGGCGTCCCGTTCGCGTTCATCCCGGCGTCCGGCCCGACGAAGGACCCCAAGCCGCGCCGGGCACCCGTGCGCGTCCACGCGGTTCCGGAGCGGGTGGGCTTGCGCATCGTCTTCCCGCGGTTGATCGGCTACCGCCTCGAACTGCCCGACCCGGGGATGCGGGCCAACCTCGAGGCACCGGAATGCCGCCTGTTGGTGGACCGTGGCGTTCCCGCGGAAACGCACATCGGCGACCTCACCGGCTTCGACGAGGTCGTGTACTCCAGCTACCTCAGGGAGATGCGCATTCAGGAGGTCGCCTACAAGCTCGCGCACCGATTCCTCGACGTCGAGTACCGCGACCAGTTCAACAACCCCCGCCCGTGGCTCTTCCCCAAGATTCTCGCCGTGGTCAAGGAGTGGCTCGCCGGCGCCGTCGAATACTCGCCCGGCCGCTACCCGGGGATGCTGCTGCTGCCCGACCTCACCGAGCGGTGCGTGGAGAAGCTGCGGCACTGTGTCGTCGACCAGGCGGCGCCCACCCCGCGGCTGCTGCCGGTCTTCGACTCGGACAAGGAGGGCAGCACCGACGAGGTCGACTTCGACACCACCCGCGTCGCCCACCCGACCGACGAGACCCGCTGTCCGATCAGCCACGTGGTTGCCGACTCAGGCTGGGAAGTGACGTTGGCTCAGCTGCTGGAGGAATTGCCCGGCGTCGCGAGCTACGTGAAGAACGACCACCTCGGCTTTGCGATCCCCTACACCTACGAGGGCCGCGGCGCCCGCTACGTCCCCGATTTCCTGGTCCGGCTCGCCCCGGCGACCGACAGTCCCGACGAAATGCCTCGGACGCTGATCGTCGAAGTGTCCGGCGGCGCGAAGAAGCACCACGCCGCCGGCGCGGTGGGGGAGAAGGCCGACACCACCCGCAACCTGTGGTGCCGCGCGGTCAACGACCACGGCGGCTGGGGACTGTGGGGCTACGTCGAGATCGGCGACCTGGCCAGCGACCGCGCCGCCGTGGTCGCCGCACTCGACGCGCTGCGCACGTCTGGAGAGGGAGCCTGATGCCGCCCCGCAAGAAGGCCGCCGCCCCAACCACCACGACCCCGGTCGAATCCATCCACCACGACGACAAGCGCGTCAACATCCCCACCGCCGACGCCTCCGACTTCGTCGACGAGACTCTGCGCACCCCGAAGAAGCTGCGCTGGGACCGCGACCCGAGCCTGGACCCGCAGTTGGTCTGGAAGGGCAAGGACGACGACGCCGAGGAACTCGTCGTCGAGGCCCCGCCGCTCTACATCCAGGAGAAGATCGACCCTCGCGTGATTGTCGAGAACCTTCGCCGCGTCGTCCCCGACCCCCAGCACACCCTGTTCGAGACCTTCGACGGACTCGACGACGGCGGCCTGGCCAGCGTCGAGTTCTACAAGCACGCCGCCAACTGGTCCAACAGATTGATCCTCGGCGATTCCCTGCAGGTCATGGCCAGCCTCGCCGACCGCGAGAACCTCCGCGGCCAGGTCCAGACGATCTACCTCGACCCGCCCTACGGCATCAAGTTCGGCTCCAACTGGCAGGTCTCGACCCGCAAGCGCGACGTCAAGGACGGCAAACTCGAAGACGCCACCCGCGAAGTTGAACAGATCAAGGCCTTCCGCGACACCTGGGAACTCGGCATCCACTCCTACCTCGCCTATCTGAGGGACCGGCTGATCGTCGCCCGCGACCTCCTCACCGACAGCGGCAGCATCTTCGTCCAAATCGGCGACGAGAACGTGCATCTCGTCCGTAATCTGTTGGAGGAGGTATTCGGAAGCGGCAACCTGGTGAGCCAAATCGCTTTCAAGAAGACCGGAGGCGCCACAAGTGACAACCTCGCCGGTGTGCTCGACTACATTCTCTGGTTTGGCAAGGATTTGCAGAGCCTCAAAATGCGCAAGCTCTACTGGGCGAGGCAAGTTGAAGCGGACGCCTCGTTCAATCTCGTTCAAGACGCGGACGGCACGGTGCGTCGTAGAGTCGAGGGAGACGACCATCTTCCTCGGCTTTGGCACAATCCCCTTACGAGCCCTCGTCCGCCGGGCGACTTCCCTGTTGATCTAGGTGGTCGGATCTTCAGGCCAGGCAAGGGTTACTGGAAGACGGGCGAGACGGGAATGGCTCGCCTCGCGCAAGCCGGCCGACTGTTTCCCGTAGGGAACACCCTTCGCTATCTTCGTCACGTATCTGATTTCCCGGTTGCGCCGTTCACGAACATGTGGGACGACACGGTGACCTCAGGGTTCGGTGACCCGAAAGTTTATGTGGTCCAGACCAATCCGAAAGTGATTGATCGTTGCATTTTGATGACGAGCGATCCGGGGGATCTTGTATTGGACCCGACTTGTGGATCAGGAACCACAGCCTTTGTCTCGGAACTCCGCGGCCGCCGTTGGATCACCATCGACACCTCTCGGGTGGCGCTCGCGCTCGCGCGCCAGCGCATCATGGGCGCCAAGTACCCGCAGTACCTGCTCGCGGACTCGCCCGAGGGGCGTGCGCAGGAAACCAAGCTCACCGGAGCACCAGCACCTGACACCGCGTCAGGCAACGACGTGCGCAAGGGTTTCGTCTACAAGCGCGTCCCGCACGTGACGTTGAAGTCCATCGCCAACAACCCCGACATCGTCGAGGGGATGACCCGCGAACAGATCGACGCGGCGATCGCGCGGCACGCCGAGACCGAGCTGCTGTACGACCAGCCGTACGAGGACAAGTCCAAGATCCGCGTCGCCGGACCGTTCACGGTCGAGAGCGTCTCCCCGCACCGCGCGTTCGACGACGAGACGGACCTGCCCGCGTCGCAGACCAGCGAAGACGACACCACGACGTTCGAGCAGATGCTGCTGGACAACCTCCGCGCCTCCGGTGTGCAGAACGGCCGGCGGCCGCAGCGGTTCGAGTTCGACGAGGTCGAGCGCATCCCCGGCAAGTACCTCACCGCCCGCGCTACCCCGAAGGCGGAACTTGCCGCCGACCGGGTCGCGGTCAGCATCGGCCCGCGCTACGGCACCGTCGGATCGGACTGGATCAAGCAGGCCGCCCGCGAGGCGATGAAGGGCGTCGGGCACGACGTGCTCCTGGTGCTCGGCTTCGCGTTCGACCCCAGGGCGCTGGAGACCGTCGAGGAGTTCAAGCCCGAGGCCGACGAGGGGTTCGCGGTCCAGACCGAGCACCGCGTCGGCGGTATCCGCGTCCTGCTTGTGCGCATGAACCCGGATCTGGCGATGGGGACCGCGCTGCTGAAGAAGAGCAAGGCCGCGAACCTGTTCACGGTGTTCGGCGAGCCGGACATCCTTCCGCCGTTCTGGACCCCCGACGGCTGGCGCGTCACAATCCGCGGCTTCGACGTCTACAACCCCGTCACCGGCGAGGTCCGCGCCGGCGGCGAGGACGAGATCGCGATGTGGATGCTCGATACCGACTACGACGAGGAGTCGTTCTTCGTCCGCCACGCCTACTTCCTCGGCACCGACCCCTACGAGCGGCTCAAGAAGGCGCTCAAGGCCGAGATCGACCCGGACGCGTGGGAAACCCTGAACTCCGCCACCTCCCGCCCCTTCCCACATCCGAAGAGCGGCAAGATCGCGATCAAGGTCATCAACCACTACGGCGACGAACTGCTCACCGTTCTCGACCTCCCCAACCCGCCCGAAGAGAAGGGCGACGCTCGATGACGACGCCTATGCCACCGGAGCGACAGAGCGTCAGCATCGTCCTGCTCGGCGCGTTCAATCCAAGGATCTTCACGCCGTCCTGGTTCGTGGCCCGGAACCTGCTCCCGGCCCAGGTGGTGGAGGAGGGAAGTATCGCGCTGATCAACAACGACCTCTCGGCGTTCAGCACCGACTGGTGCCGATTGGAGGTCATCGCCGAGCGATTCCTGCTCGCCTCGGACAACGCTCCCGTCGATGCGGCTCTACGCGATCTTGCCGCAGGGACCTTCCGCGTTCTCGAGCACACGCCGGTCGCTGCAATCGGAGTCAACTTCTCCGCTCACTACCGGCTTCCGGACGAAGCCTCGTGGCATCGTTTCGGGCATCGGCTCGCGCCCAAGGAGACTGTGTGGGATTCGATCTTGGAGTCGGCCGGGACGCGATCACTACTGATCGAAGGCTTGCGGACCGACGGGTACGCGGGACACGTTCGGGTCAAGGTGGAGCCCTCGGTCGTGGTGGGCCACGGTATCTTCATCGAGGTCAACGACGAGTTTCGCAAGGACGAAGCGGTCCCGGCGTCTAGTTGGGTACCGGATGTCCTGAACGGCCAGTGGCAGGCCATCGCCGATCGGTCGCGCACCATCAAGGACCACTTGCTATCCGTCGCACTTGAAGGGCGAGGCTCGGAAGCATGACCGCGACACAAGTGCCCGACACCGGCACCCGAACTGTCGTTGTCGCCGCGCCCAACCCCTTGCGGGTCCCCAGTCTCCCGGGCCCCGAAGAGCACTGGTGGCCGAGGGAACGTGCGCGTGCAGCGTCCACCGCGGTGCCCACGGAATCGGGTTCTGCTTCCCCCGGATCAGCCGGCGTGCCCGTTGCGGAGACTGTTCGCCTCAGATCGCACCGCAACCTCGCGCGCCGTGGGGAGCGAGCAGAGTCCTCGTTCGTCGCGAGCGCACGATGGGAAGGCGCGATCACCGAGGTTCTCGATACCTACTTCGTCGCCCACGTGGTGGATCTCGACCTCGACGAGGAAGCGATCGTCGAGTTCGACCTGGCGGAGATCGCCGAAGGCGATCGGCCGCTATGCGAGATCGGAGCGCGGTTCTACTGGTCGATCGGGTACACGACCGCGCCTGGCGGGTCGCGCTCGAGAACCTCGCGCCTGCATTTTCGCAGAATTGGCAGACCCGCGCGGTAGCGTTCGCCGGGTGCAGGGACTGCCACCACCCTCGACACAGCCGCCCTCGGCAGATGTCGTAGAGATCAGCGTGTTCGGGCCGGGCTATGGAGAGTGCGTCGTCGTGCACCTCGGCGACGGCGAGTGGCTCGTCGTCGATTCGTGCACCTTCGGACGCGGAGGCGCGCCTGCCGCCTTGACCTACCTGGATGAGATCGGCGTAGACGTCCCCACGCAGGTGGTTCTTGTCGTCGCCACTCACTGGCACGACGACCATGTGCGCGGACTCCGCAGCGTGGTCGAGGAGGCCCCGCAGGCTCAGGTGTGGATGTCGGCAGCCATCGGCTTTGCCGAGTTGATGGCTCTCACCCTCTCTGCCAACCTGGGTTGAGGCACCCGCCCCCTGAGAATCACTGACCCGAGGGCGGGGATGGAGACTCCCCGATCGTGAAATCGAATTCGACCACTGACGGCCGGGCCGGCATCGCCGATGCT
>JBQTKD010000048.1:0-40353 GCA_052386455.1 Sporichthyaceae bacterium
ATAAACTGGGGTATGTCGCCCCTTGGGGCGCCCACGATGCCGGGGGGGGCGCCGGGGCCCCCCCCCCCTTCTGCACGTCCCGATTCGTCACCGACAGCGACATCACGTGACAAAAAGCGACAATTCCTCTCAGGAAGTTCTTATCTCCCCCATCTAGTGGTCGAAAACTGCCGAGAGAGGGATGAAGTGGGTCACATCCGCCGGCAAGGTGACGTAGGACACCGCCCCCCGAAGGAGATGTACCGGATGAAGTCCCCCTCCGCACTGCGCGCTGCCAAGGCGGTTCCGATCATCGCCTCCGTGGCGCTGTTGATCACCGCCTGCGGCAGCAGCGACGACGACCAGGCCACCGCGACCCAGCAGGTCCCGGCTGCCGCCGAACCGGCGGCAGAGGTTCCGGTGGCCGAGGCCCCGGCGGCAGAGGCCCCGGCGGCAGAGGCTCCGGCCGCCGAGGCCGAGGCGCCGGCGGCGGCCGAGGCAGCCCCGGCGAAGAAGTCGCCCACGAAGGCAGCGGCATCGGCCAAGGCCGCGGCGCCCGCCAAGGCGCCGGCGGCCGCAAAGGCGGCGAAGGCGGCGAAGGCTCCCGCCGCCGCCAAGGCGACCGGCGACGCGAGCGCTCCCGCAGGCACCGGCGCCGCGCTCACCAAGGTCCTCGGGACGGAGACCGCAGAGCAGCAGGCGGAGAACCAGCAGGTCTACGACGCGAAGGACGGCGCCACCGACATCGGCGTCACCAAGAACGAGATCAAACTCGGTTCGATCAACATGCACGGCATGGCGCTGGGCAACCTGATCACCGCCCCGATGGTGCGTGGCAACCTCGCGACAGCCGCGGCCATCAACGACCGTGGCGGCGTGCTCGGCCGGCGCCTGTCCATCGTGGACTGCGACGATGGCCCGGGCGAGGTGTCCCGCGCCAAGGCCTGCATCAAGAAGCTATCCGTCCAGGACAAGATCTTCTCGCTGATCTCCGGCGTGGACTGGGCCACCGCCTCGATCCACGACGACCTCAAGCAGTTCAAGCTGCCCTACGTCGGTGCATGGGCCTACTCCCAGACCGAATGGCAGGACCCGTACATGTTCCCGGCCCACATGTCGATGATCCACGAGGCGATGGCCGGCGCGAACTGGGTGAAGAACGTCGTCAAGCCCAAGACCTACGGCCTTGTCTGCTTGACGAGCCCCGAGATGCAGTTGGCCTGCAAGGAGGTCCAGACCATCCTGGACAAGTCGGGGGCGAAGCTGGTCAAGAAGGCCGACGTCTCGATCTCTGAGACCTCGATGTCCAGTCACGTGCTCGCGATGCGCGCCGCGGCGCCGGACCACATCGTGCACTACGTGATCAACCCGGCCACGATGGCGAAGTTCATGGTCGAGTCCCAGCAGCAGAACTACTACCCGCCCACCGGAATCTCCGGCAATCACCTCGCCGGCGAGGTCCTCGGCTCGATCTTCGGCAAGCACCCGGTGGGCCGGTACTGGACCAACACCACCTACAGGCTGTGGGGCACGGAGTTCATGGCCACCATGAACAGGTACGCCCGCGCGAACAAGGGCGGAAACCACCACATCGTCCAGGCCGGTTACGTCGGCCTCAACATCTTCGCGCAGGCGGCGAAGGCCACCGGCCCGAACCTCACCCGTGAACGGCTCATGTCCACTTTGGGCAACGGCACCGTCTGGCACTCCGACGCGTCGCTGGACCAGAAGTTCCAGTACATCAACAGCGAGCGCTACGGGGACAACTGGAACAAGCAGTACGGCCAGGGCCGCGAGTTCATCTACCGCATGGACTCCACCAACACCGTCGCCAACCCCGACGGCACCCCCGGCGGGTGGGTCGCCGATCCGGACCAGCACGTCATCTACACCTGGAAGTAGCAGCCAGGCATTGAAATGCGAGCCCCCAGCGGAAACGCTGGGGGCTCGCTCAGTGTCGAGAGAGGAACCGCAATGTCCGCGAGGCTGGATGCGCTGCTGCAGGCAGTGGTTGCCGATGGAACCGTGCCACACATCGTCGCGGTGGCGGCCGATCGCAATGGCCCCATCTACTCCGGGGCCTACGGTCCGCGCAGGGTGGGGCTTCCCGGCGACGTCGGGTTGGACGCGGTGTTCTGGATCGCGTCGATGACCAAGATGGTCACGACCGTCGCGGCGCTGCAGCTGCGCGACGCCGGCCGGTTGGACTTCGACGCTCCCGTCGCGCAGTACCTGCCCGAGTGGGACAAGCTCCAGGTGCTCGACGGCTTCGACGGGGACACCCCGCAGCTTCGTGCGCCCCGTACGCAGGCGACCGTCGCCAACCTGGTCACGCACACCGCCGGCTGCACCTACTTCTTCTGGAACGCGGACATGGCGCGGTACGAGGCGCTGACGGGCCAGCCCAACGTGATCGCCGGCGTGGGCGCCGCACTGCAGGCTCCGCTGGTCGCCGACCCCGGCAGCCGGTTCGAGTACGGCACCAACACCGACTTCCTCGGCCGCGTCGTCGAGGAGGCGTCGGGGGAGTCGCTCGACACCTATTTCGCCGCGCACATCCTCGGCCCGCTCGGCATGGCGGACACCGGATTCCTCGTGCGCGACGACCAGCGGTCCCGTCTCGCCGCGCTGCACTTCCCCGTAGAGGGCGGCGGCTGGGCGGCGTCCGACTTCGAACTGCCCCGCGAGCCCGAGTACTGGACCGGCGGGCACGGGCTCTACTCGACGCCGCTGGACTACCTGCGCTTCCAGCAGATGCTCCTGCACGGGGGGACCTTCGGAGGCACCCGCATCCTCGCCGAAGGCTCGGTGCGCGAGGCCTTCGTCGGCCAGATCGGCGACCTCGCCATTCCGGAGGTCATCGAGACCGCCTCGCCGTTCCACAGTGCGGACTTCCCGGCAGGCCCGGCGCGCACCTGGGGCTGGGGGCTGTTGATCAACACCCTCGACGTTCCCGGCGCACGGGCGGCGGGCAGCGGAACCTGGGCGGGCCTGGGCAACACCCACTTCTGGGTGGACCCGGTCTCGGGCGTCACCGGCGCGATCTACGCGCAGCACTTCCCGTTCGTGGCTCCCGCCTACATGGAGGTCTACGCCGCCTTCGAACGCGAGGTCTACGCGCGCGCACGTAGCTGACTCCACTGGGGTCCGAAGCACCGTGAGCTCTGTACCACGCTCGTTCGGACACCTCGCGGTCGGTTCGCGGGGCGTCCGAACAAGGGTGAGGCGGGTATCACCACGGTTCGGACGCCTGGGGTGACGGCGCTGCTGCTGCTGGCCGCGGGCGCCCCGGCCGTACCCGCGACCGCAGCCCCGTCGGTCGTCCTGGCCTTCGCGGGCGACGTGCACTTCGAAGCCGAACTCGCGCCCCGCCTGAAGACTCCGCGGACGGCACTGAAGCCGGTGGCCCCGATCCTCCGGGGCGCCGACGTGGCGATGGTCAACCTCGAGTCCGCGATCACGTCCCGGGGAAGGCCCGAGCCCAAGAAATTCACGTTCCGCACCTCGCCGAAGGCGCTCGACGCCCTGGCCGCGGCCGGCGTGGTCGTGGTCTCGATGGCGAACAACCACGCCGTCGACTACGGCGCGCAGGGCCTCACCGACACCCTGGCGGCCCAGCGCACCTCCCCGATCCCGGTCGTCGGCATCGGCAGCGACGCGGCCGCGGCGTTCGCTCCGGCGAACTTCGAGGTCCGCGGCACGAGCATCGCGGTCCTCGGCGCGACCCAGGTCCCGGACCGCACGGCCGCGACGTGGGCCGCCGGCGAGGCGAAGCCCGGTGTCGCCTCCGCGCGCAACCCGAAGCGCCTGCTCGCCGCGGTCCGCACCGCCCGCGTTTCCTCCGACCTGGTCGTCGTCTACCTGCACTACGGCACCGAACGCGTCGCCTGCCCCGCCCGCGACCAGCGCGACGTCGTGGAACGTCTGGCCAAGGCCGGTGCGGACGTCGTCGTCGGCTCGCACGCCCACGTGCTGCTCGGCTCCGGCTGGAAGGGCGGCACGTACGTGAACTACGGCCTCGGGAACTTCGTCTGGTACAGCCCCAACAGCAGGGCCGAGGCCACCAGCGGCGTGCTCAAGCTGACCTGGTCCGGCGGCGAGGTCGTCGCCGACGCGCTCGTCCCGACCTACACCGGCCGCGACGGCCTCCCGCGCCCGGTCAAGGGCAAGGCCTGCGAGGAGGCGCTGGCCGACTGGCGCGCGCTGCGCCCGTGCACGGGGCTGGCCGCACAGTCCTGACCCGCAGGAATTACGTCTGCGCAACACGGCCGAAACGAGTCGCCAGCACTCTCCTTGAAAGGGTGAGGGGAGGCACGACTCGCGTGCTGCTGCGACTTCGAATCACGCTGCCGGACCGGCCAGGTTCGCTGGCAAAGGTGAGCCGGGTGCTGGGCGCCATGGGCGCGGACATTCGGGGGATGTCGGTTCTCGACCACGGTGTCAATCGAGTCGTGGACGAGTTCACGGTGTCGTGGCCGAACTTTCCCGGGATCGAGCGTCTCAACGCCGCCATGGTCACTCTGCCCGGGGTGACCGTCGAGGGCGCGTGGGCGACGCGTGCGCAGGCCGACGCGTTCCCGGACCTGGACGTGTTGCTGCAGGTCATGGCTTCTGCGGCGGACGCCCTGGCCATCCTCGCCGACGCTCTGCCGGGGGTGTTCGGCGCCGACTGGGCGGTCGTGCTCGGCGAGCACCCGGAGCGTCCGGTGCTCGCCGCCAGCCCGCACGCTCCTCGCCTGGACATGCTTCCCGACATTCGCCCGACTCGGCCGCTGGCGTTCAGCACCTCTCCGGACGTGCACCTCGCCGCGGTGCCGACCGGACCGAACAGCACCGTGTACCTCGGCCGCTCGGCCGGCGGCCCGCCGTTCCACCGGACGGAGCTCGCCCGTTTGGCGCGCCTCGTCGAGGTGGCGGGTGCGGTGATCGAGCGCCGGGCGGCGGGGCTGGAGTTTTCGACGTCGGGGCGCAGCCGCACCTAGAGGTCGTTCCCAGATCCGAACCGCTGAGGACGGTGGAGTCCGCCGGCAGCTCGGTAGGATTCGCCCAGTTCGAGACGGTCGGACCGATGGTGAAGGTTCGTCTTGTTCTGGCGGCGGCCGGGAGTGGCGATGGTGCGGAGAGCGGACGACCGTCCGGCGCGCTTGTGGCCCGTAGCGATGGCGGCGTTCGCTGCCGCTGGCATGCTCGTAGTGGCTTACCCGCCGGCCGGTCCACAAGCGCAGACGCGCCTGCCGGAGTCGACGCCCACGACGCAGGAGACTGATATGAGTGCGACGGGTCGGTGGCAGTCGGAGGCCAACCTCAGCGCGGCCTTGCTCGTTGCGCAGGCACGGCTTGGCGAGAACTACGCCGGGAGTGTGATCGACAACAAAGCCCAGGTGTGGAACCTCTACTCGACGGCCGACGTGTCGACGTCCACGATGACTGCGATCCGAAAGGCGGCAACCCGGCCAATTCGAGTCAAGGTTGTCAAGGTTTCGCGTAACTACGAAGAACTGCTTCGGATCCAACAACTTGTCGTCGATCTGGCCCGGACTCCGGCCGGTCGGTCGATCAACGGGACTTCGATCAAGCCCGCCGACAATCAGGTTCGGGTTGATCTCGATCCGAGCGCCACCAACGCCCTCGTTGCGCAGGTTCTCGGCATGGCTCCCGTCGGGGCGATTCAAGTCGGGAATCTGGGCTCGTACTTCAGCGCCGAAGGAGATCGCACAGGCAGCGAGACCGGGAGGGCGGGTGACCGCCTGGGAAAAGCTGAATCGAACCTCGACGGTCGGCCTCCGTACAAGGCCGGAAAGGAAGTTCGGATGATCGGAGCGTCGACCATCCAGGGTTCCGAGGGGTTCGTCAACGAAGAGAACGTCGCAGGTCCGAACAAGCAGGGCGATTTCATCTACAGCGGAGCCACGTGCGCGACCTACAGCTCCTCGGGTGGAGACAGCGGTGCGCCGATCTACCAGTGGAACGGGCCGGACACGGCCGTCGCCTTTGGCATGCACTTTGCGGTGCGATTCATCGACGGCGAGCCGGAAGGCGGCTGCTTCGTCCGCATCCCACTCATCGAACGGGCAGCGTCGGTGCAGCTGCTCACTCGGTAGCTGGTGCAAGTGAGCGACTCTGGGGTCGGTGGCTCGGACCGGGTGTTCACCGTTCCCAACGCGCTTAGCGCGCTGCGCGTCGCGGGCGTCCCGCTGTTCCTCTGGCTGGTCCTCGGGCCGGAGAAGGACGGACTGGCGCTGCTGGTCCTCATGGTTGCCGGGTTCACGGACTGGGCAGATGGATGGCTGGCCCGCAAGCTCAATCAGACGAGCCGGCTGGGTCAACTTCTCGACCCGGCGGCGGACCGCCTGTACATTCTGGCCACCCTGATCGGTCTCACGGTTCGCGACGTCGTTCCGTTGTGGCTCACCATTGGATTGATCGCTCGCGACGTGGTGCTCGCGGGATGCATACCTCGACTTAAGTCCCTCGGCTACGGCCCCGCGCTACCTGTGCACTACCTGGGCAAGGCCGCCACCTTCAACCTGCTCTACGCGTTCCCGCTCCTGCTGCTCTCCGACGGCAGCGGTGCCATGACCGGCACGCAGACGGCCGCCGCAGTGTTTGGCTGGGCGTTCGCCATTTGGGGTACTGCTCTCTATTGGTGGGCCGGAATTCTGTACGTGATCCAAGTGCGTGGTTTGACCCCCGCGGAGGAGGTGCGGAGCTGATGAAGGCAGTGGTGATGGCCGGCGGCGAGGGAACTCGCCTGCGCCCGCTCACCGCCGCCATGCCCAAGCCGCTCCTGCCGGTGGTCAACCGCCCGGTCATGGCCCACGTCCTGCACCTGCTCCGCCGCCACGGCTTCACCGACGTCGTGGTCACCGTCCAGTTCCTCGCCTCGCTCGTACGCAACCACTTCGGCGACGGCGAAGAGTTCGACATGTCGATCTCCTACGCGAACGAGCAGTCCCCGCTCGGGACCGCGGGCAGCATCAAGAACGCCGAGGACGCGCTGCGGGACGGCACGTTCCTCGTGATGTCCGGAGACGCCCTCACCGACATCGACCTCACCGACCTGCTGGCGTTCCACCGCGCCAACGACGCCCTGGTCACCACCTGCCTCACCCGGGTGCGGGACCCGCTGGAGTTCGGCATCACCGTCGTGGACGGTGGCGGGCGGGTGGAGCGTTTCCTGGAGAAGCCCACCTGGGGTCAGGTGTTCACCGACACGGTGAACACCGGCATCTACGTGATGGAGCCCGAGGTCTTCGACTTCATCCCCGCGGACACGATGGTCGACTGGGCCGCGCACGTGTTCCCGGCCCTGCTCAAGGCCAACAAGCCGGTCTTCGGGTACGTGGCCGACGGGTACTGGGAGGACGTCGGCACCCACGAGAAGTACCTGCAGGCCCAGGCCGACGTATTGGCCGGCCGAGTCGAGGTGGACATCGACGCCTTCGAGCTCTCGCCCGGCGTCTGGGTGGCCGAGGGCGCCGAGGTCTACCCCGGCGCCACCCTGCACGGCCCGATCTACATCGGGGACTACTGCAAGGTCGAGGCCGGCGCCGAACTGCGCGAGTACACCGTGCTCGGCAGCAACGTCGTCGTGAAGAGCGGCGCCTTCCTGGACCGCGCGGTCGTCCACGACAACGTCTACATCGGCCCGCAGACGAACCTGCGCGGCTGCGTCGTGGGCAAGAACTCCGACGTGATGCGCGGCGCCCGGATCAACGAGGGCGCCGTCGTCGGCGAGGAGTGCCTGGTCGAGGAGGAGGCGATCCTCGCCGGCGGCGTCAAGATCTACCCGGCCAAGACCATCGAGGCCGGAGTCGTGGTCAACCACTCCGTCATCTGGGAGTCCCGCGGCCAGCGGAGCCTCTTCGGCGCCCGCGGCGTCTCCGGCATCGTCAACGTGGAGATCACGCCGGAACTCGCCGTTCGTCTCGCCAGCGCCTACGCCACCACGCTGAAGAAGGGCGACACCGTGCTGACCGCTCGGGACGGCTCCCGGGCCGCTCGCGCGTTGAAGCAGGCGGTGATCTCGGCCCTGCAGGCCTCTGCGGTCAACGTCCGGGACCTGGAGATGCAGCCGCCCGCCGTGGCCCGCATGGAGGCCTCCAGGGGCATCGCAGGCGGCGTCCTGGTTCGTACCACCCCCGGAGTACCGGACAGCGTGGACATCGCCTTCCTCGACGCCTCCGGCGCCGACCTCGGCCCGGCGCAGCAGCGCCGCCTCGAGCGCATCTTCGCCCGGCAGGAGTTTCGTCGCGCCTTCCCCGGCGAGATCGGGGACCTGACCTTCTCCCCGCGGGTGGGGGAGACCTACGTCAAGCAGGTCCTCAACACCGTCGACCGCTCCGGCGTGCCCAGCGGCTCGGGCAACCGGATGAAGGTCGTCGTGGACGCCGGCAACGGCGCCGCGGGCCTCCTGCTGCCGGGGCTCATCGGCGGCATGGGCGTGGACGTGCTCACCATCAACATCGGCATCGACGAATCCCACCCGACGCGCACGGCCGCGGAGCGCGAGGAGGCCCTCGGGCACCTCGGCGACTTCGTGGCCTCGTCCCGCGCGGCGTTCGGCGTCATGTTCGACCCGCTGGGGGAGCGCATCTCGCTCGTCGACGAGACCGGCGAGGCCATCGCCGACGACCGCGCCCTGCTCGTCGTCATGGACCTCGTGGCCGCCGAACGGCGCGCCGGGCGCATCGCGCTTCCGGTCACCACCACTCGGGTGGCCGAACAGGTCGCCGGCTTCCACGGCGTCGAGATCACCTGGACCACCACCTCGCCCACCGACCTCGCCCGCGCCGTCGCCGACCCGCGGGTCATCCTCGGCGGCGACGGCCGCGGGGGGTTCGTCGTCCCCGAAGTGGGGGGAGCCGTCGACGGCGCCGCCGCTTTCGTGCGCCTGGTGGGCCTGGTCGCCCGCACCAAGCTGACGCTGAGTCAGATCGATGCCCGCATCCCGCGCGCCCACGTCGGGTACCGGGTCCTGGACACTCCCTGGTCCGCGAAGGGCAAGGTCATGCGCGCGGTCCTGGAGGCCGCCGCCGGCCGGGCGCTGGACACCACCGATGGAGTTCGGGTGGTGGAGCGGGACGGCAGCTGGGCCCTGGTGGTGCCCGACCCGGCCGCCGCCCAGACCCACGTCTGGGCCGAGGCCGGAGACGACGCCGGGGCGAAGGAGCTCCTCTCGGAGTGGGTCGAGGTCATCGAGCGCGCCCAGGTGTAAGGACGGCGCCGGCAATGAAACGATGAGCCCGTGGAGTCCATCGAGGGAGTACAGCCGCCGCGGCGGCCGGACGCCTCGATGTCCCTGCTCGCGGACCTGACCAGGGACACCATCGACGCCGGGTACCGGCGCACGGACGCGCCGCGGCCCCAGGGCCCGGCGTTCAAGTTCGGCAGCTCGGTCGTCCTGCTCGGGGTCTTCGTGGTCGCCGGGCTGGTCCTGGGCGTCGCCGCGGGCCAGACCCGGGTGAACGCCTCGGCCGTGTCCGCGGCTCGCAACGAGCTCATCGACCGAGTCGAGGCCCGCACCAACGAGGCGGACGTGCTGGAGAGACGGGTCGTCGAGTTGCGCAGCAGCGTCGACGCGTCGCGGTCCGCGGCGCTGACCGCCACCGCCGCGGGTTCGGCGGCGAGCGGCGAACTCGAGCGCCTGGCCCTGCTCGCCGGGATCGTCCCGGTGCGCGGACCGGGCATTCGGGTGGTCGTGGACGACGCGCCCAACAGCTCCGTGCGCGGCGCGGGAAGCTCCGGCCGGATCCAGGACATCGACCTGCAGCGCCTGCTGAACGGCCTGTGGCTGGCCGGCGCGGAGGCCGTGTCGATCAACAACCAGCGGCTGACCACGTTGACGGCGGTGCGCTCCGCAGGAGACGCGATCCTGGTGGCCTACCGGCCGCTGTCCCCGCCGTACACGATCCTCGCGGTCGGGAAGGCGAACGATCTCGAGGTGGACTTCGTCGACGGTCCGGGCGGCCGGTGGTTCCACACGCTGACCGGGTACGGGATCCGCTTCAGCGTGACCCAGGAGCAGAACCTGACGCTTCCCGGAGCCGCCACCTCGACGCTGCGCGCGGCACAGTCCGCGACCCCGCAGTCGGCGGTAGGCCCATGATCGCGGTCGTCGGGCTGGCCGTCGGCATCGGTCTCGGCCTCTACTTCGAACCCTCCGTGCCGTTCTGGCTGCAGCCCTACCTGCCGATCGCCGTGGTCGCCGCGCTCGACGCGCTCTTTGGAGCCCTGCGTGCCCTGTTGGATGGGATCTTCAGCGACAAGGTCTTCGTCGTCTCGTTCATCGCCAACGTGCTCGTCGCCGTCTTCGTCGTCTTCCTCGGCGACCGGTTGGGCGTCGGCGGGCAGCTGACCACCGGCGTCATCGTCGTGCTCTCGATTCGGATCTTCTCCAACGTCGCGGCCATCCGCCGCCACGTCCTCTCGGCATGACCGACGACCGAGAGCACGGCGACGCCAGCTTCGACTACGCGCGTCCGGAGGAGCCGGAGGTCCCGGCCGGCCCGGCGCACCACCACGCGCCTGCGGGGACCGGGTTCGGAGCGCTGTTCAAGGCGTTGCGATCGCCCCGCGCCCGCGGTCCGCAGCTGCTCATCGCCCTGCTGTTGGGTCTCCTCGGTTTCTTCGCGGTGGTCCAGGTGCGCGTGGCGGCGGGGGACAACAACCTTCGCACCGCCCGCCAGAGCGACCTCATCCGCATCCTCGACGACCTCAACGACCGCTCGGACCGCCTCGATCGGGAGATCCGGGAGCTGCAGGCGCGGCGCAGCGAGCTGCAGTCCGGCACGGACTCGACCAAGGCGGCGCTGGACGAGGCGATCAAGCGGCGAGCCGTTCTGGGCATCCTCGCCGGCACCGTCCCGGCCCGCGGCCCGGGCATCACGCTGCGCATCGCCGACCCGGCCCGCAAGGTCGACGCCCCGGTCCTGCTCGACGCGCTCCAGGAGCTGCGCGACGCCGGAGCCGAAGCCGTCCAGATCAACGACGTGCGGGTGGTCGCCGGCACCTCGTTCGTGGACGCCGAGCCGGGAAGCGTGCGCATCGACGGGCGGGTCGTCGCCGCCCCGTACGTGTTCAAGGTGATCGGCGATCCCGATACCCTCGACCCCGCCCTGCGCATCCCGGGCGGGGTGTTCGCCGTGCTGAACGAGCGCGGCGCCACCGCGTCGGTGCTGGCCACCAACCCCGTCCTCATCGAGGCCACGGTGTCCGGCGCGGCGCCGCAGTACTCCAAACCCGTACCTCCCTCCTGAGAAGGCAGCCGATGACTCCGCCCGTCGACCGCAAGTACACCGCCGAGCACGAGTGGGCGCTGGCGCAGCCCGAGGGCGCGCTGCGCGTCGGCATCACCGACCACGCCGCCGAGCAACTCGGCGACATCGTGTTCGTTTCGCTGCCCGAGGTCGGGTCCACCGTCAGCGCCGGGGCCCCCTGCGGGGAGCTGGAGTCGACCAAGAGCGTCAGCGAGATCTACGCGCCGATCTCCGGCACCGTGACCGCCCGCAACGAGGCGGTCGTCACCGCGCCGGAGGTGATCAACGCCGATCCCTACGGCGACGGGTGGATGTTCGACGTGACTCCCGGCGGTGCCGGCGAAGACGGCCAACTGCTCTCCGCGGAGGAGTACTCAGCAGGCCTCGCCGGCTGACTGTCACATTGCGACGCTCCGCGTCGCGGAACGCTCGCTGCGCTCGCTGCGCTCGCCGCGCCGCTGCGGTCTACGGCTCCTACGGTCGCTACCTCGCTCGTTCCTCGCTCCCTATCGGGCGTGCTCAACAGCTTCTCGAACTCCCTACGTCGCCTACGACCTTCGCTCTGCGGCGGCGCGCATCTCGCACGTGCCGTTTGGGCTGGCGGCGAGGGAAGATCGAGTACACGGTTGGGTCGGTGCCTGATACTTTTCAGGGCACCGTGAAGCTGAAGTTCCGCTTGACGGTTTGCGTCGTAGCCGAGGTGGGGGAACCGCAAAGATGCCCTTCTGCAGTCAGTGCGGACACCAGGCCGCGAGCGACGCCCGGTTCTGCGCGAACTGCGGCACGGCGCTGGCGGGTCCCGCGCCCGGCGGTGGGGGCACCTCGGGCGCGGAGATCACGTCCAGCATCACCATCTCCGGGCTCGAGCTCGTCGAGGCGGAATCGGGTCTGCTGTCCCCGGCCGACCAGGCTGCGGTGGATGCGCTGCCGCCGGAGTCGGCGCTGCTCATCGTGCAGCGCGGCCCGGACTCCGGCAGCCGCTACCTGCTCGACGCGGACTCGGTCACGGCCGGCCGCCACCCGGACAGCGACATCTTCCTGGACGACGTCACCGTGTCCCGCCGGCACGCCCAGTTCCTGCGCCTGGACAACGGAGGGTTCTGCGTCCGGGACGTCGGCAGTCTCAACGGCACCTACGTCAACCGCGAACGGATCGAGGAGATCGTCCTCACCGGTGGCGACGAGGTGCAGATCGGCAAGTACCGCCTGGTGTTCTTCGCCGCCGCGCCGATCGGTTCGGAGCTCTCCCATTGAGTGTCGGGCAGCCCCGGCCGGCTAGCGAGCCCGCACGGCCGCAGGCCGCCGGCGAGCTGCTGAACATCGGCGAGGTGTACGAGCTGCTCCGAGCGGACTTCCCGGAGGTCTCGATCTCCAAGATCCGCTTTCTGGAGTCCGAGGGCCTCGTGGATCCGGTGCGCACCCCCTCGGGCTACCGCAAGTTCAGCGCGGCGGACATCGAGCGGCTGCGCTACGTCCTCAACGCGCAGAAGCAGTACCTCCCGCTGAAGGTCATCAAGGACCGCCTGGAGTCTCGCGACGCCGGGGACGACAGTCCAGAGGTGCCCGCACGGCTCGATCGCGAGCAGATGTTGGCGGCCACCGGCCTCACCGCAAACGCCCTGACCGCCCTCGACGATTCGGGTCTGCTGTCCCGCCGCCGCGGTGGGCACTACAGCGCGGACGACGTGGGCATCGCCCTGCTGGTCGGTCGGCTGGCCGCGTTCGGCCTCGAGCCTCGCCACCTGCGCGCCTTCAAGGGCGCCGCGGACCGGGAGCTCGGACTGATCGAACAGGCTGCGTTTCCCTCTGGCGCAGCGGGCACGCCAGAGGCCCGCGCGGCGGCGCGGCAGACCGCGGCGGAGCTGATCGAGCTGTGCCTCGCCCTGCATGCCGCACTACTGCGCACCGGCGTCCGCCGAGACCTCGACCTATAGTTCCCGTTGTGAATCAGCTCGACGTCGTCGGCGTCCGCGTGGAGATGCCCGCCAACCAGCCCATCGTGCTGTTGCGGGAAGTGGCGGGGGAGCGGTACCTGCCGATCTGGATCGGGGCCGTCGAGGCCACGGCGATCGCCTTCGCGCAGCAGGGTGTGGTGCCGCAGCGGCCGATGACGCACGACCTGTTCCGGGACGTGCTCGCGGCGCTGGGCAAGGAGCTGAAGCAGGTCCGCATCACCGGCCTGCGGGACGGCGTCTTCTACGCCGAGCTGATCTTCGACGACGGTGTAGAGGTCAGCGCCCGGCCCTCGGACGCGATCGCCCTGGCGCTGCGCACCGGCACTCCGATCTACGGCTCGCCGGAGGTCCTCGACGAGGCCGGGATCGAGATTCCGGACGAGCAGGAGGACGAGGTGGAGAAGTTCCGCGAGTTCCTCGACACGATCTCCCCGGAAGACTTCGACACCCAGGGCTGACCTCGATTGTGTCGCTTCGGTCACAACTGCCTCACGGGCGTCCCGAACGGCGCGCCTCGTTGACGTTATGCACAGGCAGGCCTAGTTTTCCTGTGGAAAAGTCCCCGGTGTAATTTCAACGCGCGCCACCAAACCAGGTGGCAGCGGCCATGCCGGGCCAAGCTCAGGAGGACGCCGTGCGCGAGCACAGCGAGGGCGACAACCCGCAGGTCGTCCTGTCGAAGGCCGAACAGGGGCTGCTGTTCGACCCGGTGAGCATCCTGGAGGAGGACGTCGGCTACCGCGGCCCCACGGCCTGCGCAGCAGCCGGGATCACGTACCGCCAGCTGGACTACTGGGCCCGTACCGGTCTGGTCGAGCCGAGCATTCGCCCGGCCACCGGCTCCGGCACGCAGCGCCTCTACGGCTTCCGCGACATTCTCGTGCTCAAGATCGTGAAGCGCCTGCTGGACGCGGGCGTCTCGCTGCAGCAGATCCGCCAAGCCGTTTCCTACCTGCGCCACCGCGGCGTGGCCGAACTCGCGACCCTGACCCTGATGAGCGACGGCGCGACGGTGTACGAGTGCACCTCGCCCGACGAGGTCGTGGACATCCTGGCCGGCGGTCAGGGCGTCTTCGGCATCGCCGTCGGCCGCGTCTGGCGCGAGGTCGAAGGTTCTCTCGCCGAGCTTCCGGGCGAGCGTCCGGGTGCGGACCTGCCGGAGACCAGCGACGAACTCGCCGCCCGGCGCGCGCGCCGCACGGGCTAGCTGGCAGCGGCACCCGAGGTCCGGCGCTCCTGCGCGGCCTCCGGCCGATCACCGCGGTCGCTGATGCGCAGCAGGCGGTCCAGGTACGTGTCGAACGCGTTGGACGCCTCGCGGGCCGCGGGGGTCCGCCACCGCTGCACCGGCAGCGCCATGCCCTGGGACTGGGACAGCACGATGCGGTCCGGCAGCGGCGGTTGCAGCACCAGGGGGCCGAACAGTTCGCGCAGCTCGTCGTACCGAAAGCGGTGCTCCACCAGGCGGCCGTCGAAGCGGTTGACGAGCACGCCCAGCGGCTGCAGGTTCGGGTTGTGCGTGCGTTCCTCCTGGACCGCGCGGAAGGCGCGGTCCGCGCCGTGGAGCGCGAAGAAGCTGGGCTCGGTGACCACCAAGGCCCGATCCGAGGCGACCAGTGCGCTGCGGGTCAGCCGTGCGAGCGACGGCGGGCAGTCCACGAACGCGAGGTCGTAGTCCTCGGCGAGGTGGCCCAACGCCCGGGCGAGTCGGAACAGACGGTTCGGCGGCGCGTCCGGGGTGTCGTGCCGCAGCAGGCTCGGGTGCCCGACCACGACGTCCAACACTGCGGGGATTCCCGTGGGAGTCGTCAGCTCGGCGATCCAGCCGCTCGGCCGGATGGCCATCTCGACCACGTCCAGGCTGGGATCGTCGAAAACCTCGGCGACGGTGATCTCGGATCGCGCGACGTCGAGGGCAAGCGTGGCGTTGGCCTGCGGATCGAGATCCACGAAGAGGGTACGAAGCCCACGGGCTGCGGCGGCGCCGGCAAGTCCAAGCGCTGCGGTGGTCTTACCGACCCCGCCCTTGAGGCTCAGCACCGTCACAACAAACACGGGCGTAATTTAGCGCGGACAACAGATCGCGCGTAACCGTCGGGCGTTGTGATTCCTGCGGTTCGTCAGAATATGACGAAGCGTCAGCACAATTGCTATGCGGAGACGACGGCCGTACGGTCGCTCGGGCGGTGCGAGGCGACAACCGCGCCCGAGGGAAGAATCTCTCCGTTGTCCTCGAAGAGGACGACCCCGTTGCACAGAAGGCTCCAGCCCTGCTCGGGGTGGAAGGCGATGGTGTGGGCGGCGTCGTGGTCCGGCGCGTCTGCAGCCGGACAGTTCGGCTCGTGCGGGCACATTGCGGTGTTCTCCTTAGTCGCCGTCATCGATGCGGCGTCGTTTTTCCCGTCCGTTCGATTATCGCAGTCATCGGTTGCATTGTTACCGGCGACAAGACCAACCGGAATGAAATTCATCCGGTCGGAGTAGTGCCGAACACAACAAATTCGCCACGGTCGTCCTGCGCAACGGCGTGTCGACTCGAAAACCAAGGAGCCTCCGGCGGTCGACAGAGCGCCGGAGGACCCAGTGGTGTTGTCGGTTTCGCTCAGGCCTTCTTGAGGGTCATCGCCATGATGATCGGCGTGGTCGGCTGCATCGAGCCGCCCTTCGGCTCGTCGGTGAGTGCCAGCGTGCTGGCGTCACCGGGGCCTTCGATGAGCACCGGGTCGTGCTTGCCGTTGCTCGGGGTGAAGACGCCGGCCGAGCGCGGCCCGTCCGTACCTACCAGCCAGAGCTGGTAGGTACGGCCGGAACGTGTCGGCAGGCCGCGAGAGAGGAACTCGATGCGGTTGTTCGCCTTGGAGACTGCGGCAGCGGCGGTGGCGCCCGCGCCCGCAGCGGTGAACGTGCGGGCGTCCGGCGCGGTCAGCACGTCGTGCAACTCCGAGTTGGCCGACTTGAGGTCGCCGTTCTCGTCGGCAAGCTGGATCGCGTACGCGCCGAGCCCGATCGAGAAGACGGCCAGGCACGCCGCGGCGGTCATCGTGGCGCGGCGGAGCAGCGTCCGGCGGCCGGCGCGCTCGCCCAGGGCGACGACGACCGGTGCGAGCTGCCGGGTGTGCGCGATCTCGGCGAGTACCGCCGCGCGCATGGCGGGCGGGGCCGGTGCCGCGGCGGCGATGCCGAGCAGGGCAGTGGTCTCGAGCAGTTCGCGGACCTCGACCGTGCAGTGGTTGCACGACGCGAGGTGCTCCGTGAACTCCTCGCGCTCCCCGGCCTCGAGCGCCCCGGCGGCGTATGCCCCGGCGAGCAGGTGGATCTCACTCATGCGGTCACCCCCAAGCAGTCGCGCAGCCGAATCAGGCCGTCGCGCATTCTGGTTTTCACCGTGCCGAGCGGCACGCCGAGCATTTCGCCGACTTCGCGGTAGCTGTAGCCCCCGTAGTACGCGAGCTGAATCGACTCCCGTTGCAGGTCGGTCAGCGAATCGAGGCAGCGGCGAACCGCTTCGCGCTCCAACTGGATTTCCACGGTCTCGGAGACGTCGTCGTACTCCGGCTCCGCCGATCGTGCGCCGAGCCGCTTGATCCGGTCCGCCGCCGACTGCTCGGAGCGAACGCGGTCCACCGCTCGGCGGTGCGCCATGGTCATGATCCACGCCATCGCGCTGCCCTGGTTCTCGTCGAACCGGGCGGCGGACTTCCAGACGTTGACCAGGACTTCCTGGGCGACCTCTTCGGACTGCGCGGGATCGCGCAGCACCCGGCGGACGAGGCCGTACACGGGGCCGGAGACGCGGGTGTACACGGCCTCGAAGGCTGCCTGGTCCCCGCGCACCACGCGCCCCATCAGGTCCTCGAGGCGTTCCGGAGGCCCGACCTCCGGCGCGACGGCGCGCAGGCGCGTCGGGCTGTTCGCGGCTGCTGGCATGCGGCGCGGCCTCTCGGAGTGGACTGAGTGCAACGCTACCGTCCGGTAACCCCCGGGGGTAGCGCAGCACGTTCATCGCGTATTCGCCAACGTCCACGCAGAGGATTGGTCCCCGCCGTCCCGACCGCTCCATGATCGCGATCGGGATCGCGCAACGGCTAGGAAGGCTCCGGCAGTACCTCCGCCGCGACGGCCTGGACGGCCCCCGTCAGGTTGGCGACGAGAACCTTCAGATCCGCGCTCAGGGCGGCGGCCGTGACCTTTTTGTCCACCACCTTCGCGAGGAACGCCGCGACGGTCGCGCGCTGCGTGTCGAGGGTGGCGACCTCGCCGTCGGCCTTCTTGGTGCTGCCCGTGCGCACGGCCTCGGAGTAGTCCAGGAAGTTGTAGACGACCGCCCGCCACAGTTGCAGGAACTCGGCTTCCGTGCGGGGGTCGGCCGCGGGGCGGAGCCGGTCGGCGAGGGCACGGGAATTGTCGTCCAGGCCGAGCCGGGCGATCTGCGCCTGCCGACTGTTGGCCGCGCCGGTCTTGCGATGGGTGTACGACGCGAGCACCGTCGCCCCGGTCATCGCCACGTTCTCGGTCAGCAGGCGGGTCAGGTCCGCCCGCACGTCCGCGGCGCCGTCGCGGGCGTCGCCGTCCAAGTCGGCGGCTCGGGCCAGTCCCGCACCGAGGTTCTCGGCGAAGCCGACCATGGCCGAGTTCGCCTTCCGGAGCTGCTCCGGGCCGGTGCCGTCGTCGGAGGCGAGGCCGTTGATGGCGCTGGTGATGGCCTTGAGGTAGCCGTTGAGGTTGTTGCGCAGCAGCTTGGACTGGACCTGGCCCGACGCCGTCTTCTTGAGCGAGGAGGACGCCGCGTCGGCCCAGGTCTGCAGGTCGCGCCGGGCGTCGTCCTTCTCCGGCTCGATCTCCTCGCGGGCCGCGAGGGCGTACGCGGCGATGTCGTCGACGTGGGTTCGCCAGGCGACGAGGAAGTCCGGAGAGCGCCGCGCCGCGTTCGTGTCCGGCTCGGCCTCGGGGTCCGAGTTGGCCTCCGGCGTCGCCGCCGGGGCCGGGCTCTGTCCGACGCGGCCTCCGGCCGGGACGAGCTTGGCAAGGGCCTTGGAGTTGCGGTCCACCGCGGCGAACGCGGCCTTGGTCCGCTCGCTGTCCGGGCCGGTGTCCAGCACGCTGACGGCCGCCAGGCCCGCCAGATGGACGTGCAGGGTCAGCCGGTAGGTGAGCTTGGCCCGCAGCTCGGAGGCGGCCGACGCGACCTGGCCGCGTACGCCGCCCGCCGCGACGATCCCGGCCGCGAGCCGAGCCGCGGCTGCGGGAGCTTGGCTCGAGGCGTCGGCGATCGACTGGAACGCGCCGGTGTACGGCGTGGGCGGGATCACGGCGGTGCTCTGCGGCTTCGCGGGCGTGGTCGGCTGCGGCCCCGGCACAGCCGTGCCGCCGCCTCCGCCGCACCCCGTGCTCGCGGCCATCACCGCCGCGAGGATCAACGCAGCCACGCTGCGGCGCCCTGCCACCGTGCTCCCTGCCAAGCCCGACCTCCCTGAATCTCGCTCCGATCCTGCCCGTATCCTCAGCCGCACGCGAAACCGGGCGGCACCGGCAGCGATTGCACGCGGGCGGAGGTCTTGCGGAAGTGGCGTTGCTCTACCGCGGCATGAAGCTCACCGTGGGGCCCGTGCTCAGCGCCGCGTACCGGCCGACGGTCGAGGGGCTGGAGCACGTCCCGACGACCGGACCGGCCATTCTGGCGGGCAACCACGTCTCGTTCTCCGACCACTTCTTCGTGCCGCTCGTGATCCGCCGCAAGGTCGTCTACCTGGCCAAGGCCGACTACTTCAACGGCAAGGGCGTCGCGGGGCGGCTCACAGCGGGGTTCTTCAACGCCGTTGGACAGAAGCCGGTGGACCGCTCCAGCGGCCGCGCGGGGCTGGCGGCAATTCAGACGGCCGTGGACGTGCTGGCCGAGGGCGACCTGCTGGGCATCTACCCCGAGGGCACGCGCTCCCCGGACGGGCGGCTGTATCGCGGCCGCGTCGGCGTGGCCCGGCTGTGGCTGCAGTCCGGAGCCCCGCTGGTGCCGTGTGCCGTCATCGGCACCGACGTCGTCCAGCCGCCGGGCCGGAAGGTTCCGCGCCTGGCACCCGTCACCGTCCGCTTCGGGCCCGCGCTGGACCTCGCCAAGTACGCCGACCGCAAGCGGGACGCCCTGCTCTTCCGCGAGATGACCGACGACATCATGAAGGCGATCCAGGAACTCAGCGGCCAAGAGTACGTGGACGTCTACGCCACGACGGTCAAGGAGAACCTCGCGAACGGCAGCGCGGGCGTCTAGTAGACGTCGCGTAGGTACCTTCGGGCGCTTGCCAGGTTCGCCAGCCAGTCTTCGGCGCCGTCGCCCAGGCCGCCGTGCTCGCGGGCGATGTCCAGCAGGGCGTCGTTGACGTCCTTGGCCATGCGGGTGGCGTCGCCGCACACGTAGACGTGCGCACCGTCGTCGAGCCACCGCCACAGTTCGGCTCCCGAGTCGCGCATGAGGTCTTGGACGTAGACCTTCTGCCGCTGGTCCCGGGAGAAGGCGAGGGACAGGCGGGTCAGGAGGCCTTCGTCGCGCATCGACTCGAGTTCGTCGCGGTAGTAGTAGTCGGTCGCGGAGCGCTGCTCGCCGAAGAACAGCCAGTTGCGCCCGGTGTGCCCGAGGGCGCGGCGCTCCTGCAGGAAGCCGCGGAACGGGGCCACGCCGGTGCCCGGGCCGATCATGATCATCGGTGCGCTCGTCGCCTCGGGCGGGCGGAAGTGTGCGGACCGTTGCAGGAACACCCCGACGCTGCCGTGCGCACTGCGGTCGGCGAGGAACGTGCTGCACACGCCGTGGCGCACCTTGCCCGCGTGGGCGTACCGCACGGCCGAGACGGTCAGCGCCACGCGGGTGGGGGTGACCAGTGGGCTGCTGGAGATGGAGTACAGCCGTGGCGCGAGGCGGCGTAGGACCTCGAGCCACTCCACGGGCTCGGCGCGCACGGGGAACTCGACGAGCAGGTCCATCGCCTGGCGGCCCCACAGCCACTGGGACAGGCTCAACGTGTTGTCCGGCCGCAGCAGTCGCGCGAGGTCGCGATGCCCCGGCTCGGACTTGTCGGTGCGCGCGGCGACGAAGCGCAGCAGTTCCGGCGTGATCCGCACGATGTCGAGGTACTCCAGCGCAGCGGTGCGCAGCGTCATCGCCGGCAGGCCGGCCAGGCCCACGGGCGCGTCCGGCGCCAGGCCGGTGGCGGCCAGCCACTCCTCGACGACCTTCGGGTCGTTGCGCGGCCAGACGCCGAGTGCGTCGCCGACGGAGTACGAACAATCCGAGGACAGTTCGAACTCGAAGGCGCGCACGTCCTTGGCCGAACCCTCGCCCGTGAGCTGACGATTCGTCAGAAGCTGGGTGTGCAGGGGAGAACGCCGGGTGAACACCGCTGCGGTCTCGGTCTCCTCGGGGCCGTCGGGCCGATCCACCGCGACGGTGCTCGAGCCCGGAGCCAGCCGGGAGCGCAGTGCCGCGAGCCACGCGTCGGCCTGATCCAGGGCGTGGGGTTCGACGTCGAGTCGCTCGGCGAGCCGCGTGGCGCCGAGATCGGCGAGGCGGGCGTCGATGCGGCGGCCGTGGGCGCAGAAGTCGGCGTAGTTCGAGTCGCCGAAGGCGAGCACGGCGAACTCGGTGTGCGCGAGCTTCGGGGCGCCGGGTGCGGACAGCGCACGCCAGAAGTGTTGCCCGTTGTCGGGGGACTCGCCGTCGCCGTAGGTGCTGGTGACGACCAACAGCCGCGGCATGCCCGGCAGGGTCGCCACGTTGAGCGTGTCCATGCCGATCAACGTGGCGTCGACGCCGTCCGCGGTCAGCGTGCGATGAACCTGCGCCGCGAACTCCTCCGCCGTGCCCGTCTGCGAAGCCCAGGCGATCACGACCGGGGGAGCGCCGGCTCGGGGCGCGGCGATCTGCGGTGCCGAGGGCCCGGCAGCCCGGCTGAACATGCCCGCAAGCATCCCGTCGACCCAGGCGCGGGCGCCGCCCGCGAACGGTGCCTCCTGCGGGAGCACGGGGGTACCGTCGCGAACCGTCCCGGTCTGCGAGGTCAGCGCCCAGACGAGGCCGGCCAGGTACTGCCGCTGGACCGGGTCCAGGGCGGGAGGGGTGCCCGCGCCGAGCCCAAGGGCGGAGGCGAGACCGGCGGGTGGGGCGATCGCCGGCGCGACGCGCACCAGCTGCACTGCACAGACCTTGAGTTCTGGCTGGGCAGAGGCGGGATCGACGGCGTCGTTGGTGACGGCGTTGATCGCCAGGTTCTCGCCGCGGGCGTCGTTCCAGTGGATGGGTGCGAACACGTTGCCCGGCGCGACGGCGTCGGTGATGCGCGCCGGGAGCACCGCGCGCCCCCGTCGCGAGACCACCTCGACGCCGTCCCCCTCGGCAGCGCCCAAGGCGGCGGCGTCGTCGGGATGGATTTCGAGAAAGGGCCCGGGGTCGATCCGGTTGAGCTTGGCGACCTTTCCCGTTTTCGTGCCGGTGTGCCACTGGCTCCCCACGCGGCCGGTGTTGAGCAGGAAGGGGAACTCGGCGTCCGGGACCTCGGCCGGCTCGAGGTGCGGCCGCGGGTGGAAGCGGGCGCGGCCCTCGGGCAGGGGGAACCAGAGGCGGGGCGTCGTGCCGTCGGCGCGGGTGCGCACCGGTCGGGTTGCGCCGTCGTTGACGTAGCGCAGCGGATGGCGGGAGGACTCGTCGCCCGCGGGTGCGGGCCACTGCACCGGGCCCTGCTTGAGGCGGTCGTAGGTGATGCCACGCAGGTCGTAGTCGGTGTCCGGATGTGCGAAGGCCTGCAGCTCGGCGAACACCTCTTCTGCGCTCGTGTAGTCGAACGCCTTCTCGTGCCCCAGCGCCCTGGCGAATCTGGCGATGAGGTCCCAGTCCGGACGAGCCTCGCCCGGAGCATCGGCCAACTCCTGAAGGAGCGTCACATTTCTTTCGGAGTTGACCATCACGCCGTCGGTCTCGGTCCACATCGCGGCCGGCAGGAGCACGTCGGCGTAGGCGTTGATCTCCGCGTCGGCGAAGGCCTCCTGCACGATCACGAGCTCGGCCGCCTCGAGCCCGGCGATCACCTGCGCGCGATTGCCAACCGAGACGACGGGGTTGGTGCAGATCACCCACAGGGCCTTGATCTGACCCGACGCCAGCTTGGCGAACAGGTCCACGGTCCCGGCACCGACGTCGGTGCGCAGGGTGCCGGGCGCCAAGTCCCAGAGGTTTTCGACGAACGCGCGATCGGCCGGGACCAGCACGCTGCGCTGGCCGGGCAGGCCGGGCCCCAGGTAGCCCATCTCACGGCCGCCCATGGCGTTCGGCTGCCCGGTCAGCGAGAACGGGCCGCTGCCGGGACGGCCGATGGTGCCGGTGGCCAGGTGCAGGTTGCAGATCGCGTTCGTGCTCCACGTGCCGTGGGTGCTCTGGTTCAGCCCCATCGTCCAGAGGGTCGTGAAGTTCTCGGCGCCCGCGAGGAGTTCGGCGGCGCGGCGCAGATCCGCCTCGGCCAGGCCCGTCGTTTCGGCGACGGCTGCGGGGGAGTAGTCGGCCAGGAACGCCGGCATCTCCGCCCACCCGTCCGTGCATTCGGCCACGAAGCCCTCGTCCACGCGCCCGGCCTCGAGCAGCAGGGCGAGGAGGCCGTTCAGCAACGCGACATCCGTCCCGGCCCGAACCCGCAGGAAAAGATCCGCCTTGGCGGCGGTGGCGGTGCGGCGCGGGTCGACGACGATCAGCTTCGCCCCGGCCCGGACGCGGTCCATCATCCGCAGAAAGAGAATGGGATGGCAGTCGGCCATGTTGGAGCCGATGACCAGGAACGCGTCGGCGTGGTCGAGGTCGTCGTAGGACCCGGGCGGACCGTCGGCGCCGAGGGACTGCTTGTAGCCGGTGGCCGCGCTCGCCATGCACAGCCGCGAGTTCGACTCGATGTTGTTGGTGCGCAGATAGCCCTTGGTCAGCTTGTTGGCCAGGTACTGCGCCTCGGTCGTCATCTGGCCGGAGACGTAGAGGGCGACCGAGTCCGGGCCGTGTTCGGCGACGATCGCCGCCCACTTCGTCGCCGCAGCGACGATCGCCTCGTCCAACGGCGTCGACACGCGTTCGGCGTCTCGGCGCGTGCGCAGCTCGGCCCGTTCGACGCGTCCGGACGCCGTCGCGGCCTCCGCGCTGGTGGCGCCCTTGACGCACAGCCGCCCGCGGTTGGCGGGGTGCGCCCTGTCCCCGACGACGGACAGCACTCGGCGCCGGCCGTCCGGGCCGGGGCCGGACTCGACGAGCACGCCGCAGCCCACACCGCAGTAGGAGCAGACGCTGCGCACCGTCACGGTGTCATTGAAGCGTCGCCAGATTTCGGGTTCGTTTCGGACGTATCGTGCCGCGATACATCGCTCGTTCTCAACGGGCCTGCAGCGCGTCCATGCCGACGACGGCCGCGAGCAGCAGGCGCCGATCGAGGATTCGCCCCACGTCGGGCGTGGCGTCGATGTCGTAGGTGTCGCGCAGTTTCATTTTCCGGCGGGTGTTCGTCGCCAGCACCTGCTCGCCGCGCTTGAAGTCGAAGTGGTACGGGATCGGCAACCAGTCGGAGAATCCGCCGACGTAGGGGACGAGGCCTACGAGGCGTCGGAACAGCGCCACGCCCAGGCTGCGCTCCGCGGCCTGGCAGATCTCCTGGCCGTACACGTCGTGCAGGGCGTAGGTGGACCGGAAGATCGAGGCGCCGAACACCTTCGAGATCTGGCCGATGGGCGTGCCGTCGGCGGTGGTGATGTCGTACTTGGCGCGTGGGTCGAAGCGCTGGCGGGCCTTGATGCGCAGCAGCAGTTGGCGCTTGGAGGAGTCGGCGAAGAAGCCGATGTCCTCCTTGAACTTGAAGCGCTTCTGTTCGACGAAGCAGAACGGGGTCTGCTCGGCCTCGGGGATCGCGAACTCGTACTGGTTGATCCCCAGCCGGATGCGTTGACGGAGCACGAACCGGTCGTAGGCGTTCGGGTCGATCATCACGTTCGGGAGTCTTACACGCGGCGGCGGATCGCGTAGGCGACTGCGCCCACCGCGAGGACCGCAAGCCCCACGACGACGGACTGCGCGGGCAGCGCGAACGCCAGCACGAGGCAGCCGCCCAGACCGGCACCGGCCCATGCCCTGGAGCCCAGCGTCCAGGCCGATGCGTTGGCGATCGCGTAGTAGAGAAGGACGCCGAAGGAGGAGAAGCCGATCGCGCCGCGGAGGTCGAGCGTGGCGGCGAGGACGGCGACCACGGCACCCACCGCCAGCTCTGCGTGGAGCGGCCGCCCCGCGCGGACGGTGGCGAGCGGCCGGGGAAGGTGTCCGTCGCGGGCCATGGCCAGCGTGGTCCGCGAGACGCCGAGGAGCAGCGCGAGCAGGGCGCCCGCGGCGGCGAGCGTGGCGGTGGTGCGGACCGGCCACTCGAGGCGCTCCGCGCCCGCGGCGTCGGCAAGCTCGGCCAGGGGAGTGGCGGTGGCGGCCATGCCGTCGGGCCCGAGAACCGCGAGGTTTGCCGCGAGCACGGCGGCGTACACGACGAGGACGATCGCGAGCGACCGGCGGATCGCCCGAGGAATGGTGCGGGCGGGGTCGCGGACCTCTTCGCCGAGGGTGGCCAGCCGGGCGTATCCGGCGAACGCGAAGAAGAGGAGCCCCGCGGCCTCCAGGACGCCGGCCACGCCGGCGTCGGCGTTCACCCGAAGCCGCTCGGCGTCGGCCGCGTCCGAGCCCAGCGCGACGACGACCACCGCGGCGAGGACTGCGAGCACGACCGCCACGATCACGGCGCCCACGAGGGCGGAACGGTGCACGCCGAGGCAGTTCAGCGCGGTGAGGCCGACCACGACCGCGGCGGCGACGGTGCCCGCGTGGTCGGGCCAGGCATACGCGCCGACGGCGAGCGCCATCGCGGCACACGACGCGCTCTTGCCGGTGACGAACGCCCAACCGGCGAGGTAGCCCCAGAACGGGCCGAGCTGCTCGCGGCCGTACACGTACGCGCCGCCGGACTGCGGGTGTCTGGCGGCGAGGCGGGCGGAGGAGTCGGCGTTGCACCAGGCGACCAGGGCGGCGAGCGCGAGGGCGAGGGGGAGTGCCGCTCCCGCCGCCGCGGCGGCCGGCGTCCACACGACGAACACTCCCGCGCCGAGCATCGCGCTGCATCCGACGACCGTCGCCGCGCCCGGCCCGAGGCGGCGCGGAATGATGGTCGTGTCGGGCACGTTCCCGACGATGCCGGCTCCAGGTGAACAGCGTGCGAGGGGATTGGTCGATGGGTGCGTCGGATCGCGTGAAGGACACCGTCGTGAAGGCGCTGAGCTCAGCGCACACGCAGTTGCTGCGCCGCAGCAAGGGCCGCTTCGGGGCGTCCTTCCGCAAGGCGCCGACGCTGCTGTTGACCACCACCGGCCGCAAGAGCGGCCAACGGCGGACGGTACCGCTGCTGTACCTGGCCGACGGGGACGCGCTGGTCGTCGTCGGCAGCTACGCGGGGGACGACCGGACTCCCGCGTGGTTTCTGAACCTGATCGCCAACCCGGACGTCGAGGTCGAGCGGGACGCGAAGAAGGTCGCGATGACGGCGACGGTGGCGACCGCCGACGACAAGGCCAGGCTGTGGCCCGCGCTGGTGAAGATGTACCCGAGCTACGAGTCGTACCAGAAGAAGACGTCGCGGGACATCCCGCTCGCGCTGCTTCGTGCGCGATGACCTTCTCGTTTCCCGTCCGCGTCCGCTATCACGAAGTGGACGCGCAGGGCGTGGTGTTCAACGCGTGGTACCTGGTGTGGTTCGACGAGGCGTTCACGGCCTTCCTCGAGGCGCGCGGGGTCGCGTACCGGGCGATGCTCGACGCGGGGTACGACGTGCAACTCGTGCACACGGAGCTCGACTGGGCAGCGGGGATCGGCTTCCACGACAGTCCCGTCGTGGCGGTGACGTGCCCGCGCCTGGGCCGGACCAGCTTCGACATCGCCTTCGAGGTACGCCGCGACGGCGAGGTCACCTGCACGGGCCGCACCACGTACGTGGTCGTCGCGACCGACGGGTCCGGGAAGCGCGAGCTGCCGGGGTTCCTGCGCGAAGCGTTGGGCCATTCCGCCTAGGGCGCTGCTGCGACGGGGGCGCTGGCGCCGGCCGGTGCGGGTGCGGCGTCGATGTCGCTCTTGGCGTCGAGGACGCCGGTGGCGACGAGGAGCAGCACCAGGGCGCCGAGCACGACGCGGTAGATCACGAACGGCGTGTACGTGTGGGTGCTGACGTAGCGCAGCAGCCAGGCGATGGCGGCGTAGCCGACGGCGAACGACACGATCGTGGCGAGGATCGTCTGCCCGTTGCTGTACGGGGTGTCGCCGGAGGTCACGTCCTCGATCTGGAAGATGCCGGCCGCGACGACGGCCGGGATGGCCAGGAGGAAGGCGAAGCGGGTGGCGACCGCGCGCTGCTGACCCAGCGCCAGCCCCATGGAGATGGTGGCGCCGGAGCGGGAGACGCCGGGGACGAGTGCGCACGCCTGGGCGAGGCCGCAGAGGACGCCGTCGCGCATCGTCAGGTCGTTGCTGGCGCGGTGCAGCTTCGCCATGCGCTCGGCCGCGGCGAGCACGAGGCCCATGACGATGAGCATGGTGCCGACGATCCAGAGGTTGCGGGCGCCGGTCTTGATGTCGTCCTGGAAGGCGATGCCGAGCAGGGCGATCGGGATCGTGCCACGATGACGTACCAGCCCATGCGGGCGTCGACGTGGCTGCGCAGTTCCGGCTTGAAGAGGGACTGCGTCCAGGTCTTCGTGATGTTCCAGATGTCCTTGCGGAAGTACAGGAGGACGGCCAGTTCGGTGCCGATCTGGATGACGGCGGTGAACGAGGCGCCGGGGTCCTTCCAGCCGAACAGGTCGGGGAAGATGCGCAGGTGCGCGCTGGAGCTGATCGGAAGAAACTCCGTCAGCCCCTGCAGCAGGCCGAGAAAGACGGCCTGAAACCACTCCACCACGATGCTGCGCCCCCGCCGCCGAATCAGACGTGATCAAGGGTAAAGGGCTTGATCGTCCGAGCGCAGGCGTCTAGCCGCGCGGGGTGAACGTGTCCCGCTCTGCGGTGATCGTCTGACGGGGCGTCGAGACGATCTTGCTAGACGCAAGATCGTCGGGATTCCTCACGATGTGGCTGGGCCCGTGCAGGTGCGCAACGACACCATTTCTCCCAGATCGTCCGCAATTACCGGGTGGGGACCAGTGGCCGGCCATCAGGCTGCAGTTCGTTCGCGCCAGTGGCTGTTGCGTCGCGGGCGCTGGTAGGGATCGACGCGCTCGGGTGGGATGAGTTCGATGTGCCCGTCTTCTGCGACTCGAAGATCCCAGCCGTGGTGATGGACTTGATCGTGATGGAACGGGCACAAAAGACAGAGATTCTCGAGGTCTGTCGGGCCTAGGTCTTCCCAGTACTCGAGGTGGTGCGCGTCGCACCATTCCGGTGGACGGGTGCAGTTCTCGCCGACGCACCCACCGTCGCGCGCGACCAACGCGAGCCACTGGGCGGGGGAGGCGAGGCGTTGCGAGCGGCCCAGGCGCAGCGGGATGCCGTTGCCGTCGATGTGCAGGGGGTGCAGGTTCGCGCTGCAGGCGATGCGGCGGACTGCTTCGGCGGTGAGGGTTTCCCCGGTGGTCGTGATGCCGAACCCGGTGCCGGTGTTGAGGTTGTCCTGGCTGATGGTCACGATGATGTGCGGGGCGTGTCCGCGGACGGTGGGGAGGTTCCCGAAGCGCAGGCTTCGGTCGACCAGGTCGTCCATGGCATCGGCGCGGCGCTGCTCGGGGGTCCGGTCGTCGCGGGTGCCGTCGGCGGCGGGCTGCGGCGCGGCCAGTGGATTCAGCGCCGCCTTGAGTTTGGCGATCTCCTCGTCGGTCCCGGTCCAACTCATGGTCTGGGTGCCGTCGTGGTTGTCGCGAATGTTCATGCGCCGCTTGCGTGGCGCGTCGGCCTCGCGGCCCAGCAGCCCATCGGGATCGATGACGTGCTCGACCCGCTTGTGCAGCTTGCGCAACTCCAGCGCGTTGCTGGTCGCTGCGCGGTCGAGCAAATAGCGCTCGGCGTGGACGATCTGCCGCTCCGTCGCGCCCGTGGGCAGGTCGCTCACGATCGAGCAGACGGCGGTTGCCTGCTCCAGGGCTATGTCCCCGGCGGCGAGTCGGTCGTAGGTCGCGGGGCACAGCGTCTCGAGCGCAGTTGCCGTACGCACGCGGCTGGCAGCGGTGCTCGGGTCCATCGTGAGGAGCCCGGTCATCCACGCAGAGGTAGACGACGCCCCGACCCGATGCGGTAGGTCCCGCATGCCGGCGAGGCTGATGTGGTCCAGTCCGAGCGAAGCCAGCTGCGCCTCAATGCGGTGATGCGCACGGAAGAGCTGCATCAGCTCGTGATCGCCGACCTTGTGATGGTGCTCGTCCATGGCCGCACGCACAGCGGCCAACGCGTCGGCAAGGCCGGCGTAGGCGTCGAGCACGGGGGTGTTCATGCCTCACAGAATATCGAACACCCGTTCGGATTGACAAGATTAATCGCACAAATATCGCAGTTTGAACCGCATGCGGAGAGGGTGGTTAGGTCACCGCCGCAGACAACCGTCGCAGATTCTCGGCGACCGTCAGCTCGCGGAGGTAGCGCACGGCCAGCCCGAATTCGTGCGGCGAACCGAGGCCACCCGACGCGGTGACCAGGGCGTCGACCAGTGCCACCCGTCGGGCGTAGCGGCGTCCGGCGTGCGAGCGCCGCGGACTCAACGGCGACGCGGCCCATTCGGCAGCCACGGTCGCGAGGACGGGGTTCGGATGCGCCTGGCCGCGTCGTGCGTATCGAGCGACAGCTCGCCGGTCCGCCGCCGAGAGCGCACACCAACGATCCCGCGGGCTCGCGAGGCGCTCGTCGGCATTCATCCTTCGACGGTAGGAACGCGCCCACCCCGCCGGTATCGGAGGAACCGGTCGTTCTATCTCAACCGTTCGGCCGAGGGGATTGGGCTGTAGGAGATACCCCGAACCGACAAGACGCCATCTGACATAACGTCCACTGCTCCCGAGGTGGACGGCATGCTATCGCGCGTGTCAAGCGCGGTTCGGGGGAGCGCCTAAGCCTGCGTTATGTCCAGATCGCCGATGGCCCTTCACTGAGCTCGCGCCACCGATCCACTCGTCCGAGAATCGCTCGGCGGCGTCGCCGGTGTCCGTCTGACGCTGTGTCACGCGGGGACGCTCGCGGCCGTCGAGAGAGATCACGTTGATAGGCAGATCGACTGTCGGATTTCCCACAGATGCCTTCAGGTCTTCGGCAACGGTGTCGTGGTGAACGCCGACGGGCGGTGCCGATCGCGCGGGTGCTCATGCCGGGTGGCGGTGGGGTATCTGCTGCCGTAAGTGGCGGCGCGCTACCGTCGGCGAGGCATTCGGCCGTTGTGGTCGGGGCGGGGTGGGTGGAGCATCCGCTGCACTGCTCCAAGCCCCACGGCGATACCGGGAAGCAGCAGGAGCAGCGCCCAGAACGCCAGGTTGGCCCCGGTCGCGACTACGCCGACGATCGTTAGCGGGAGCAGCGCCAGCGCGGCGGCTTGCCACGGGTGCCTACGGAACCACATGGGATCTCACTCGTCCTCTCCCGGCCAGCAACGACCCTACGGTGCCCATCAGGCGAACCACACGGCGAACATGGCGGCCCCGTATGCGTACTTCTTGGCGAGTCGCCGGCACTCGTCGCGGTCCTCGCCTCGGTACTGGCCGCACTCGCCGTAGTACAGGACCGCAGCGAACCAGGAATTGATCTCGTTGACGTTCATCTGCGACTTCTTCAACCGGTGCCCGCGCTGCATCAGGTAGAAGCCGTAGTCGTGCATGTCGCACGCCGGCTTGAAGTCGAACTTGCCGTGGCCCGGCCGGTCCGCCACCTTGGTGCAGCCGTCGCCGTACTTCAGTCCGCGCACGGTGACCCCGCCACCGCCGTTGTAGTGGTGCGTGTAGGTGGCCGCCTTGGCCGGTGGCGTGCACTTGCCGGTGAGCCAGTTGCGCACTGCCGTCTGTCCCCAGTCCGAGCAGCCGCCCGGCCCGTACGCCGTCGCCGTTTCGCTCGCTGCCGCGACCGGGGCCGTCGCGGAGCACACGAGGGTCATGCCGAGCAGCGCCGCGGCCCGCCCCGCCCGCCCCCAGATCGTCACCTCGCCTTGGACGGCCCGCCCCCGTTGTCGGTTCCGTCCGCATTCGCACCGACGGGGAAACGCGAGGCCCCCGTGCGCTGCGGCACACGGGGGCGCTCCTTGCGTTTGCGGCGCAGGCGGCCTGCGGGCAGAGAAGGGTGCCCGGTTCGTTCGGCCGCCTTGCTTCGGCCCCGGACGCGAACCTGAAGCGCCCCCGGCCGTGAGTTTGACGCCGCGCCGTGCAGGTCCTACTGCCGGGCGGTGCCGTAGTCCGCGTACCGCCAACCGCCGCTGGCTCGAGGCGGTTCGCCCTCGAGGCGATGCGCCTCGTCGTCGATGTAGATCGCGCCCGCGGAGGACTCGACCCGCGCCGTGGACGGCGGCACCTGCGGCCCGCTGCGGGGCCCGTCGCCGCTCACGCGGTGCCTCGCACCGTCACCACGCCGTCGGCGTCCACGCGGGCACCCGTCATCGCCGCGAGCACCCACGCGGGCAGCGCCTCGCCCGGCACGAACACCACGTCGACACCATCGGGCGAGGTTGCCCGGACGTAGGTCCGAGCCACCCGCGCCGACGGGTTCGTCGTGAGGCCCGGACCGACCTCCTGCGCCCTCCGGTCGGCCTCGACGGCCTCGGCCTCCACACGCGCCTCGCGGGCGCTCGGGCGGGCCATCAGGCGCCCTGCAGCGCGCGGTAGACCGCGAACGAGCGCGGACGGGCTGGCTGCACGTCGCCGCGCCAGTGCGCCACGATCCCCACCTGACCGTTCTCGGCGTACCGCTCCGTCAGGACCTGGATCGTGAAGTCCATGCGCTGACCGATCAGCAGCTGCGACCAGTCCCCGACGAACAGGTCCGTGGCGCGGTTGACCATGGTCCCCCGCGTGTAGGACGGCACCTGGTTGCTGACCAACCGCGGCAGCGCCGCAACGGCCTCGGGCACCATCAACGGCTGCCCCTGGGTGTCGTAGGCCTTCGCGTACTGGCGCTCCAGCTTGGAGTTCCAGATCGCCGCGGACGGCATCTCGTTGTTGTCCTTGACCGTGCCGATGGTGTCGATCACCTCGTTCCAGTACGACGCAGCGGTCTGCGTGGTGCCGTTCGCGGCGTCGCCGAGCACGCTGGACGGGGCGACCGCCAGCAGCGCCGCCAGGACGCCGCGCGGGCTCGGCGGGGTGGGGAGGTTGATCGACCCGGACCCGGTCGTGACGCCGCCGTAGAGCGCCGCGAGGTCCAGGGCCAGGGCCATGGACTTGGCGATCGCGTCTTCGATCAGGTTGTCCCCGTCCGGGGAGGCGTCCTGCAGCCACTCCAGGGACGCGACCGTCAGGCAGGACATCGTCTTGGCGTCCAGGGTCACGTTGTCGAACGTCGGATCGGAGGCCGTGATCGTCGAGCCCTCGGTGCGGAACGCCGCCGTCGGATCCCCGGTCAGCCGGCCGATCTGCACGGTCTTCGCGGCCATCGGGACCACGCTTGCACCGGCCTGCAGCACCGCCGCGTAGTTCCGCGCCCGGTCGACGATCGAGCCGGCCCAGATCGTCGGGATCACCGCGGAGGCGCCGCCGGTCGACAGTGCGCGGACCATCTGCCCGAGGCTGCCGTGCTGGCCGACGACGGCCTGCTCGCGGGCGCTGTCCAGCGAACGGACGACGACCGGGTGGGCGTTGAACGACTCGCCACGCCTCAGCGCCGCGCGAGTGTTGTCGCCCGAGTAGACGAACCCCGGCCCGCGGTGCTCGTCCGCGGAGCCGCCGCGGCGAACCCCGGTCGGCCAGGACTCGGACTGCAAACCGTGGGCGACCTCGTCGAGACGTTGCTCGCGCAGCAGCTCGGCGATCCTCGCGTTTCGCAGCTCGATGCGGTCCGTCAGGCTCTCCCGCAGAGTCCTCGTCGAATCGACGTCGGCCTGCCCGAACGACAGCGGCCCGCCCTCGGCGGTGTTGCGCTCCTCGGCGTGCCACGCCCGCATCTGGGCCAGCAGCTCGTTGCTCTTGGCCAGGTCGTTGTGGTTCTCGCTGCGAAGCCGATCGATCATTTCCTGAATGCGCACGGTGATCCGTTCCGCCCACGGCGAGAGCGCACGCGGGCATGCTCAAAGTGGATTGGGTGGCGGTCCGTGGAGCGCGCAGCTCGCGGAGTCGAGGCAAGGCGCCGACTCGACGCGGAGGCACGAATACCCCTGCGACCTAGGAGGTCCGACAGGCCCCAGTTTCCAGTCCGTAGAGCAGAAAGCAGGACGCGAACGACTTCCTGGGACCACTGTAGCTTCACCGCCGGGAACTCGCCCGCGGTCACATCGGCAGCCGCAGCATGTCCTCGAGCGCGGCCTCGAACTCCTCCCGACCCTCGAACGAACGTTCGGCCATCGCGATCGTCAGCCCGGCGAGGCCCAGCGCCGCCGTGATCGGGTTGACGACCACCGTGGCGTAGAAGGCCGCCAGGTCCTGGTCGAGCAGCGCCCGCACCGCCGCGACGGTCTGTCCACGGCCCTCGGCGGGCGTCAGCTCCGGGTAGTCCGATTCGGTCGTCATCGAAGATCGTCCTTTCGTCACGTTGGGGGCCCGGCCGTGGATACGGCGCGGGGTCAGGAATGTGGCTGCGGGGTCAGGGAGGGAGATGGGCTGCGCTAAATAAGGCGGCGAGTAGCGCGCAGGTACACGCCCATCACCATTCCCGTGAGTTGATGCGCAGGTTCCGCAGTCGGTTGCCCTTGCGTGCCCCAGCTCTGCGGTTGCACGCGGCGTGCGCGAGGCCGAGGTATCCGCCGCGGTCGTCGGTGTGGTCGAGGTCGACCGCGTCGCCGGTGCGCAGGGGGTGGCCGCACCTGACGCAGGGCTTGCCGTTCATCTTGGCGACGAGGGCTTCGCGGAGGATCTGATGCGCCCGGCCATATGGATTGGTCATGCGCACCCCCGAACGTCGTGGGCGCACTGCTCTACGTCGATGGTGGTTGCGTGCAGGTTCGCGGTCACGGTGCCCGCTCCCGGTGGCGGCGGTTGTTGGCTTCGGTGAAGTCGCGGCCGTGCCACACCCCGGCGGTCGGGGTCCAGGCCGTGGTGAACGCTCGGCAGTCCGGCGTCAGCGGGCACCATCCGCAGGCCTCGATCGCGGCGGCCTTGTCGGCGGGGTCGTCGGACACCCATTCGGTCCGACCTCGGCAGGGTGGGCGGGTGTGTTCGGCGGCGACGAGGAGGGCGTGCCACGCCGCGAGGGCGGCCTTGGAGAGGTGGAGGGCATGGGGCATCAGCAGGCCTCGTCGCGGTGCGCCGGCGGACCGACCACGGTTGCGATCCGGCACCGGTCGCAGGTGTCGCGGCCGGGCAGGCGCAGGAGCAGTTCGTTGCCGCAGACCACGCATTCGAACGGTGGGTCTGGGTCGTCTGCGTGCGGTGAGGACACCGGCGCCGCCGATGAGGACAACCCATCCGCGACCGTCCCGACCGTCCTGACCGCGCTCTCACGGGGATGGATGTTGTCCTCATCGTCCCTGGTCAACGGCGGTGAGGACGGTGAGGACGGTCGGGACTGGACGATGGAACTGTCCTGACCGCGCAGCCAGGTGTCCTGACCGCCTTCCGCCCGCTGTGCCGGCAACCGCCAACCGGTGCGGCGCATGGGTGGCTTGCCCTCGCGGATCTCGGTCATGTCTGTGTAGACGACGCCGAGGGTGCGGGCTGCCCGCTGGAGTTGCTTCTCGCCGTGCCCGGCCTCGGCTCCGGCCTCGAGAACGGTCTGACGGGGCGTCTCCCCGGCGTGTGTGAGGTAGTCGCGCAGCCACGCCTTCGGGTCGTTGTCCCGGCTCATGCTCGGCGCCAGGAAGGACCTGGCGGTCTCCAAGCCGTTGTCGACCTGCCCAATCCACTCCACGACGCCGCAGGAGGCGGGCAGCTCGCGGATCTCGCCGGTCTCGGCGTCGGTCTCGGTCACGGTGTAGGTCGCTTGGCGGATGCGGTAGCGCAGCGCGGGGACTGCGAGGCTGCCCGCGTTGGACTTGTCCAGTGCGACGAGCCCCTGCGGTGGGCCGTTCTCGGGCGAGTCGGGGTCGGCGACGACGATGACCATGGAGCGGACCGCGGTGCGGAACGCTCGCGAGTCCATGATCCGCAGCGCGGTGTCGGAGCCGGACTGCTTGTTCAGGTGCCAGGGTGCGACCACGGCGACTCGGGCCTGCTCGGCCCACTTGCCGATCGCGCGCAGGACCTTGGCGGTGTCCTTGTAGGAGATCGACTTGAGTTCGTCGGGCAGGGTGGTGGCCAGGGAGTCGATCCAGATCAGCGCGGGGTCGTAGTCGGCGACGACCTGGCCGAGCGCGGGGAGGTCGCGGGGGAGGATTACTTCGTGCGCCGAGCCGTCGGCGGCCAGCCGTGCATTGAGGTAGTGCACGCGGGTCAGGTCTGCGCCGGCCTCGCGTAGCCGTGGGGTGAACACGTCGGCGATGCCGTCCTCGGGTGCGATGACCAGCACGTCGCGTGGGGTGCCGAGGTATTCGCCGGGCAGGGTGCCGCGGGTGAGGTCGGCCATGATGCGCACGCCGACGGTGGTCTTGCCGATGCCCTCGGCGCCGGGCATCAGGGTTGCTGCTCCGCGTGGGATGTAGTGCTGCCAGACGTAGACCACGCGAGTGATCTCGACGTCGGCGGCGGTGAGGATCGCGAACGACGGAGCCTGCCCGATTGTCTGGCCGATGGGTTCGTCGACCGCCGTGGCGAACTTGCGCGCCGCGCCGGGCCACCATCGTGTGCGGAAGCATTTCTCGATGCTGTCCGGTCCCGACCATGGCGGTACGCAGTCGCGGGCGCGCAGCTCGATCATCCCCAGCGCCTCGGCCTCGGTCATCTTTCGAGCGGCGAGTGAGGCCACGTAGGCCGCGAGCACCTTGTCGTGCCTGCCGTCCGGGATGGGCTCGCCGAGGCGGCCGGCCATGCCGCCCGCGGGTCCCACGATGCCGGCCGCGGGCGTGGGGGGCAGGGACGTGGCCGTCACCCAGTCGCGGAATGCAGCGCCGCTGACGTCGTCTCGGCCGAACGTGTCGAGGCCGTCCTCGAGGAGCACGTACGGCCCTTCCGGTTTGCCCTTGGCGTTGGGGCCGCGGACGGTCGGCGGGATGAACACGAACCCGCGTCCGGTCCCGTCCGGGCTGCCGGACTGTAGATCGATGCCGTCCCGGTCTGTCTTGGCGATGCCGAGCCGGTAGACGTAGTGGTGGGTCCCGCCGGACGGGGTGGCCACGGTGGCGTATTCGGTGGGCCAGCGGTCGGCCTCGCGCAGCATGCGCGCGGCGTCGTGACCGCCGTGGCGCGGGTCCACGTCGACGAAGTCCAGCGCGTGCCCGCCGACTGCGCAGAGGGCCATGCCCGGACGCCACCGCTCGAGCACCTTGGGGTCAGGTCGGGTGTGCTGCCAGCGGCGGGGCGGGCGGAATCCGGAGTCCGTGCTCGGGTCGGGCCATGCGGCGAACACCGGCACGCCCTGGTCGATCAGGCGCCGGGCGAACCCGAGGGGATCGGCGCTCATTCGCCCTCCGCCTGGGGGCCGAACCTGACCGGCCGGTCGGCGACGTCGACCCGCGTGCGATAGCCGAGGGCGCGTTGACGTTCGGCGAAGCGGCGTGCGTCGACGACCCGGAAGAAGTAGCGGACCCGCCAGGATGTGCTTGGGCTCCACCAGGAGGCGCGCCAGCGGACACGGGCCATGACGGCGCTGCGCTCGTTCACCCAGACCCCGCAATCGCGTAGCGCTCGCCGGTGATCGGGCAGCGTCGGATCGGCGGCGGACCCCCGACCAGCCGCTGCCAGGGCAGTCGATGCACGTGCAGCGGGGCGGCGCAGTGGGGGCAGTGGCGGACGACGACGATGGCGAGCTTGCGGGCTGCTACGGGCAGGCAGATCAGCGCGGGGACCGCGACACTCGGGCTACCCTGTTCTGGACGTGCTCGCCGGCCGTCCTGGGCGCCGCTTCCTCGCTGGGGGCGGCGCCTTTCGTTAGGCGGTGGCATGGGGACCGCCTTCGAGTTTGCGAGCGGCGCGGGCCTTGGACGACTTCAGGGCGAGCCGGGCCATGTGGGCGCGGCGTGCGGCGTCGGCGCGACGGGTTCGCTCGGCGGCGCCCAGTGCGCGGTCGGGATCGACCTGCCGCTCGAACTTGGCGAGCAGACCGGCCTGCCCGCGGGCCGCGTTCGTGGCGGGGTCCTCGAGGGACCAACGGGTGTGTGCGGCGATCTGTGCGCGCAGGCGGCGCTGTTCGCGGGTCACGCGGCACCGCCGTGGACAACCCCGATGCGGTCGAGCGCGCCGGAGAGGATGGCGCGCAGTCGGGCCGTCTGTTGTGGTGTCAGTTCGGGGGCCTCGGCGACGATCTTCTCGACGCGTTGCTCGATCGACCCGATTGCGTTGCTGCGGCCGCCGATCTTGCCGAACCTGACGAACTCGTCTTGGGTCGGAGAGTTCTTGTGGGGCATGCTGTTGTCGCTCCTTTGCGGGAGTGGCCGCCTTCCGCTCGGAGTTGCAGCTCCGGGATCAACGGAAGGCGGTCTTGGCTAGATCCCCGTGGTGGGGGATCTGCCTACAAGCATGCGGTGCGCCGCCGATGGTCCGCGGCTCGGTTGTGCCTACGGACGCTCAGGTGACGGTGGGTCACTTCAATTCCGTGGACGCCAGTGGACACCAGTGGACACCAGTGCAAGAAGCGCCCTCGTTGAAAATTTAGCTTTCCCCGCAGAAGAACTCCGGCGTGTCGTGGAACTAGACCCTGGGAGAGGCCTTGTTGCTAGTGCTCGCCCAGTCCCAGCCGGCGGAACTCCTCGGCGGCGCGCCGTTCGGCGCTGTCTCGCGTGTAGGTCTCGATCAGGTCCCGGCGGGACCATCCGCCCATGGCCATCAGCCCGCCCTCGGACCCGCCGGCGTCGAGCCACCTCGTCGCCGCGGTGTGGCGCAGGCGGTGCGGGTGGAAGTCCTCGATGCCCGCGGCGCGCGCGCGGGCGGCCAGCGACTCGCGCAGGCCGCTGTAGGACAGCGGGCGGTTCCGCGTCGCGGACAGCCACAGGGCGGGGGAGCCGGCCAGGGGATGGGACCGGCGCGCTCGGAGGTAGCGGTCCACCGCCGCGCCGGCGACCGGGCCGAACGGGACGACGCGACCCTTGCCGCCCTTGCCGCGCACGATGTGCAGGGAGCCGCGCGCCACGTCGACGCGGTCGAGCTCCATGGCGACCACCTCTCCGGCGCGCGCGGTCGTGTCGAGCATGAGCCGAACCATCGCCTCGTCGCGGCGATCCAGGAACGTCCTGCCGACGCAGGCTTTCACCAGCGCCGCCGCCTCGTCGTTGCTCAGCGCCGGCACGACTCGCTGGTCGACCTTCGGGGCCTTGAGCGTGCGGATCTCGTCCTTGGGGAGCTCGTCCTCCTCGGTCAGCCACGCCGAGAACTGACGCAGCGCCACAAGCCGCAGCCGCGCGGTGGTGGCCTCGTTGTCGTCGCAGAGCTGGGCGACCCAGGCCGAGACGGTGCGGCGGTCGAGTCGCGGCGGCAGTTCCTCGAGGGCGCACCAACGCAGAAAGAGGTCGACGGCCTGGGTGTAGGCGGCGAGGGTGTTGGGCGACTTGCGCTCGGCGCGCAGGTGGATCGTCCAGGACTCCAGCAGGTCGCGCAACGGCGATTCGACAGGTGTCGGAGCGATCTTGGCGGAAGGTCCGTTATGTGCAGTGGGCACGGCATGCAGGCGGCGGGGAGTGGTCACGGAGTCTATTCTCCCAGGTCAGGGGCGGATTCGCTCGGGAATCGCATCTGACATAACGTCCATTATCGGCGGTCAACCGCAGGCTGGGGAGCAGGGAAGCAACGCCCGAGGTGCGCTTACCTGCGCCGGTCGCCTCGCTGGCGGCTTCTGCGTTCTGCAGTCGTCGGCAAGCGGCTGCTGCCCGCGATCGGCACGGACGCCGGGGCGGTAGGTCGACCGCTGGGTCGCTTCCTCAGGCCACGGTGTCGAGCTTGCGCACCTTGGGCACTCCGGCAGCACGTTCGGCGGCCAGGTCGTACGCCGACTGCATGGCCAGCCAGGCGCGGGCGGTGCCGACTCCGGCTTCCTCGAGGCGCACGGCGAGGTTGGGACTCACTCGGGAGTGACCGTGCAGAACCCGGCTGAGCGTGACGCGGGAGACGCCGAGACGCTGCGCGGCCTCGCCGACGCTGAGGCCCAACTCGGCGAGCACGTCCTCGCGCAGGATCTCTCCAGGATGAACCGGGCTTCGCATCATCGTGGTCACCTTGCCTAGTGGTAGTCCTGATAGTCGACGAGTTCGACGTCCGTCTCGACGAATCGGAAGGTCACCCGCCAGTTTTCGTCCACCCGAATCGACCAGTGTCCGGCCAGTTCGCCGTGGAGCGGATGGGTGCGAAACGACGGGATCGCAAGGTCCGCAGCGGTCTGGGCCACGTCGAGTGCAGACAGGATGCGTAGCAACTTGCCGACGTGCGCAGCCTGAACGCCCTTCTTCGTCCCGTCGCGATACAGCTTCTCCAGACCCTTGTGCCGGAAGCCGACGATCACCGATCCAGTGTATCGCGTAACAATACGCGATACAACGAAGGGCGCGACGACGGACGACGACTGGAGGCACGGGGTCGTCGGGACGTGGTCACCGCGCGTCGGATTAGCGGGGAAGCGTCGTGCTCGACTGCTGCGCCGCCCAGTCCTCGAAGTCCGGGTGGTCCTCGTCGACCTCGTAGAACGCGCTGAACGGCATGGTGTGCGCGTGCGGGCCGGTGCACGGGCACGGGCACTGCGTGCCGAGGATCGCCGACCACAGCAGGTCGATGTCGTACTCCGACACGACGACGCCATCGGGTACGACGACGGTCATCGTCGCGGGGCCGCGCGAGTAGAGCTCGTTGCGCTGCTTCGGGATGTAGGGCTCGGACACGACCATCGGCTCCTCGGGCTTCGTTCCCTCAAGCAGACGGCAGGCGGCGTTGCGTCGGATCGTCCGTTTGGGCCGGTTCGAGTCAGCCGATCGGGCAGTTCAAGGACCGGGATGCCGGCGCGGGCAGTCGCCAGGTCGCGGTGTCGACGGCGTTGGCCGGCGCGAGGACGCGGATCGCTGCGCGTCGAGCGGCTGCGTGGGCCCACGTCGCGCCGCGGCCTTGGACGCGGCTGGCGAGCCGGGAAGCCGATCGGGGCGGGTTCGGTCCGGTGCGCAGCCGGCGGGCCTCCCGCAGGAACACGGTGGCGGCGGTGTAGGGGTCGCGCCGTGCCGCTGCCTTGCCCCAGCACCCGTTCTGCCCGAGCACCCCGACGCGGTCGTCGGTCTCGTCGCCGGGGATCTGCAGGCGTGAGGCGACGATCCCGGCCTCGAACAGCGCCAAACGTTCGACGGGATCGGCGCCGAAATCGCGGCAGGCCTGCTCGAGATGGCCGACCACGTCCGGATCGGCGTCGGCGGTCGCGAAGCGAAGCACGGACAACAGGCGGTTCCGGAAGAGCGTGCGAAGCATGCGGGTCCTCACCTCGGACACGACGTGGACGCGACGGGGCGGCGAGCCGTGCACCCGTCAACCGCCCACACCGTCACCCGACGCGGCCGCACGGGGTGGGCGGCGACCAGGCGCCCGACCCACAGCGCCGTCAGTTGCACCGCTCGGCCCACGGCGAGCAGAGCGCAGGCCGCCGCGAACACCGCGACCCAACCGGCGCCCACCAGGGCCGCCACGACCAACGCCTGCTGTCCGTGCTCGGTCATCTCGTCCCTCCGGTCCGGTCCAACCCGTCGTGTCCAACCCGCTCCGATTCGTCCTGCGAGCCGGTGGGGGCGGTCGCGGTGTTCGCCGCCCCTTTCTCCCGCGAACGGGGATCGATCGTCGCCTTGGAGCTAGCGGGACTTTCCTCGCTATCTGGTTGAGCTGACCCGTTTCCCGTGTCTGTACTGGGGTTTCGCGTCCGCATGATGTATTACCCATATATGGCGTCGATCGTGGGGAAGAAGCGGGGCGGGCAG
>JBQTKD010000049.1:0-6908 GCA_052386455.1 Sporichthyaceae bacterium
CCGCCGGACACCGACTTCCGCTGTTCGCCCGCCAACACAGAACTCGACGGCCTGCGAACCGGGCGGGCTCAGCAGCCGCAGCGGACCAGCTCGGTCGCGAAGCGCTCCCAGACCTGCCGCGCGGGCCGGCCGTAGCCGCCGGGCACGTTGTCGGCGACCACGTCGAACGCGAGCAGTCGGCCGTCGGCGGTGGGCACGAGCCCCGCGAGCGAGACCACGCCCTGCAGGCTGCCGGTCTTGCCGCGCACCAGCCCCCGACCCGGTGCCGATGCGGGCAGGAAGAAGTGCAGGCCCAGCGTCCCGTTCACGCCCGCGACGGCGAGCCCGGCGACCATCGGCCGCAGCACCTGGTTCGTCCCGGCCGCGGCCAGCGTCGCCGCCAGCACTCGCGGCGGGATCCGGTTGCTGCGCGACAGACCGCTCCCGTCGTGCACGACCGAGCCGGTGGTGTCCACGCCGAGGGCGCGAATCGCCGCGAGCATCGCGGCGGTGCCCTCGTCGAAGGTCGCGGGCCGCTGGGCGTGCACGGCCACGTGGCGGGCCAGCGCTTCGGCCACGTCGTTGTCGCTGACGACGAGCATGTACTCGACGATCGCCGACATCGGCGCCGACTCGATCTCCGCCACGGAGCGGGCGTCCGGCGGGGCATCGGTCTTCGCCGGCGTGCCGAGGACCTTGAGTCCCGCGGCCCGCAACTGCGCGGCGAACATCGCCGCCGTCCGCGCCGACGGGTCGGCCACGCGGCCGCCGTCGAGCGGGCCCACGCGGCCCTGGTCCACGGACAGCGCGGACACCGGCCCGACGACGTCGATCGTGTAGCCGCGCGACCAGGTCTTCGCGGCGCGCTCGCCCGGAAACAGCGAGTCGTCGTAGCCGAGCTCGATCTCCGCGACGCCGGCGTCCTTCATGGCCTTCGCGGTGGCTTCCACGAGGTCCCCGAGGTAGGCCCGGGCCGGGTAGGCGGGGATGCCCTTCGCGCCCGGCGGCAGCGAGGACAGCAGCGGATCCCCGCCGCCGACGAGCACCAACCGCCGCGGCGGAGCCTGCGCGGGCCCCGTGACGGACGGGGTCGCGGCGGCAGGCGTCGGCGCCAGGCTCGGAGCGGACAGCTCGACGACCCGCGTGCGCAGCCGCGCCTGCGAACCGATGGTGGACAGGACCGCGGCGGCGGTGAGGACCTTGGTAGTGGAGGCCGGCGTGAGTGCCTGACCGCCCGAGGCGGAGTACAGGGACTGGCCGCCGGAAACGTCCACCACGGAGGCCGCCACGCTGCCGCCGAGGTTCGGCCCGCCCAGCACACCCGCCAGCCGAGCGCTCAGGCCGCTCTGCGTGGGCAGCACCCCGGTGCCCGGCTCGATCGGCACGTAGAGAGAACCGGCCGACGGCGCCGGCGAGGGCTCCGCCTGCGCCGAGTGCGGCGCTGCCACCGCCAGCGCTACCGCAGTCAGCACCGCCGCCGATGGGCGCATCCGCACCTGCCACCCCCGCAGTGCTTTTTCGACGATGGGGCCGTGACGTAGCTCGCACTCCCCCGACCTGCACAGACGATATCCGCGCAACAGCGCCGAACGGGCGAAGCAGGCGGTCCGGAGTGCCCGCGGAAGGTGGCAGGATCGAGCCGTGCAGGAGCCTCTCGTCTTCGACGTCACCATCGAGATCCCCAAGGGTCAGCGGAACAAGTACGAGGTGGACCACGCCACCGGGCGGATCCGCCTCGACCGCATGCTGTTCACCTCGACCCGGTACCCGGCCGACTACGGGTTCGTCGACAACACCCTCGGCGAGGACGGCGACCCCCTCGACGCCCTCGTTCTGCTGGAGGAACCCACGTTCCCCGGTTGCCTCATCGCCTGCCGTGCCGTCGGCATGTTCCGCATGACGGACGAGAAGGGCGGGGACGACAAGGTGCTCTGCGTACCGGCCAACGACCCCCGCATGGAGCACATCCGGGACATCCACCACCTCCCGGAGTTCGAGCGCCTCGAGATCCAGCACTTCTTCGAGGTCTACAAGGACCTCGAGCCCGGCAAGTCGGTCGAGGGCGCCACCTGGGTCGACCGGACCGCCGCCGAGGCCGAAATCGTCGCCTCTCGGCACCGGCTGGGCGAACACCCGCACTAGTTCGCCTCACACCCGGGTCAGGGGTGCGGTGCGGCAAGAGGTAGTCGCGCGTTACACGAGTCATACCGACCGGCAACACGTCGGGCAGACGCTGGGGTCGCCTACGCGCTCACCGGAGGAGCTGCCCGAATGACCATTGCCGCCGAAACTCAGGGCCCCGCACCCGTCGCGCCGAAATCTCGGCCGCGCTGGATCGACGACTGGGACCCCGAAGACGTCGAGTTCTGGGAGACCAAGGGCGGCAAGCAAATCGCCCGACGCAACCTGATTTTCTCGATTTTCTCCGAGCACATCGGCTTTTCGGTGTGGACCATGTGGTCCACGCTCGTGCTGTTCCTGGGCCCGAAGTACGGGATCACCCCGGCGGAGAAGTTCACGATCGTCTCCGTGGCCGCCGCGTGCGGGTCCTTCCTGCGGCTGCCCTACACGTTTGCGGTGGCCAAGTTCGGCGGCCGGAACTGGACGATTTTCTCCGCCACGGTGCTGCTCGTCCCCACGGTGCTGACGTGCTTCCTGCTCGAGCCGGGCATCTCCTACGAGACGCTGCTGATCCTCGCGGCCATTGCCGGCGTCGGCGGCGGCAACTTCGCCTCGTCGATGGCGAACATCAACGTCTTCTACCCGGCCCGACTCAAGGGCACTGCGCTCGGCCTGAACGCCGCGGGCGGCAACCTCGGGGTCGCCACGATTCAAATCTGCGGCCTGGTCGTCCTGGCGACGGCCGGCGTGGGGCACCCGAAGTACGTCGTCGGGATCTACATCCCGTTCATCGTTCTTTCGGCGCTGTTCTCCGCGCTGTACATGGACAACGTGACCAACGCGGCCAACGAGAAGGGCGCGATGCGCCAGGTCTCCAAGGACTCGCAGACCTGGATCATGTCGTTCCTCTACATCGGCACGTTCGGTTCGTTCATCGGCTACAGCTTCGCGTTCGGCCAGGTTCTGCTCACCCAGTTCCCCAGCGAATTCCCGACGCCGCGCGACGCCGCCGAGATCACCTTCATCGGCGCCCTGATCGGCTCCATCGCCCGCCCGTTCGGCGGCATTCTCGCCGACAAGATCGGCGGAGCGATCGTGACGTTCTGGAACTTCGTGGGCATGGCGGCGTTCGCACTCCTGGTCTGGATCGCGTCCATGCAGGAGTCCCTGCCGATGTTCCTGATCGGCTTCGTCGGGCTGTTCATCACCTCGGGCATCGGGAACGGTTCGACGTACAAGATGATCCCGATGATCTTCCGCGCGAAGGCGCAGATCGCCGTTGCGGGCGGGGTGGAGAGCGCCGCGGCCGACAAGCACGCGCGCCGCATGTCGGGTGCGCTGATCGGCATCGCCGGCGCCGTCGGAGCGTTCGGCGGCGTGCTCATCAACATCGCATTCCGCGAGTCGTTCCTGCGCAACGGCAACGGCGACGCGGCGTACCTGTCGTTCCTCTGCTTCTACGCCGCCTGCTTCGCGGTGACCTGGTACGTGTACCTGCGCCCGAGCGAAAAGCGCCTCGTCGGCGTCTAACGCCTATCGGCGAACGAAGCCCCCGCGAAGGCTTCCGGGGAAGCAACGCGGGGGCTTCGGTCCAGGCGACCGATCCCGGGGGACCGTCCTACGTGTCGCCAGACTCGGCAAAAAGTCTTTGGAGTGCACTGCAGCGCGGACTCGCCGATAGCGCTGCGGCAGAGATGCCGCTTCAGATTCGCTAAGTTCGGACGGAAAGATCCGCCAACTCCACCAGTGTGCACCGCCGGCCCGGGCAGAGATAGGCATGGGCCCCGGTATCGACGTTGCAGCATGGCAAAGTCGCGCGGGACTGCGACCTGGGTCACACGTGGGCACCAGTCCAGGACTTGGGTTTACAGCGAGTACTGCGAGGGCACCGCGTCGCCGTCGTCGGTCCGGGGAGCGGGCACGGCGGGCACGGCGGGCACCGGAGGCAACTGCGCCGGACCGTGGGCCTGCGCCGGGATGAGGTGCTGTGCAGGCGCGGGCTTCCTGATGAACAGGACCTTCGCCACCCAGGCCGGCATCCACCAGTTCCACGCGCCGAACAGCGACACCAGCGCCGGAACGAGCAGGGCGCGCACAACCGTCGCGTCGAGCAGGATGCCCACGCCGAGCGCGGTGGCGAGCACCTTGATCTCGGTGCCCGGCGAGCCGGCGAGGGCGATGAAGGAGAGGAACAGGATGAGCGCGGCACCGGTCACCAGACGGCCGGTGCGGGCCAGGCCCTCGACGACCGCGGCGTTGGTGTCGCCGGTGCGGTCGTACTCCTCGCGCATGCGGGACAGGATGAAGACCTCGTAGTCCATCGAGAGGCCGAACAGGAACGCGAAGATCATCAGCGGCACCCAGAACGTGACCGCTCCGGTGGCCTGGATGTCGAAGATCTCGTCCGAGCCGAAGCCCTTCTGCCAGAAGAGCACGGTGGCGCCGAAGGTCGCGCCCACGGACACGATGTTCAGCAGCACCGCCTTGAGCGGCAGCAGGATCGAGCGGAACGTCCGCACCAGCAGCAGGAACGTGACGATCGAGATCAGTGCGAGCGTCAGCGGGAAGTTTCCGTACACGGCCGACAGGTAGTCCTGAATCGTCGGGCCGGACCCGGAGATGCCCACCACCTCGGGGATGTCCTTGACCGCCGCGAGCACGTCGTCCACGACGCCGGCCTCGTGCGAGTCGACGGTCTCCTTCAGCGGGATGACGTCGACGATGATCGAGTCGCCCTTGCGCCACGTCGGGAGGTCCGGGGCAACGACGTGCGCGACGCCCGGAACCGCCTTGACCGCCGCGACGACCTGCTGTGCGGAGGCCGCCGCGTTCGGGCCCTGGACGAGGATCTCCATCGGCGAAACGACGCCTGCGGGAACGCCGCCGTCCTTCAGCCGCGCGAGCGAGTCGAAGGCCGGGCCGCCGGTGGCGAGGGAGTCCGTGCGGGCCATGCCGATGTTCATGCCGAAGATCGGCACGAACAGCGCGACGACGATGCCGCCCGCGACGCCGGCGCTGATCCAGCGGTGCTTGACGACGCCCTTGCCCCAGGCCGTCCAGAAGCGGGACGGCCTGCCCTCCTTGCGGATGCGCGGGAAGTCGACCTTCGGGCCGATGCCGCCGAGCAGCGCGGGGAGCAGCGTGAGGACGACGAGCGTGCTCATCAGCGGGATCATCATGCCGCCGATGCCCATGCTCTGCAGGAGCGGCACGGGGATGACGAGCAGCGCGCACAGCGAGATCGCGACGGTGGCCGCGCTGGCGGCTACGGCGTGCCCGGCGTGCTTCATCGCGACCACGACGGCGTCGTGGTTGTCCCGGCCCTGATGGCGTTCCTCGCGCCAGCGGGTGACCAGCAGGAGCGAGTAGTCGATCGCGACGCCGAGGCCGATCAGGCCGACCAGGAACTGCACGACGAAGCTGACGTCCATCAGGTACGTGGTGACCCACAGCAGCGTGAAGGTGTTCAGGATCGCGACCGCGGCGATCAGCAGCGGCACGAACGCCAGGAACGAGGCGAAGAGGAACAGCAGCACGATGAGCGCACCGGCGCCGGCGAAGAGCGTGTCCATCAGCAGGCTCGGCTGCTCGGTCTCCTCGGCGGACCCGTTGGCCAGGGTGTTGTACCCGGTCATGTGCCACTCGAGGTCGCCCTTGGCGTTCTCCTCCTTGATGATCGGGAGGCTGAGCTGCGACGGCATCTTGTCCGCGAAGCTCTCGAACTCCTTGGGGTAGACGAAGCCCCAGATGGTGCGCTTGTCCGCGGTGACGAACGCCGGGTCCTGGAACGAGGAGTAGTCGACCATGCGGGAGTTCGGCACCGCTTCGTTGATCTTCTGCATCACGGCGCGGACCTCGGGCAGGCGCGTGGTGATGTCCTGGCCCTCCGGCGCGGTGACGACCACGATCTCCGGAGGGTTGCCCGTCGGTCCGCCGTTGCCGTAGATGTCGAGAACCTTTTTCGAGGTCTCGTACCCCTGCTGCCCGGGCAGCGAGAAGTCGACGGTCAACCGATCCGGCGTCTTCGAGGCCGCGAAGCCGCCGAGGACCATCGCGAGCAGCCAGCCGACGATCACGAGTCTGCGGTGCCGCAACACGAAGTGCGCGAGCTTGACCATGTGCCCTAATCCCCCACCTGCGACAACGCCGTTTCACGGTTCCGAGTACGAGCCCGTTCCGCCACGGTATCGACGCGAATCCGGAGACCCATCGGTCGTTTGGACGATCGTGGTTCAGCCGTTGGTATCGATGTTCGTCGGCCGGCGGCGGTTCCGATATCCGGGGACCCCCTGAAGAAACCCTGGACAGGGCCGGCACAGTGGAGGTCTGCGGCCTCCACACCCGCATGCCCCGGTAGGAAGCGGTCCCGCCATGACCCAACAGCTCCCCGAGCACGTTCCCGTGCGCGAGCACCAGGCCAGGCTCGTCCGGCTCGCGTACACGATCCTGTCTCCGATGCTGGGACAGCGGCGGCAGGTGGTGGCTCGGGTCGCGGTGGAGCAGGCGCTGCGCTCGATGCCCGAGGGCACCCCGGACTACCCGCAGATGCGCGCGTGCGTCGTGCGCCGGGCCTTGGCGACGGGCCGCCGCAGGGGCGGCCCCAACACCACTGCGCGCAGCCTGCGCGAGGCGCGCCCCGACGCCTCCGCCAACGAGTTGGCCAGCCTCCTGCCGGCCGCGCGCGCGGCCTACGCCCGGCACCACAACGAGGGCCTCGACCGCACGGCGACGCACGCCCAGCTCGCCCAAGCGGGGGTGGGGGATCCGGCCGCGGCGACCACGCAGGCCGACGCCCGCGTGGTGCGCCC
>JBQTKD010000050.1:0-39747 GCA_052386455.1 Sporichthyaceae bacterium
GTATGTGGCGGGGCCTAAAAAACCGGGGCAGCGGCGCGCCGGCCGTCCGGGCGCGGTCGCACGGCTGCAACCTGAGCCCGCTCCGCCCGGCGTCCGTCAAGCGTCGGCCGGAGCGGGTCCGCCCGGGCGTGGTGTTCGGCCCACGCCCGACAGGCCCTGAATGTTCCCTGGGATGGTCCCCCATCGAGGGACCCGCGTCTATCACGAGGACGACATATCGCCTTAAAGCAGGCCCGGAATCAGGACGTTGGCGTGCTACTGGGTGTCGCGGATGCCGAATTTTTCGGCGTAGCGGTCGGAGTTGCGTCCGGGGTCGCGGCGGGAGTCGGCGCCGTCGTGGGCGTCCCGGTGGCCGCCGGAACGGCCGGCGGAGCCGCGACGGGCACCGTGCGCAGCGAGCGAAGCGCGTCCACGGCCAGGATCGAGGCCTGAACCGCGCTGCCGAGGGCGGCGGTCGCGTCCAGGGCGGCGAGCGTGCCCTTGGACGCCTCGGCCAGGAAGGACCCGGCGTTGGCGGGGAACGCGGCCAGCCGGGCTCCGGCCGAGGTCCGCGCACTCCCCTCCGCTCCGAGGTAGGCGTGCAGATCCTCGGCGTAGGTACGCCACAGCGAAATGAAACCCGCCTGCCGGTCGCGACCGATCGCACCGCCCACGGCAGTGGCCAGGGACTGCGCGTTGGCGTCCGAGGCGTCCCTGGCGGCCGCGGCCAACGGGGCCGCGGCCCCCTCCGGGGAGGTGTTCGCGACGAAGCCGGCGAACGTCGCGAGGTAGGCGCCCTCCGCGAATAGACCCGCGAGGTTGGAGCGCAGCGCGGCGGCGTCGGTGGCGGGATCGCCGCCCAGCTTCCCGGATCGACCCATCCCGCGGGCAAGGGTCCCGGCCAGGTCGCCGGCCTGCTCGTCGGCGGCGCGCAACCGCTTCACGGCGTCGGCAGATCCCGCTCCCAGCGCGTCGATCACCGCGGTGATCCGCGTGGCCGAGCCGACGAAGTCCCGCTGCACCGCCGCGGCCGAGAGAACCTCGTCGCTGATGTCGGAGAACAGTGCGCCGAGCGTCTTGGCGTTGGCCACGAGGGTCGCGCTGGCGGCACGGCGCGCGGCCTCCCCCGCGGTGCCGTCGGCTGCGGCGCGCGCGTAGGCGCCGAGCGCACCGCTGCGGGCGTCCCACGCGGCGACGAAGGCGTCCCGCTCGTCCGGGGCGGCCCCGGCGAGCACGTCGGCGAGCGTCGTCGTGTTGGCCTGCAGGGCGGCGGCGGCCGCGATGGCGACCGGCGAGCCCGACCCGAAGCGGTAGCCGGCCAACGCGGCGACGGCGGTGAGGTGAACGTTGTCGACGAGCCCGGCGGTCAACCCGGCACGGAGGGCGGCCGCCGCGGAGTTGGCCTCGCCCTTGACCTCGCCCGCGGTGGCCAGGCCGTTGGCCAGCGCCCCGGCCAGGACCGGCGCCGTGGCGCCCGCAGCGCGGAGGTCGGCGAAGATCTGGTCGAGCGTGATCGTGGGGCCCTGCGTCGGGCTCGGCAGTTCGGTCGGCGGCAGGGCGGACTCTCCCTTGCCGCAGCCGACGAGCACGATCAGCAGCGTCGCGACGGCGACGGTCGCACGGGCACCCATGGCCTCATGATCAGCTACGTGCCCATCCGCAACTGCGTCGACACGGAATCTTCAGCCGGTTCAAAGCGAAGACATGACGCCCACCGAAGGACAGATCGGGACAGTCGTTCGGTCACGGTTGCGCGACGAGGTTCCAGCGCCCCTGACTCTCGATCCCTTCGGAAGACTGTTCTAGGGTCGGTTCGACGAGCCGCGAGCGCAGCGGCCGCACCGTAGACGAACAAGGGAGTCCGTCGTGACCGACACCAGGATCGCCGCCGCCGTACAGTCCGCCGCAGGTCCGATGGAGACAACCGGCGCCGCCTACATCCTGCACGCGGACACGTTCGCCGCCACCGCCGAGCAGGGCTACGAGCACCCGTTTGCGGGTTACTTCGCCGGCCGCGGCGGCATGATCGGCGACGTGTCCACCGAGGAGCTCACCGAGCAGTTCTTCAGCTTCCCGGCCGAGGTGGTCGGCCTGTTCTGGGAGCAGGGCAAGAACGTGCAGGGCAGCCCGCACGCGGCCGCCGACTGGTACAACGCGCAGACCGGCGCCTGGGGCGAGAAGTACCTCTCCGAGGTCGAAGGCATCGAGCGGTTCGCCGAACTCGGCGAGAAGGTCGTCGCGGCGGCCCCGAACACCGGCGCCGGGTCCAAGGGCTGGGCGGGCAGGCCCCGAGCAGCCACCCCGGCCGGCCAGGCCGCACAGGTGCTGTTGATCCTGCGCGAGATGCGCGGGGAGGTGCACTTCAAGCACCTCAAGGCCGCCGGAATCGGCCCGAAGGAAGCCCACCTGCTGAACAACCCCGGTTTCTGCCCGAACCGGCCGGAGGCGGGCACGCCGTACGCCGGCCTCTTCGGCTTCGCCGAGCCGTGGCCGGACGTCACCCCGCTCAAGGCCAAGCGCGACGAGGTCGAGGAGATGACCTCGGCCGAGGTGGCCGAGATCTACGCAGCGGCCCTGTCCGCGGACGAGGCCGAGGAGTTCGCGCGGATCGCGCAGCGCATCGAGGCCGTGGCCTGCAAGCCGGCCTAGCCTCCCGCACACGCAGACGCCCTGCCCGGTTCTCCGGGCAGGGCGTTCGTGGTCTCAGGCCGTGGCGCCGAGGCAGTCGCGCAATCGGATCAGGCCGTCGCGCATGCGGGTCTTCACGGTGCCGAGCGGCAGGTCGAGGTGTTCGGCGACCTCGCGGTAGCTGCGGCCGGTGTAGTACGCCAGAGTCACTGCCTCGCGCTGCAGCTCGGTGAGCGAGGCGAGGCACTTGCGGACCGCCTCGCGCTCCAGGGTGGTCTGCACGGACTCGGCGACGGAGTCGTACGCCGGCTCGACGTCGCGGACCGCGAGCCGATGCTCTCGATCGGTCGAGGCCTGCACGGACCGCACCCGATCGACCGCGCGACGGTGGGCCATGGTCATCACCCACGCCATTCCGGAGCCCTGCGTCTCGTCGAAGCGGGCGGCGTGGCGCCAGACCGCGAGGAGGACCTCCTGCGCGACCTCTTCGGACTGCGCGGGATCCCGCAGCACGCGGCGCACCAGGCCGTAGACCGGCGCGGAAAGGCGGTCGTACACCTTCTCGAAGGCGGCCTGATCGCCCTTGGCGACGGCCGTCAGCAGCGACTCGAGCCTCTCGACGGGCATCTCGGTGCCGGCGTCCGCATCGGCGGCCACTCGCAAAGCCCTGGTTTGGTTCATGCGACTCCCAGCTGACGACAAGCCTCGAGGCGAACCGTCCGACTATGTACCGGTTTGGGGTATCACGCAGCAATTCGAGGCATCACAGTTGTGCGAACTGCGGGGGTTTCGGACCCCTGTCCGGGGGGTTCAGCGCGCTGCGGCAGTGCTCTTCTGCACCTTACGCGACTCCGCGACTCCGCGCCCCTCGCCCTTGGGCGGCGGCGCGATCAACAGCGGCGGCTGCGAGGACTCCACGACGGGGGCCACCGGAGCGGGTACCTCGTCCTGCCGGGCGGCGTCGGCACCGGATCCCAACACCCAGGTGCCCACACCGACCGTGGCGGTCACGGACACCACGGCCAGCACCAAGCCGAGGCGGGCCAGGCGGGTACCCCGTCGCGCGTGTCTCCGATGCGCGGACGGTCCTTCGGGGGCGTGCACGGTGCCCATGGCGTAGGCAGAGAACACGGGAAACCGGGGGTCGTGAAGGGCCGCTCCCCCGGCGCATACCGCTACGACATCGAGTCTTTGCCAGACGTCCGATTTGCCCCCGTCCGCCGCGACCCTCCCGACGCTCGGGGGCTAGGTTGGGCGTGGCGACGGGGCCAGGGCTCAACGGAGGCGACTACATGGGTATCCGAATCGGCTACAAGGCGTCCGCGGAGCAGTTCGGGCCGCGTCAGCTAGTCGAGTTCGGCGTCGCCGCCGAGCGGTACGGCCTGGACAGCGCCGTGGTGTCCGACCACTACCAGCCGTGGCGCCACAACGGCGGCCACGCCCCGTTCTCCATCTCCTGGATGACGGCGGTCGGCGAGCGCACCGAGCGGATCGTGCTCGGCACGTCCGTGCTCACGGCGACCTTCCGCTACAACCCGGCCGTCATCGCGCAGGCGTTCGCCACGATGGGCTGCCTGTACCCGAACCGGATCGTGCTCGGCATCGGCACCGGCGAGGCGCTGAACGACGTCGCGACCACCGGAATGGTGTGGCCGGAGTTCAAGGAGCGCTTCGCCCGCATGCGCGAGGCCATCGACCTCATGCGCCGCCTGTGGACCGAAGACCACGTCGACCACGACGGGGAGTACTACAAGACCATCGGCGCCACGATCTACGACAAGCCCGACAAGCCCATCCCGGTCTACATCGCCGCGGGCGGGCCGGTCGTCGCCCGGTACGCCGCGCGCGTGGGCGAAGGCTTCATCTGCACCTCCGGCAAGGGCATGAAGCTCTACGAGGAGGAGCTGGTCCCGGCCCTGCACGAGGGTCTGGAGAAGGGCGGCCGCACTCCCGAATCGCTGGACCGCATGATCGAGATCAAGCTGTCCTACGACCACGACTACGACTTCGCGCTCAACGCCACCCGGTTCTGGGCACCGCTGGCGCTCACGGCCGAGCAGAAGCACTCCGTCACGAGTTCGCAGGAGATGGAACGCCTGGCCGACGAGCTGCCGATCGAGCAGGTCGCGAAGCGCTGGATCATCGCCTCCAAGCCCGAGCAGGTGCTCGAGGGCATCAAGCCCTACGTGGACGCCGGCTTCACCAATCTGGTCATCCACGCGCCGGGTGCGGACCAGGTCAGATTCCTCGAGCAGTTCTCCGCCGATGTCGTACCTGCCCTTCGCGAGCTCGCCTGAGGTACGCTATGCACGGCCGCATAATGTGTAGGTGCGGCGGGAGGACGTCATGGCCAGTCGCAGCGAGGTCCGCAGCCGCATGATCGGCGCGGGCGCAGACCTGCTCGCCGAGCGCGGGTACGCCATCACCATGCTCGACGTCATCGAGCGCGCCCAGGCGCCCCGCGGGTCGATCTACCACCACTTCCCCAACGGCAAGGCGGAGCTCGCGGTCGCCGTCGCGCAGCAGATGGGCGAGGAGATCCAGCATCTCGTCGCGCACCACGCCGGGCGCATCGCGGACCCGGAGCCGTTCCTGCACAAGCTGATCGACCACCACCGACGCCGCCTCGTCTCGGCGGACTACGCGCTCGGCTGCCCGCTGATGGGCATCGTCGTCAACGGCGAGCAGACCACCGAGATCGACGGCGCCGTCGCCGAAACCTTCGACGTCTGGCTCGGGAGCATTTCGGTGGCGCTGCAGGACAAGGGGATTCCGAAGCCCGCGGCCGACCAGCTCGCACGATCCACGGTCACCGGCGTCGAGGGCGCGATCATCGTCTCCCGCGCCCGCCACACCGACGTCGCCTTCGACGACCTCAAGAGCAGTATCAGCCTGCAGGTCGCCGCACTCTGAACCATCGCGCACGAGCCCCGGCCCGATTCGGACCGGGGCTTTTGCCGTTGGGATCACGAAAGCGGGAAGTCGCGCCTGCGCACCCCTTGACGATTATGCATGTGTGCATACACACTAATCCCATCGTCGAGCACGAAGGGGTGCAGGCACATGAGTGTCGTCATCACGGTCGCCACGACCGGTCCGATCGCCACCAAGGCCGACAACCCCACGCTCCCCACGCAGCCGCACGAGATCGCCGACGCGGTGTACGACGCCTACCAGCTCGGCGCCTCGGTGGCACACATCCACCTGCGCGACGCCCACGACCGCCCGACGGCGGACCTCGGCATCGCGCAGCGGACGATGGACCTGATCGCCGAGCGGTGCCCGATCCTGATCCAGCTCTCCACCGGCGTCGGGCTCTCGGTGTCGTTCGAGGATCGCGCCAAGCTCGTCGAGCTCCGGCCGAAGATGGCCACGCTCAACCCGTGCACGATGAGCTTCGGCTCCGGGATCTTCGTGAACGCTCCGGCGGACGTACGCCGGCTCGCGGCCCGTATGCAGGAACTCGGCGTGAAGCCCGAGCTCGAGGTGTACGACACCGGCCACGTGGACGCGGCCCTGCGCCTGCGGGACGAGGGCCTGCTCGACGGGCCGCTGCAGTTCTCCGTGGTGCTCGGCGTCGTCGGCGGTGCGTCCGCCACCCCGCAGAACCTGATCGAGATCCAGCGCCGCCTCCCCGCGGACTGCATCTGGCAGATCATCGCGATCGGCCGCAACAACCTGAACCTCACCGCGATGGGCCTGGCGATGGGCGGCAACGCTCGCGCCGGCATGGAGGACACGCTCTACCTCGGCAAGGGCCGCCCGGCCGAGGGCAACCACGAGCTCGTCGCCCGGACCGTGCGCCTCGCCCGCGACCTCGATCTGGACGTCGCCACCGTGGACGACACCGTCAAGCAGCTCTGCCTGCCCAACTGACCTGACCCACCGTCAGACAGGAGTATCCGAGGTGCCCGAGACCCTCGAAGCCCAGCAGCTCGTCGACGTCACGATGGACGGCGCCGTCGCCGTTCTGAGCATGAAGTCGCCGCCGTACAACCTGCTCGACGAACCGATGTGCGCCCAGCTGTTGGGCGCGCTGCGCGAGATCGAGCAGACCGATGCCCGCGCAATCGTGCTCCGCAGCGCGATGCGGCACTTCTCCGCCGGCGCGGACCTGGACACGATGCTTCCCGTCGCCTCGGCGGAGGGCGCGCTGGACTGGGGCCTGCTCGACGTCCTCGACGCGTTCCGCAACCACCCGCTCCCGATCGTGGCGTCCGTGCACGGCGTGTGCGTCGGCGGCGGCTTCGAGCTCGCACTGGCCTCGGACCTGATCGTCGCCACCGAGTCCGCGAAGATCGGCTGCGTCGAGGTGACCGTCGGCCTGCATCCGCTGATGGGCGCGATCCAACGCATCACCGAGCGCGCCGGGGCCGCCCGCGCCGCGGAGATGGCGATGCTCGGCCGCCGCTACGACGCGGCGACGCTCGAGCGGTGGAACATCCTCAACCGCGTCGTGCCCGACGCCGACCTCGAAACCGCCACCGGCGTGCTGGCGCAGGAACTCGCGCACGGCCCGACGATCGCCCACACGGCGACCAAGCGCCTCATCGCCATCGCGGCCAACGAGGGCGTGGCCGCGGCCGACGCGAAGATGGCCGACCTGCAGCGTTCCATCTACCTCTCGAACGACTTCAAGGTCGGCGTCGAGTCGTACAAGAACAGCGGCGTCGGCATGGCGCGCTTCGAGGGGCGTTGAGCGAGCGTGACGAGCGAGGAACGAGTGAGGAACTCGAGCGATTGGGGGCAGGGCTCATGAGCCTGCCCCTCGCCGGCATCCGGGTGGTCGACTTCTCCCGCGTGCTCGCCGGCCCCCACTGCGCCAAGAACCTGCTCGACCTCGGCGCCGACGTCGTCAAGATCGAGCCCCCACCCGGCGATCTGTCCCGCAAGGCGTTCCCCAACGCCGGCGGCATGTCCGGGTACTACGCCCAGCACAACGCCGGCAAGCGGAACCTCTCGATCGACCTCCGCGTGCCCGGCGCCTCGGACGTCGTCATGGCGCTGTGCGAGCGGGCCGACGTGGTCGTCGAGAACTTCCGTCCCGGAGCGCTCGCCGCGTTCGGCCTGGACTACGAGTCGGTTCGCGCGGTGAATCCCGGCGTGGTCTACGTGTCGATCTCCGGGTACGGCCAGCACGGCGCCTGGAGCTCACGGATGGCGTACGCGCCCACCGTCCAGGCCGAGGCAGGCCTCACCAAGATCACCTCCGACCAGTTCGACCGAGAGGGCGTGAAGCTGCGAAGTGACTCCCTGTCACATGCCGACGTCTACACCGGCCTGCACGCGGTCATCGCCGTGCTGGCAGCACTGCAGCACCGCGCCGCCACCGGCGAAGGGCAGTACATCGACGTCGCCATGGCCGCGGTCATGATGTCGATCAACGAGCGGACCCACGTCGACCTCGGCGACGAGGAACTCGGCGCCGAGGTCCCGATCCTCGGCGCCACCGACGGGCCGTTCTTCCGCGGGCCGGGCGGAGAGATCTTCGCCAGCCCGATGAGCCTCGTCGGCTCCATGTCCTTCCCGTTCTACCTGGCCGCGATGCGCCGGGCAGACCTCGCAGACGACCCGCGCTTCGCCACCCCGGAGGCGCGGCTGGCCCACCTGGACGAGCTACACGCGATCGTCCAGGACTGGATCTCGACCTTCTCCGACATGGCCTCCCTCGACGCGCAGTTCGACGAGGCGAAGATCGCGACCGGCCAGGTGCGCTCCCTGCGCGAACTGGCCGAGAGCGACTGGGCGCAGCAGTGGGGGGCGGTGCGCACCGCCAGCAACCGCACCGGCGGCGAGTACCGGCTCCCCGGCCGGCCGTGGCACTTCAGCGCGGCGAAGGACCTTCCGCCAGACCCGACCGCAGTTCCCGCCCTGCAGGGCGAGCACAACCGAGAGGTCCTTCGCGACCTCGGCCTCGACGAGGCCGCCATCGCAGCACTGGAGCGCTCCGGCGCCCTGATCGAACCCAACCGCAACGGCTGACAAAGGAGTCCCAATGCCCCTGTGGAAGATCTACCACCCGACCGGCGCGTACACCGAAGAGGACAAGAAGGAGTTCTCCGCGGCCGTCACGAGCATGTACGCGAAGGTCCCGATCCCGGAGTTCTACGTCGTGTGCATCTTCGAGGAGATGCCCCCGGCCACGATCTTCGTCGGCGGCGAGCGCGACGACAACTTCGTCCGCATCAAGGTCGACCAGATCGCCCGCACCATGGCCGGCGGCGTCGTACGCGACTGGTGGGTCCACACCCTCGACAACCTCTACGCCCCCTGGGTCCGCGACCGCGGCTACAACTGGGAACTGTCGATCGACGAGACCCCGTTCGACCTGTGGACGCTGCAGGGCATCATCCCGCCGCCGTTCGAGTCCGCGGGCGAACAACGGTGGATCAAGGAGAACAAGGCCTCCGAGGTCACCGAGGCCGAAAAGCTCCCGCCGCACGCCAAGATGTTCAACCGCGGCGTCTACACGGAGGTCTAGCCTCCCCCGCACGACCAGGGCCTCGGGCCGACCGTTCCTACCGGTCTGTCCGAGGCCCTTGTCCGTGCCGGTCCGACTAGCAGTCGCAGTCGTCGTCCCAGTAGTAGTCGTCGCAGTCGTCGGACCAGCGACGGGAGGAGTACGAACGGCGGGAGTAGTACCGGTAGGTGGTCTTGCGCCAGTAGCGGCGGCGACGGCGGCCACCGCCGTGGCCTGCGGCGGTGCCGATCGAAACGATGGACAGCGACATTTCAGTGAACCCTTCTAGGGGCGACCAGATCGGGGGGATGATCCGGAGCACCGAGTTCACCGAATCCGCTTCGGCCGCCACAAGATCGCCAACGGAGTCTTGACCGGCTGTTCCAGTAGCGCCACCGCCAGTTCATCTTTCATCTGATTGAGTGTCAGGTCGCGTTCGACGGCCGCCTCCCCGCCCATGTCTAGCTCGGGTCGGGGAGCTCCGGGTGCGCGCCCTCGGTATGGCCCTCGGGCAACGGCGGAAGAACGTGGGCAACCTCGTAATCGGCCAGCATGCCGATGCGGCGAACGTGGCGGCCGCCCTCGAACGGAGTGTCCAGGAACGCCGCGACGAACGCGATGGCCTCCGCGGCGGTGTGCTGCCGGGCGCCGAGGCTGATCACGTTGGCGTCGTTGTGCTGGCGGGCAAGCTTGGCGATCTCCTCGGACCACACCAGCGCCGCGCGGACGCCGGGGACCTTGTTGGCCGCGATCGCCTCGCCGTTGCCGGAGCCGCCGAGCACGATGCCGAGGCTGTCCGGATCGGCGGCGGTCCGGGCCGCCGCCCGGAGCACGAACGGCGGGTAGTCGTCCAGGGCGTCGTAGAAGAACGGCCCGCAGTCGACGGGCTCTTCGCCCCGCTCCTCCAGCCAGGCCAGCAGCTGGTCCTTCAGTTCGTAGCCGGCGTGGTCGGATCCCAGGTATACGCGCACGGCCGGTAAGTCTGTCAGCTGGGAAGTATTCGGGTCCAAACCGACCGCGCGTGGAAGGATGAGGCGGTCAGGTCGAACGAAGGACAAGGGGGGCGTCGTGCCCGGCAAGAACCTCACCCGCGACGAGGCGGCCGGCCGCGCGGACACCCTGGACGTGCGGGCGTACACCGTCGAGCTCGACCTGACCGGGGACGGACCGACGTTCCGCTCCACCACCGTGATCGGCTTCTCCGCACACGAGGCCGGAGACACCTTCCTGGACCTCATCGCCCCCGAAGTCGCGGAGATCACCCTCAACGGGCGCTCGCTGGACCCCGCCACCCACTTCGACGGCGTCCGGATCAAGCTCTCGGGCCTGGAGTCGGAGAACACGCTGCGCGTAGTCGCGGACTGCGCGTACATGAACACCGGCGAGGGCCTGCACCGCTTCGTCGACCCGGTGGACAAGGCCACGTACCTCTACACCCAGTTCGAGGTAGCCGACGCCCGGCGCGTGTTCGCCTGCTTCGACCAGCCCGACCTCAAGGCCACCTTCCAGCTCACGGTGCTCGCCCCGCACGACTGGGCGGTGTTCTCCAACGCCGAAACGCCGGAGCCGCGCGAGGTCGCCGGGCGGATCGACGCGAAGGCGTGGGCCTTCGAGCCCACTCCCCCGATGTCGACGTACATCACCGCACTGGTCGCGGGCGGGTACCACGTCGAGCGCAGCTCCTACACCCGCGGCGACGTCACGATCCCGATGGCCGTGGCGTGCCGGCAGAGCCTCGCGCCGCACCTGGACGCCGAGGAGATCTTCGACGTCACCCGCCGCGGCTTCGACTTCTTCCTCGAGCTGTTCGACTGCCCGTACCCGTTCACCAAGTACGACCAGCTGTTCGTGCCGGAGTACAACGCGGGCGCGATGGAGAACGCGGGCTGCGTGACGATCCTCGAGGACTACGTCTTCCGGTCCAAGGTCACCGACGCCACCTACGAGCGGCGTGCGGAGACGATCCTGCACGAGCTCGCGCACATGTGGTTCGGCGACCTGGTCACCATGCGCTGGTGGGACGACCTGTGGCTCAACGAGTCCTTCGCCACCTACGTCTCGGTGCTCGCGCAGGCCGAGTGCACCCGCTGGGAGAACGCCTGGACCACGTTCGCCAACGTCGAGAAGACCTGGGCGTACCGCCAGGACCAGCTGCCCAGCACGCATCCGATCGTCGCGGACATCAACGACCTCGAGGACGTGGAGGTCAACTTCGACGGGATCACCTACGCCAAGGGCGCCTCGGTCCTGAAGCAGCTTGTCGCGTGGGTCGGCCGGGACAACTTCTTCGAGGCGATCCGCCGGTACTTCGCCCGCCACGCCTGGGGCAACACCACGCTGGCCGACCTCCTCGCCATGCTGGAGGAGACCTCGGGGCGGGATCTGAAGGCCTGGTCCCAACAGTGGCTGCAGACCGCGGGCGTGAACACGCTGCGCCCGGAGTACACCCTCGACGCGGACGGCAACTTCGCCACCTTCGAGATCACGCAGACCGCCGTTGCGGAGTACCCCACGCTGCGTCCGCACCGAATTGCCATCGGCCGCTACGACCTGACGGACGGTCAGCTGATGCTGCGAGACAGCACCGAGCTGGACATCGACGGCGCGAGCACCGAGGTCAAGGCCCTCATCGGCACCCCGACGGCGGACCTGATGCTGGTCAACGACCAGGACCTCACCTACGCCAAGATCCGCCTGGACCCGCGTTCGCTGTCCACCGTGGGCCGACACATCGGCGCGTTCACCGACTCGCTGCCCCGCACGCTGTGCTGGGCTGCGGCGTGGGACATGACTCGGGACGCGGAGCTGCCGGCGCGGGAGTACGTCGAGCTGGTGCTGCGCGGCATTTCGGCGGAGAGCGACATCGTCGTCGAGCAGGCCCTGCAGCGCCAAGCCATCGGGGCGCTGCACTCCTTCGCGGACCCGGCCTTCCGGGACACCGGCCTACGCCGCCTCGGCGAAGCGTCCCTGGAGTACCTGCGGGCCGCGGCACCCGGCAGCGACCGGCAGCTGGCCTGGGCCCGCACCTTCGGCTCCGTGGCCCGCGGCGACGATCAGCTCGCCGTCGTCGCCGCGCTGATCGACGGCTCGGAGACTATCCCCGGCCTGACGATGGACGCCGAGATGCGCTGGCATCTGCTGCGCCGGCTGGTCGCGTGCGGAGCGGCCGCCGACGCGCAGATCGACGCCGAACTGGACCGCGACGACACCGCCGCCGGCCGCCGGTACGCCGCGGGCGCGTTCGCCGCCCGCCCGACCACGCGGGCGAAGGAAGAGGCCTGGGCTTCGATCATGAACGACGAGTCGCTGCCCAACGCGATGCTCAACGCGGTCATCGGCGGGTTCGCGCAGGTCGAGCAGCAGCACCTGCTCGAGCCGTTCGTGGACCGCTACTTCGCCTCGCTCTCGAAAATCTGGGACGAGCGGACGTCCAAGATGGCGCAGAACATCGTCATCGGCATGTACCCGAGCTACCGGATCGCGCAGGACACCGTGGACCGCACGGACGCGTTCCTCGGCGCTGCCGAGCGGCCGCCGGCGCTGCGCCGTCTGCTGCTGGAGAACAAGGACTCGATCCTGCGCTCCATGCGCGCGCAGGAGTGCGACAGGGCCGCGGGGTAAGCCTTACGCGTGGGTGTGAAGCGATGCCGGGTGCCGTGCGTGCTCGGCAAGCTGCTGCACGCCCTGCACGATGCCGCCGATGAGGTTGCCCTGGGCGAAGTGCGACGTCATGGTCAACGTGGCCAGGCCGCAGGACCGGTCGTTGAGCCACCGCTTGGCGCGGGAGCCGGTGACGATCTCCAGAGCCCGCGACGCCGGGTCGACGAAGATCAGCACGGACTCGGCGGCCTCGGCGCCGAGTTCGGCGTGCCGCTTCTTGGCGTAGGCGCGGGCCGGGCCCTCGGCCGGGCCGACGTACAGGGAGAAGTTCAGGCCGCTCTGCCGCTCCGCGCGGCCGATGGCACGCGCGATCTCCTCGCGCTGGGCCGGAGAGAAGGCGGAGTCGAGGCCGCTCACTCGTCCTGCACTCGGCGCGTTCGCTCGGCTACCAGCGCCCACTGGATCCTCCGGCGTCTTCGCTCGGGCTGACCACGGTGCCGGTCAGCGCCTGCTGACCGCCCCCGGCCAGCGCAGGCTTCTCCTCGTCCGGGCCGCCGTACCACTCGGGCTCGCCGTCCCAGTTGATTGCGGGCTTGCCCTTGTTGCCCTTGAGCATCCCCGGCAGCCAGACGAACAGCGAGATCGCCAGCATCAGCGCGATCGGCACGACGCCGAAGAGCAGCAGCGCCTCGAGCGTGGAGATCTGCTCGCCCGGGTCGTCCCCGTCGTCGCGCTCCAGGGCGGCCACGGGCGCAGCCGAGGCCACGACGACGAACGTGCCGGCGAGTGCGACGCCGACCAGACGAGAGCGGGAGCGAATGCTGGTCACGGGGCACAGATTACCGAACCCCCTACCAGCGCTAGCTACCGCGCTGCGCCGCCGATGCGCGGAACAGCGCGGTGAGTTCGGCCACGCGCTCGGAGCGCATCAGGTCCGCCAGGCGCACCGGGTTCCGATCCGCGTCCACGAGGGGGTACTGCCAGTTCGGGTACTCCTGGTGCGTGCCGGGCTGATTGTGGGTCCGCCGGTCGCCCGCGGCGTCGGCCAGCGCCACCCCGCGCAGGATGCACGGGGTCCGGGCCAGGAACTCGTGCAGCGCGTGCACCATCGCGTCGATCGAGCCGACGTCGCCGATCTCCCCGCCCCGTTCGATGCCGAGGTCGTCGAGTAGGGCGCGCCACTGCGCGAGCTCGGTGCGCAGGGCGGCCCACTCCTTCTCCACCGGCACGGCAAGCAGCCCGAGCCGGTTGCGCAGCGCTACGTGCTCCCCGGCGAGGTACCCGCGCGTGGGCGGAAGGTCGTGCGTGGTGACGGTGCCCAGGCAGAGCTCTCGCCACTGCTCGGGGCGCAGCGGCCCGGCGGCGTCGCGTTCGAACCAGAGGATCGAGGTGCCGAGCATGCCGCGCTCGCGCAGGTAGTCCCGGACCCACGGCTCGACGGTGCCGAGGTCTTCGCCGATCACCACCGCGTTGGCCCGGGACGCCTCCAGCGCGAGGATGCCGACCATCGCCTCGTGGTCGTAGCGGACGTAGGTGCCCTCCGACGCCTTCGCGCCGGCCGGCACCCACCACAGCCGGAACAGGCCCATCACGTGGTCGACGCGCAGGCCGCCGGCGTGCCGGAGCGCGGTGCGCAGCATGTCCCGGTACGGCGCGTAGCCCTCGGCGGCGAGCTGCCGGGGCTTCCACGGCGGCTGGCTCCAGTTCTGCCCGTAGTGGTTGAACGCGTCCGGCGGGGCGCCGACGGACACTCCGATGGCCAGCACGTCCTGCAGACCCCACGAGTCCGCGCCGGTGGGGTGTACGCCCACGGCCAGGTCGTGGATGACGCCGATCTCCATGCCGGAACTGCGTGCGGCGGCGGCCGTGGCGGCGAGCTGCTCGTCGAGCTGCCACTGCAGCCAGGCGTGGAAGTCCACGCGGTCGGCCAGCCGGGCGCGCTCGGTCGCGACGGCGGACGTGGCCGGGTTCCGTAGCGGGATCGGCCACTGCAGCCAGTCCTCGCCGTAGACCTCCACCAGCGCGCACCAGGTGGCGAAGTCGAGCAGCCCGACGCCCTCCCGCTCGCGGTAGGCGTCGAACTCGGCCTGCCGGGCGGCGGTGCGTCCCGCGGCGTAGACGAGTTCGAGTGCCTCCCGCTTGGCGTTCCAGACGGCGTCGCGGTCGATCAGGTCGTCCGGGCCGCCAACCTCGGCGAACTGCTCGGCGAGCTCGGCGACGCGAGCCCTGCCGGCCTTGGACAGCTTCGAGATCTCGGGCAGCGCCGGGATCGAGAGGTAGAGCGGGCTGACGAAGCGGCGGGTCACCGGCAGGTACGGCGACGGCTCGATCGGCACGAGCGGGTCCGAGGCGTGTAGCGGGTTGACGAGCACGAACCCCGCCTTGAGGTCCCGGCCGGACCAGGACAGCAGCGCCGCGAGGTCGGCGAGGTCCCCGAAGCCCCAGGAGTGCTCGCTCTGGACCTGGTACAGCTGAGTCATCCAGCCCCAGGTCTGATCGTCGGCCAAGAAGTCGGGGAGCTCGAGCTGGGCGGGGACGACGACGACGGTCGAGGTCCCGTGCAGCTCCCCGCTCGTCGCGTGCAGGGTGTGCCAGCCCAGCGGCAGGTCCGTCGGGAGCTCGAAGGTGGCCTCGCCGACCAGCGCACCGTTGACGTGGACCGGGTCCACCCAGCGGTCGAGCTGGCGCAGGTCGAAGCGCGGCCCCCCACCCGAAGGCAGCGCGTCCTCGAGCTCCAGGTGCACCGTGACCGGGTCCCCGTGCGGCACGTGGACCCAGAAGGTGGACGGCGAGGGATCGTCCACGCGGCGCACGACGGAGCCCGGCAACATCCGCAGCCAGCGGTCCGCGTGCAGGCTGGCCAGCGCTGCACCCGCGGCCGCGTCGTCGGTGGCGTCGACGCCGAGCGCCTTGAGCACCGCAACGACGGTGGGTCCCGGCACCGCGACGTACTCGCCCCGCCAGTCCCAGTACTCCGTGGCCACCCCGTGCGCGGTCGCGAGGGCGATCAGGTTCGCAGACAGTTCGGCCACGTGGCCGATACTGCCTCGTGATCGCCCAACTCAATCTTTCGGGCTCCGCACCACGGGCCGAACGAAGGGTTAGGGCGTGTCTCCTAATCCCAGCCGGATGCGATCGGCCGTCCGGGCGTTCGCTGGCAAGGCGGAGGACGAGCCCGCTACGGAGTAGCGGGCGAGGACGACAACGCAGCCAGGGGGCGTCCGGGCGACCGAGCGCGCCGGCTATCGGGGTTAGGAGACATGCCCTAGGCGCTGGCCTCGTCGATCAGGCCGTGGCCGGCGAGGTACGGCAGCCAGCGCGGGTCGCTGCGGCCGGTGCCCAGGATCCGCCAGACGGACCCGGTGGGCGCCTTCGGGTTGGGCCTGGTGGCCCAGCCGAGCTCGTGGATGTGCCGGTCGCTCTTGGCGTGATTGCAGCGCCGGCAGGCCGCGACGACGTTCTCCCAGGTGTGCTCGCCGCCGCGGCTGCGTGGGATGACGTGGTCGACGCTCGTGGCGACGGCTCCGCAGTACACGCACCTCCCCCCGTCGCGGGCGAAAATCGCCCGCCGGGTGAGGGGGATGCCGGCGCGGTACGGCACGCGCACGAACCGGGTCAGCTTGACCACGGACGGCAGCGGAACCGTGCACCGGGCGCTGTGCAGCAGCGAGCCCGTGGACTCCACCGTGACGGCCTTGTCGTTGAGCACCAGGACAAGCGCTCGGCGGGCGGACACGACGCACAGCGGCTCGTACGTCGCGTTGAGGACCAGGGCGTGGCCCACGAGCGTTCTCCTCGTTGCACGCACCGGCGCTCCAGACGCGCCCGGGGCGTCGCGCTCGGTGTGTCGCTCACAGTGTGGGCGAGGAGAGGGCACTTCTGCCAGCAAAATTCCACGAACTTCCGGTTCCGCGCAGGTCAACGGGCCTGCACGGGACGTAGGAACTAGGTTTGCTCCATGCGAGAGAGCTACCCGCCGGCCGAGCGCCAGGACATCGTCGAGGACCTGCACGGGCACCGCGTGGCCGACCCGTACCGGTGGCTCGAGGACCCCGAGGCCCCGGCCACGCAGGCCTGGTCCGCCGCCCAGCGGGAGCTGTTCGACGTCCACCGGGAGGTCTGGCCGGGGAAGGAGCGGCTGCGCACCCGGCTGACCGAGCTGCTCGGCGCCGGGGTGGTCAGCCCGCCGTCGTGGCGCGGAGACCGGCAGTTCTTCATGCGTCGCGTGGCCGAGCAGGAGCACGCGGTCCTGCTGACGATCGATCCGTTCGCCGAGGGCGGCACCGAGCGGGTCCTGATCGACCCGATCGCCGTCGACCCGTCCGGGCTCACCACGCTCGACGCCTGGCAGCCCTCCAAGGACGGGCGCCTGCTGGCCTACCAGCTCTCCGAGGGCGGCACCGAGGAGTCGGTGCTGCGGGTCATGGACGTGGCCACCGGCGAGATCGTCGACGGACCGATCGACCGGGCCCGGTACTCCCCCGTCGCGTGGCTGCCGGGCTCCAAGGCGTACTACTACGTGCGCCGCCTGCACCCGGACCTCGTCCCCGAGGGCGAGGACCAGTACCACCGCCGGATCTACCTGCACACCGTCGGCACGGACCCGGACACCGACGTGCTGATCTTCGGCGAGGGCCTGGACAAGACGAACTACTACAGCGTCTCGGTCAGCCGGGACGGCCGCTGGCTCGCCGTCACCGCGAGCGCCGGCACCGCGCCCCGCAACGATCTGTGGCTCGCGGACCTGTCCATCGCACCGATCGAGCGCCCGTATCTGACGGTCGTTCAGCAGGACGTGGACGCCTCCACCGGCGTGGAGATCGGCCGCGACGGCCGGCTCTACGTCTTCACCGATCTGGACGCCCCGCGCGGCCGGCTCTGCGTCGGCGACCCCACGCGCCCGACCGAGAACTGGACCGACCTGATTCCCGAGGACCCCGAGGCGGTCCTGGACGGGTACGCGATCCTCGACGGGCCCGAACTGGGCGAGAACCCGATCATGCTGTGCGCCTGGACCCGGCACGCGGTGAGCGAACTGACCGTGCACGACCTGCAGACCGGTACGCAGCGCGGCACGATCGACCTGCCCGGCCTCGGCTCGATCGGCGGGGTCAGCGAACGGCCCGAGGGCGGGCACGAGGCCTGGTTCGGCTACACCGACCACACCACGCCGTCGTCGGTCTACCGGTACGACGCCCGCACGGACACCGTCACGCTGTGGGCCAACCCGCCCGGCAGCGTCGACGTGCCGGCGGTGACGACCGAGCAGATCGTCTACACCTCGGCCGACGGCACCCCGGTCCGGCTGTTCCTGATGTACCAGTCCGGGACGGAGGGCGCGGGCCCCCGCCCGACCACGCTCTACGGGTACGGCGGCTTCGGCATCTCGCTCACCCCGGCGTTCTCCGCGGGGATCCTCGCGTGGGTCGAGGCCGGCGGCGTGTACGCCGTCGCGAACCTGCGCGGCGGCGGCGAGGAGGGCGAGACCTGGCACCGCGCGGGAATGCTCGGCGTCAAGCAGAACACCTTCGACGACTGCCACGCGGCCGCGCAGTGGTTGATCGACAACGGCTGGACGACCCCGGCGCAGCTGTCGATCGCGGGCGGCTCGAACGGCGGCCTGCTGGTGGGTGCGGCGATGACCCAGCGTCCGGACCTGTACGGCGCGGTGGTCTGCTCCGCGCCGCTGCTGGACATGGTTCGGTACGAGCTGTTCGGCCTCGGCGAGACGTGGAACTCCGAGTACGGCACCGCGCAGGACGCCGAACAGCTCGGCTGGCTGCTCGGCTACTCGCCGTACCACGCGGTGCGCGAGGGCGTCTCCTACCCTGCGCTGCTGCTCACGATCTTCGACGGGGACACCCGCGTCGACACGATGCACGCGCGCAAGTTCGCCGCCGCGCTGCAGCACGCGAACGCCGCGGAGACGCCGATTCTGGTGCGGGCGGAGTCCGACGTGGGCCACGGCGCCCGCGCCCTGTCCCGCTCCGTCGAGGTCAGCGTGGACTCGATGACGTTTGCCGCCGCCCACACCGGAGGTCTGAACTTCTGATGTCCCTGCCGGTCCTCGATCCGACGCCGTCGCCGGCTCCGACGGCGATCGAGCCGACGAAGATCGTCGACGCGGTGCGCTGCTTCGAGGACCTCGCAGCGGACTCGCTGTGCAAGCAGGTACACAAGTGGTCCGGCAACGAATGGCTCGCGGAGTCCTCGGACTGGGTCATCGCGAAGCCGTCGAAGATCGTCGTCATTCTGCTCATCGCGTTCCTGGTCCGGAACCTGGTCCACCGGGCGATCAACCGGCTCTGCGAGCGCGCCGTCAGCGGCGCGGTGACCGGCGTGCTGTCGAAGGCCCGCATCGCGGCCACGGACAACTCTCCGGCCGCGCGAGAGCGCCGCAAGCAGCGCGCGGCCACGCTCGCCTCGATCCTGGAGTCCATCGCCACCGGCGTCGTGTTCACGATGGCGACGCTGATGTGCCTGTCCGAGCTGTCGTTCAACATCGGTCCGCTGATCGCGAGCGCCGGCATCGTCGGCGTCGCCGTCGGCTTCGGCGCCCAGACCCTGGTGAAGGACTTCCTGTCCGGGATCTTCATGATCCTCGAGGACCAGTTCGGCGTCGGCGACGAGGTGGACCTCAGCACGCCCGAGTTGGTGACCAACGGCATCGTGGAGTCGGTGGGCCTGCGCGTCACCCGGCTGCGCGACGACGACGGCGTGATCTGGTACATCCGCAACGGCGAGATCCTGCGCGTCGGCAACCGCACCCAGCGCGCCCCGGCGCCGCCGCGCGAGAAGGAGGTCTGATGTCCTTCGAGGGAGTGCCCGCCGGCTTCTACGAAGCCGTCGGCGGCGACGAGTTCTTCGAGAAGTTGATCCACCGCTTCTACTCCGGCGTCGCAGCGGACGAGGTGCTGTCCGCGATGTACCCGTCGCAGGACATGGCCGGCGCCGAGGAGCGCCTGCGGATGTTCTTCCAGCAGTACTGGGGCGGCCCGACGACGTACTCCGAACAGCGCGGCCACCCGCGCCTGAGGATGCGTCACAACCCCTTCACGATCACGCTTGCGGGCCGCGACCGATGGCTGGCGTGCATGCGCGCGGCCATCGACTCCCTGGACGTGGAGCCGGAACTCGAACGCCCCCTCTGGGCCTACTGCGAGATGGCCGCGCACAGCATGGTCAACGCCCCCGGGCACTGACCGGCCATGTCGATCGACTCACTCCGGAATCTGCTGGGCGTACATTGAGCCCGGTCCGTGGAGCCGCAGGGAAGGTCGTCATGCGAGCCGGTCGAACTGCATTCCTCGCCAGCGCAGTTGCCCTCGTGCTGAGCGCGTGCGGCGGGTCGGACGAGGCACCCGCGGCGGCGGCACCGCTGCCGGCGGAGCAGTTGCTCGACGGGCCGGCGAAGGTGACGCCGGAGGCCGGCGGGACCACCGCGGTCCTGGTGGCCTCGACTAGGGCGAACGCGGCGTGCCGGGTGTTCTACGGGCGGTCCCCGTCGGCGGACGAGGGCTCCGCGACGGACCAGGACATGGACAAGACCGGCCCGCACACCACGCACAAGGCCGTCATGACCGGCCTGGTCCCGGGCACGAAGTACTGGTACCGCTTCGAGGGCACCGACGAGTCGGGCCAGAAGTACGCAGGCGCCGGCGGCACGTTCACGACCGCCGAGGCGCTCAAGCCCGAGGGCAAGAACCTCGCGTTGACGGGCACGGTCAAGGAGTTCAGCTCGGAGTTCGGCCCCGGCTACGAGGCCAAGCGGGCGATCGACGGAGACCCGGCCACCGAGTGGTCCACGGCCGGGGACGGCGACAAGGCGTTCATCGTCGTCGACCTCGGCGCGGTCCACGACCTGACCGGCATTGGCTTCCGCACCCGGTCGATGAGCGACGGGACGTCGATCACCAAGGAGATCGCGGTCGTCGTCGACGGCCAGCGGTTCGGGCCGTTCACGGTCGGCGAGGGCGAGAACCTGATCCCGCTGAAGGCCAAGGGCCGCCTGGTGCGGATCGAGCTCGTCAAGACAACGGGCGGCAACACCGGCGCGCAGGACATCAAGGTCTACGGCCGGTAACCGTCCAATCGCCCCAAGCACTCGCACGTTCGGCTGTACAGCGCTGCCGGCGACGCCACGCCGTGCCCGGGCCGCCGAAACACGCACGGAGCGCTGTACAGCGCTCCGTGCGAACACGGGACGTGGCGGGGGGCAGACTGGGCGTATGCACGAGCCTCGGGACGACCGCAACGTCGAGGAAGCCGACCCGGACTACCGGTTCACCCTCGCCAACGAGCGGACGTTCCTCGCCTGGATTCGCACGGCGCTCGGCCTGCTGGCGGGCGCGGTTGCCCTCGTGCACGTCGCGGCCTCCGAGGATGCGACGACCGTCCAGCGCACGCTCGGCGTGGTGCTGACCGCGGCCGCACTCCTGGTGGCCGTGTGGGCGGCTCGCCGGTGGGCCCAGGTGCAGCAGTCGATGCGCCGCGGGGCGGATCTGCCGGCGAACCGTGGCCCGTTCGTCCTGAGCCTGGCCGTCGCGGCGCTGGCGGGAACCCTCGCCATCCTGCTGGTCTTCTTCCGCGACCAGATCTGACGCAGTGTCGAGCAACTCGTTTCCCCGGGTGCCGCGCCCCGATCTGTCCGGGTTGCCCGGCGAACGGACGCTGCTCGCCTGGGACCGCACTGCACTCGCGCTGCTGGCGAACGCCGCGCTGCTGATCGTGCGGGACGGTGTGGACACTCCCGTCCTCGGCCTGATCGCGGCCGGGTGGGCCGCCGGCCTGGCCGCCGTCTGCGCAGTGCTGGCGCGAACCCGTGCGCAGCGCCTGGCCCGACGTGGGCCGGGCAGCCCACTGCCCGCCGCGAGCCGGGCTCTTCCCCTGCTGGCCGCCGGTACGGTCGTGCTTGCGGCGCTCGAAGCCGCCTCGATTCTGCGAGCCTGACGCTGCGTCAGCGAACTTCGAGGACGCCCATCATCCCCTGGTCCTCGTGGTCGAGGATGTGGCAGTGGTAGACGCTGCGGCCCCGGTGTCCGACGAAGAAGACGCGCAGTGTGACCTCTTCGCCCACGCCGACGTCGACCACGTCCTGGACCACGCCGAACGGCGGGGGCGACCCGTCCGGCCCCAGCACCACGAAGGGCCAGCCGTGGAGGTGGAACGGGTGGAGCATGTGGCTCTCGTTGGACAGCGTCCACTCCTCGACGTCCCCGAACTTCGCCTCCTGGTCGACGCGACTCGGATCGAAGAGTTTTCCGTCGAAGGAGGCGATGCCGGCGTCGGTGTCGCGGAACACGATGCGCCGCTTGCGGGCGACGGGCGCCTTCAGGTCCAGCCGGGGTTCGAGCTCCCGGGTGAGCGCCCGCGGACGCGAGGTCCCCGAACCCGCGCGCACCCGAACCGTCGTGAGCGGCAGCAGGTCGTCGACGAACTTCGGCTCGCCGATGCCGAGCGAGGAGAGCCCGCTCTCCTCGGCGACGAACCGGCGCTGCACGTTCACGAACTCGAATCGGCCGGGCGAGAGCGGTTCGACGAGCAGGTCGGCGCGGCCACCGGGTGGGATGCGTTCGACGGTCTTCCGCAGTGCGGGCAGGGCACTGCCGTCGACGGCGGCCTGCAGGACGCGGAACCCCTCCAGGCGCGGCACGACGGCGCGCGTCGGGCAGCCGTTGATCAGGCGCCAGCGCTGCGGCACCCCGACCCGCGCGGTCGTCGACGGTGCGAGTTGGCCGTTCACGCGAATCTGCGCGGCGCGGCGGCCGGCGTGCAGGTCGAACGCGTCGGGCGGACGTGGCCTCCCCTCGACGGTGAGGTCGACCTCGTGCAGGACGAATACGCGACCCACGGCCTCGTCGAGACCGCTGCGGGGCACCACGAGCAGAGCGCCGAGCAGGCCCCCGGCGACCTGGTTGGCCACCTGACCGTGGTGGTGCGGGTGGTACCAGTGCGTCCCCAGCGGGTGGTCGTCCGGAATCCGGATCCGGTAGTCGAAGCTCTCGCCCGGATGGACGTGGACGAACGGGTTGTCGCCGCGCCCGGCCGGGCTCACCCGCAGGCCGTGGGTGTGCAGATTCGTCGACTGTTCCATGCGGTTGACCAGCCGGATCGTCAGTTCGTCGCCCGGCGACACCACGATGGTCGGCCCCGGCGAGGACCGGTTGTAGCCGTACGCCTGGCTCCACACGCCACCGAGCCAGGTGCCCTGGGCGGCGACGAGTTCCACGTGCAGGCGTCCGCCCGCGGAGCGGACTACGGCCGGCTGCTCGAACGCCGGCGCGCCCGGCGCGAACCGTGCGCCCGATGCCGCAGCGACCCCCAGCCCGCCCAGGGCCAGGAAGGATCGGCGCGAGATCTCGGAGTGCACCTGGTTAGTACACCCCGAGTCGCGCCGAATGGCTACGCGGTGGCCGAGACGCCCGGTTCGACGAACTCCGAGAGCGCCTCCGTCTCGGCCTCCGTCAGGCGCCGTACCCGCTGCTCGGCGAAGTCGTAAGGGGCGAGCACCGTGCTGGCCGTGCAGTATGGGCCGTCGGCGGGGTCGGCGTCGCCGAGCTCGCACTCGACGACGAGGCTCGCGGCCCGGACCTGGCTGATCCAGGTGGTGGCGATCAGTGGTTCGGGCCGGGCCCACAGCTGGCGCTTCCACTGAATGCGCAGCTTTGCGACGACCAGCGTCCCCAGCAGGGTGCGGGCCTGCGTATCGCGCAGGTGGAATGCGAACATCCGCGCGCGCGCCTCCTGGGTGTAGGCCGCGTAGGCGACGTTGTTGACGTGCCCGTAGGCGTCCATGTCGCCCCAGCGGAGCTGCAGCTCAGTCCGATGGCGCATCGAGGTACCTCTCGAGAAACGCCCGCTCGTGCGAGCGGATCGGACGCGAGCGCCCACTCGGCTTGTCGATGCAGACCATGCGGCTCGTGGACCGCGCGTATTCGGTGTCGCCGTCGCGGATGGAGTTGCGCACCGCGATCGAGCTGGTCCCGAGCTTCGTCACCCACGTGTGCACCTCGATGGGGTCTTCGCGGAAGCCGAGCTGACGCCGGTAGTCGATCTCGAGCTCGGCGATGACCATGCCGTCGCCCGGTTCCGCGTCCGGCCCCTGCTCCGGGCCCGGCCCAAAACCGCCGAGGAACCCGACGAAGTCCAGCCGCGCCGTCTCCAGGTACCGCAGGTACACGGTGTTGTTCACGTGTCGATACGCATCCAGATCCACCCAGCGAATCTGAATGGCAATCACATGAGGGTCAATCACGCGTCAACTTGCGATAGGTGGCGCGGTGCGGACGCAGGGCCTCGGGGCCGAGGCGCTGGGCCTTGTTCTTCTCGTAGCCCTCGAAGTTGCCCTCGAACCAGAACCACTGCGAATCGCCCTCGTAGGCCAGGATGTGCGTCGCCACGCGGTCCAGGAACCACCGGTCGTGGGAGACGACCACGGCGCAGCCGGGGAACTCCAGCAGCGCGTCCTCGAGCGAGGACAGCGTCTCGACGTCGAGGTCGTTGGTCGGTTCGTCGAGCAGGATCAGGTTCCCGCCCTGCTTCAGGGTCAGCGCCAGGTTCAGGCGGTTGCGCTCGCCGCCGGAGAGCACCTTGGTGGGCTTCTGCTGGTCCGGGCCCTTGAAGCCGAAGGCCGAGACGTAGGCGCGCGACGGCATCTCGACCTGGCCGACCTTGATGTGGTCCAGGCCGTCGGAGACGACCTCCCACAGCGTCTTGGTCGGGTCGAGATGGGTGCGGCCCTGGTCGACGTAGGAGATCTTGACGGTCTGACCGACCTTGATCGTGCCGGAGTCGGGCTTCTCGAGGTCCATCAGCATCTTGAACAGCGTGGTCTTGCCCGCGCCGTTCGGGCCGATGATGCCGACGATGCCGTTGCGCGGCAGCGTGAAGGACAGCTTGTCGATGAGCAGGCGGTCCCCGAAGCCCTTGGACAGCTTGTCGGTTTCGATGACGACGTCGCCCAGGCGCGGACCCGGCGGAATCTGGATCTCCTCGAAGTCGAGCTTGCGGTACTTCTCGGCCTCGGCCGCCATCTCCTCGTACCGCTCCAGACGTGCCTTGCTCTTGGTCTGGCGGGCCTTCGGCGAGGAGCGCACCCACTCGAGTTCCTGCTCGAGGCGCTTCTTTCGCTTCGCGTCCCGCTGGCCCTCGACCTTCAACCGGTCGGCCTTCAGCGCCAGGTAGGTCGAGTAGTTGCCCTCGTACGGGTACGCGCGCCCGCGGTCGAGTTCGAGGATCCACTGCGCGACGTTGTCCAGGAAGTACCGGTCGTGGGTGATCGCCACGACGGTGCCCGCGTACCGGGACAGGAACTGCTCGAGCCACTCCACCGATTCGGCGTCGAGGTGGTTGGTGGGCTCGTCGAGCAGGAGCAGGTCCGGCGCCTGCAGGAGCAGCTTGCACAGCGCCACGCGGCGCCGCTCGCCGCCGGAGAGGACCGTCACGTCCGCGTCGCCGGGCGGGCAGCGCAGCGCGTCCATGGCCTGTTCGATCGTGGCCTCGAGCTCCCAGCCGTTGCGGTGGTCGATCTCGTCTCCGAGGCGGCCCATCTCCTCCATCAGCGCGTCGCTGTAGTCGGTGGCCATGAGCTCGCTGACCTCGTTGTAGCGATCGATGATCGCGATGGTGTCCGCGACGCCCTCCTGGACGTTGCCGAGGACGTCCTTCTCCTCGTTCAGCGGCGGCTCCTGCAGCAGGATGCCCACGGTGTACCCGGGTGTCAGCTTCGCGTCGCCGTTCGAGGTCTGCTGCAGGCCCGCCATGATCTGCAGGACCGTCGACTTGCCCGCGCCGTTCGGTCCGACGACGCCGATCTTCGCGCCCGGATAGAACGAGAGCGTCACGTCGTCGAGGATGACCTTGTCGCCGTGCGCCTTGCGCGCCTTGTACATCGTGTAAATGAAATCCGCCACGGCTCCACCTTAAAGGGCTCCGGGCGATGGCTCGGACCGCGCCGGCGTGCCGGCGAACGTGAGGGGCGGCACGTCCGCCGGCTGCTCTCGTCAGGCGGCCTCGGTGTTCTCCTCGTCGAAGTCCTGGTGCACCGGAACCTGCGCCTCGGCCCGACCGCCGCGCTTGAAGGTGCCGATCCCGAACGCCAGGTCGTGCCCGACGCTGTTGGCGGTGATCTGGACGTCCCTGCGGGTTCCCTCGGCGGCCTGCCACTCGCGGATCTCGAGCTTGCCGTGAACGATCACCGGGTCGCCCTTGGCGATCGAGCTGGCGACGTGCTCGCCGACCCGCCGCCAGCAGGCGATCTCGAAGAAGCTGGTGGTGCCGTTCTCCCACTGGCCGTCGCGCTGGAAGCTCGGCGTCGCGGCCAGGCGAAACTTCGTGAGCGCGCCGCCCGACGTGTCGAAGGTGCGCGGCTGGTCGACACAGTTGCCGATCACGGTTACGTAGGTCTCTCGCACGACTGGTCCCTCCCTGGGATCTCGAACCGGCCGCCGGTGCGGCGGCCGAGACCTCGACGCTGCGCGCTGCCCGGCCCGCCGTCGATCCCCGATGTGAAATCTGTGGACAACCGGGGGGTGCCGTCCCCTGTGGACAGTGTCCGGCCGGGCCGCAGGCTCCCCGGACAAGGTCTCGCCGGCGCACGCCTCGAGGCGGCACAATCGCCCCGACCGACCGTCTCGCGTCCCCCTACAGTCGAGACGGCCGAATCGCCTTGCGCCCGTAGCTCAGTGGATAGAGCGACGGACTTCTAATCCGTTGGTCGCTGGTTCGAATCCAGCCGGGCGCGCCCTCGGGAAAAATCCGTTCAAAGATCCAAAACCTGCAGGTAGATGGCAGATGTGAGGATCCGTATTCTCTGCGCATGGCCCGGCACCGCGCCCCGGATGTTGCTTCGCCGCTGCACGGCGTTCATCCAACCGGAAGCGGCCGGCCACGGCACGCGGCAGGCCCCGCGCAGGTCGGTCCGGGCGAGACGCGGATTGGCCGCCATCGCGGTGCCAGCGCCGCCGAGCGTGCCCTCGCCCCGGTCCGGGAGCCCGCATTCCGCGAGACGCCCGTCCCGGTGGAGCTGCCGCCGCCCTCGGTGGTCGCCGAGCCGCAGCTCGAACCGGTCGAACTCCACCCGGTCCCCCTGGAGGGCGCGGCTGCGAGCCTGCCCGTCGAACCGACCGTCATCGAACTCGCGCCCGCCCGGGACCTCGCGCCCCAACCTGCACCGCCGCCGGCGCTCTCGCCCGCCCAGCCGTACGCCGAGGTGGTCGCGTGGGCCGGGTTCGCGAGCCTCGTCGCGGCCGGCGTGGTGAGTGCCGGACAGGGCCCGCGAGCCGAGGGGATCTGGACGCTGAGCATCCTCGGCGCCGGCCTGACCACCAGCGGTTTGGGGTGGCTGGCCGTTCGCAGGCAGCGCGCGCGACGCGCCGATGGCAACCCCCAATAGGCTGGCCTGCATGAATGATCGCCTGGTCTGGATCGACTGCGAGATGACCGGGCTGGACCTCGTCTCCGACGCGCTCGTCGAAATCGCGGCTCTGGTCACCGACTCGGAGCTCAACCTGCTCGGCGAGGGCGTCAGCGTCGTCATCCGGCCGCCGGACGGCGCCGTCGAGCGGATGCTGCCCGTGGTCCGGGAGATGCACACCGCCTCGGGCCTGCTGACCGAGCTCCCGAACGGCACGACGCTCGCCGACGCCGAGGCCAAGGTCATGGCCTACCTCCGCGAGCACGTCCCCGACGGCGGCAAGGTCCCGCTCGCCGGCAACTCCGTCGCCACCGATCGCGGCTTCCTCGCCCGGGACATGCCCGAGTTGGACGGCTTCCTGCACTACCGGATCGTCGACGTCTCCAGCGTCAAGGAGCTCGCCCGCCGCTGGTACCCGCGGGCGTACTACAACTCCCCGCCGAAGAACGGCAACCACCGGGCCCTGGCCGACATTCGGGAGAGCATCCAAGAGCTGCGGTACTACCGCCAGGCCGTGTTCGTCCCCCAGCCCGGCCCGGACACCGCGGGCGCCAAGGCCATCGCGGCGGAGATAACCGGGGCTGCTCACCCGCACCAGGGATAAGTGGCGCGAGCACCCTCGGCGGACAGATACACTTCCCCGGGTCGCCGGGCATGGTGGGCGTAGCTCAGTTGGTAGAGCACCGGGTTGTGGTCCCGGTGGTCGCGGGTTCAAGTCCCGTCGCTCACCCCAGGCCGGCCGCGTCACTCCAGTGGAGTCGCTCGGCCGGGTCAACAGCCGCCCGCTCCACCCAGAAGGGCCAACAGCGCCCCCGCCGGCCCGCCGATGCCCCGTACATGAGCATCCCCACCACCGACTTCCTCGCCGTGCGCCTGCTGCGCACCGGCCTCCCGCTCGATCTCCTTTCCGATCTCGCGTGGCCGACCCCCCAAGGGGTGGGAACCGATTTCACGCCCCCGTCACCTCCCTGCTAACGTCTCCCCCGCGCGCCGCTAGCTCAACTGGCAGAGCAGCGGACTCTTAATCCGCGGGTTGGCGGTTCGATTCCGTCGCGGCGCACGAGACGAGCGGCGAGGTGTGTCGACGGAAAGCGTCGACCACCTCGTCTCGTCGTGTAAAGCGCGACTTCGTCGCGCCGGCGGGGGCTTCGCCACCCGCACCCCCTGCTCCGCGGGTCGGGCTTCGCCACCCGCGCCCCCTCACTCCACGCGCGTCGCGCCGGGGAAGCGGCCGTCAGGGCGAGTTGTAGATCTCGTGGCGCCCGATTCGACGCCACACGATGTGCGGCTCACCGGGGCGGATCTCGGTCCCGTACTGCCACGTGGCTCGGCCTTCCTTGCCGCGCCCGTAGCGCCAGGTCATTTCGTAGATGTTCTTGACGCCTTCGACAGGCTTGACCCGCAGCCCTGCGCGGAAGCTGCGGCCGGCCTGCAGGTCGTCGATGAACTTCTTGACCGCTTCGCGAAACTCGATCTGTTCGGCTTCGGTCAGCTTGTTCCAGTCGTCGATGAACCGCTGAAGGCGTTCGTAGGTGGGCACTGCGTGATCACTCTCCGAGCGATGCCAGGAACTCGTCGGTCGAGGAGTGCACGGTGCTCTTCCCCGCCGCCAACTGCCGGCTGGCCTCGCGCTCGCCCTCCTGCCATTCGGCGGTCCAGAACCACGCTTGATCGGCGGGGATGAGTTTCAGCCCGCGGACGATGACGGTGCCGTCGTCCAGGACCGAGAACTCGATCTCGTCTCCTTCGTCGACGTTGAGCGCCGACCGGATCTCCGTTGGCAGCGTGAGCTGCCCCTTGGCTCGCATCGTTGTTCTTCTGAACATCGTCGGATCCTTCCCTCGAACCCGAGTATGCATCGTCTGAAAGTCGAATATTACGACTATCGGAAAAATACACGTCCGGAATTTCCATCCGACGGGCGTAGCACCACGTTGGGGCGGGAGCGCGCCGCCGGCATGTCAGGCGAGCCGAGCGCCGGTCTGCGACGGGGCGGGAAGCTCCAGGACTCGGGACCGAGACAGCCGTGGCCGAGGCCGCCGTGGTCGGCGCCAGCGACCCCACCACCGGCCAGGCGATCGTCGCGTTCGTGATCCTGCGCGCCGGCGCCGACGAGAACGTCGACCTACGTGCCCACGTGGCCAAGGAGATCGGGCCGATCGCGAAACCCCGGCAGATTCTGGTCGTTCCCGAACTGCCGAGGACGCGCTCGGGAAGGATCATGCGACGGCTCTTGCGGGACCTGGCCGAGAACCGCGAGATCGGCGACGCCACCACCCTCGCGGACACCGGCGTCATGGCGGCAATCGCCGCCCGGCTCCCCCACGCCCCGCCCGAGGCAGACTGAGGACGCGCGCCGTCTCTGCTGTGAGCAGGATCTTCAGGCTGGCCGCTCGTCGGCCCGAGGCAGGACGGGCAGGTCCAGGACACGGGAGCGGGACAGTCGCCACCCGAGGTAGGCGATGCCCGCCCGGAAGCGACCGTAGCCGTCGAAGGGGTCGAAGCCGAGATCGGCCACGATCGACTCGATCCGGGCCTGCATGGTGCTGTGGTGCACGGCCGCGTCCCGCGCCGCCTGGCGGGAGGACGCGGCCCGGATCACGACGTCGAGGGTCGCCAGGCCCCACGGGTGCTGCGCGACCTTGTCGACAAGCTCCACGTCCGGGTAGGGAGAGTCGCCGGGCACGTCGGCGAGCAGGTCCACCAGACCCGCGTAGGAGTCTGCGTTCACGACGGGCACCGCCGGCGGTTCGCAGAGCAGCAACGCCACCATTGCGGTGCGGAACGAGTGGTGCAGACGCTCCACGGAGGTCGCCACCCCGATCCCGCACGGACTGGCCTGAAGGGTCGCCGTGGCCTGCGAAACGACGAGCGCGTGCATCGGCCCATGGCGGGTCGGAACGACGTCTTCGGGCGCGACCGGGTGCTCGGTCCAGGTGGCGAACAGCGGCGCCGCCACCACGCGATACGTGCTCGTCGACGTCAGGTTCAGCCGAGCGCCCGCCACCCGCCGCTCCTCGTTGGCAACCTCGGCGTCGAGCAGCAGGCCCATGTGCCGGCGCCCGTCGACGTCCCGCGGGCCGCGTGCGTGGCGCAGTCGCACCGACAACGCGAGCCGCTCCAGGATGATCGCGTCGTGCGCGCCCGGCTCCCCCGTGCATTCGAGCCACACCGTCAACCCGTCCGAGGCGTCGGCGGTGGTCTTCGGGCCTGCCGAACCGTGGGCCAGTTCTCCGCTGGGAGCAACGCGCATCCCGCGGCCGGTGCGTTCCGAGCGGAAACCGGCCACACACCCGGACAGCGCAGCTGCGGCGGAGAGCAGTCCGCGCGTGTTCACCCCTCCGACGCACAACTCGTCGAAGCAGGCGACCACCCGCAGCGCGTGACACGCCTGCGGATCGAGTTCGCCGATCCTGCCCAGCAGCTGTATCAACCTCGGTCACCGCCCATGAGGCCCGTCAGTCTTCCAGCACTTTCGCCACCCAGGCGTTGCGCGTGCGCATCATTTCTCGACTCACCGCGGCGTGCGGAGCGAAGAAGTCGCAGACGTGGAACGCGCCCGCCCACACGTGCAACTCTGCGTCCGAGCCGTCCCGCCACATGGCGCCCGCGTACGCGATCACCTCGTCGCGGAAGATCTCCGCCGAGCCCACGTCGAGGTAGGCGCGCGGCAGGTTCGAGAGGTCGACGGCCCGCGCCGGTGCGGCATAGGGCGAGACGTCTGGACCGCGGTAGTCCGCACCCAGCAGCGCGGTCCACCCGGTCTCGTTGCTGAACCGATCCCAGATCCCCACCCGGTCGAACTGGTAGGTGGACGGGGTGGTCCCGCGGTCGTCGAGCATCGGGCAGGACAGGACCTGCCCGCACAGCTCCGGCCCACCGCGGTCCCTCGCGGCCAGGGCAATGCCCGCCGCGATGCCTCCGCCGGCGCTGGTACCGCTGATCAGGATGCGGTCCCGCCGGATCCCGAGCCGGTCGGACTCCTTGGCCACCCACTCCAGCGCGGCGTCGGAGTCTTCGCGCGGACAGGGGTCGGGGAACTCCGGCGCCAACCGATACTCCACGGTGACCACGACCGCGCCCAGCACGTCTATCCAGTCGAGCACCGACGTGAACCCGCTGAAGCGGCCCCCGACGATCATGCCGCCCGCATGCATGTGCACGACCCCCGGCCGCAGCCCCGCCGCCTGCTCCGAGCGCAACACGGAGACCTCGATGTCCTGCCCGTTGTAGCCGGGCACCGTGTAGTCGACCCGCACGATCCGGCGCTCGCGGAGCTCTTCCGGCGTCGGCGCGCCGATGTGCGGAGAGATCTCGCGCAGGTGCGGAATCAGGTCGGGCGTCACCGTGGGCGGGAACACTCCGCCGACGACCGCAAGCCCGGCCTTCAGTTCGGGGTCGAACTCGGGTCGCGCGATCGCCATCGCTTCTCCTCGCCGCCAGCGGCCATCTTGCCGGATGAGGGAAGCGTCTCGTCAACCCTGCACACCACCAACCGTCGAGACGGTGAGGTTGGCGGGTCGCGATCCGCCAATTGGCGGTTGTGAGCCGCGTCGTGGCCCACGCAGGATCCAGCCGGGCGAAAGAGTGCGGTGCTCCGCGGCGGAAGGCTGACCTGCAGATGACGATCAATCACTCTGACATCACGTCAGACATGGAATCGATTGGCCGTCAGGTTGGCGGGCGCACGACCGAGGCGTCGCTCACCCGACGACAGGTGTTGGCCGCAGCGGCCGCGGCGCCGATGTCGTTGGCGCTGGGGAGCGTGGAGCGGGCGGCGGGTGCGGTCGTCCCGGCGACGGAACCGAGTTCAACGAACCCGGCCGATCTGAGCATTGTGGAGCTGCTGCCGCTGCTGCAGCGACGCGCGCTGTCGTCGCGAGAACTCGTGGAGGCCTGCATCGCACGGGTGGAGACTCTGGATCCCACGATCAAGGCGTTCGAGCGGCCCACGTTCGAACTGGCGCTCGCAGGCGCGCGTGCAGTGGACCGGGCCCGGGCGCGCAACCAGCGCGTCGGAGCCCTGGCAGGGGTTCCGGTAGGTCTCAAGGACTTGTTCTACACGAAGGGCATCCCCACAACCGCCGGCTCGAAAGTCCTCGAGGACTTCGTTCCCGAGTACGACGCCACGGTCTGGGCCCGCCTTCAGTCGGCTGGGATGGTGCTGCTCGGGAAGCTGCGGATGGCGGAGTTCGCCATGAGCACCAACAGCTACCCGTGCGTGAATCCATGGGACACGCTGCGCGGTCCGGGCGGAAGCTCGGGTGGGTCGGGGGCGGCGCTCGCGGCGCGGATGGTGCCCGCCGCCCTCGGCAGCGACACCGCGACCTCGATCCGCCAGCCGGCGGCGGTGTGCGGGGTGTCGGGCCTCAAGCCGACCTACGGTCGCTGTTCCCGTCACGGCGTCGTCGCGCTCGGCTGGTCGCTGGACCACGTGGGCCCGATGGCGCGGAGGACGGCCGACTGCGCCCTCCTGCTCCAGGCGATGGCCGGAGCGGACCCGGCCGATCCCACGAGTCTCCGGGCGGCCGTACCCACCTATCCGACCACCCCGCCCCCCGATCTGGCCGGTGTCCGCATCGGCGTCCCCGACCGGTTTTTCTGGGAGGGGATCGACGCCGAGGTGGAACGGGTGTGCCGGGAGGGACTGGACCGCCTGGTCGCGTTGGGGGCCGACGTCGTCGGAGTGCCGGCGCCCCCGTCGACCGAGAAGATCCTGGGCCGGGCGGTCAACCCGTACGGCTCCTTCGACGTGCTCCTCGACAAGCCGGACGTCTTCCTCAAGATCGTCTGCCCCGAGCTCACCAGCTACCACCGCCGCCTCGCCGCCGAGCGGCCCCATCGCTACTCGCCGGAGGCCCTGGCCCTGATCGAGGCGGGCGAGAGCTTCTCGGCCGCCGACTACCTCGACGCCCAACGGCTCCGGTCCGTCTGGGTACGGGAATGTCGAGAGCTGTTCGTCCGCCATCGGCTGTACGCCGTGGCCTGTCCGACGGTGCCCGGCGAGCCGACGTACAACCTCCCGACACAGTCGTTTCTCTTCGGCCCGTCGTTTCGGCTCACCAAGGGGTTCGATCTCAACGGGTTCCCCTGCATCTCGGTGCCCGTCGGCCTCGACGGACGTGGCCTCCCCGTTGGTTTGCAACTGGCGTCGCCGCCTCTCGACGAGCCCCGCCTGCTGTCCATCGCCATGGCCCTCGACGAGGACACCCGCTTCTTCGCCCGGAAACCCCCGATCTTGGATCGTGCATGAACATCCAATTGGAGACGGAGCCTTTCGTGATCTTCCATCCCCTCCTTGCCGGCCTGTCGCCTCCCGGCCAGGCCCGACCGGTCCACGGCACCCCGCTGCTCGAGGAGGAACCGGCCATCTGGCCCGTGCTCGCCACGTTCGACGGCGGGGCAGGCTGATCGTCGAGTAGGCCGGTTCACCTGCGTTCCACAGGTTCCTCGGTCATCATGCTCGGTGATGGAACGACGCACCTTCGTTCAGATTCTCGCGGCCCTGGGCGGCGGGGTGGCCGTTCTCGGCGGCACCGGGTGGTACGAGTACTCGAACCGCTCGGCGCCCATCGCGATCGGCCCGTACGGCCCGCTGCTCGCGCCCGACGCGAACGGGCTGATGCTGCCCGCCGGGTTCACCAGCAGGATTGTCGCCGAGTCCAACCGGACCGTTCCCGGCACGGACTACGAGTGGCATCACGCCCCGGACGGGGGTGCGTGCTTCCCGGCGTCCGACGGCTGGATCTACGTCTCCAACAGCGAACTCGACGACGACTCCGGCGGCGTGGGCGCGCTGCGGTTCGCCGCGGACGGACGCGTCGTCGACGCCTACCGGATCCTGGACGACACCACCCGCAACTGCGCGGGCGGCGCGACCCCGTGGGGGTCGTGGCTGTCGTGCGAGGAGACCGATCGCGGGTACGTCTACGAGGCCTTCCCGCTCGGGGACCGCGACGCCCGCCGGCGGCCAGCTATGGGTCGCTTCCGGCACGAGGCCGCCGCCGTGGACCCGGATCGCAGGGCGATCTACCTGACCGAGGACGAGAAGGACGGCTGCCTCTACCGGTTCACGCCGGAGAACTGGCCGAGCCTGGACGACGGGCGCCTCGAGGTGCTCTGCGCCGACGGCGACAGTGGCCCCATCGAGTGGAAGCGCGTTCCCGACCCGAGCGCGGACGACAAACAGACCCGCAGGCAGGTGAAGGCCGCCAAGAGGTTCAACGGCGGCGAGGGCTGCGTCTACGGCAACGGATCGCTGTGGTTCACCACCAAGAACGACGGCCGGATCTGGACGGTGGATCTGGAGAGGCAGACCATCCGGATCGCCTACGACGCCTCGTCCCGCTCGCGCAGCGCCCCGGCGCAGGGCGTGGACAACCTGGCCCGGAATACCGCCGGCGAGGTGTTCGTGGCCGAGGACGCCGGCGGCGGGGAAATCTGCCTGCTCGACCCCTCCGACGTCGCGTCGGTCTTCCTCCGGTTGACCGGGCACAAGAAGCCGGAGATCACCGGCCCGGCGTTCTCCCCCGACGGGAAGCGCCTGTACTTCTCGTCCCAACGTGGCACGACCGCCCGCAACAGCGCCGGCGTCACCTTCGAGGTCACGGGCCCCTTCCACGACGCACTCCTGGTGCTGCCGGGGAAGTAGCGCCATCGGCCGTTCGGTTCACGATCGCGAACCGAACGGTCCGCGTTGGGCGGCGTTCGTACCGTTTCCGACCCGAGCCGTAGCAGGCACAACCGACGCCGCCTCATGCTGGCCGCGACCGCCACACTTTCGCGCCAGGAGAGACCGAACCATGGACCAGCACGAGCCCGTCGACCTGACCGGTCCCCGCCCGGAGCCGGTCCGGCCGGGCAAGCGAAACGCCTGGCAGATCGGACTGATCGCCGGCGCGACCGCGCTGACCGTGGTCGCGGCCGGTGGTGCGTGGGCCGTCGGTTCGTTCCTGTCCGGTGGCGGCGCGCAGCCCGACGACGTGCTGCGCAGCGGTGCCCTGGCGTTCGCCAAGCTGGACATGGACCCGGCCGCGAGCCAGAAGCTCGCCGTCTGGCAGCTGAGCAAGAAGTTCCCGGCCGCGTTCGGCGACGCCGCCGAGAAGACGGTGGTCCAGGAGCTGCTCGGCGAGGCCATCCTCGAAGACGTTCCCACCATGACCTACGAGCGCGACGTCAAGCCCTGGGTCGGCGACCGCCTAGCCGTGGCCGTCTACCCCGGCGCAACTGCCACCGCCGAGCCGATCGCGGCGGTCGCCGTCGCGTACACCAACGAGGCCGCGATGAAGGCCGCGTTGGAGAAGGCCGACGCGGTGCAGGAGCTCAGCTGGGCCACGCGCGACGGCTTCGTCGTGGTCGCCAGCGAGGAGGAGGGCGCGGACAGGCTCCTCGCCTCCGACACCGTGCAGCCGCTGCGCACCCAGGCCAACTACCGCGCGGACATGGACGCCATCGGCGGTGCACAGCTGCTCACCGGCTGGGTCGACCTCGGCGAGGTCGGCAAGGCGATCGCCGCGGCCGCCACGCAGGAGCTCTCCGGCGAGCCCGAGGCCGCCGCACTCACCGACGTGATGAACAAGCAGCTGCCGTCGGGTCGCCTGGCCTTCGGCCTGCACGCCGACTCCCAGCACCTCGAACTCGTCGGCAAGACCTTCGGCGTCGAGAACGCGAAGGGCACCGCCATGAAGCCCGGCACCAACCTGGCCGGCACCATGCCGGAGAACAGCGTCGGCGCCCTGTCCATCGCGGGCATCGCGTCGAACTTCGCCGAGCTCGAGGACCAGCTCTCCGCGCTCGACGGGTTCGGCTCGGACTTCGACGCGATCTCCGGAATGTTCGGGATCGACCTCTCGAAGGACCTGGCCGCGATCTTCGGCGACGAGACCGCGCTGTCCGTCTCCGCGGACGCCGACAAGAAGCTCGACGTCACCGTGCGCACCCTCGGCGGCGACGCCGACCGCGTCCGCGGTCTGCTGGCCATGCTGACGCGGGCGGGCGTGCCGATCGACGCGGCGCTTCGCCCCGTGGCCGGCGGCTTCGTGTTCGGTACCGACTCCGCGGTCGTGCACACCGTGTCCCAGAACGGCCGCTCGCTCGCCTCCACGGAGAGCTTCAAGCGCGCCGTGCCGGACGCCGAGGGCGCCGCGCTCGTCGGATACCTGAGCTTCCCGCGCCTGGCCCAGGTCGGCGGTCTGACCGCCGCGGAGGCCAAGGACGCCGAGAAGCTGGACGCACTGGGCATCACGATCGGCGCCGAGGAGAACCCCACCTTCCGGATCCGCCTCACCACGCGGTAGTTACCGTAGGCACCATGGCCCACAGAGCGCTCGACGACCTCCCGCCGGACGGGCTGCTGAAGCTCCTGGGCGTTCGGCTCGTGTCGGCAACCGCCGACCGGGTCGAGCTCTCCCTGGAGCTCACGGCCGACCACCTGCAACCTGCCGGTCTGACGCACGGCGGGATCCACTGCACGCTGGTGGAGACCGCCGCCAGCATCGGTGGCTACGTCTGGATGCAGACCCAGCAGGGCGGCACGGTGGTCGGGGTCTCGAACACCACGGACTTCCTGCGGGGAACTGGTGCCGGCACGACGCTGACGACGGTTGCGACCCCGATCCATCGGGGTCGCACCCAGCAGCTGTGGCTGGTGGAGATCAGTGGAACCGACGGCAAGCTGGCCGCTCGCGGCCAGGTACGCCTGCAGAACCTCGCCTGACGCAGGCTCAGGCCTTGCCGACGAGCAACCCCTGCTGGACGGCCCGGGCGACGGTCTCGGCGCGCGAACGCGTGCCGAGCTTGCGCATGATGCGCGTGAGGTAGTCCTTGACCGTGTAGTGGCTCAGGTGCAGCCGCGCACCGATCTCACGGTTCGTCAGCCCTTCGGCCACCAGCTCGAGGATCGAGAGCTCGTGGCCGGACAGCAGGCGCTGCTCGGGCCGCAGGACGGCACCGGCGACGCGGGCGTCCACGACCAGGGTGCCGCTCGCAACGCCCCACAGGCGGCGTCCGAGCTCGTCCACGGGCGTGTCCTTGAGCAGGAACCCGGTGGCGCCGGCCTGGACGGCGGCCGAGGCCGCCGCGCGGTCCTCGAAGCTCGTCAGCACGGCGATCTTGATGTCCGGGTGCATCCGGTGCACCGCGTCCACCACGGCCAGGCCGGACCGGTTCTGCAGCCGCAGGTCCACGACGACCAGGTCGACCGTTCGGGTGCGCAGGAACGCCACCGCCGAGTCGCCGTCGCCGAACGTGGCCACCACCGTCATGCCCTCGCGCTGGAGCGTGCGAGTGAGGCCCTCGAGAACAACTTGGTGATCGTCGATCAGGACCGCCGTCACGGCTTCGCGCGCCGCCTCGGCGCGCGAACGACCGTCGTCGTACGGCGCCGTCTCTCCGGCGTCGCCGATTGCGGTCCCGTGCTCCACCATTGCGACTGTCCTCGCCTCGCCTCGTTGCGCCTTGTAACTAGTACGTGGCTCAAGGCGCCGGGGATGGGCGAGAGAACGAACCGAATGTGTGGCAGGGGTTACTTGGTGCGCACCGGTACCGCGGTACGACGACGCACGGAGTACAGGCCGTACAGCAGCGACACCGCGAGCACCGCCGCGGCGACGCCCATGATCAGCGGAAGATTGCTGCCGCCGTCCCCGCCGCCGGCCACGAGGGTCGTGGACTCTCCGGAGACGAGCTGCGCAGTGAACGGCTGGCTGTTGAAGGGCACGACCGGGTCGGAGCCGGGCGAAGAGCGGACCTTGAGGGCGAGGGTCAGCGGGCCCGGCTTGGCCGCCGGCAGGGCGGCGACGAAGCGCGCCAGGCCGCTGTCCGGCGTCATGGTGATTTCCTTGGCCGCGCCGGTCTCGCCGACCAGCGCCGTCACCTTCGGGCCGCGGATGACGTCTCCGGAGTCGTTGTCGGTGAGCACCGCGGCAACCTGCCAGCCGGAGCCCGCCGGTTCCACGACAAGGCTGCGGATGAGCACCACGGCCTTTCCGCCGCTGTGGGCGGAGGCCGGTGCCGTGGCGGCCAGGCCGAGCAGGCCGGCCAGCATGGTCAGCAGCATCGTCATCGCGCCCGCACGGCGCACCCGCTGGCTGTGTCTCATGGTCAACCTCCGGAACGGATAATCGCGGCCGCCGAGGCGGTCTCGATGAGTTCGTGCAGGTACTTCAAACCGGTCACGGCCCCGCCGATCGCGAGAGCTCCCACCAACAGCACCAACGCACACGTGGTCAGCGTCTGCTGACTCACGCCGACCGCGCCCGAGGTGCGCCGTTGCGCCCGGACCGCGGTTTGGGCGACAGAGCCGGCAGCGCCGCCGGCAACCGTCAGGTCGTCCTCTCGCAGGACGTGCCCTTCTTCGTCGAAGTGCACGTTCTTGCCCCACAGATCGTCCTCGTCCTCCCGCTCCAGCGGGTCGGCGTCCTGCGCGAGCTGCGCCACCCGGCCCGCCTCGAGCATGAGGATCACCGAGGCAACCGCCATCGCACCGAAGATCAGGATCTTTCCGTAGAGGATCAGCATGTAGCTCTGCGCGTACGGCAGGCTCGTGAGCTTGTCGTACGCGGAGAAGGAGAACTTCTTGGTGGAGAACGGCGCCTCGTAGGCGGTTTGCGTGGCCAGCAGGTACATGCCCGTGCCCACGGTCCCGCCGAAGGTGCCCCAGAGCACGCTGTTGAGGAAGCCGCGGCGAACCTCGAGGGTGTGCAGGGCCAGCACGGAAAGGGTGCGCCGAAGCCGCGGGAGGGCAAGGAACGCGAGCATCGCCGCGATCAGCATCCACAGGCCGGCCAGCGCGACGTGCAACTGGAGCAGGAACACCTCGAAGGTGCTCCCCTCGACGACGTACTTCAGCCCCTTGGACAGGCCCGCGAGCTTGGGCACGTCCGGGAAGTCGAGCGCCACGGACTCGACGTGCAGCTGCGTCTGGACCGCGCCCACGTCGGCGGGCTTGTTGACGGTGGCGGTGAAGATCCACTCGCCCGGGCCGTCGATGTAGGCGGTGCAGTGGTAGGTGCCGCGCGGGACGTCCGGGCTGTTGAAGTGCTCGTCCTGGCAGATGGGCGCCTCCTGCTCCTCCAATCCGGTCTGGTGGAAGCTCAGGAAGACGGGATAGGCGGCGCAGGTCGGCTTCTTGTTGTTGTTGAGGACCTTGATTTCCATCGTGATGTGGTTCGGCGAGTTTTTGTGCGCGAGCTTCGCCTCGTCGATCGTCACGTTCGTCGTGGACGAGTCGTAGGGAGCCGGATTCGTCGCGGACTCCCCTGCCCTGACGCCACCCGCCGGCTCGCAGACGTTCTCCGTCGCGGCCGGCGCAGCCGGCGCGGCCACCTCGTTCCCGCCGCACCCGGTGCCGACGGCGAGCGCCGCACCAATGAAGACGATCTCCACGAACGCCTTGGCCCGCATGCTCGTCATTGTCTCCGAAACGGCGTCACGTCATGTCCTCGAGCAGGCGTTCCGATCGATTCGGGTTGAACTCCCGATTGACAACTGTTACAACTGACGATGGCGTCCCTCAAACGGGGCGAGCCGGACGGCGTCAACCCATCGCAAGCTCGGGGGTGACGGCAAACGTCGGCCGGCTCCCCTGTCTTTTCTGCCTGTCGTCAAGAGAGGTACGGAGCCGTACCGCGCTTGAACAACCCGCGCGAGACGATCAGGCGCTGGATCT
>JBQTKD010000051.1:0-66235 GCA_052386455.1 Sporichthyaceae bacterium
AGCCCTGGAAACCCAGTGACGGAAATCGGCGCTCGGGTAAACCCCTTGCGCCGCAACTAGTACTGCAAATGCCCGAACAGCATTGCGCTTCACGGTGGCGCCGAATTCGGCGGTCGGCAGTGTCTCGCTGGGTCTTTCCGCAATGCGGTTTGGAACGACTGCAGCGAGGGGAACTGAAAGCTAGAAGACGCCATCCCCCCACGAAAGTTGGTGGGCCGGCCGTCGTTCTCAGAAGCCATTCCGTGGTGCGCGCCGATCACGCTACCCGATGCCGTGGCGCGGTCAAGGCACGGCCGGAGCATTCATTCACGTGTCACGCAGGCGTGGAGCATTCGCCGAATTGTTTTCTGAAATATAAGAATACAATTCGGATTAGGCGCCGCGACTCGCCGCTGAAAGCTTTGCGTTCGGGTCACATGTGCTCGTGCGCAACTAGTGAGACGCGCGAATACGAACGTCTTCGAGGGGTCGCCCACAAACGAATGTGGCTCACGTCACGCAGAGCGTGTCGTGAGCCACCAGGAGGTGCGGGCCGCTTCGGCTAGCGCATTAGGCCGCGGGCTCGCAGCCAGGGGATGGGGTTGATGGGCTTGCCGTCGACGCGCACCTCGAGGTGCAGGTGCGGGCCGGTGCTGCGGCCGGAGGAGCCGACGCGGCCGATGACGTCTCCCGCGTTCACGTACCCACTGCGGACCAGCATCTTGGACTGGTGGGCGTACCAGATCTCGGTGCCGTCGTTCAGGACCTGGACCGTCTTCCAGCCGTACGCACCGTCCCAGCCGGCCGAGACGATGCGGCCGCTGCCGACGGCCCGGATGGCCGTGCCGTAGGGGCACGCGAAGTCGGTGCCGGTATGGCCGGCGGACCAGAGCCCGTGGTCGCCGTAGCCGGCGGTGAGGCGGTACCCCTGAACCGGCATGCGGTACGACTTGGCGAGCCTCGCGAGCCGGTCCGCGCGCTCCTTGGCCAGCTTGAGCGCCTTGGCGACCGCCACCTGCTTGGCCTTCTTGACCGCGGCTTCCTTCTGGCGCTTCGCGAGAGCCGTGCGCGCGCGTTCCCGGCTCGCGCGGGCCTCGGCCCGCTCGGCCAGGCGCTGCTGCTCGCCCTGCGAAACCGCGCTCGCTTCGCCGAAGCCGGCAGTGGACGCGAGGTTGGGCCGGCCGCTGGCGGAACTGCCCGCGGCGCCGAGCACGCCCGCGGCCGCCACGGCAACCGCGGCCGCGCCGGCCACCAGGGCAGGCGTGCCGGGAATGGCGACGGCACGAGACTTCGCCTTCCGGCGGGAGCCGGTGGCACCTGCCGGGCGGCGGGCGGTGGAAATGGGGATGACGGGCGCGAGCGGAGCCTCGGGCTCCGGTTCGGCGAGGTCGAAAACGTCCGCATCGGGCTTGCGGCGACGGCCGGTTCCCCCCGAGGCGGGAACCACGGCAACGGTCTGCGGCGCCTTCGCCTCCGCGGCCGGACCTTCCTCGGCGACCTTGCGGCGGCGGCCGGAGCCGGTTGCAGCAGAGCCGGTTGCAGCAGAGCCGGGTGCGGCCGATCCGGGTGCAGCCAATACGGGTGCAGCCAATGCGAGTGGAGCGGACTCGACGGCGGGCTTGCGGCGTTGGCCGGTCCCGGCGGACGGGGCGGTGGGCGCCGCACTCTCGGCGGCCGGATCCGCAGCGGCGGGCTTGCGGCGGCGGCCGGTGCCGGGGCTGGTCGGGACCGCCGCTGGAGCATCGGCGCGGGGCGCCTCCTCCAGCCGGGCGGCGGCGACGGGACGAGCGCGCCGACCAGTCGGGGTGGCGACCTGAACGGGAGTGGTTACGGAACTGCTGCGCGGGGAAGAAGCGGCAACGACCGTCTTCGCGGCCCGCGGTCCCGCAGTTGCGGACTCGCCGGCGGGCCCTGCTGCCATGTGCGCAGCGGGCTCAGCGTTCGGTCGAGCATGGCGGCCGGTGGGCACCGAGACGTCTCCCAGGCGAGTGGAGTCGGACGGTCAGCAGAACGGAATGTATCGAGACGGTATCGACGTCTCGGTCATGCCCCCAGGGATGGGGCGCAAAGAACGCTCAAAGTGACGACTGTCTCCCGAGACGATCACTTTCGGTAGCAATCCACGGCGATCCTGTGACACTCGGCAACCGACAACCAAGATCAAACTGCGACACGCCCGACAAATCGGGCGCGTCGGCAAACGGCCGGTGGCTTGGCGTCGACTCGGCGGCGACCGAGAGCGATCGGTGCGGTGTGATCCTGCAGGTCACTTCGGACCGGCCGTGAGTCCGGCGGCCACGGCTCAGTACGCTCGCGGGAATCACGGAGCCAAGCCCGCGTGTCCAGCGCGGGCCATGTCGATGCGAGGGCGTTGAGTGGACCTTTTCGAGTACCAGGCGCGCGATCTGTTCGAGAAGCACGGCGTTCCCGTGCTGGGGGGCCTGGTGGCGGAGACTCCCCTCCAGGCCCGCGAGGCGGCCGAGAAGCTCGGTGGCCGCGTGGTCGTGAAGGCCCAGGTGAAGGTCGGCGGCCGCGGCAAGGCCGGCGGCGTCAAGCTCGCCGACGGTCCGGACGACGCAGAGGAAAAGGCCGGCGCCATCCTCGGGATGGACATCAAGGGCCACACGGTCAAGCGCGTGATGCTCGCCCAGACCGCGGACATCGCCACCGAGTACTACGTCTCCTTCCTGCTGGACCGCGCCAACCGCACCTTCCTGGCGATGGCCACCACCCAGGGCGGCATGGACGTCGAGCAGGTCGCCGAGGAGACCCCGCACCTGCTCGCCAAGGTCGCGGTCGACGCGAACGTCGGGTGCGATGCCGCCAAGGCCGCCGAGATCGTCGCCGCCGCCGGCTTCCCGGCCGAGGTCGGCGGTCAGGTCGCGGACGTGCTGCAGAAGCTGTGGACCGTCTTCAAGGAGGAAGACGCCACCCTCGTCGAGGTGAACCCGCTCGTCGTCACCGGCGACGGCCGCCTCATCGCGCTGGACGGCAAGGTGTCCCTCGACGGCAACGCCGAGTTCCGCCACGCCGACCACGGCGCGCTGGAGGACAAGGACGCGGTGGACCCGCTCGAGGCCCGCGCCAAGGAGAAGGACCTCAACTACGTCAAGCTCGACGGCGAGATCGGGATCATCGGCAACGGCGCCGGCCTGGTCATGTCGACCCTCGACGTCGTCGCGTACGCCGGCGAGAACTACGGGGGCGTGAAGCCCGCGAACTTCCTCGACATCGGCGGTGGCGCCTCGGCCGAGGTCATGGCCAACGGCCTGGACATCATCCTGTCCGACCCGGCCGTGCGGTCCGTCTTCGTCAACGTCTTCGGCGGCATCACCGCGTGCGACGCGGTCGCCAACGGCGTCGTGAAGGCCGTGGAGCTGCTGGAGAGCCAGGGCAAGCCCGTCGACAAGCCGCTCGTGGTCCGCCTCGACGGCAACAACGCCGAAGAGGGCCGCCGGATCCTCGTCGAGGCCAACCTGTCCGTCGTCGAGATGGTCGAGACGATGGACGGCGCCGCCGACCGCGTCGCCGCCCTGGCCGCCCGCTAACCCCCGAAGGATCTGAAGCTGTGGCAATTTTCCTCAACGAGAACAGCCGGATCGTCGTGCAGGGCATGACGGGTTCCGAGGGACGCAAGCACACCCAGCGCATGCTGGCCTCCGGCGCGCAGGTTGTCGGCGGCGTGACGCCGGGCAAGGGCGGCCAGAAGGTCGAGTTCGACGGCGCGACGCTGCCGGTCTTCGACTCCGTCGCCGACGCGGTGAACAACGGCGGCGCCAACGTCACCGTCGTGTTCGTGCCGCCGAAGTTCACCAAGGGTGCGGTCATCGAGGCCATCGACGCCGACGTGCCGCTGATCGTCGCCATTACCGAGGGCGTGCCGGTGCACGACACCGCCGCGTTCCACGCCTACAACGTGGCCAAGGCGGGCCAGAGCCGGATCATCGGCCCGAACTGCCCCGGCATCATCAGCCCCGGAAAGTCGAACGCGGGCATCATCCCGGCGTCCATCGCCGGCCCCGGCCCGATCGGCCTGGTCTCCAAGTCCGGCACGCTGACCTACCAGATGATGTACGAGCTCCGGGACTTCGGTTTCACCACCGGCGTCGGCATCGGCGGCGACCCGGTCATCGGCACCACCCACATCGACTGCCTCAAGGCGTTCCAGGACGACCCGGAGACCGAAGCGATCGTGATGATCGGCGAGATCGGCGGCGACGCCGAGGAGCGCGCCGCGGACTTCATCAAGAGCTACGTGACCAAGCCCGTCGTCGGCTACGTCGCCGGCTTCACCGCTCCCGAGGGCAAGACCATGGGCCACGCCGGCGCCATCGTGTCGGGCTCCTCGGGCACCGCGGCCGCCAAGCAGGAGGCCCTCGAGGCCGTCGGCGTCCGCGTCGGCAAGACGCCGTCGGAGACCGCCCGCCTCATGCGGGAGATCATGCAGAGCCGCTAGCTTGCGCTTCGCCGGGCCCCCGGCCCCACGGGGCGGCGGGCCGCCCCCATTTTTCGCCGATAGTGCAGTCCAGGTACGCGGATCGGTCTGAGAGCGTGCCTGAACTGCGCTATCGGGGGTGTTTGGGTACGCGGTGTGTGGTTCGGCGGTGGGCGCAGGGCGAGTCGCTGCGGGGCTGGCGGGCTTCGGGCAGCCACAGTTGTGCGGTGGCGACGACTCTCCCCGCTGCGCGGCACGACGCGCAGCGGACCTGGCAACCGACGGGGGAGTCGGGACGCTTCACCTTGACCTACGGCGCGGCGGCGGGACTGCTCGCGGCCGCGGTCGGCCTGGCGATGCTCAGCGCGATCACCGTCCTCATGTGGGCCACGGGGCCGGAGAGCTCCGGCCGCAGCGCGGACCCGTTCCGCACCGCCGGGGCGCTGTGGGTGCTCGGGCAGCGCGGCGCCGTCGCGTTCCCCGGGACCGACGTCCGCCTGGCCCCACTCGGGCTCGCGGTGGGCTTTGCGATCGTCGCGGCCAAGGCCGCCGGCTGGGCGACGCGGGCGGCCGGTGCACACGACCTGACCTCGGCGGCGCGCGTGGTCGGCGGGTTTTCCGCCGCGGGCGGCGTGGTCGCCTACGGCGTCGCGTCGACGACCGCGAACCACGACCTGCACGTCGGGCTCTGGTCCGCGCTGAGCTCGGTCGTGCCGTTCGCAGCGGTCTGCGCGGCCGCCGGCGCCGCACCGCAGACCGTGGAGTGGGCCCGCTTCGCTGCGCCCCGCCGCAAGCGCTGGGTGCCGGTGCTGCGCTCGGCCGCGCGCGCCGCCGTCGTCCTCTTCGCCGGCGGCGCGGTCGTCGTCGCGCTCAGCCTGTGTCTGCGCACGGCTCGGACGGGCGAGGAGTTCGCCGCCGTCGGCGGCGGGTTCACCGGGGCCGTCGGCTCGATGCTCCTGTCGCTCGCGTTCCTGCCCACCGCCGCCTGCTGGGCGGTCGGCTTCGCGGCCGGCCCCGGCTTCGCCCTCGGCACCGACGCCTCCGTCGCCCTGAACGGCGTCCAGACCGGCGCGCTTCCCACCCTGCCCATCCTCGGCGCGGTCCCCGGATCCGGCGGGCTGCCCTGGTACGGCTGGCTGCCACCGCTGATGGTCATTTTCGCCGGCGTCGTCGCCGGATGGCACCGCCCCACCGGGTTCGTGCGGGTGCGGACGGTCGTCCGCTCGGCCGCCACGGCCGGTGCGCTGGCCGGCATCGGCGTCGGTGCGGTGCTCGCCTTCTCCTCCGGGGACGCGGGTGGGCGGCTGTCCACCCTCGGCCCGAACGGTCTGTTGGTCGGCGCAGTGCTCGTCGGGGAGCTGGGGGCGGTCGCGACGGCGACGGCGCTGCTGCGCCACCTCACCTCGCCACGGATTCCCGACCCCGACGCTCCGGTCGTGCCCGCACCTCGGGTGGCCGTGGAGGAAACGGTCGAGCAGGTGCCGGACGACGGCGTCGTCCGCGCGATCCGAGTACTCGTCGACGACCCGGACCGCTGGGCGCACCTGCTCTCGGACTCCCGCGACCTCGAGGACACCATCGAGATGCCCGTGCTCCGGCCCGATCTGATCGAGCACCTCCGCGACAGCGGAATAGAAGGCCGATGGCGCGCCGCCAAGGCGGCGTTGGCCGCGGCCGAGGCGGCGCCCAAAGCCCCCGAGCCCGAGGTTCCACTCGGGGAGGAGCACCCGGAGGCCCTGGTCGCGCACGCCCGACTTTCGGCGGAATTGATCGCTCCCTAGACGGGATAGGGTTTGGGGCGTCCCCAGCCCTACGCCCGAATCGGGAGCGCAGTGCACTCGGCCCGCCTGGTGGTGCTCGTCTCGGGCTCGGGGACCAATCTCGAAGCGTTGCTCGAGGCAACCGGCGACTCTGCGTTCGGGGCTCGGGTCGTCGCGGTCGGGGCCGATCGCGACGACATCGAGGGCCTGCGCCGAGCCGAACGCCGTGGGCTGCCGACTTTCGTCGTCTCCCCGAAGGACTACGCCGACCGTGCCGACTGGGACGCCGCGCTGGCCAAGGCCGTCGCCGACTGGGAGCCGGACCTGGTCGTGTGCGCAGGCTTCATGCGCATCCTCGGGCCTGCCTTCCTGGCATCCTTCGGCGGCCGCTGCGTCAACACGCACCCGGCACTGCTGCCGTCCTTCCCCGGCGCGCACGGGGTCCGCGACGCCATGGCGTACGGCGTGAAGGTCACCGGATTGACGGTCCATCTCGTCGACGCCGGGGTGGACACCGGGCCGATCATCGCCCAGGCCGCGGTGCCGGTGCTCGACTCCGACGACGAGGCGAGCCTGCACGAGCGCATCAAGGTCGAGGAGCGGGCACTGCTCGTCGAGGTGGTGGGCCGCATGGCCCGAGACGGATACGAAGTGATGGGCCGTCAGGTGCGGCTCGGCGAAGGAGTACGCAGTGAGTGACGGACGTCGACCCGTGCGGCGGGCGCTGATCAGCGTCTACGACAAGACCGGCCTGACCGAGCTGGCCCAGGGCCTGCACGCCGCGGGCGTCGCCATCGTGTCCACCGGCTCGACGGCGAAGACCATCGCCGCCGCCGGAGTGCCCGTCACGCCCGTCGAGGAACTCACCGGCTTCCCGGAGTGCCTCGAGGGCCGAGTGAAGACGCTGCACCCGCGCGTGCACGCCGGCATCCTCGCCGACCTGCGCAAGGACGACCACGCCGCACAGCTCGCCGAACTCGGCATCGAGGCCTTCGAACTCGTCGTCGTGAACCTGTACCCGTTCACCGCCACCGTGGCGTCGGGCGCCGGGCCCGACGAGTGCGTCGAGCAGATCGACATCGGCGGACCCTCGATGGTCCGCGCCGCCGCCAAGAACCACCCCTCCGTCGCCGTCGTGGTGAACCCCAACCGGTACGCCGACGTGCTCGCCGCCGTGCAGGGCGGAGGATTCTCGTTGGACGCGCGCCGCCTGTTGGCCGTCGAGGCGTTCCGGCACACCGCCGACTACGACATCGCCGTAGCGAGCTGGCTCGGCTCCCAGTACCGCGAGGACCCCTCCAGCGAGTGGGACCCGTGGCGCGCGCACAGCTGGACCCTCGGCGACGTGCTCCGGTACGGCGAGAACCCACACCAGCCCGCCGCGCTCTACGTCGCCGGCGACGGGGAGGGCCTGGCCGGCGCCGAGCAGCTGCACGGCAAGGAGATGTCGTTCAACAACTACGTCGACACCGACGCCGCGCGTCGTGCCGCACACGACTTCGCCGAGCCCTGCGTCGCGATCATCAAGCACGCCAATCCGTGCGGCATCGCGATCGGCGCCGATATCGCCGACGCGCACCGCAAGGCGCACGAGTGCGACCCCGTCTCCGCGTTCGGAGGCGTGATCGCTGCCAACCGGCCCATCAGCCTCGCGATGGCCGAGCAGGTCGCCGAGGTCTTCACCGAGGTCGTCTGCGCGCCGGACTACGACCCGGCGGCCCTCGAGCTTCTGCGCGGCAAGAAGAACCTGCGCATCCTCCGCTGCGAGGTGGGGGCGGGCTTCACCGGCATCGAGCTGCGCCCGGTCTCCGGCGGCATGCTCGTCCAGCGCGCCGATGCGATCGACGCCCCCGGCGACGACCCGGCGAACTGGACCCTCGCGTCCGGCGAGCCCGCCGACGCGGCACTGCTCGCCGAGCTCGCCTTCGCGTGGCGGGCGATCCGCGGCGTGAAGTCCAACGCGATCCTGCTCGCCTCCGGCGGCGCCACCGTGGGCGTCGGCATGGGCCAGGTGAACCGCGTGGACTCCGCCCGCCTCGCCGTCTCGCGGGCCGGGGAGCGGGCGCGTGGTTCGGTCGCCTCCTCCGACGCGTTCTTCCCGTTCCCCGACGGCCTGCAGGTGCTGATCGACGCAGGCGTGCGCGCCGTCGTCCAGCCCGGCGGATCGGTCCGCGACGAATCGGTGATCGAGGCCGCCAAGGCCGCCGGCGTCACCATGTACCTGACGGGCACTCGCCACTTCGCGCATTAGGTCCAGAAGGCAAAATCTGGGCCCTCAGTTCGGGGCAGAGTCGGGCGAATCGGCACGAGTGCGGCTCGTCCGTTCGGCCGGCCGTGCGCCGAATCCCTTGCAGGTGCGCGGCTGTGTCCGTGTACTACACGAGGGGGCTTTGCGTTAACGGCCGGGGGGCAGCACTGTGGGACAGACGCGCAATGGCAGGGCAGAGGACGAGTCGGGCAGTGTCGATGGGCCGGCTCGCAAGCTCGCCGGCCACATTCCGAGCTTCGAGCTGATTCCGCTCGAGGACGAGGCCGACGCCTCGCTGTTCGACTTCGGGCCGAACCTGGCGCGCCCTGCCGGTGCGCCGGTGGCCGCCACCCCGCCGTGGCTGGCAGAGGACGAGCCCACCGCCGGCGAGGACGAGGGCGAGGGTCGCCGTTCGCGGCGCCGCGCCGCCGCCGGCGTTCCGCGCGCCCGCCGGCACCGCCGCCCCGAGGAGGCCGCCGAGGTCGAGGCTGCGCAAGCGCCTGCCGCCGCGCCCGCCGCACGGCTGTTCGACGAGCCGGTGGACGACACCGCCGAGGTCGACGACACCGCCGAGGTCGACGTCTCCGCGGTGATCGCGGCCGAGACGGTCGCCGAGCGCGCCCGCAGGGCGCGGGCCGGCGCCGGACGCGAGGTGCCGACGCAGGCCGAGCGTCGCCCGGCCGCTCCGCCCGTCACGATCCTGAAGCCGTTCCCCGCGCAGGGTGCACGGCCCGCGCAGCCCGCCAAGCCGGGGCGTCCCGCCCCGCCGCAGGCGAAGCCCAGCGTGCCCGCGCCGGCAAGTGTCGCGCCTCGCCCGCAGCGGAACAAGTGGATCGCGGCGCTGATGGTCGCCGCGGCGATCGGCGGCGCCGGCTTGGCCTACCAGCTCGGCGGCGGGTGGTCCAACGGATCGTCGAGCAGCCCGACCGTGGCGCTCGCGGGCTCGGTGCTCGAGGCCCGCGACTGGGTGGAGGACAACATCGGCGAGAAGGCGACCGTGCTCGCGCCGGCGTCCTTCGCCGCCGGGCTGAAGGCCGTCGGCTTCGACTCCGCGCAGGTCCGTCCGTACCCCGACATGCCGTCGGGTTCCGGCCCGAAGCCCGACTGGCGCTGCTGCAACGTGCTTGTGGTCACCGCCCCGGCCGACTCCGAGGTTCGTTCCGGCATGCCGAACGCCCTGCAGAACTCCTACGACCGGTCCCGTCTGCTGGCCACCTTCGCCGGCGGTGGCACCGTCACCGAGATCCGCCAGGTGCTCGACGGAACGCCCGCCGAGGTGCAGGAGGGCATCGAGACCGAGCAGGCCGCGCGGGTCGCGGCCGGCAAGGAGATCGTCGGCATCGAGCGCATCAAGCTCACCGGCGCCGCCAAGGCGGACCTGCTCGCCGGCAAGGTCGACTCCCGGGTGATGCTCGCGCTCGTCGGGATGTCCCGCGAGGTCGACGTGCGGGTGCTCGACTTCGTCGCCGACGACGCCGACCGCGCCGCCGGGGCCGCCAAGCGCGGAATGCGCATCGATCGGCTGGGCGGCGAGGAGATCAACGCGGGCAGCGTGATCTACGGCAAGGCGTTCGACTTCCTCGACGTGCAGGTGGACCCGTACCGGCCGATGAGCGTCGAGTTGGCGGACGCCGAGGGCAAGACGCCGATCCTCGAGGTCCGCTACGACGCCCCTGGCGCGCTGGGCCTGATCACGCCCCGCGGCGAGGAGTAGCGCGATGCGCCCGGTCTGAAAGACTGGGCGCATGACGGCACAGATCCTCGACGGCAAGGCCACCGCGGCGGCAATCCGCTCCGAACTGCGGGAGCGGGTGGCGAAACTTGCCGAGCGTGGGATCGTGCCCGGGCTCGGTACCGTCCTCGTCGGCGACGACCCGGGCAGTCACTCCTACGTGGCCGGCAAGCACCGGGACTGCGCGGAGATCGGCATTGCCAGCATCCGCCGGGACCTGCCCGCGACCGCCACGCAGGCCGAGGTCGAACAGGCGGTGGCCGAGCTCAACGCGGACCCGGCGTGTACCGGGTTCATCGTGCAGCTGCCGCTGCCCAAGGGGCTGGACGCGAACCGAGTGCTCGGCCTGATCGACCCGGCCAAGGACGCCGACGGTCTGCACCCGGTGAACCTCGGCAAGTTGGTGCTGGGCGATCCCGCGCCCCTGCCGTGCACTCCGCGCGGCATCGTCGATTTGCTGACGCGGTATCAGATTCCTTTGAACGGCGCCGAAGTCGCGGTCGTCGGACGCGGAGTCACCGTCGGCCGCCCGCTCGGGCTGCTGCTCACCCGCCGTGCGGAGAACGCGACCGTCACGCTCTGCCACACGGGCACGCGGGACCTGGGCGCGCACACGAGCCGGGCGGACATCGTCGTGGCCGCCGCCGGCGTACGCGGGCTGATCACCGCGGACATGGTCAAGCCCGGCGCCGTCGTCCTGGACGTCGGAACGTCCCGCGGCGATGACGGCAAGCTCGTCGGCGACGTCGATCCGAAGGTGTTCGAGGTCGCCGGGTGGATCGCTCCGATGCCCGGCGGCGTCGGGCCGATGACGCGGGCGATGTTGGTGGACAACGTGGTGCTGGCGGCCGAGCGAGCTTGACGAGCGAGGAACGAGTGAGGATCGCGAGCGATATGGGCAGAGCGCGGCAGTGAAGCGAGCGGTCCAGGTCGTGGTGAAGCAGTGGCCGCTGGTCCTGGTGCTCACGGTGTGCATGGTCGGCCTGATGGTCGTGCTGTCCAACCACTTCCGGCGCGGCACGGTGCTCTTCGCTGGGGGCCTGGTGCTCGCCGCGGCCCTGCGCGCGGTGCTCCCGGCGCCCGCCGCGGGGCTGCTCGTGGTGCGCAATCGCCTGCTCGACGTGTTGACACTGGGGGCGCTGGGACTGGGCGTTCTGCTCACCGCCCTGGTGGTTCCGCCACCTTCCTAACCGGGTATCTTGATGCCGAGATATTCCCGAGGCTTGCCGAGGGAACCGGATAACACTGTTCGTGGTGAAGGGGTAATGGGATGGCGCGCAAGGGCAAGGTCACGGTCGTCGGAGCCGGTTTCTACGGTTCCACCACGGCGCTGCGCCTGGCGGAGTACGACATCTTCGAAGAGGTCGTGCTGACCGACATCCTCGAGGGCAAGGGCGAAGGCCTGGCTCTCGACATGAACCAGTCGCGGCCGATCGAGGGCTTCGAGACCAAGCTGACCGGCGCCACCACCACCGCGGACGGCGGCGGCTACGAGAAGACCGCGGGCTCCGACATCGTCGTGATCACCGCCGGCCTCCCGCGCAAGCCGGGCATGAGCCGCATGGACCTCATCGAGGTCAACGCGGGCATCGTCCGCGGCGTCGCGGAGAACATCGTCAAGCACTCACCCGACGCCGTCATCGTCGTCGTCTCGAACCCGCTCGACGAGATGACCGCGCTGACTCAGCTCGCGTCGGGACTGCCGAAGAACAAGGTCATCGGCCAGGCGGGCATGCTCGACACCGCCCGCTTCACGAACTTCGTCGCGGAGAAGCTCGGCGTCGAGGTCGGCTCGGTCACCACCCTGACCCTCGGCTCGCACGGCGACACGATGGTCCCGGTTCCGTCCGCCTGCTCCGTCGACGGCAAGCCGCTCGCGGACCTGCTCTCCGCCGAGGAGATCGAGGACCTCGTCGTCCGCACCCGCAACGGTGGCGCGGAGGTCGTCGCGCTGCTCAAGACCGGCTCGGCGTACTACGCCCCGTCCGCCGCCGCGGCCCGCATGGTCAAGGCCATCGCGACGGACTCCGGCGCGGTCATGCCGGTCTGCTGCTGGGTCGACGGCGAGTACGGCATCTCGGGCGTCTACCTCGGCGTCGAGGCCGAGCTCGGAGCCGGCGGCATCAAGAAGGTCGTCGAGCGCGACCTCACCGCGGCCGAGCTCGCCGACCTCAAGAACGCCGCCGAGGCCGTCCGCGCCAAGCAGGGCGACGTCGCGAACCTCTAGCAAAACCTCGGGCGTCCGAGCGACCGTGAGCCAGGTGCCACGGTTGTTCGGACGCCCTTGTCGTTAAGGCCGACGGCGACCGAACCGCCGGGCCGCAGAGGCCACGGTGGTTGGGACGCCGCCGTCCGGAGCATCGCCTACAGGCTCGCGAGGGCCTCGTTGAAGGTGGCCGACGGGCGCATCACTGCGGACGCCAGGGCGTCGTCGGGGCGGTAGTACCCGCCGATCTCGGCCGGGGAGCCCTGGACCGCGAGCAGCTCGGCGGTGATCGTCGCCTCGCTCGCCGCCAGGGTCTCCGCGAGGCTCTTGAATGCCGCCGCGAGGTCGGAGTCCTCGGTCTGCTTCGCCAGCTCCTGAGCCCAGTACAGGGCGAGGTAGAAGTGGCTGCCGCGGTTGTCGATCGAGCCGACCTTGCGCGCCGGGGACTTGTTCTCGTCCAGGAACGTGCCGGTCGCGCGGTCGAGGGTGTCGGCCAGGATCTGCGCGCGGGCATTTCCCGTCGCAACGGCCAGGTGCTCGAAGCTGACGGCCAGGGCGAGGAACTCGCCGAGGCTGTCCCAGCGCAGGTAGTTCTCCTTGACCAGCTGCTGCACGTGCTTCGGTGCCGAGCCGCCGGCGCCGGTCTCGAACAGGCCGCCGCCGTTGATCAGCGGAACCACCGAGAGCATCTTGGCCGAGGTGCCCAGCTCCAGGATCGGGAACAGGTCGGTCAGGTAGTCGCGCAGCACGTTGCCGGTGACGCTGATGGTGTCCTCGCCCTTGCGGATCCGCTCCACGCTGTAGGCGATCGCGTCCACCGGCGCGAGGATCTTGATCTCCAGACCCGAGGTGTCGTGCTCGGGCAGGTAGGCGTTCACCTTCGCGATCAGCTGCGCGTCGTGGGCGCGGGTCTCGTCGAGCCAGAACACCGCCGGCGCACCGGTCGCGCGGGCGCGGGTGACCGCGAGCTTCACCCAGTCCCGGATCGGGACGTCCTTGGTCTGGCAGGCGCGCCAGATGTCGCCGGCGCTCACCGCGTGCTCGAGCAGGGTGTCGCCCGCGCCGTTGCGCACCCGGACGACGCCGTCCGCCGCGATCTCGAAGGTCTTGTCGTGGCTGCCGTACTCCTCGGCGGCCTGCGCCATCAGACCGACGTTGGGTACCGAGCCCATGGTGGCCGGGTCGTAGGCGCCGTTGGCCCGGCAGTCGTCGATCACGACCTGGTAGATGCCCGCGTAGCTGCTGTCCGGGATGACGGCGAGGGTGTCGGCCTCGGCGCCGTCGGGGCCCCACATGTGGCCCGACTGGCGGATCATCGCCGGCATCGACGCGTCGACGATCACGTCGCTCGGGACGTGCAGGCTGGTGATGCCGCGGTCGGAGTCGACCATCGCCAGCGCGGGGCCGTCGGCGAGCGCCTTGTCGAAGGCCGCCTTGATCTCCGCGCCGTTGGCGAGTGAGTCCAGCCCGGCGAAGATGCCGCCCAGGCCGTCGTTCGGGCTGAGACCCGCGGCGGCCAGGTCCGCGCCGTACTGCGCGAACACGTCGGCGAAGTAGGCCTTCACCACGTGGCCGAAGATGATCGGGTCGGAGACCTTCATCATCGTCGCCTTGAGGTGGGCGGAGAACAGCACGCCGTCGGCCTTGGCGCGCGCCACCTGCGCGGCGAGGAACTGCTGCAGTGCGCCGACGCGCATGGCGGTGGCGTCCACGACCTCGCCGGCCAGCACCTTCACGCCCTGCTTGAGCACGGTGACCGTGCCGTCGTCGGCGGTGAATCCGATGGTCAGGACGTCGTCGGCCGCAATCACGACGGACTTCTCGCTGGAGCGGAAGTCGTCGGCGCTCATGGTGGCCACGTTGGTCTTGGAGTCGGAACTCCAGGCGCCCATGCGGTGCGGGTGCTTGCGGGCGTAGTTCTTGACCGACGCCGGCGCGCGGCGGTCGGAGTTGCCCTCGCGCAGCACCGGGTTGACCGCGCTGCCCTTGACCTTGTCGTACTTCGCGCGGTCGGCCTTCTCGGCGTCGGTGACGGGCGCGTCCGGGTAGTCGGGCAGGTCGTAGCCCTGCCCCTGCAGCTCGGCGATCACGGCCTTGAGCTGCGGGATCGAGGCCGAGATGTTCGGCAGCTTGATGATGTTCGCGGCCGGAGTCTTGGCCAGTTCGCCCAGCTCGGCGAGCGCGTCGGCGATCCGCTGCGCCTCGGTGAGCCGCTCGGGGAACTGGGCGATGATGCGGCCCGCGAGCGAGATGTCCCGCGTCTCCACCTCGACGCCTGCGGTGGACGCGTACGCCTGGATGATCGGCAGGAACGAGTAGGTCGCCAGCAGCGGCGCCTCGTCGGTCTGCGTGTAGATGATCGTGGCCATGAGTACGGACATCCTCCTGTGCTCGTATTAGCTTGACGTCAAGATACCTCGGGGCTGCAAGAATGCGGGCCATGCCTTCCTCGCGGCCTCGGGTGCTCTCGGGCATCCAGCCCACCGCAGATTCCTTCCACCTCGGCAACTACCTCGGGGCGGTTCGGCAATGGGCGCCGCTCCAGGACGACTACGAAGTCTTTTTCTTCATCGCCGACCTGCACGCGATCACGGTCGAGACCGACCCCGCGCTGCTGCGGTCGCGGATTCGCCGCTCGGCCGCCCAGTTGTTGGCGGCGGGGCTCGACCCGGAGCGGTGTGCCCTGTTCGCGCAGAGCCACGTGCCCGAGCACGCGCAGCTCGCGTGGGTCATGAACTGCCTGACCGGGTTTGGCGAGGCCTCCCGAATGACGCAGTTCAAGGACAAGTCCGCGAAGGGCGGTGCGGACCGCGCCAGCGTCGGCCTGTTCACCTATCCGATCCTGCAGGCCGCGGACATCCTGCTCTACCAGCCCGAACTCGTTCCGGTGGGCGAGGACCAGCGCCAGCACCTCGAGTTGACCCGCGACCTCGCGCACCGCTTCAACCACCGGTACGGGGACACGTTCGTCGTGCCCAAGCCGCACATCCTCAAGTCCACCGCGAAGATCGTCGACCTGCAGGACCCGACGGCGAAAATGAGCAAGTCCTCGTCTTCGCCGGGCGGCATCATCGAACTACTCGACGACCCCAAGGTCTCGGCCAAGAAAGTGAAGTCGGCCGTCACCGACTCCGGGCGCGAGGTGTTGTTCGACGTCGAGAACAAGCCCGGCGTCGCGAACCTGCTGACGATCGCCTCCGAGCTCACCGGCACGCCGATCGAGACGCTCGTCGCGTCCTACGAGGGACGTGGGTACGGCGATCTGAAGAAGGACGTCGCGGAGGCCGTCGTCGAGTTCACGACTGGCTTTGGCGAACGCACGCGCGCCTATCTCGACGACACCGAGGCGCTCGACGCGGTGCTGGCACGAGGTGCAGAGGCCGCCCGCGCGGTCGCCTCGGAAACCCTGCGCACGGTCTACGACCGTATGGGCTTCGTCGCGGCGAAGGGCTGACGTGGACGGGGTCGTCGCGGAGCACACGATCGGGGTGGCCATCCCGATCCCGGAGCCGCACGGCCGAGAACTGCAGAACTGGCGCGAACAGTTCGGCGACCCCCTGGCCCGTCAGATCCCCACGCACATCACGCTGCTGCCCCCGACCGTCGTCCCGGACGAGGCGCTCGCGGACATCGAGGAGCACCTCCGCGGCGTGGCCGAGGCGGCACGTGCGTTCACGATCCACCTGCGCGGCACCGGAACGTTCCGGCCGGTCTCGCCGGTCGTGTTCGTGACGCTCGCCGAGGGCATCGCAGGCTGCGAACTCCTCGAGGCGGACGTGCGCTCGGGCCCGCTTGCGCACCGGCAGCTGGACTTCGCGTACCACCCGCACGTGACCGTCGCGCACGACGTGCCAGAGACGATGCTCGAGCACGCCTTCGACAAGCTCGCCGGGTACGACGCCAGCTTCGAGGTGTGGGGCTTCAGCCTGTACGCCCACGGCCTGGACGGGTACTGGCGTCCGCAGCGGGACTTCGCCTTCGGTGGCGTCGTCCCGCAGCCGGATTCCGACTGAGGGCGCCCCTCGCAACCCCGATAGGCGGCGCGGACGGCGCCAGCGCGGCCCCTGGCTGCGTTGTCGTCGTCGCCCGCTACTCCGTAGCGGTGCGACCCTCCGCCTTGCCAGGAACCACGCTGATCACCGCCCGCATCCGCCTGGGGCTGCGAGACGCGCCCTAACGCACCGCGCCGAAGCGGCGGTACCGGCGCCGGGTGCGGACGACCCGCGCGGCGGCGAGGCACACGAGGATGCCTACGAGCGCGGAGCCCGCAACGATCGACCAGTTGAAGTCGTCCGCGACGCCGAGCGGCGAGGCCTTCCGCAGCGGCGAGGACGCCGAGGTCTTGTGCTCCTTGTAGATCTTGGAGTCGATCGGCACGATCGCCGGGGTCAGGTCCTCGACGGAGGTCACGGACACCGAGACGGGGTCGACGAGCTGCCCGACCGGCGTGACCTTGCCGATGTTCGCGAAACCCCAGTCCAGCAGGGCCTCGGCGCCGGGGAACACCGCACCGCGCGGCGCGCCCATGAGCGTGACGAGGACGGTGCGCCCGTCCCGCTCGGCGGCGGCGATCAGGGTGTTCTGCGCGAGGGTCGTGTAGCCGGGCTTGATGCCGATCGCGCCGGCGTAGCTGCCCATCAGACGGTTCTCGGTCTGGACCGCGAAGTCGCGCGAGTTGTCCTTGGTGGCGGTCGCGGTGCGGTTGCCGGGGAAGGTCCAGCGCGTCGCGCCCGCGTACTTGCGGAAGTCCTTGCGCGCCAGGCCTTCTCGGCCCCACAGGGCCAGGTCGTAGGCGGAGGCGAACTGGCCGTCCTCGTCCAGGCCGCTGGCGTTCACGACGGTGGTGTCGTAGGCCTGCAGCCGCTGCGCCTCGGCCTGCATCATGCGCACGCCGCGGGCGAGGTCGCCGTCGGCGCCGGCCTTGGCCAGGCCGTTGGCGGCGTCGTTGCCCGAGCGCAGGAACAGGGCGTACCAGAGGTCCTCGACCTTGTACGACTGGTCCTTCACCATGCCGACCCGGGTGCCCTCCTGGGCGGTGTCCTGAAAGTCGGCGGTGTAGTACTCGTTCGCGTCCAGTCGGGGCAGCATCGTGATGCCGAGCAGCGCCTTCAGGGTGCTGGCCGGGCGGCGCTTCCCGTGCGGGTTCTGGGCCGCGAGGACCTGGCCGGTGGTGGCGTCGGACACCGTCCACGTGGGCGCGGAGATGTTCGGCAGCGGAGTGGCGCCGGCGGGCGCGACCAATCCGGTCTCGGCCATGCGCGGTCCACCGACCGGAACGCCGCCGGGCGCGCCCGGCACTGCAGGGGCCACTGCACCCGGCGCTGCGGTGGCCGCGGGCGTCGGCACGATCGCCGAGAGCGGTCTGCCCAGGGGGTCCGTCTCCAGCGGTGCGGCGCCGGCGGCGACTGCAGCGAGCAGCACGGCCAGAGCGGCGACGGCCAGCGGGGCGCCGAGGCGCCGCGTCCGATTCCGCCCGGTACGGGTGGGATTGGTGGTGGAGTAGATCATGATGGGACAAGCGTAGGTTTCGGCGTACCCCGCCGATCGGGAAACGGCCCATCTCGCGCAAGGATTGGCCGTTCGGTGGATTCGGCGGGAGGAGTCAACGTGAAGCGAGGTGGGTTCTTCCTCATCGCCGTCGCGGTGTGGATGGTTTTCACGTGGTCGGTGTTTGCGAAGAACATCTGGTTCGGCGACGCCGCGGACGACGAGAGCACCGGATTCGTCGTCGTGCACTCGGTGCTGATCGTGACGAACATGCTGATCGCCGTGGCCCTCGTCGGCTTGGGGCGTCACCTGCTCCGTCGTAGCTCCCGAAGGCACGGCGTTCCATCCCGATAGCCGGCGCCGGCGGCGTTCGGACGCCCCCTGGCTGCGTTCTCGTCGTCGCCCGCTACTCCGTAGCGGGCTCCTCCCCCGCCTTGCCAGGAGACGCCCGCTCCGCCGCCCGCATCCGGCTGGGATGGAACGCCGCGCCTAGGCTGAGGCCATGGCGACGCTCGTGGACCTGACCGAGCGGGCGCGCACGTACGACACCGAGCTGCGAGCGCTTCGCCGCGACCTCCACGCACACCCCGAGCTCGCGCGGGCCGAGGTGCGCACGACTGGGCTGCTGGCCGATCGGCTCGCGGCCGCCGGTCTCGCTCCGCGTCGCCTGCCGGGCACGGGACTGGTCTGCGACATCGGCTCCGGCCCGGGTCTGGTGGCCCTGCGCGCGGACCTCGACGCGCTGCCGCTGCCCGATCTCAAGACCGTTCCGTACCGCTCGACGGTCCCCGGCGTCGCGCACGCGTGCGGGCACGACGTGCACGTGGCCGCAGTGCTCGGAGCGGGTCTGGTGCTCGCCGATCTCGCCGCAGCGGGCGCATTGTCGGGCGCCGTCCGCCTGGTGTTCCAGCCCGCCGAGGAGGTGCTGCCCGGCGGCGCACTCGACGTCATCAACGCGGGCGGCATCGAGGGCGTGGACCGCATCCTCGCGCTGCACTGCGATCCACGGCTGCCGGTCGGCCGGGTCGGGCTGCGGGCGGGTCCGATTACCGCCGCCTCGGACAAGGTCGTCGTCACCTTGACCGGCCCCGGCGGCCATTCGGCGCGGCCGCACCTGACCGCGGACCTGACCTACGCCCTCGGCAAGGTCCTGACCGACACCGCCGGGGTGCTCTCGCGGCGAGTGGACCCGCGGGCGGGGCTCAGCCTGGTGTGGGGCCACGTGGCCGCCGGCTCCGCATCGAACGTGATTCCCCGCGAGGGCGTCGCGACCGGGTCGGTGCGCTGCCTCGACCCGGCCGTGTGGGAGACCGCTCCGGACCTGATCCGCGAGACGATCGCCGCGCTCGTCGCGCCGTACCGGGTGAGCGCGGAGGTCGAGGTGGTGCGCGGCGTCCCGCCGTGCGACAACGAACGGCAGTCCGTCGCGCTGCTCGCGGCGGCGGCCCGCGACGTCCTCGGGCCGGGTGCTGCGGCGAGCACCGAGCAGAGCCTCGGCGGCGAGGACTTCGCCTGGTATCTCTACCGAGTGCCCGGCGCGTTGGCGCGGCTCGGAGTGGCCTCGCCGGGTACCGAGGGCACCTTCGACCTGCATCAGTCCACGTTCGACGTGGACGAGGACGCGATCGGGGTCGGGGTGCGGCTGCTGGTCGGAGCCGCGCTGCGGTCCTCGTCGTGGTCGGCCACGTCGTGAACGTCGGCTGGGCCGGGCTGCGGGCCGCGGCGGTTGCCGCCTCCGCTCGTGCCTACGCGCCGTACTCGCAGTTCCCGGTGGGAGCGGCAGGGCTGGCCGAGGACGGGCGCGTGTTCGTCGGCTGCAACGTGGAGAACGCCTCGTACGGGTTGGCCCTGTGCGCGGAGTGTGGCGTGGTGAGTGCGCTGACGGTCGGCGGAGGCGGGCGTCTGGTGGCGCTGGCCTGCGTCGACGGGTCCGGCGCGGCGCTGGTGCCCTGTGGGCGGTGCCGGCAGTTGCTGCTGGAGCACGGCGGTCCGGAGTGCCTGGTCGACACCCCGCGGCGCGGACCCTTGCCCCTTCGCGAGTTGCTCCCCGAGCCCTTCGAGTTGGCGTGATGGACGCGATCTCGGTCATCCGGGCCAAGCGGGACGGTCACGAACTGACGAATAGTCAGATCGACTGGACGATCGACGCGTACGTGCGCGGGATCGTGGCCGAGGAGCAGATGGCCGCGCTCGCCATGGCGATCCTGCTGAACGGCATGACCGCCGCGGAGACGGCTCGGTGGACCGGCGCGATGCTGGCCTCCGGTACGCGGGTGGACCTCGGCGCACTGGACCGGCCGACGGTGGACAAGCACTCGACCGGCGGCGTGGGGGACAAGATCACCCTCGTGCTCACGCCGCTCGTCGCGGCGTGCGGCGCAGCGGTGCCGCAACTGTCCGGCCGCGGGCTCGGCCACACCGGCGGAACGCTGGACAAGCTCGAGGCGATCCCCGGCTGGCAGGCCTATCTGACGCCCGATCGGATCCGTGCGCAGCTGCGCGAGGTCGGCGCCGTGGTGTGCGCCGCCGGTGCGGACCTGGCTCCGGCGGACGCGAAGCTCTACGCGCTGCGGGACGTCACCGGGACCGTGGAGTCGATCCCGCTGATCGCGTCCTCGATCATGAGCAAAAAGATCGCGGAGGGCACCGACGCGCTGGTGCTCGACGTGAAGGTCGGCAGCGGCGCGTTCATGAAGGACCGCGACTCGGCCCGCGAACTGGCCCAGGCGATGGTGGAGCTCGGCCGAGCCCACGGGGTGCGCACCGTGGCGCTGCTGACCGCGATGTCGTATCCGCTCGGACGGGCCGCGGGCAACGCGCTGGAGGTGGCCGAGGCCGTCGAGGTACTGGCCGGCGGCGGGCCGTCGGACGTGCGGGATCTGACCGTCGCCCTGGCGTGGGAGATGCTGGAACTGGCGGGTCTGGGCGCCGATCCGGGCGAGGTGCTCGCCTCGGGTGCGGCCATGGACGTGTGGCGGGCGATGATCCGCGGCCAGGGCGGCGATCCGCTGGCGCCCCTGCCACAGGCTCGGCACGTGGAGCGGCTCGTGGCCGAGCGCGACGGCATCGTGGTCGCGCTCGACGCGCTTCCCGTCGGCCTGGCGGCTTGGAGGTTGGGGGCCGGCCGCACCCGCAGGGAGGACCCGGTGTCCGCCGGCGCGGGCGTCCTGCTGTGCGCACGCATCGGGGACCCGGTCAAGGCCGGCGACCCCCTCGCCGAACTCCACACCGACGACGAATCCCGCATCCCCGAGGCACTTTCCCTCCTGCGCAGCGCCTTCACCGTCGACATCCGCGGCACCGCCCCCGACCCGCTGGTGATCGACCGCATCGACTGACCCACTGGTCGCCCCGCATCGCCCACTCGCGCCGCCCTTGCGTCCGCCCATCCGTGTTGCGTCCGCTCATCGGAGGGGTATAGCCCACATCTGGGCGGACGCAACACGGGTTGAGCGGACGTAAGCGGGGTGGGCAGGGGCGGTGGGCTCAGGGGCGGAGGGTGCGCCGCTCGGCGACGAGGGCGTCGAGGAGGGCGGAGGCGCCGAAGCGGAACTGGGCCGGCTTCGGGTCGGGTCCGAACGCGGCCTGCGCCAGGCGCAGGTAGACCAGGGCGTCGGGGACGGTGCGGATGCCGCCGGAGACCTTGACGCCAACGGGGCGTCCGGTCTTCGCCGTGTACGCGCCGGCGGCTTCGAGCAGTGCGGCCGCGACCTCGGGGGTGGCGCCGGGCGGGCCCTTGCCGGTGCTGGTCTTCACGATGTCGGCGCCGGACTCCATCACCAGCCAGGCGGCGTCGGTGCACATGGCGAGGTCGGGGAGTTCGCCGGTCTCCAGGATCACCTTCAGCACCGCCCCGGGAACGGCGGCGCGGATGGCGGCAATCTCGGCGGACACGGCCTCGGGTCGTCCACCGAGCAGCGCGATGCGGTCGATGGTTACGTCGACCTCGACGGCGCCCGCCGCGACGACCGCGACGGATTCCTCAACCTTCTGCTCGATGGCGGCGAGCCCCGACGGGAAGGCGCCGGCGACCGCCGCTACGAGGACTCCCGTTCCCTGCAGTGCGGCGACGGCGGGCTCGACGAGGTGCCCGAGCACGCACACGGCCGCCACTGCCAGAGCCGTCGAGTCGTAGGGGTCCGGCCGCAGCGCCCGCGCACACAGGGCCCTCGTCGACTCCGGCGTATCGGCGGCGTCCAACGACGTGAGGTCGACAAGGCGAACGATGCGCTCCAGGTCGGCCAGGTGGCTCATCCGGCTCCCAATCCGTCGTTGCGTCCGAACACGTGGGCGCGATAGCGCCCACTCCTTCGGACGTTAGCGGGTGAGGTGGCCGACGAGTTCGTCGGCGGCGGTGGCCAGGCGTGATTCGAGAGAGGCGCGGGTGGCGGCCAGGTCGGCGAAGGGTGGAGCGACGGACGCGTGCAGGTAGAGCTTGAGCTTGGGCTCGGTGCCGCTGGGGCGCAGGATCGCGCGAATCCGATCGGTCGTCAGCACCACGCCGGCAATGGGTGGGTACCCCGGTGCCTTGATGGCCGACGCGTGGACCGGGAGGCCACCAATGAAGCGGGGAGGTGCCGAGCGGAGGGCGTCGAGGATGCCGACGTCGTGCAGTGCCACCGAGCGGGCGGTGGTGAGGTGCAGGCCGTCGCGGCGGGCGATGGAGTCGAGGCGGTCGGTGAGCCGGATGCCGTGGACGCGGGACAGGGCGGCCATCTCGGCGAGTAGAAGCGCGGCGGTGATGCCGTCCTTGTCGCGGACGGCCGCAGGATCGACGCAGTAGCCGAGGGCCTCCTCGTACGCGAAGGCGACCCCCGGCACGCGCGCGAGCCACTTGAAGCCCGTGGGGGTGCGGACACACTCGCGGCCGTGGGCTCGGGCCAGCTCGGTCAGGCCGGGTCCGGACACGACCGTCGTGGCGAGGACGGCGTCCGTCGGCATCCGGCGCTGCAGGAACTGGTGCTCGGCCAACAGCAGGCCCACCTCGTCCCCGGTCAGCCGGCGCCACCCGTCGAGGGCCGCGACGGCCACGGCGCACCGATCGCCGTCCGGGTCGTGGGCGAGCACCAGGTCCGCCCGCGTCTGTTCGGCCTGGGCCAGCGCCAGGTCCAGCGTCCCGGGTTCCTCGGGGTTGGGAAAGGCGACCGTCGGAAACGCGGGATCCGGTTGGGCCTGCTCCTCGACCTCGAGCAGGTCGTCGAAGCCCGCCTGCCGCCAGGCCCGGCGAAACGTCTCGGCGGCGACGCCGTGCAGCGCGGTGTGCACCACGCGCAGCTCGCGGGGGCCGGCTGGGTCCAGGAGGCCGACGGCCCGATCCACGTAGGCGTCCACGACTTCGGGGCTCACCGCGAAATCCGCCCGCGCGCGGGGGAGCGTCCGTGCGGACGGGGCGGCGTCGATCGCCGCGGCGATCTCGGCGTCGTCGGGCGCCGCCAACTGCGCGCCGTCGCCGAGGTACACCTTGATGCCGTTGTCCGCCGCCGGATTGTGCGACGCGGTGACCATGACACCCGCGTGGGCGCCGAGCGGGCGGACCGCGAACGCCAGCACAGGCGTCGGCAGATGCGGCGGGAGGCGCAAAACCCGGACCCCCGCGCCCGCCAGCACGATCGCGGCGTCGTCGGCGAAGGCCATCGAGAGATGGCGGGCGTCGTGGCCGATCACTACCGTCGGATTGTCATGACGTTGCGTCAGGTAGCTTGCCAGTCCGGCCGAAGCGCGCATCACCACGGCCCGGTTCATCCGGTTCGGACCGGCCGCCATGACGCCGCGCAGCCCCGCAGTACCGAACTCCAGCGACCCCGTGAAGCGATCCGTGAGCTCCGCCGTCGCCACCTCGTCGTCGGCCAAGGAGCGCTCGAGCAACGCCGCCAACTCCGCGCGATCGTCCGGGTCGATGTCGCCGTCGATCCATGCCCGTACCCGGTCGCCGAGGTCGCTCACCGCCCCACCGCCTCGAGGCGCCCGAACAAGGGTGACGCCGGTATCACGGTCGTTCGGACGCCCGGGGTCATGTGGGCCACGCGGCGAGCACGTCGGCGAGGAGAGGGCCGAGGGAGCCGGTGGCCGCGGCTCCGGCGGCGAGCACGTCGGAGTGGGCGATGGGGCCGGTGCCGACACCGGCGGCGAGGTTGGTCACCAGGGAGATCCCAAGGACCTCGAGTCCCGCGGCCCGCGCGGCGATGGTCTCCAGGGCGGTCGACATCCCCACCAGGTCCGCTCCGAGGCGGCCGGCCATCGCGACCTCGGCCGGGGTCTCGTACTGCGGCCCGGCGAACTGGGCGTAGACGCCTTCGGGCAGGTCTGGAGCGAGGGCACGGAGCCGCGGGGAGTAGGCGTCGGTCAGGTCCACGAACTCCGGACCGCGCAGCGGCGTATCGCCCGTCAGATTGAGGTGGTCGCGAATCAGGACCACGGTGCCAGCCGGCCATTCGGGGCGCAGGCTGCCCGCGGCGTTGGTCAGCACCACGCCGCGCGCGCCGGCCTCGGCCAGCAGACGCATCGGCAACCCGGCGGCCGCCGCGTCCCGGTGCTCGTAGTAGTGGGTCCGCCCGGCCAGGATCGCCACCCGATGCGGGCCGGCCGACGTGAGGTAGACCAGGCCACGGTGGCCGGCGGCCGACGGCCCGGCGAGGCCGAGGGCGGCCATGGGGATCGGGTCGGCCAGGGGCTCGAACGCCGCCAGGGCGTCGGACCAGCCCGACCCGAGCACGACGCCGAGGTCGACCGCGCCCAGGCGCTCGGCTAGTGGTCGGAGTTCCGACAGGGCCGATCCCGCAGGTCGCGGACGTAGTCGTCGGGGGCACCGGCCTTCTCCGCCGCGTCGGCGATCTGGAACAGCACCCGCGCCGACGGCAGGCCGCCCTCGTACCCGTCCACCACGTAGAGCCAGGCCGGAACGTCGCCTTCGAGTGTCGCGACCCGGACCTTCACCTTGCGGTAGATCCCGATCGCCGAGCCCTCCCAGCCGTCCAGCGCGCTCTCGTCGGGCGGGGAGACGTCGTAGAGCGCCACGAACACCTGGTGGCCGTGGTCCTCGACGACGGTGGTGAGCGGGCCCTCCCAGCCGTGCTCCTCGCCGCCGAACGTGAGCCGCCATCCGGAAAGCCACCCGGTGCCGCGCTGCGGAGAGTGCGGCGCCAACAGCCCCATCAGCGCAGGGTCGAGATTTGCGCCGTAGGCGGCGTAGAAGGTCATGGTGCGAAAAGAGTAGGGCGCACCGCCCGTAACTTCCGTGCATTGACGTTGGGAACAATGAGAGCCGTGACACGAATCGTTGTGCTGGGTGGGGGACCGGGCGGGTACGAGGCGGCGCTGGTCGGTGCCCGATTGGGCGCCGAAGTGACCGTCGTCGACCGCGATGGCCTGGGCGGATCCGCGGTCCTGACCGACTGCGTCCCGTCCAAGACGCTGATCGCGACGGCGGAGAGCGCGCACGCCGCCGCCGAGTCCGCGCGGCTCGGGGTGCAGCTGGCCGGCGCCACGGCCGACCCGAGTTCGGCCGTTGGGGTGAACCTGAGCCGGGCGAACGCCCGGGTGCTCGCCCTGGCCAAGGCGCAGTCCGGAGACATCGCGACCCGGCTCGCCGGCGCGGGAGTTCGGGTGCTGCCGGGCCGAGGTCTGCTGCGCGGCCCCTCGACGGTCGTCGTCGACTGGTCGGGCGAGGAACTCGCCGCCGACGCGGTCCTGATCGCCACCGGTGCGCACCCCCGGGTGCTGCCTTCAGCCCCGCCGGACGGCGAGCGGATCCTGACGTGGACTCAGGTCTACGACCTGCAGGAGCTGCCCGAGCACCTGATAGTCGTCGGCTCCGGGGTCACCGGCGCCGAGTTCGCCGACGCCTACCAGCGGCTCGGCGCCCAGGTCACGCTGATCTCCTCGCGGGACAGGGTGCTGCCCGGCGAGGACGCCGACGCCGCCGCGGTCTTGGAGAAGGCCTTCACCCGCCGCGGGATGACGGTCCTGAGTCGCTCGCGCGCGGCCGGGGTCGAGCGCATCGGAGACGGCGTCCGCGTGACCTTGACCGACGGACGGGTCGTGGAGGGCAGCCACGCTCTGATGGCCGTCGGGTCGATCCCGAACACCGCCGGGATCGGGCTGGAGGAAGCCGGCGTCCGGCTGGGCCCGGGCGGCTTCGTCGAGGTCGACCGCGTTTCTCGGACCTCCGCCCGCGGGGTCTACGCCGCCGGCGACTGCACCGGCGTGCTGATGCTCGCCTCGGTGGCCGCCCACCAGGGCCGCATCGCGATGCAGCACCTGCTCGGCGACGCCGTACGGCCCTTGGAGCTGCACTCCGTTGCGGCGAACGTCTTCACCGAGCCGGAGATCGCGACCGTCGGCTGGTCGCAGGAGGCCGTGCAGCGGGAGGACCGCCAGGCGCGCGTCGTGACGCTGCCGCTGGCCACCAACGCGCGCGCCAAGATGCTCGGCATCCACGACGGGTTCGTGAAGCTGTTCTGCCGGCCCGGCACCGGCATCGTGGTCGGCGGCGTGGTGGTCGCTCCCCGGGCCAGCGAGCTGATCTTCCCCATCTCGCTGGCCGTCGACGCGGGGCTGACGGTCGATCAGATCGCCCACGCCTTCACCGTGTACCCCTCGCTGACGGGCTCCGTCGCCGAGGCGGCCCGGCAACTGCACCTGCCGCCGGACTAGGCGGGTTGGACCTGTTGGACCCCGAGGTCCTTGCGAACGACCTCGTCCCATTCGCCGAGGGTCCGGTACTTGTCGCCTTCGCACGGGTCCTTGCACACGAGGTAGACCCTGCCGGACCGTTGGCGCCGCTCGTCGCCGTCAACTCGGTAGACGACTTCGACGTCGAAAACCCCGCCTACGCTGCCGGAGGTCAAGCGGAATCCCGCGCCCACCCACAGTCGGCCGAAGGCAGTTCGGCCACGGGGCCGAAAGGCGGTTTCCGCAGCTGGAACGACGGTCCCGATCGCCTGGTGGTATTTCTCGATACCTTCACCGGGAAATCCGGCGGCGGCTGCCACCACGGAATCGGGGTCGCGGGGCCAGACCGTGATTGCTCCGAGATAGACGAGATTCGAGGTCCCGACCGCGCGTACTCCCACAATCTCCACCTGTTTGCCGGGCTCAGTGATGTCCACGGTGGCGATCGTGAACTCCTTTGTATTCGCGGGCAGCGGATCCAGGCTGAACCTAGCCTTGACTTCACCGGCGGTCAGTCCGCTGGCGCCGTCGCCTCCGCAAGCGCTCGTGAGGCAGAAAACCAGGAGAGCCGTCGCGGAGGATCGTGAGACGCGGCCAACGTTGAACCATCTCACTTCGCGAACCCCTGCACGCGTTGCCCTGGGGCCAGGGGGAATGACGTATGACCGCACCAGAATCGCTTGTTCTTGCGGTCGAGGGTCAGGTCCAACAAGTTCTTGGCCTCGTCCACGACCTTCGAAACGGGTTCTGCGAGGCCGGTGAGCTCCCGGATCCACGTGCCCTCGGCCGTCGGGGTGACCTGCGAGAGGTAGGTGTAGTGCCGGTCGCCGTGAAAGACGTCCAAGGAGATGTCGAGGCCGTCGGCGCTCGTGAGCGAACGCAGAAGGTCGGTGACCGGGGCACGCAACTCGTACGTCCCGGCGCCGTCCGCCACGGTTCGCGCCATGGGAACCAGTTCCAGGTCCCCGCCTACGGGCAGGTCGCGGACGGCCTGGTTGCTGGGCCAGGCCCACAGCAGGACCTGAGCTCCCGGCATCGCGGCGCCGGTGATCTGTTCGACCGCGCCCTGCAACACGAGCGGGGCGTCGGTCCCGGCGCTATCGGCCATCGACGCGAACTCGGGAAAGGTGCTGAGGGCGTTGAAGCCGTCCGTGGCCGATGCTTCGTCGGTGTCCGCGGCGAGGGCGGGAATTGGGAACACGCTGCTCGCCAACGCTGCCCCGGCAACGAGTCCGCAGGCGATGGTCTTGAAGGAACGCACGTTGGCCTCCGCATCCAGATGCTGATCTAAGCGGCTGAATCATCTGCGGAGAGAGCCTTCAAAAGCAAGAAATCGACCGGCTACACGCCCACGGTCGCGGGCGTTGTGTCGGAGGAAGTTCCCCAGGCTCAGCTCAGCGGTTGGCACAGCGGTGCATGATCACGCGGTCCTTCATCTGGCCGCCGGCCGCTTCGCAGATCGTGGCCGAGCCCGCGCCGGGTCCGACGCTGTACCCGGACATGCTGCAGATTGCGAGGAAGCCCAGCACGGCTACCACCGCGGCCGTCCAGCGGAAGATCTTCCGCTGGAGCCGCTCCTGGCGTTCCAGTTCGACCTGAAAGGCGTCCTGCTGCCGCTGGAACTCGGACTGCTTGTCTTCGTACTCGTCGCTGGGCTCGAACGAGCTCATGGGAACTCCGGTCGGGTGGGGATGCCGAGCTGGTAGACCGTATCCCCCGATTCGGACTTTTCGGATTGCGGACACTCGGGCGGGTTGTCCGCCGACGGGTAGATCGATCGTCCGCCGTTCGGCCAGACTCCGGCGCCGAACGTGCCAACGGCCTTCAGGCGCGCAACGCCGGCGCCGATCCTCGCGTCCCATGCTCACGGGGGGTTGGGCCCGGCGGCGAGGGGAGTGGTACGCGATGGCGGTGTTCTCGACGTTCCGGGTGGACGTGATGGGTCGCTCGCGCAAGCGCCGCCTCACTCGCCGGATCCTGGTTCCCGGACCGCGTGCGGCGGAGAGCACCGAGCCGTGCGAGGCCTGCGCCCGCGACGAGCGAGTGCGTGCGGCGTTGGCCGGCGCCCGCGCCCGCCGCTTCGGGACGGGTGCGCAGCCTCCGCGCTGGGACTGACCTGCAACGTCCGACCGGGAGTGCGCAATAGCTCACGCGCGGTCGGACGCAAGGGCTACTTGATCTCGCAGAGCACGCTGCCGCTGGTGACGGTTGCGCCGACCTCGGCCTTGAGTCCCGTCACCGTGCCGCCCCTGTGGGCGGTGAGCGGCTGCTCCATCTTCATCGCCTCGAGCACCACGATCAGATCGCCTGCCGCGACCTCCGCGCCCTCGGAAACGGCAACCTTCACGATCGTGCCCTGCATGGGCGATGTGAGCGCGTCTCCGGACGCGGCTGCGCCGGCCTTTCCGGCGCCGGACCGACGGGCCTTCGGTGCGGCGCCGGAAGCCGGTGCAGGCCCCGACGCGGCGAACCCTGCGGGCAGTACGACCTCCAGGCGCTTGCCGCCGACCTCGACGACGATCGCCTCGCGCGCCCCGGCCTCGGGTGCCTCGGCCGCCGGGCCTGCGTAGGGCGTCAGCTGGTTGTCGTACTCGGTCTCGATCCAGCGGGTGTGCACCGCGAACGGCTTGCCGTCGGCAGGCGCGAACGCCGGGTCGACGACGACCGAGGCGTGGAACGGGATGACCGTCGGCATGCCGTCGACGACGAACTCCGCCAGCGCGCGCGCCGAACGCTGCAGTGCCTGCTCGCGGGAGGAGCCGGTGACGACGAGCTTCGCGACGAGCGAGTCGAAGTTGCCGGGGATGGTCTCGCCGACCTCGTACCCGGAGTCCAGGCGAATGCCCGGCCCGCTCGGCGGCTTCCAGGCGGTCAACGTGCCGGGCGCGGGAAGGAAGCCGCGGCCGCCGTCCTCGGCGTTGATGCGGAACTCGATGGAGTGGCCGCGGATCTCCGGGTCGTCGTAGCCCAGCGCCTCGCCGTCCGCGATGCGGAACATCTCGCGGACCAGGTCGATGCCGGTGACCTCTTCGGACACGCAGTGCTCGACCTGCAGGCGGGTGTTCACCTCGAGGAAGGAGATGGTGCCGTCCTGCCCGACGAGGAACTCGCAGGTGCCGGCGCCGACGTACCCGGCCTCGCGCAGGATCGCCTTCGACGAGGCGTACAGCTCGTCCACCTGAGCCTGCGTCAGGAACGGCGCGGGCGCCTCTTCGACGAGCTTCTGGTGGCGGCGCTGCAGCGAACAGTCGCGAGTGGAGACCACCACGACGTTGCCGTGGCTGTCCGCCAGACACTGGGTTTCGACGTGCCGCGGACGGTCGAGGTACCGCTCCACGAAGCACTCGCCTCGGCCGAACGCCGCGACGGCCTCCCGGACCGCGGAGTCGTAGAGCTCGGCGACCTCGTCGAGGTTGCGAGCGACCTTCAGGCCGCGGCCGCCGCCGCCGAACGCCGCCTTGATCGCGATCGGCAGGCCGTGCTCCTTCGCGAAGGCGACGACCTCGTCTGCGCCGGACACCGGGTCCGGGGTGCCGGCCACCAGCGGGGCGCCGGCCTTCTGCGCGATGTGGCGGGCCTTCACCTTGTCCCCGAGGCCGACGATGGCGCTCGGCGGCGGGCCGATCCAGGTCAGCCCGGCGTCGATGACGGCCTGGGCGAAGTCGGCGTTCTCGGCGAGGAAGCCGTACCCGGGGTGCACGGCGTCGGCGCCGGACTTGGCGGCGATGTCCAGGATCTTGGAGATGTCCAGGTAGGTCTCGCCCGGCGTGGACCCGCCCAGGGCGTACGCCTCGTCGGCCACCCGCACGTGCAGCGCGTCCCGGTCGGGGTCGGCGTAGATCGCCACGCTCCCGATCCAGGCGTCCTTGCACGCCCGCGCGACGCGCACCGCGATCTCTCCGCGGTTGGCGATGAGCACCTTCTGCAAGTCCCCGACCTCCGTACTGGCGCGTAACCGACGGGGCGAGTCTATTCGGCCGTCAGAACAGTCCGAGCACCGTCAACAGCGCACGGTCGATCTCGGCCTGCTCCTCGATGCTCACTCTTCCCACCCGCGTGCCGAGGCGGCGTTCGACGTCCACCGCCTGGGTCTGCTCGACCAGCACCTTGGTGCGCCTGCCCGCCACCTCGATCTCCGGATGGAAATCGCTGGGCCACGAGCCCGTGGAGGTGGGCGCGGCCAGCACGGTGCTCAGCGCGAGCGCATCGCTTTGCAGGACGACGGCGTAGCGCGGGCCGCGTTGCTCGTGTCCCACGGCGCGCGGATTCTCCCTCAGCGCGTGGATGTCACCACGCATCGTCGCTGCCGAGCTGCGCGCGCGCCCCGGCGACGTCGGCCAGGTAGTCCGGGTCCTCGCCCAGCCTGGTCCCGGTCGCCCGTAGCGCCTGGTAGGCCTGGCGACGGTACTCGGCGTGGATCGCGGCGACCACTGCTGCGTTTCGGGATCCGGATCGGGCCGCGAGCTGGTCCAGCTCGCGCTCGGTTGCTTCGTCGATTCGGATGCTCACCGTTCTGCTCATTGCACGACTGTAACACAAATTGTGTTGCAGCCACGCCTATGCGCCTCAACAGGAGAGCAGGCACAGCACCCCGGTCCAGTCCAAGGCCTGCGGGCGGCCGCGGATCTCGGCGATCTCGACCATCGTGTACATCCCCAGCAGCGGCACGCGTCCGGCCAGTGCCTGCTGAATTTCGGCGGCTTCCTCGCCGTCGCTGCCGCTGATTGCGCCGATGCGGCCCGCGCAGTCCAGATAGAGCGCGAGCACCGGCGTACGGTCCCCCAGTCGTTCCAGGAGCACCTCGACCCGTTCGGCGATGTAGCCGAAGTCGATGCTGCGGCGCATCAACTGCACGTCCACGCCGGACTGCAGGTCGTCTTCGAACATGACCAGTCCGCCGCGCTCCTTGTCCACTGCCTGAACCAGGCGTGCCTGGTAGTCGTCCTCGCGGTAGGGCCCGAACTTCTCGCCGTGGTTCACCCCGAGCGTCACCCACAGCGGAAAGTCCTCCCAACTGCCGGAGAACTCCGGGCCGAGGAAGGCGGCGATCGCGTCCACCGCCGGCCGGCCGTCGATCTCCAGGACCACGTGGCCCTCGGCACGGGTGACGGCGTGGTAGGCCCCCACCGGGCGGCAGCCGTGCACGATCACCGTGTCCAACCTCGGGCCGCCCGAGAAAACCGCGGCCGCCGCGACTCCGCGGCCCACGTCGTCGTCCACCAGTTGGTGGCCCAATCCGCCCTCGAGATCTCCGAAGGTGCCGACGCCGGCCATCGGCGGCCACTGCCCGAGCCCCTGGCCCATGCCGGCCAACAACGGCGTGGCCATGTTGAGCACGAAGCCCTCCGTGGAGCGTTCGCGGATCGCGTCGTACATCAGCAGCAGGCACGGGTCTACGACGTCGAGCGCACCGAAGCGCGCGGCCAGCGCAGCACCGGCGGCGTGCTCGCGGCCGGGCAGGTCTTTCTCCGCGATCAGGTCGACGCGTTCGCCGTCCTCGACCGCCAGGGCGGCGACGGCGACCTCGAAGCCCTCGTAGCCGAGGTAGTCCGCGGTGACCACGCCGACGGCGTTGCCGCCGAGCAGTCGGGCGTCGGGGCCCAGCACCGAGCGCAGCCCGTCGCGCACGGCCGCCGGGTCGTGGCGGTTGGTGGACACCACGATGGCTGCGTCGCAGGTGCTCAGGCCCGCCGTGGCCATGCGGGCGGCCGCGGCCGCAGCCTGGAACGAGTGGGGCTCGGTGCTGTGCCCGACGCCTGCCTTCATCTGTCCTCCTCGTCGCGGTTGTTCGCCGCCGAAGCTAGTCCGCGAGAAGGCCGGTGCGCATCCGCCTCGGTACGGACGGGCGGTACGTACGCGCCTACAGCTCCAATTCCTCCGCGCGGGTGATCAGTTCGAGCTTCGAGCGGACCCCGAGTTTGTCGTAGACCCGGCGGATGTGGGTCTCCACGGTGCGCTCGCCGATGAACAGCCGGTCGGCAATCTGACGTGCCGTCAGACTTTGCGCGGCCAACCGCGCCACCTCGCGTTCGCGTCCGGTCAACACGGCGGCGACCCCGGGAGCGCCCTCGGCGACGACGTCGAGCACTTCGAAGGCCTCGACCGGCTCCTCGATCCCGTCCAGCGCGAGCTCGACGGCCCGTGCCCGAACCTCGCCCCGGGCCAGGGCGTGGGTGGCGAACCCGCACAGGATGCCGTCGATCGGGGCCTTCCCCTGCAGCCGCGCGGCGACGTTCACCGGCGTCCCGACCGCCGTGTAGCTGCGCAGCAGGTCGCTGCCGAAGACTCCAACCGTGCAGAAGCCGGTGTTGACACCGATCCGCACCCCCACCGGCTGGTTGATCCCGCGCCGGCGCCACAGCACGCGGAGCCGCTCCATCGCCTCGCGCATGACGACGGCGCTGCGCAGCGCGGCGCGGGCCTGGGTTTCGGGCTCCATGGCGTTCGGGATCCCGTAGACCACCATGACCGCGTCGCCGATGAACTTGTCCACGGTGCCGCCGTGCGCGACGGCGATCGCGGTCATCTCGCGCAGGAAGTCGTTGACGACCGCGGAGGCGTCTTCGGGCTCGACGCGATCCGCAAGGGCGGTCGAGCCGACCAGGTCGGCGAACAGGGCGGTGACCCGGCGTCGCGCGAATCCGTCCTCGGCGCCGACGGCTCCCTCGAGGACCGCGCTGGCGAGTTCGCGGGGCAGGAAGCGGCGCAGTTCACCGGTGCGCACCAACTCGGCGACCTGTTCCTCGACCTTTGCCTCCAGCCGACGATTGAGCCGATCCAGCTCCCGTTCGGCGGCCTTGCCACGCAGCAGGGCGTTCACCCGGGCCCGCAACTCGGCCTCATGGAAGGGTTTGGCGAGGTAGTCGTCCGCTCCCGCGTCGAGCGTCGCCACCCGCGTATCGAGGCCGTCGCGGGCGGTCACGAACAGCATCGGGGTACCGCGTAGCGCCGCGTCCGCGCGGACGTCGCGCAGCAGTTCGCGGCCGCTGCGGCGCGGCATCATCTCGTCGGACACGATCAGGTCCGGGCGGTAGTGCCGAGCCTTTTCCAGCCCGTCGAACCCGTCGACGGCGAGAAAGAGGTTGCAGTCCTCGGCCAGCACGCCGCGCACGTACACCCGCAGATCCGGGTTGTCCTCGACGTAGAGCACCGTGGGCAGGGCTGGATCGAGGCTCGCCTCGGCGGCGCGGTTCAGCTGCTCGACGTCGCCGGACTCGGCCGGCGCCAAGGCCGCGACTAGCCGGGACGGGCGGTCGGAGGTGGACCGTTCGCCGATCCAGGCCGGGTTCAGGTGGGCGCTGCCCAGCGGCAGAACGACGGTGAACGTGCTCCCGATGCCCGGGGTGCTTGCGACGTCGGCCGAGCCGCCGTGCAGCAGCGCGATCTCGCGGACCAGGGCCAGCCCGATGCCGGTGCCCTCGAACATCCGTGTGGGCCCGGCATCGGCCTGGCGAAACCGGTCGAACACCGCGTCGAGGGCGTCGGCGGGAATGCCGACCCCGGTGTCGGACACGGCCAGGGTGTAGGTGGTGTCGTCCGCCGCGGTGGCGACGGCGACGTGCCCGGCGCTGGTGAACTTCAACGCGTTCGAGACGAGGTTGTCCAGGAGACGGTCGAACTTCTCGCGATCGACGAACAGCCGCCCCGCCGCTCCCACGGCGTTCAGCTCGACGCGCAGATCCACTCCGCGCTGCTCCGCCAACGGCCGGAACTGGGCCAGCCGGTCGGCGACTGCCGCGTCGACGTCCGGCTCGACGGCCACCCGCAGCAGCATCTCGCCGGCCTCGAACTTGGTCAGGTCCAGGACCTGGTCGATCAGTTCGAGCAGCCGGTTCTGGTTGCGGTGCATCACCTCGGCGAGTTCGTGGACGTGCGCGGAGGTGGGACCGGCGCGCCCGGTGAGGATCTGCTCCAGCGGCGCGATCGTGAGCTGCAGCGGTGTGCGCAGTTCGTGGGAGACGTTGGCGAAGAACTCGGTCTTGAGCCGGTCCACCTCCTCCAGCACCGCCACCCGCAGGTTGCGCACCGAGGCGGACAGCAGCCCTGCGATGGCCAGAAACGTGTCGAGGTCGCCGGAGTCCAGCGGCGGAAAGAGCGGTCGGGCCTCCCGCATTCGACCGGAGATCAACAGGGCGATGGGCTCATCGACGACGATCGGCACGCACACGAAGCAGGTCAACTCCGTGGCCGTCCGGACGGCGTCGACGAACGGTGACGCGAGCGTGGCCCGGTTGACCAGCGGGGCCAGTCCCTCCAGTTCGCCGCCCACGTCGAACTCGACGGTTCGCAGCCCGTTCGGGTCGTCGAAGCCCGCCCAGTGTCCGGGCCGGAAGCGGCCGGGCGCGGCGGTTGGCACGAGGAGGAGCGAGCGGTCCATCCCCTTGATCGCCTGCAGGGTGCGCTCGAAAATCGCCCCGATGTGGCGCTGCACGCCGACGGTCTCGACCAGTTCGGACAGCACGGTGAAGCCGCGCCGCTTCTGCTCCAGCGCGTAGCGCAACTCGGCCAGGCGCATGTCCAGGCGCACGTTCTCGGCGGCCAACTCGTCGGTGTGGCGGCGGTAGTAGTCGAGTTCGGCTCGGCCGTCGGCGTCCATGCGGTCCGCTCCGCGGGAATCGGCGTGGCCCCGGGCGGCGCGTCGGCACAGTCTAGCCATGCTCGGACGGGCGGCGGGGAGCCGAAATACGTACCGACCGTACGTACCGCACCGGATCCGCCCGCGATGGCCCCGTGTCTAGCCTCGAGCCCACTCTGCCGAACCCGAGGAGACGACTCGTGGCTAATCGATTCCTGCCCACCGTGGCCGTGCTGGCGCTGTCCCTCGGACAGCCGTGGACGGGGCCCAGCGCGCTCGCCGCAGCGGACCCGGCCGACACCCATTGCACCGCCGAGTTCGAGGTCACCCTCTCGCCCGGCTTCTCCGCGACCCCGTCGTCCGGCACCTTCGCCAGCGACGGCGAGAGCGGAACCATGACCTGCGACGGCCCCATCGACGGCGCGAGGGTGACCGGCCCGGGCACGCGCGGCGAGGCGGGCAGGTATGGCGTCGGCTCGCCGAGTTCCTGCCTGCAGCCGCTGGGCGAGGCCGAGTGGACGATCCAGGCGACGCTGCCCACCGAGCAGGGGAAGCGCAACCTGCGCCTGCCCGTCTCCGGCACGTACGGACCGCTGCAGGGCGGCGGGCCGCTCGGCGGCACCTTCGCCTCCGACCGCGCCTACGGAACGTTCACGATCACCCCCGTCGAGGGCGACTGTGTCACCGCCCCGATCACGCGGGTACGGCTGACCTGCGACGAGTGGATCGTCAACGGTCGCCCGGACGGTTGATACTGACGGGCATGAGTTTCACGCTGTCCGCAGAGCACGAGGCGTTCCGCAAGGTCGTGCGGGACTTCGCCGAGCGCGAGATCGCGCCGAACATCGAGCGCTGGGAGGCCGAAGGCGGGCTGCCGTCGCAGGCCGTGCTCGGCATGGGCGATCTCGGCCTGTTCGGTCTGACCGCCGAGGAGGAGTACGGCGGCGCGGGCGGGGACTTCACCTCGCTGTGCGTCGCGCTGGAGGAGATCGGCCGGGTCGACCAGTCCATCGGCATCACGCTGGAAGCGGCCGTCGGTCTGGGCATCAACCCCATCGCCACCTACGGCACTGCGGAGCAGAAGGCGCAGTGGCTGCCCGACCTCGTCGCCGGCCGCAGGCTCGCCGGCTTCGGCCTCACCGAGCCGGACGCAGGCTCCGACGCCGGCGCCACCCGGACCAAGGCCGTGCTGGACAACGGCGAGTGGGTCGTCGACGGCTCGAAGGCCTTCATCACCAACTCCGGGCACGAACTGACCTCGCTGGTCACCGTCACCGCCCGCACCGGCACCGACGCCAACGGGCGCGCCGAGATCTCGACGATCGTCGTCCCGACCGGAACGCCCGGTTTCACCGCCGAGCCGGCGTACCGCAAGCTCGGCTGGCACCTCTCGGACACGCACCCGCTGTCCTTCGACGGTGCGCGCGTGCCCGAGGCGAATCTGCTCGGCGAGCGCGGCCGCGGGTTCGCGCAGTTCCTTGCCACCCTCGACGACGGCCGCGTCGCGATCGCCGCCCTCGCCGTCGGTCTCGCGCAGGCGTGCCTCGAGCACTCCGTCGAGTACGCCCTGACCCGCAAGGCGTTCGGCAAGCCGATCGGCGCCAAGCAGGGCCTGGCCTTTCAGATCTCCGACCTGGCCGTCGACGTCGAGGCCGCCCGGCTGCTCACCTACAAGGCGGCGTGGCTGAAGGACTCCGGGGCGAGCGTCGCGGCGTTCAAACAGGCCGCCTCGATCGCGAAGCTCCACGCCACCGAGGCCGCCCAGAAGGCCACGCTGACCGCCACTCAGGTCTTCGGCGGGTACGGCTTCATGGAGGAGTACCCCGTCGCCCGGTTCTACCGGGACGCGAAGGTCCTCGTCGTCGGCGAGGGAACCTCGGAGGTCCAGCGCATTCTGATCGCCCGCGGCCTCGGCCTGCCGGTCGAGTAGCGCTACCCCAGGAGCAGCGCGGCGGCGATCACGGCGGCCACGACGGCGGCCTCGGCGATGCCGAGGAAGAAGCGACGCAGGTCGTCCGAGTCGTCGTAGGCGGTTCGGCGGTGCAGGTCGGCGCGGGAGTAGTAGCGCTCGTCGAAGTACGGGGCCCAACTCGTTCTCATTACGGACGGTTCCTTCACGATTGCGGTGAGTGATGTCCGGTTTGACGCGATGGCCCGCTTTGCGGTTCCGCCCCGCTACAGAACCTGCTGCACCAGGTGCGGGAAGACCTTGCCGACCTTGCCGAGCAGGTAGTCCCCGTACGTGCCGGCGAACTCGTGGACACTCGCGCGGTCCCAGCGGTCGTCTCGGTCGTCGGCCAGGGCCGCCGCGCCGACCGGGCGAACGTCGGCGTTCCAGGACGGGTCGAAGAAGAACGGCCAGGACAGGCGGTCGTACCCGACGGAGGCGACGACGCGGTGCGGAGTGGAGCGGTACGCCCCGCCGGTCAGGCGGTCGAGCATGTCGCCGATGTTGCAGACGTAGGAGTCCGGGACCGGGGGCGCTTCGATCCAGCCGCCGCGGGAACGGACCTGCAGGCCGCCGTGGTCGTCCTGCTTGAGGATCGTCAGCAGCCCGTAGTCCGTGTGCTCGCCGACGCCCCACTGCTCGTTCTCGCAAGCATCGACCGACGGGTAGTTGAAGATGCGAAACAGGACGGTCGGATCCCCGGTGTAGTGCCGCGCGAAGTACTCGGCGTCCAGGTCCAGGGACAGCGCGACCGCGCGCATGAGCCGGTGCGCCAGGGCGGTCATGGCGTCGATCCAGGCCAGGACGACCGGGCCGAGGGCGGCTGGCTGACGTGGCATCAGATTGGCGCCGTGCAGGGGGCGAGGGTCGCCCGGTGGAAGCTCCGAGCCGAAGTAGAGGCCCTCCTTGGCGTCCGGGCGCCCGGAGGTCAGCTCGTCGCCGACGGGGAAGTAGCCGCGCCACGCCGCGCCGCCCAGCGGCATCGCGATGGCCATCTTGTCCTCGACCGGCTGGGCGAAGAACTCCTTCGACAGCTCCTCGAGCCGCCGCTCCAGCGCTGGGTCCACGCCGTGCCCAACCACGTAGAAGAACCCGTCCTCGCGGCACGCCGCGCCGATTCGCTCGGCAACGGCCTGCTGCGGCTCGGACAGATCGACGACGGGGATCCCCATCGACCTAGTGTGCCTTCCAGAGCTGGTGCCAGGCGACGCCGAACTGCTCGACCATCGTGCGCAGGAGTGGCAGAGACACCCCGACGACGTTGTGGTGATCTCCGCCGATCCGTTGCACGTACGCGCCGCCGTACCCGTCGATCGTGAACGCGCCGGCGACGTGCAGCGGTTCGCCGGTGGCGACGTAGGCCTCGATCTCGGCGTCGGACAGTTCGGCGAAGGTCACCGTGGTGGCGGCGACTCGCTGATCGCGACGCCCGGTGGCGGGCTCGACCAGCGCGTGCCCGGTGTAGAGCACGCCCTGCCGGCCGCGCATCGCCCTCCACCGCGCAACGGCCGCCTCGGAAGTGCCGGGCTTGCCCAGCGCCTCCCCGTCGAGGTCGAGCAGCGAGTCGCACCCGAGGATCAACGTTCCCGCGGGAACGTCGCGCATGTTCTGGGCCACCGCGTCGGCCTTCAGGCCCGCGAGCATGCGCGTCGTCACCGCCGTGTTCGGGCCCCGCGTGCCGGACTCGTCGACGTCGCTGACCACCACCTCGGGATCGAGGCCCGCGCGCCGCAGCGTCGCGAGGCGGGCGGGGGAGGCGGAGGCGAGGATCAGACGGGGCGCGGCGGGTTGCATCCGCAGATTGTGCCGCGCCGGCGTCGCGTGCCCTGGCCGGCAGCCTGCCGGGTTACGGTGACGGGGTATCGACCCCGGATCGGAAGGCGGCTTCGACGTGAACGATCGGCTTGCACGGATTGCCTCGGTGACGGCGCTCGGCTCGGGTCTCGCCCTGGTCTCGGGATGCGGGTCCGACGACACGGTGTCGATTGCCCCGGTCACCTCCTCCGCACCCACGACCTCGGGCCCCGGTGCCGTTGCACGTCTGCTCGACGCCTCCGGCGCGGCCGTCGGCACGGTCACCTTCAGCAGTGGGACCGGGCGCACGCTGGTGAACGTCACGCTCGATCCCGGCCAGAAGGTCGCTCCCGGCTACCACGGCATGCACGTCCACGCGAACGACGTCGCCGAGGGCGGCGAGGGCTGCGTGGCCGACGCGGCCGCGGCCTCCTCGACGTGGTTCACCTCCGCGGACGGGCATTGGACCAAGCCGGGCGCCACGCACGGCAAGCACGCGGGTGACCTGCCGGCGGTGTTCGCCTCCGCGGACGGTGGGGCACTCGCCACGTTCCACACCGATGCCTTCACGGTCGAGGAGTTGAAGGGCAAGGCCGTGATCCTGCACGCCGGGACGGACAACTACGGCAACATCCCGGTCGGCGACGCGCCCGACCAGTACAAGCCCAACGCCGCCGCCGCGACCGAGAAGACCGCCAAGACCGGAAACGCCGGGGACCGCATCGCCTGCGGCGTCATCGGCTGACGTGCCCTACTACCGGGTGGCGGGAGACATCCCGCCCAAGCGGCACACGCAGTTCCGCCAGCCCGACGGCACCCTGTTCCACGAAGAGCTGATGGGAGCCGAGGGATTCTCCTCGGACTCCGCTCTGCTCTACCACGCGCACATCCCCGCGGCGATCGTCGACAGCCGCCCCTGGGACCTGCCCGATTCCTCGACGGTGCCCAACCATCCGCTGCGCCCCCGACATTTCAAGCTGCACGACGTGGCGGCGGCCGGCGATGCAGTGACGGGTCGTCAGCTCGTCCTGGGCAACGCCGACGTGCGGATCTCCTACGCCGTCGCCGCGGCGACCTCGCCGCTGTATCGCAACGCCATCGGCGACGAGTGCGTGTACGTCGAGGCGGGCTCTGCGGTCGTCGAGACCGTGTTCGGACCGATCGTGGCCGAGGCGGGCACGTACGTGGTGATCCCGCGCGGGACGACGCACCGCTGGATCCCCACCGGCGAACACCCCGTGCGGCTCTACGCCATCGAGGCCAACTCGCACATCGCCCCGCCGAAGCGGTACCTGTCCGCCCGCGGCCAGTTCCTCGAGCACGCCCCGTACTGCGAGCGGGACCTGCAGACCCCAGGTGCCCCGACGCGGGTCGAGGAGATCGACGTCGAGGTGTACACGAAGCACCGCGGCGCCCACTCGATCGCGGGCTCGATCGTCGTGCACGCCCGGCATCCGTTCGACGTCGTCGGCTGGGACGGCTGCCTCTACCCGTACGCGTTCGACATCGCCGACTTCGAGCCGATCACCGGCCGCGTCCACCAGCCCCCGCCGGTGCACCAGGTGTTCGAGGGCGCCAACTTCGTGATCTGCAACTTCGTCCCCCGCAGGGTGGACTACCACCCGCTGGCCGTGCCGGTGCCCTACTACCACTCGAACGTCGACTCCGACGAGGTCATGTTCTACGTCGGCGGGAACTACGAGGCGCGCAGGGGCTCGGGCATCGGGATCGGCTCGGTGAGCCTGCACCCCGGCGGGCACACCCACGGTCCGCAGCCCGGAGCAGCGGAGGCGAGCCTGGGCGCCGAGCGGTTCGACGAACTCGCCGTCATGGTCGACACGTTCCGTCCGCTCGAACTCGGCTCGGGCGCCCTGGCCTGCGAGGACCCCGACTACGCGTGGACCTGGGCCGGGCGGCGGTTCTGACGACAGCTCAGAGATGGTAGGCGTCGCGCCGGTGGTCGATGTCCAGGACGTACACCGTTCGGCTCGGCTCGTCGATCCGGTACCGGACGCGGTACTCGCCTCGGCGTGCTCGCCACAGCCCGGCGAAGGGTGGGCGCAGCGCGGTCCCGACCCGCTCCGGCGCGGCGAGAAGAGGCCCGGAGACGAACTCCCACGCCGCGAAGGCAGCGGCGGTGGGAAGCGAATCGGTCAGTGCGCGGCGAGCTCCCGGGGCAAGGACGAGCGCGTAGGGCGCGCATGGATCGGAATCGTCAGCCACCAGCCGAATCCCGACGGCGCCGTTCCATCAGACTCGCCAGTTCCGCACCGCTCGTGCCCTGCCCCTGCGCCAGTTCCTGCTCCGCCGTCGCCAGGCGCGCCATGGCGGCGGGGTCGGCGAGCAGTTCGAGCGTCGCCTCCAGCGACTCGAGGTCCTCGGCCGCCAGCAGCACGACGTGCCGCCGACCGTTCCTGGTGATGTGCACGCGCTCGTGCGTGCGTTCCACCCGATCGGCGATCTCGGACAGGTGCGCCTTGACCTCGGACAGCGGCCACGTTTCCATAGACCAGAATTGTAGTCCGTGAGCTAGGATCCGGCCATGGGATACCCGAAGCGCCTCCTGCTCGACGGCGAACAGATCGTCCTGGACCTGCGCCCGCACTGGTGGTTCTTCGCCAAGCACGTCGGCGTGGGCGTCCCGGTGCTCGCCCTGGCCGTTTTTGGCCTCACCCTCGACGGCGACACCGGGACAACGGTCCGGTGGCTGTCCCTGGCCGTGCTCGTCGTCTGGCTGCTCTGGTTCGGCGCGCGGATGGCGAACTGGCTCACCACGCACTTCGTGCTCACCACCGAGCGGGTCGTGTATCGCCAGGGCCTGCTGGCGAAGAAAGGTCGCGACGTCCCGCTCGGGCGCGTCAACAACATCGACATGAGCCAGACGGTCTGGGAGCGGATCCTGCGCGCCGGCGATCTGCTCATCGAGTCCGCGGGCGAAACCGGGCAGCAGCGTTTCACCGACATCCGCAACCCCGAACACGTCCAGCGCGAGATCAACCGCCAGCTCGAGGCGCACGACAACCGCGAGCGCGGTGGCGGACGCGTCCAGTCCGCACCCGAGCAGATCGCGGCACTGGCGCAGCTGCGCGACCAGGGTGTGATCACCGAAGCCGAGTTCCAGGCCAAGAAAACGGACCTGCTCGGCCGCATGTGAGGCGTCGTTAGATCAGGCCGCCGAGGAGCGCGGCGGCTCGCCGGGCGCCGTCCGTGGCGACCGGCCGGTAGTCGACGGTGCGGCCTACCTCCTCGACGATCGCCGCGGCGATCGCGTCGGGATCGGATTCCGAGTACTCCATCCGACGACCGGCTCCGTACCGAGCGAGGCGGTGCGGCACGTGGAAGCGCTGCTCGAAGTGGTTGCCGAGCGGAAAGTACAGGAACGGTCGGCCGTTCGACGTTAGCTCCATCGCGGTGGTGAGCCCGCCTTGGACGACGGCGAGGTCGCACGCTCCGAGCAGGCGGTAGAGATCCGGCACGAAGCCGCGGGCGAGGACGCCGTCGACCTCCGGCAGGGACCGCGGGTCGATGCGCGGACCGGTCACGGCCACCATCCGCAGTTCGGGGACCGTACGTCGCGCGAGCGGGTACGCGTCGAGCACCTTGCGCAGCAGGCTCGCGCCGACCGCCGTGCCGCCAACGGTGACCACCACGACCCGTTCGTCGCGCGCGATCCCGAACTCCGCGCGTACTGCAGCCCGCGCCTGCTCGTTCAACGGCTCGAATCCGGTGACGTAGCCGCAGAAGTCGAAGTGACGCTCCGTCCACTCGCGGATGTTCGGCAGGCCGGGTCCGAAGTCGTGCGGCACGACGTCCTCGGGGTCGCCGACGAAGATGGCAGCATCGCGGATCCGGCGGTAGCGCTCGACCTGGGTGAGCATCTCCAGGTTGTAGTCCGCGGTCAACGCCACTTCGCGCTCGCCGCCGGCGGGCATGGGCAGCCAGCCGACGAAGTCGGTCAACCAGGCGTACGCGGTGCGCTTGAGTTCCGGGTTCTCGTGCAGGAAGTGGTCGGTCTCCCACGCCTCGTCGCCGATCACCAGGTCGTAGTGCTCCTCGCTCAGCACGTCGTGGAGGAGCATGAAGTTGGCCGTCAGCGTTTCGTCGAGGCTGCGGAAGGCGTGAAAGCAGTGCAGGTCGTGCTCGGCCGACTCGCCCTCGAAGTGCGCGGACTCGTTGACGAGATGCCGGCCGGCTGGGTGCACGCGCTCGCCTTCGGCGGCGAGCACCTGCGTCACCGGATCCTGCGCCAGCCAGTCGATCGCGAGGTCCGGATGCAGGGCGCGCAGTTCGCGGGCGATCGCCACGTCCCGACGGACGTGGCCCAGCCCGATCGGCGAGGACAGGAACAGCGCCCGCTTCGGGCGCGCCGCGGCGCGCGTCCAGCGGCGCAGCTTCGGCGGCGACGGATGTACCCGCTCGACGAACTCCCGGACCAGGTGCCCGAACTTGACCGGGTCCCGCACGTCCTGGCGGTGTCCGCCGCCTTCGACGACGACCACGGAGGCGTTCTCGCCGATGGCGGCGGCGAGTTGATGGGCGCCCGATTCGGGAGTCAGCAGATCGACGTCGCCCTGCACGATCAGCACCGGACAGGTCACGCGGGCGCACGCCTCGCGGTACGCGGCCATGTACGCGGGGTCGGCGAACAGGTCGGGATTCATCATCTCGTCGCCGACGACCGCGGCGCCGAGCACGGCCATGGTGGTCTCGCGGCCCCACGCGACGCCGTCCTCGATCGCCTTGCTCGAGTGTGGTTCGTTGAAGGCCGCGGCCATGAACACGTCGAGGAAGCGGTGGTGGTCCCCGCCGACGAAGGCCGCCACCCAGCCCGGATCCGGCGGGTCGAGCGTCAGCGGGGTGTAGGGGCCGACGAGCACGACGCCGGAGCAGCGCGCGGGATGCTCTCTCGCAAAGGTCAACGTGCGCCGGGTTCCGCCCGAGGACGCCAGCAAGATTGCGCGGTCCGTCCCGGTGGCGTCGAGGACCGCGTTGGTCAGGGCGACGTGGCTTGCGGGGGAGTAGGCGGCCGGGTCCGTCGGTCGGTCGGCCGCGCCGTTGCCCGGTCCGTCCCACACCACGACGCGGAAGTGCCGCGACAGATACGGGATCTGCATCTTCCAGATCCGGGAGTGCACGACGCACCACGTCGGCATCAGCACCAGCGTGGGCGTGCCGGATCCGAAGACCTCGTAGGACACCTGCAGGCTCGCGTGCTCGACGGTTCCAGTCTCATTCGGCTGCGCTGCGCGCATTCCCGACCTTCCCTTCCTCGAACGCACGAATGACGACCCCGAGACGACGCAGCGCCGAACGTACCGGCAACCGACCACGGTCGAAGCCGAGCAGAATCATCGATTCCCCACCCATGAACGCCAGGAGGACCAGCGTGGCAATCTCCTCGGCGGTGAACGGCGCAAGCGAGCCGTGTGCTTCGGCCTCCCGGACGACCTCGGTCAGCAGGCCCACCCAGCCGCCGAGCATGGTGCGCACCCGTTCGGCGACCTCGGGGTTCGACCACCCGACGGCGATCATCTCCTGCAGCACGCGCACGTAGCCGGAGTCGAGGTCGTCCTCGAGGAAGTCGCACGCCTGCTCGTAGCGCGCCCAGAGCGGGCGATCCTCCGCGTACATGCCGCGCTGGCGGGCGATCCGACGGGAGTCTTCGAAGTCGAGCAGCGCGAGGATCATCTGCTGCTTCGAGCCGAAGTGGTAGTGCAACTGGCTCAACGGGACGCCCGCGGTCTCGGCCACCTGACGGGTCGAGAGGCCGGCGAAGCCGTCGGCGAGCAGGCGAGTGCGCGCAGCCTCCAGGATGACCGCGCGAGTGGCCTCCGACTTGCCGGGCCGATCCGACTTCACAAGGCGTTCCAATCTGGTTTCGGTCGACCGTCCGACTACGCCATGCCCCTGTTCCCTTGACAGTACAGGGATTTCGTTGTTCGGTACCACTAGATTCGGTCGACTGACCGAAAATGACCGAGGAGGAGAGCGATGATTGCGTTGCAGGCGGACGATCTGCCGATCGCCATCAAGAACGAGCACGTCGAGGTGCGCGCAACCGAGGTCGGCGAGATGACCGCGGGCTTCTTCCGTCTCGCCGCCGGCACCGACCTTGGTCCGGCGTTGGCCGGGCTTCCGGGAGACCACTGCAAGTGCCCGCACTGGGGCTACATGCTCGAAGGTCGACTGCTCATGCGCGGCGTCGACGGAGACACCGAATACGAGGCCGGGCAGGCCTTCTACTGGGGGCCCGGGCACGTGCCCGTCGCGTTGACCGACTGCGCGTACGTCGACTTCTCGCCGACCGCCGAGCTCGCCGCAGTCGTCAAGCACATCACCGGCGGCTGACCGTGACCGCCACCGATCTCGACGCCGACGCCCAACTGAAGGTCCGTCACAAGGCGCTGTGGGCCTTGGGCGACTATCCGACGGTCAGCGGCGTCATCGCTGCGGCGGGTGCAGCCGTGGTGCAGGCGGCCGGAATCACGGCGGGGATGCGCGTCCTCGACGTCGCCGCGGGCTCGGGCAACGCGTCCCTTCCCGCCGCGGCCGCCGGCGCCGAGGTGGTGGCCAGCGACCTGTGCCCGAATCTTCTCGCCGTCGGCGAGAAGGCCGCCGCCACCGCGGGGCTCCAGTTGCGTTGGGAGGAAGCCGACGCGGAGAACCTGCCCTACGCCGTCGGCGAGTTCGACGCGGTGCTGTCCTGCGTCGGCGTCATGTTTGCCCCGCACCACGCGAGGGCGGCCGGCGAACTGCTGCGCGTGCTGCGCCCCGGCGGAACGCTCGCGCTGCTGAACTGGACGCCGTCGGGCTTCATCGGGCAGATGTTCGCCACGATGAAGCCGTTCGCCCCGCCGCCTCCGCCCGGGGCCTCGCCGCCGCCGCTGTGGGGCGATCCGGAGCACGTGCGGTCGCTGCTCGGCGAGGGAGTGGACGATCTGCAGTTCCAGGTCGCATCGGTAAAGGTCGACGCGTTCGCCGACCCGCCTGCGTTCCGCGAGTTCTTCAAGGCGAACTACGGCCCGACCATCGCGGTATTCCGGAACATCGCCGACGATCCCGCGAAGGTCGCCGAACTCGACGCGGCACTGGTCGCCCTGGCCGAACGCTTCGACCGCGGCGACGGATCGCTCTCGATGCAGTGGGAGTACCTGCTGGTCACGGCGAAGCGGCGAGGCTGAGCGGCTTACCCCGAGACTCCCGATAGCGCAGGTGAGGTACGCGAAACGACCGAAACGCGTACCCCGGCTGCACTATGGGCGAGATGTGAGAGAGCGTCAGGTGCGCCAGGCACTCGCGCGCCAGGCACCCGGCCCCGGGTACAGGTGGCGGCGCACCAGCCGGGACCGGTCGGTCCAGGCCGAGGGCACCTTCGGCGGCGCGGCCGGCGCCGAGGCACCGGCACGCGCGGCGACGACGGCCAGCAGCGCGGCGAGCTCGTACTCGTCCGGGGTGCCGCGAACGATCCGCAGCACCGGACGGGCCGGGGTCTCTTCGGCCGCCACTAGAGCGGGATGTTTCCGTGCTTGCGGGGCGGGAGGGTCTCGCGCTTGCCGCGCAGCGTGCGCAGCGCCCGGGTCAGGTGCACGCGGGTGCTCGACGGCTCGATGACCGCGTCCACGTACCCACGCTCCGCGGCGATGTACGGGTTGGCGAGGGTGTCCTCGTACTCGGTGACGAGTTCCCTGCGACGGGCCTCCGGGTCTGCGGCGGCTGCGATCTCCTTGCGGTACACGATGTTCGCCGCACCCTGCGCACCCATGACCGCGATCTGCGCGGTGGGCCAGGCGAAGTTGAGGTCCGCGCCGAGGTGCTTGGAGCCCATGACGTCGTACGCGCCGCCGTAGGCCTTGCGCGTGATGACGGTGACCATCGGGACCGTCGCCTCGCAGTACGCGTAGAGCAGTTTCGCTCCGCGGCGGATGATGCCGTTCCACTCCTGCGAGGTGCCGGGCAGGAAGCCGGGCACGTCGACGAGGGTCACGATCGGCACGTTGAACGCGTCGCAGGTGCGCACGAACCGCGCGGCCTTCTCGGAGGCGTCGATGTCCAGGGTGCCCGCGAACTGCATCGGCTGGTTCGCGACGATGCCGACGCTGTGCCCGTCGATGCGCCCGTACCCGACAAGGATGTTCGGCGCGAACATCGCCTGCACCTCGAGGAACTCTCCGTCGTCGAGGACCGCCTCGATCACCTTGTGCATGTCGTACGGGGTGTTCGCCGAGTCCGGGATCAGCGCGTCCAGCACGCGGTCGTCCTCGGTGACCTCGAGGTCGGTGCCGATGTCGAACGCCGGCGGGTCGGACAGGTTGTTGCTCGGCAGGTAGGACAGCAGCGCCTTCACGTACTCCAACGCGTCGTTCTCGTCGCTGGCCATGTAGTGCGCGTTGCCGGACTTCGTGTTGTGCGTGCGCGCACCGCCGAGGTCCTCGAAGCCGACGTCCTCGCCGGTGACCGTCTTGATGACGTCCGGGCCGGTGATGAACATGTGCGAGGTCTGGTCGACCATCACCACGAAGTCGGTCAGCGCGGGGGAGTACACGTGCCCGCCGGCGCAGGTGCCCATGATCAGCGAGATCTGCGGGATGACGCCCGAGGCGTGGGTGTTGCGGCGGAAGATCTCCCCGTACAGGCCGAGGGAGACGACGCCCTCCTGAATGCGGGCGCCCGCGCCTTCGTTGATGCCGACGATCGGGCACCCGGTCTTTATCGCCAGGTCAATGACCTTTATGATATTCTCGCCGTACACCTCGCCGTGGGACCCGCCGAAGATCGTGAAGTCCTGCGAGAACACGCACACCGGACGGCCGTCGACGGTGCCGTATCCGGTGACCACGCCGTCGCCGTAGGGGCGGTTCTTCTCCAGCCCGAACGCCGTGGAGCGGTGCCGGGCGAACTCGTCGAGTTCGACGAACGAGCCGTCGTCGAGCAGGGCCTCGATCCGCTCGCGAGCGGTCATCTTGCCCTTGGCGTGCTGCTTCGCGATCGCGCGCTCGCCGGCCGCGAACACCGCCTCGTGGTGACGCACCGCGAGTTCGGCGAGCTTGCCCGCCGTGGTGTGGATGTCGATGTCGTGACGCTCGGGCGGTGAAGCAGGGAGCTCGGCCTCGAGTGCGCCCGCCTCGATCGGTACTGCTGTCACGGTTCTCCTCAACTGCTCGGACACACGACCCAGCCACCCTATGGCGAAATCCGCAGACCCCTACTGTTGGGTACGTGACGGAGCCATTCGCTGCGGCGCTGCCGCCCGGTCGGGGCCTGACCCACCTCCCCGAGACCGGATCGACCAACGCAGATCTGCGCGCCGCGGCCACCGCGGGCGACGCCTTGCCGGGGCACGTGGTGGTCGCCGACCACCAGTCCGCCGGCCGTGGCCGGTTGGACCGGACGTGGGAGTCCCCGGCCGGCGCCGGACTCCTGTTCTCGGTCCTCGTCGATCCCGGCGAGGTGACCCTGGACCGCTGGGGCTGGCTCCCGCTGCTGGCCGGTCTGGCCGTGGCGGAGGGCGCGCGCGCCGCCACCGGGGTGGAGCTGCGGGTCAAGTGGCCCAACGACGTCCTGCACGACGGCCGCAAGGTCGCCGGCGTCCTGTGCGAGCGGGTCGACGTGGGCACCGACAAGCTCGTGATCGTCGGGGTCGGGCTCAACGTGAGCACCGCCGCCGCGGACCTGCCGGTCCCGCATGCGACCTCGCTCGCTCTGGCCGGCGCAGGGAACCTGGACCGGCCGGCGATCCTCGCGGCGATTCTCGAGCGCCTCGACGCGCGGGTCGGCGCGTGGCGGGCCGCCGCCGGCGACGCCGCCGAGGCGGGCCTCGCCGACCTCTACCTCGTAGCCAGCGCCACGCTCGGCCGCGACGTGAGCATCGTGGTGCCCGGCGACGAGACGGTGGACGGCCACGCGCTGCGCGTCGACCCCTCGGGAGCGCTCGTCGTGCGCACGGTGGACGGCGAACGCACCGTCTCGGTCGGGGACCTGGCCTTCTAGGGGACGCGGTGGCGGGAGGCCGTCCGGCGCTGCTCGAGGGCGAGCAGCTCGTCGTGGTGCTGCGCCGGGCCTGGTACACCCTCGTCCCGGCGGCCGTCGTCCTCCTGCTGTGCGCGGGGCTCGGCGCGTACGGCGCGGGCAGCGTGCCCACGGACGTTCCCGGGATGGGCGGTCCTCGGCACGCGCTTCGGTGGATCGTCGCCGGCACCGCAGCCGCCGTCGCGCTGCGCTGGGCGATCTGGCCGTTCCTGGTCTGGTACTCGCGTTCGTTGCGGATCACCACGGCGCGGCTGATTCTCTGCGACGGGATCTTCGCGCGGCGCGGGACCGAGATCCCGCTGGGCCGTGTCACCGAGGTCGCCGTGGAGCGCGCCGGTGTGGGTCGCCTGCTCGGCGGCGGCCGGCTGCGGGTCGTGTTCGCGGGGGGCTACGCCGCGGACCTCTTTCCGGTCCACGGCGCGCCGGGGCAGGGGGCGGTGTCGCTCGACGACGTTCCGGCCGTTGCCACCGTGCACCGCCTCCTGCAGCACCTCGTCGCCACGGCGCCCCGCATCGCGTACCTGCCGCCGGACCGGCAGTAGCTCCTACCCCCCATGTGGTGGTGCCCACAGTCGTTTTCACACAGGTGGACAACCCTGTGGACAACTTCCCGAGAGACATGGCAAAACGCCACGAACAGGAAGGTAAAGCGAGTTACCCAAGAACTGAGCCCTGATCGCTTTACCATCGGGCCATGACTCGCCTGTTGCTCGCCGAAGATGACGTAGCGATCTCCGAACCGCTCGCACGCGCCCTTCGGCGCGAGGGGTACGCGGTGGAGGTTCGCGCCGATGGGGTCCAGGCCCTGGAGCGTGCCCGCCAGGGCGGTATCGACCTGGTGGTGCTCGACATCGGGCTGCCCGGTCTGGACGGACTGGAGGTCTGCCGGCGCCTGCGTGGCGACGGGCAGGTCATCCCGGTCTTGGTGCTCACCGCCCGCGCCGACGAGGTGGACACGGTGGTCGGCCTAGACGCGGGCGCCGACGACTACGTGACCAAGCCGTTCCGGCTCGCCGAGCTGCTCGCCCGTGTCCGCGCACTGCTGCGCCGTGGCGCGCCGGAGGCCGGCCACGGCATCCGCGGCGTGCGGATCGACATCGAGTCGCACCGCGCCTGGATGGGCGACGCGGAGCTCCAGTTGACCGCGAAGGAGTTCGACCTGCTGCGCGTGCTCATCCGCGACGCAGGCCGCGTGGTCACCCGCGACCAGCTGATGCGCGAGGTCTGGGACACGACGTGGTGGACCTCGACCAAGACCCTGGACATGCACATCTCCTGGCTGCGCAAGAAGCTGGGCGACGACGCCACCAACCCGCGGTACATCACCACGGTCCGCGGTGTCGGCTTCCGCTTCGAGCGGGAGTAGCCGTCAAGCCTGCGGGGCGGTAGGTCATGGGCAGACGACTGGTCGTCTCCACGCTCGCGGTCGTCGTCGTGGTCGTGTTGCTCCTCGGCGTCCCGCTGGGCGTCGCCATGCGCAACGGCATCCTGTCCAGCGCGAACGACAGTCTCCGGGCAGAGGCCCAGCGGTTGCTCAACAGCATCGCGCTGCAACGTGCCGAGACGGGCAACTCCATCGACGCCGAGGCGCTCGGCGGGCTCGTGTCGCGCAACCGCAGCGCGACGGTCACCCTCGAGGACGGGCGGGTCCTCACCCTCGGGGCCCCGCCGCCGCGCAGCGGGGACCCGCTGAGCCTGAAGATCGGCGACGCCCGCAGCGGCGACATCGTGACGGTGGCCGAGCCCCGCAGCCGGGTCAACTCCCAGATTCGCAAGGCCTGGCTGCTGATCCTCATCGAGGCGCTGTTCGCCCTCGCGACGGCCGGCGCTCTCGCGGCACTGCAGGCCCGAAGCCTTACCCGCCCGCTGATCGAACTGGCCGAGACCGCCGAGCGGTTCGGCTCGGCCGACGCCGCTCGCCGCCGGCGCCGGCGCAGCTACGGCCTGCCCGAGGTGGACCGCGTCGCCGACGTCCTCGAGCGAAGAGCCGAGCGAATCAACCGCATCCTCGCCGGCGAACGCGCCTTCGCCGCCAACGCCTCCCACCAGCTGCGCACACCCCTGACCGCGCTCTCCATGCGGCTCGAGGAAATCGCGATGTCCGATGACCTCGACGTCATGCGCGACGAGGCCAACGTCGCGCTCGGCCAGGTGGAGCGGCTCACCGAGGTCGTCGAGCAGCTGCTCACCAGCCACCGCACGCCGCCGGTCGTCGCCGGGGAGGTCGTCGAGATCGACAAGATCGTCGGCCAGCAGATCGACGAATGGGGAGTGGCGCTGCGCAAGCTCGGCCGCTCGATCCAGCTCGTCGGCGTCCCGGCGTTGACCGCCCGCGCGAACGCCGCCTCGGTCTCCCAAATCCTCGCAACCCTGGTGGAGAACGCGCTGCACCACGGCGCCGGCAAGGTCTCCATCCGCACCCGTACCGTCGGCGGCTCGGTCGTCATCGAGGTCACCGACGAGGGTTCGGGCGTCTCCGAGGAACTCGGCCACCGCATCTTCGAGCCCGGCGTCTCCGGTGGGCAGAGCACCGGCAAGGGCCTGGCCCTGGCCCGGGACCTGGCCCGCGCCGACGGCGCCCGCCTCGAACTCGTCCAGCAGCGTCCCGCGGTATTTGCCCTCTTCCTCGCCGCGCCGGAGTTCCCGACCTGATCGGACCGGCGAAGATGGGGTCGTGATGTTCGTACTCATGGTCCTGTTGGTCGCGGTCGTCGTGTTCGGCGTCGCCGCCGTCGCGGCGGGGCAGGGCGGCACCCTCGCCGAGGCTGCGCACGATCGAGCGCCGTGGCTGACGCCGGGAGATCCGCTCGACCTCGAGGCCGTGCGATTTCCGCAGGCGATCAGGGGCTATCGGATGGACCTGGTCGACCGGGTGCTCGACCGCGCGGCCGCCGAGCTCGCCGCGAAGGACGCCGAGGTTGCGGAACTCCGCGCCCGTCTGCGCGCATCGCAGTGACCGAGCTCGCCGCTGGGCCGGACGGCCTGCTGCGCTGCGGATGGGGCATGTCCACGCCGGACTACGTCGCCTACCACGACACCGAGTGGGGCCGGAGTGTTCGCGGCGACGACGCCCTGTTCGAGCGGATGACACTCGAGGCGTTCCAGTCCGGACTGTCGTGGATCACCATCCTGCGCAAGCGCGAGAACTTCCGAGCCGCGTTCGCGAACTTCTCGATCCCCGCCGTCGCCGCCTTCGGCGAGGCCGACCGGGAACGGCTGCTCAACGACGTGGGCATCGTCCGGAACCGCGCCAAGATCGACGCGGCCGTGCACAACGCGCGTGCGGCCGCGGAGTGGGAGCCCGGCGCACTGGACGCGCTGCTGTGGTCCTTTGCGCCGCCGGCGAGGCCCCGCCCGAAGACGTTCGCCGAGGTGCCCGCGCAGACGCCGGAGTCCAAGGCGCTGGCGAAGGAGTTGAAGCGCCGCGGCTTCGTGTTCGTCGGGCCCACCACGGCCTACGCGCTGATGCAGGCCACCGGGATGGTGAACGACCACCTCGCCGGCTGCGCGGTGAATCCCGCCGCCTAGCTAGGCGGGCTTGCTGACCTCGTAGTCCGGGTTGTTCTCGGCGCGCTCGGTGACCTCGGCGTCGGAGATGCGCTCCGGGGCGGGCTCGGCCTCCGCCTGCTCCACCGGCACGCCGGGTCCGGCCTCGATGCCGAACTCCGGGTCGGCCGGCTGGTGCTCGGACGGCACCTCCCGGTACTCCAGCGAGCGGTCCCGTTCCGCGGGCGGCGCCGGGGCGGCGGGAACCTGCTCCGCCGGAGCGGGAACGGGCTCGGCCGGAGCGGGGAGCGGCTCGGCCGGGGCGGGGACCTGCTCGGCCGGGGCGGGGACCTGCTCGGCGTCGGGAGCCGGATCCGGCTCGGGAGCGGGCGGCGGGGAGGCCGCCGCGTTCTCGCCCGCGATCCGCTCGGCCATCCGGTCCGGGCTGAGCCCCCCGGTCATCGGCTCCGACTCGACCTGCGGCGCCGCGGGCAGCTCCACCGGCGCCGACGGGACGAAGAACGGCTTGAGCGACGCCGGGTCGACAACCTGAATCAGCGTGTCGACCCGTCCGACGTGCAGGTGGGAGATCTTGTTGCGCGTCACCTTCTTCTTGAACCGGGTGGCGCCACTCTCGAACGCGGTGAGCATGCGGCCCTGGTACACGGCCATGTTCTGCGGAAGGCTCGGCGTCCACAGGCACGCCACGGGGCCCTTCATACGCTTCGGTTCGTCTCGGCGCACCACGATCATGCGCCCGCGCTTGCCGCCGAGCGAGGACGTAAAGACGAAGTGATCCTCCGTCACCATCACGCCCTGCGTGCGAAGCGGCACCCGCCAGGGCCCGTCGACCTGCTTGATCTTTCCGTCGGCGGACACCGTGTACCGATACATCTTCGGGTGCTTGGAGCGGGCGTACCGGCCGATCCACACCGAGTCGCCCTCGACGAACATGTAACTGGCGCCGTTCACGCGTTGCGGCTTGCCGTATGCCGCCATGTAGGGCTTGGTACTGGTGGTCGCGGAGCGCTGCATCTTGGTGCGCAGCTTCTTGAGCGTGTACCGGCGCACCGCCGGCGGCTGGTTGGGCGCGATGGTGTCCTGCGCGATCAGCCACTTCCCGCTGACCCCGAGCGCGCCGAGGTGCGAGGCCTTGACCCTGACCGTGCCGACGTGGCGACCGGTGGCCGGGTTGATCCCGACGATGTAGGACTTCGCGCCCTCGCGGTACATGCCCAGGAGCACGAGCGTGTTGCCCTTGCCGTCCCAGTCCCGCCAGACCGCCAGCCCCTGCGGCACCCACCCGTTGAGGTGCGGAATCTCCGGCCCTGGCCGGAACACCCGGTCGTAGAGCGCGGACACCGAACGCCCGTTGTACCGGGCCTTGCCGCGCGAGGGGCGTTGGGAGTCGTCGCACTTGGGGCCGCGGTCCGCGTCCGGCAGCAGCCTGGTCACGGCGGTGGTGACCGGAATCTGTGGCGGGGCGTCGAACCCGAGCTCTGCGGCGAAGGTGTCGGCCGGGGGCGGCGGCGGTTCCGCGGCGACTGCCCGCGGCATGTCCGGCGCCACGGGGTCCAGACCCAGCGCGTTCGGCAGCGAAAGCGGGCCGATCGGGGCCAGCACGGTCAGCACGAGGCCGGACGTCACCGAGAGAGTCACGGTGCGACGACGCGACGACACCTCTGCTCCCTTCCGGCTCGGTCTCCGCCAGGGCTCGCGAAGCAACACGGCTTCGACCCTTGGACCTTGCCTGACGAGGTGGGGACGAGCGCGCCGGTTCGCGGTGCCTGGTGCGTATTTCACGCGGTGCCAGCAAGTCCAGCAGGATCTGCGTTTTTGCCTAGAAAGGGCAGGCAAACCCTTCGCCTCGGAAACCCCAAGCCGACAGCGAACCGGTTGCGAAAAACACTCGCGTTAGAGCAGGCTTTCCAGCTTGCGCATCGCTCGAAGCCACGCAAGGCGATCACCAGCACGCCCGGCCGAGCGCCTAGTGGCCGTTGAACTGTGGCTTTCGCTTCTCCAGGAACGCGGCCAGAGCCTCGCCGTGGTCTACGGTGCCGCCCGCCGCCACGATTTCCGCGTGCTCGGCGTTCAGGCTGGCCGCCAGATCGTGCTCGTCGGAGAACCTGAGCAGCCGGCGGACGGCGGCGTAGGCCTTCGTGGGGCCGGCGGCGAGGCGCGCGGCGGTCTTGGTGGCCGCCGCCTCCAGCTCCTCGTCCGGCACCACCGAGTTCACCAGGCCCAACGCGAGGGCCTGTTCGGCGTTCAGCGTCGGGGAGAGCATGAGCAGCTCGGCGGCCTTGGCGCGCCCGACCAACCGGGGCAGGTACCAGGACAGGCCGGTGTCCGGCGTCAGCCCGATCGCGGTGAACGCCGTGGTGAACGTGGCCCCGGCGCCCGCGACGCGCAGGTCGGCGGCCAGCGCCAAGGAGAGTCCGGCGCCAGCCGCCGCCCCGTTCACTGCGGCGACCACGGGCTTGTCCATCGTCGCCAGCGCGTGGGAGATCGGGGAGTAGTGCTCGGCGACCGTCGAGAACAGTTCGGCGGGGGACGCCCCGGCCCCGCGCATTTCCTGAAACTCCTTCAAGTCCTGGCCGACGCAGAATCCGCGGCCGGTGCCGATCACGAGCACCGCCCGGACCGCGTCGTCCGCCGCGGCGTCGTTCGTGGCGGCGAGGAGGGCCTGTTTGGCGGCCAGATCGAGGGAGTTGAAGGCATCCGGACGGTTGAGCCGCAGCGTGCGCAGACCGTCCGCATCGGTGACCAGAACCGGGTCCATCACGGCAGGCTACAAGCGATTGAGGCGAGCGAAGAGCAAGCCAGCGAGGAACGAGCGGCTTGGCTCTTCCGAGCCGATTGAGCTTGTTGGAGCGAAGCGGAATGCCCGGCCCGAGGGCGCGCCGGGGGTGGGCGTGACGCGCCGGGCCGCGAAACCCTAGATAATGGAGGTCAGCACGCGTCGGGGAGAGGAGCCCATACATGGCGGCCATGAAGCCGCGGACCGGTGACGGACCGCTCGAGGTCACCAAGGAGGGCCGCGGCATCGTCATGCGGGTTCCGCTCGAAGGTGGCGGTCGGTTGGTCGTCGAGCTGAACGCCGACGAGGCCAGCGCCTTGGGCGAAGCCCTCAAGGGCGTCGTCGGATGATGATCGCGGCGGGTAGTTCCGTCGCGCCGAAGGTGACGCTCCTGCAGGACGAAGCAGTCCTCGCGGGCGCCGCCGACGTGCTTGCCCTGCCCATCGGGCCCGGCCCGGACGGTCCCGTCGCGGGCCCCGGCACAGCGGCCGCCGCCAAGGCGCTGGGCCTGGACCTCATGTCGTTCGCCGTGCGCGAGAAGGCCACCGGCGCCGTGGGCGAGATGGTCTCCGTGCCGGTCGCCGACGGACCCGTCGGTCAGGTGCTCCTCGTGGGCGTCGGCAGCGGCGGCAGCACCGACATGCGGCGCACCGGCGCCGCGCTCGCGCGCCGCACGCGCGGCAAGCGCCTCGAGACCACGCTCGCCCTCGGCGCTCCGCCGGAGCGCGCCAGGGCTCTGGTGGAGGGCCTGCTGCTCGGCGGGTACACCTTCGAGCTCAAGGGCGCGAAGAAGGCGGACCCCGAAGCCGCGCCGGCGGAGAAGAAGCCCGCGCCGTCGATCGCGCTGCACGCCAAGGGCGCCAAGTCCGCAGCAGTCGGCGACGCCGTCGCGCGTGCGCAGCGCACCGCTGCGGCCGTGTGCCTGGCCCGCGATCTGGCCAACACCCCGTCCTCCGGCAAGACCCCGGCGTGGCTGGCCGACAGGTGCGTCGCCGTCGGCAAGAAGGCCGGCCTGACCGTGAAGGTCTGGGACGAGGCCGCACTGGCCGCCGAAGGCTTCGGCGGGTTGCTCGCCGTCGGTTCCGGCGCAGCGGCCAAGCGCGGGCCCCGGTTCGTGCAGATGTCCTACGTCCCCACGGACGCCCCCGGTGCGCCGCACGTCGTCATCGTCGGCAAGGGCATCACCTTCGACTCCGGTGGCCTCTCGCTCAAGCCCAGCGACGGCATGATCGCGATGAAGGCGGACATGGCCGGCAGTGCCGCCGTGATCGGCACGATGAGCGCCCTGCGCGACCTCGGGATCCCGGTGCGCGTCACCGGCCTGGTCGCCGCAGCGGAGAACATGCCGTCGGGTTCGGCGTTCCGCCCCGGCGACGTCGTCCGCCACTACGGCGGCACGACGGTCGAGGTGCTGAACACCGACGCCGAGGGTCGCCTCGTCATCGCAGACGGCCTCGCCTACGCAGACGCGAACCTCGACCCGGACTACCTCGTCGACCTCGCGACGCTGACGGGCGCGGCCACGACCGCGCTGTCCCGCCGCATCGGCGCGCTGTTCAGCGACGACGACAGGCTGGCCGCCGGCCTGCTCGCCGCCGCCGAGGCCGGCGGGGACCGGCTCTGGCGCATGCCGCTGACCCCGGACTACCGCGTCGCGCTGGAGTCCCCGGTCGCCGACCTCGCCAACGTGCCGCACCACAAGCACCGCAAGATCAACGGCGGTGCGATCACCGCTGCCCTGTTCCTGCAGGAGTTCGCGGGCAAGCGCCGCTGGGCGCACATCGACATGGCCGGCCCCGGCAAGATCGAGGGCGACGAACACGAGAACACCAAGGGTGGCACCGGGTACGGCGTCCGCCTTCTGCTCCGCTGGCTGGAGTCCCTGCCCAAGCGGTAGCGGGCCGGCTTTCCACTACCGGATGACGTCCCGTGCGGGTGCTTGTCGTCCGCTTGGCGGTACGACAGGCACGGCTAACGGATGTCATCCGTTAGCGGTCCTGCTAGCGGACGGGGCGGCGGGTGCCGGCGAGTATGCCGGAGCCGACGGGGAGCAGCACGGCGGCGAACTCCTCGGACTCGCGCAGCGCCCGGGAGATGTCGCGGACGGCACGGCTGCGCGGGTCGCGGGCTTCGACGTCCATCGCGCGCAGGCCCTCGCCGAAGGCCACGACGCCGCCGACGCGGAGCAGGCGGTGCGCCTCGCGGAGGTGCTCGGAGTAGTCGGCCGGGTCCCCGCCGCACCACATCAGGTCGTAACCGCCGTCGGTGAGGCGGGGGAGAACGTCCGCGGCGTGGCCCGCGATGAGGCGCGTGCGGTTGGTCGGCAGGCCGGCGGTGGCGTAGGTCTGCTTGGCCGCCCGCTGGTGCTCCGGGTCTGCGTCGACCGAGGTCAGGACGCCGTCGGGACGCATGCCGCGCAACAGCCAGACGCCGGAGACGCCGGTGTTGCTGCCGACCTCGATCACCGAGTGTGCGTCCAGCACGGCGGTCAGGAACCGCAGCGTTGCGCCGGCCGACGCGCTCGGCACCGCGACGCCCATGTCGTCCGCCAGCGCGCGTGCGCCGCGCAGCACGGCGTCCTCCGACAGGTACTCGTCGACCACCCGGATCTCCTCGACTGCGGTCACCGTCATGACTGGTCGCCTCCCACGGCACATGCTCCACCTGCATTGCGAGCCTAGTCGCGCACACCGCACGCACCGTGTGGGCGCGCGGGAACCTATGCAGGCGGCGTACCGTTCTTCGACACACACATGCAACAGAGGCCGGGCGCATAGATCCGGCACAGACAACTGGGAAAGGGTGTTGGCACCGCGTTGTCAGAGAATCTGGCAGAGCACGGCGCAGAGGGAGTCTCGGTGGACACGGTCGAATGGACCCCGCCCAGCTGGGAGGAAATCGTCCGTGAGCACTCCGGACGGGTCTACCGCCTCGCCTACCGCCTCACCGGTGACCAGCACGACGCCGAGGACCTGACCCAAGAGGTCTTCGTTCGCGTGTTCCGTTCGCTGTCCACGTACAAGCCGGGCACCTTCGAGGGCTGGCTGCACCGCATCACGACGAACCTCTTCTTGGACCAGGTGCGCCGCAAGCAGCGCATCCGCTTCGAGAACTTCGCCGACGACGCACACGAGCGCCTGCCCGGTTCCGAGCCCACCCCGGCGCAGCTCTTCGACGACCGCCACCTCGACGCCGACGTGCAGCTCGCACTCGACGAACTGCCGCCGGACTTCCGCGTGGCCGTCGTCCTCTGCGACATCGAAGGCCTGTCCTACGAGGAGATCGCGGCGACGCTCGGCATCAAGCTCGGCACCGTCCGCAGCCGCGTGCACCGCGGCCGGAGCCGGCTGCGCGCCGCGCTCGAGCACCGCAACGTGTCGGATCCGGCGAGCTTGCGAGCCGGACAGTCGACGCTGTCGGTCGTCGAGGAAGTGGCGCAGGGGGTCACATGAGCGAGCGAAACGAGCCGCTCGAGCACCACCTCGGGCACCGGCTGGCCGGCTGGGTAGACGGCGAACTGCCGCCGGGCACTCGCCAGCTCGTCGCCGCGCATCTCGCGACGTGCTCGACCTGTCGGGTCGCGGCGGTGAAGGAGTCGCGGACCAAGGCGGATCTGCGCGACCTCGGCGGCCCCGCGCCGTCGCAGGATCTGATGGCTTCGTTGCTGAACCTGCAGGGCCAGAGCCCGTTGCAGCCGACGTCGCAGCCGAACACGGCCGGCGCCGGTTCGGTGTTCCCGAGCTACCCGTCGCGGCGCCGCTCGGGCGTCGCGGCGCCGCTGCTCGCGGCGGGTGTCGCGAGCGTGGCGGCCCTGACCGTTGCCTCGGCGTGGCTCACGGGAGACGTCGCGCCCGCGCCGGGCGAGAGCCGGGTCCAGCAGGCGTCCATCGGCGGCGCGTTCGAAGGCCTGCCCGACGGTCGCCCGACCACCTCGTTTACGTCCTTCAGCGGTACGTCCGGGGTGGGGGAGCCGAAGTTCGTCGAGGTCCTCCGCCTCCGCTGATCGCTCTCAGGATTAAGCTTCGCCTGTGTTCGACATCAGCGGCCTTGAGTTTCTGACCCTGGCTGCCATCGCGGTCTTCATCTTCGGCCCGGACCGGCTGCCGAAGTTGGCCCACGACGCGGGCAAGTTCATCCGGCAGGCGCGTTCCTTCATCCACGGCGCGAAGCAGGACCTGGCCCGTGAGCTGGACATGGACCTCCCCGACCTGCGCAACGTCGACCTGAGCGCGCGCGGTCTGATCCGCAAGACGCTCGGCGAGGAAGACCCCTTCGTCGACTTGAAGAAGGACTTCCGCGGCGAGTTCGACCTGCTCAAGGCCCCGCTGATGCGCGAGACGGGCGCCCGCCCGTTGGAGCCCAACGAGGCGCCGCCCTGGGACCCGGACACCACTTAAAGGGGTACGGGGGCGAGGAGGCAGCCCCGCGCCTAAACGGGGGTAAGCCCCAGGGACCGTCCGACCAGTCCGCGCGAGCGGGTGCCGAGCCCGTCCGCGACACCGCGCAGGACCCGCGAGGCCGGCGCCTCCGGGTCGGCGATCACCAGGGGAACGCCGCTGTCGCCGCCTTCGCGCAGCCGCGGGTCCAGCGGGACCTCGCCGAGCAGCGGAATGCGCGCGCCCAGGGCCTGCGTGAGCCCGTCCGCGACGCGCTGCCCGCCGCCGCGGCCGAAGATCTCCAGGCGGTGGTCGGTGCCGGACTCGGCACAGTGCGGGCAGGACAGGTAGGACATGTTCTCCACGACGCCCACGATGTGCTGATGCGTCTGCGTGGCGATCGCCCCGGCCCGCTCGGCCACCTCCGCCGCTGCCTGCTGGGGGGTGGTGACGACGAGAATCTCCGCGCTGGGCAGCAGTTGCGCCACCGAGATCGCGACGTCGCCGGTGCCCGGCGGGAGGTCCATCAGCAGCACGTCGAGGTCGCCCCACCAGACGTCGGCGAGGAACTGGGACAGGGCTCGGTGCAGCATCGGCCCGCGCCACACCCCGGGGGTGTTGCCCTCGATGAACATGCCGATCGAGATCAGGCGCACCCCGTGCGCCGTCGGCGGCATGATCAGGTTTTGCACCTGGGTGGGCCGATCGGCGCAGCCGAGCATGCGCGGCACCGAGTGGCCGTAGATGTCCGCGTCCAGCACGCCCACGGAGTGCCCGGCCGCGGCCAGCGCCGCCGCCAGGTTCACCGTCACCGAGGACTTTCCGACGCCGCCCTTGCCGGAGGCGACCGCGTAGACCTTGGTCAGCGACGAGGGCTGCGCGAACGGGATCTCCTTCGGCGCCGCCCCGCCGCGGAGGCTGGTCTGCATCGCCGTGCGCTGCTCCGCGGTCATCACGTCCAGGTCGACGACGACCTCGACGACGCCTGGCACCTGGGAGACCGCCGCGGTGACGTCGCGCGTGATCTTGTCGCGTAGGGGGCACCCGGCGACGGTCAGCAGAATGCGCACCGTCACCTTCCCGCCGTCCACCTCGACGCCCGCGACCATGCCGAGGTCGGTGATCGGGCGGTGGATCTCGGGGTCGTTGACGGTTGCCAGCGCTGCCTGGATCGCGTCGATGCTCGGTGCCGTCATGCGTGCGATCGTATGCGGCGCCGCCGATGCACGTTGCGTCCGACCGGGCGAGCGCTATTGCTCACGGGTGGTCGGACGTTCCGGGGTGTTTGCGGTCCCGGTCCTCGAGCTCGTCGAGGAGACGTCCGAGCTCCGAGCGCATGAAGTCCCGGGTGGCGACCTCGCCGAGCGCCGCGCGCAGCGCCGCGAGCTCGCGGGTCAGGTATTCGGTGTCGGCCATGGTGCGTTCGGCCCGGCCGCGGTCCTGCTGATAGGTGATGCGGTCCCGGTCCGCCTGCCGGTTCTGAGCGAGCAGGATCAGCGGCGCGGCGTAGGAGGCCTGCAGCGACAGCATCAAGGTGAGTCCGATGTAGGGAGGGCCGTCGAAGGTCACCCGGTCGGGCAGGAACGTGTTCCACACCAGCCAGGCCGCAACGAACGCGCTCATGTACCCGATGAAGCCCCACGTGCCGAGGAACCGGGCGAAGCGTTCGGCAGCGCGCGCAAACGTCTCGCCGTCCCACTGCGGCCGCTTGGGCAGGCGGCCGGGAGTCAGCGGCTGGTCGAGTCGGTTGCGGGCCTCAGGCGCCATTGCCGGTCCTGGGGCGATAGACCTTGATCGTGCCCGTGTCGTCCGGACCGTACGGTCGGGCGTCCTCGTCGTCGTCGTCCTCGGGCGTTTCCCTGCCGCGCCAGTCCTCGGGCAGCAGGTGGTCCAAGACGTCGTCGACGCTGATCACTCCGACGAGGCGGCGTTCGGCGTCCAGCACCGGCGCGGCGACCATGTTGTAGGTGGCCAGGTAACTGGTGACGTCGGCCAGGGGGGTGTCCGGGGACAGCGCCTTGAGCTCGCGGTCCAACGCGGTGGTGATCAGCTGCGACGGCGGTTCGCGCAGCAGTCGTTGGAAGTGCGCGACGCCGAGGAACTTGCCCGTCGGGGTTTCCAGCGGCGGGCGGCAGATGTAGACCAGCGCCGCCATGGCCGGGGTGAGTTCGTGGTGGCGGATGCGGGCCAACGCTTCGGCGACGGTGGCGTTCGGCGGGAGGATCACCGCCTCGGTGGTCATCATGCCGCCGGCGGTGTCGTCGGCGTAGCGGAGAAGCTGGCGCACCGGCTCGGCCTCGTCCGGTTCCATCAGGTCGAGCAGGCGCTCCTGTTCCGCGCTGGACAGCTCGCCGAGCAGGTCGGCGGCGTCGTCGGGCTGCATGGCCTCGAGGACGTCGGCGGCGCGGTCGGCCTCGAGCTGGGTGAGGATCTCCACCTGGTCGTCCTCGGGCAGTTCCTCGAGAACGTCGGCGAGCTTGTCGTCGTCGAGGGCCGAGGCAACCTCGGCGCGGCGCTTGGGCGAGAGCTCGTGCATGACGTGTGCCAGGTCGGCCGGTCGCAGCTTCTCGAAGGTGGCCAGCATGTTGGCCGCACCCTGCACGACGTGCGCACCGGTCAGGCCCGCGACGGCGTCCCACGGGACGGTGAGCGACTCTCCGCGCCGACGGAGCCGGCCGCCGCCCCGGCGAACGTGCACCTTGGACGCGATCCAGTCCCGGTTGCGGACCTGCTCCATGGCGACGTCGACGACGGTGACCTCGTCGCTCTCTCCCACCAGGGAGACCTTCCGGTCGAGGATCTCGGCGATCACCAGCGTCTCGTCCGCGCGCTGCTCGAAACGCCGCAGGTTCACGACGCCGGTGGTGATGACCTCGCCGCGATCCAGCGAGGTCACTCGCGACATCGGCACGAAGATGCGCCGCCGCGGCTGCACCTCGACGACCAGGCCGATGACCCTGGTGGTCTCCCCGGCGGGGCGGACGTTCGCCACGGCGTCGCGAACACGGCCGACCTGCTCGCCGTTCGGGTCGAAGACGGCCAGCCCGGCGAGGCGGGCGACGAAGACGCGCGTGGGTTGGGACATGGTTCCCTCCCGCTCGTCGTTGGCTGCTCCCGAGTAGTGCCGCGCCGCCGTACGACGCGAGGACTCGGACAGATTAGCTGCCGCGGATACTTGGGCGGTGAACGACGCCCGGGGAGCAGTGGGCCGGGCGGACCTGACGGTCCTGCTCGTGGCCGCCGCCGCGGTGTCCACGTCCGGGCCGCAGATCGCCGCGCTGGCCGCTCCCGCGATCGCCATCGCGTTCTGGCGAAACTTCCTCGGGACCGCCGCCACCGCGGTCTACCTCGGTGCGCGGCCGAGTCTGCGCCGCGAGCTGCGCGGGCTGACGTCGCGTCAGCTGCGCCTGAGCGCCGCGGCGGGCGTGCTGCTGGCCGCGCACTTCGCCACCTGGACGCCGAGCCTGACCTACACGACGGTGGCCTCCGCGACGGCCCTGGTGTCGACGCAGCCGGTGTGGACCGCGCTTCTTCTGCGGTTCCTGGGCAACGGAGTCTCTCGCGGCACCTGGCTCGGCATCGGCGCCTCGATGGCGGGCGTCCTCCTGCTCACCGGCGTGGACCTGTCCGTGTCCTCCCGCGCACTGGGCGGGGACCTGCTGGCGCTGGTGGCCGGGGCGCTGGCGGCGGCCTACATGATCGTGGGTCAGGAAGTGCGGCGCACCGTCTCGAACGCGGTCTACACCACGGTCTGCTACGGCGTCTGCGCCGGGACGCTGCTGATCGGCGCGCTGCTCGCGGGCGTGCAGTTGACCGGCTACGACGGCGAGACGTGGCTGCGCCTGATAGCCCTCACCGTCGCCGCCCAACTGCTCGGGCACACCCTCTTCAACCGCGTGGTGGGTCGCGTGGGCGCGACCCTGGCGGCGACCGTCATCCTGCTCGAAGTGCCCGGTGCCGCGCTGATCGCCTGGTGGCTGCTCGACCAGAACCCGCCCGCCGCCGCATTGCCCGCGGGCGTGCTCCTGCTGACCGGCGTGTACCTCGTCGTGCGCTCGGAGGGTCGAAGGGCCGTCGTCTCCGGGGATTAACGATATTGACAATCGTTGTTGTTAACGGGAGTCTGCGGGCGCTCGACCCACCAGACCGGAGGCTCCCTTGCACATTCGCCCGACCAAACGCCGCCGCGGCGATCGCGGCTTCACGCTCGTCGAACTGCTCGTCGTCATCACGATCCTGGGCATCCTCGCCGCGGTCGTCATTGCCGCCGTCTCCGGCATCGGGGACAAGGGCCGCGACTCCGCGGTCAAGACCGAGATCTCGATCCTGCAGACCGCGCAGGAAGCGCTGTGTACGAACAACACCGACGTGCAGCAGTCCGAGCACGACCACGTCGACGCTGGCTACGCCGACTCCCCGCAACTGCAGAAGGGCGGATTCCTGTCCTCGCAGCCGCAGTACAACGACATCGACCTGAACCCCGCCGGCGGCACCAAGTGCGGCTCTGCCAGCTACGCGATCTTCACCCCGAAGGAGACCGAGTACCCGGTGACCATCCGCGGGTGCGGTGAGCAGCAGTACACCTTCACCGAGAAGCCCGAGCGGGCCGTGGCCCTGGACACCCAGGCCTACGAACTGATGATGTGGCTCGGCCTCGGCGACACCGTCTTCGCGGCGTACCCGCAGCAGGAAGGCGCTCGCCCGGCCTCGCTCGCCGATGCCATGGCGGACAACCTCGCCCGCAACCCCATCGCCGGCGCTGTCGACACGATCAACGGCGGACCACAGGTGGCCGGGGATTACACCGTCCAGTTGACCGCCATCACCGCGGTGAACCCTCAGATCGTCGTGGGCATGCAGCCGCAGAGCTTCGTCGCCAACGGCACCGTCACTCAGACCGAGGACGCCTGGCAGGCCGCCACTGTCGGGACCTACGCCGGACACTCGGTCGGGATGTGCGCGGAGGAGCGCGAGGAGGCCCTCGAGGGTCACGTCATCCACCGAGACACCTTCGAGGGCACCTACGACGACCTGCGCAACCTCGGCATCATCTTCGACGTGCAGGAGAAGGCCCTCGAGGTCATCACCTCGATGAAGATCAAGGTTGCCGAGCAGGTGGCGCGGGCCTCGGCGGGCGACGGACACCGGATCGGGTTCGCCACTACCGGCGGCGCACCGGCGGCCTTCGGTGGCTTTTCGCAGGCGAATGCGTTCGTGGAGCAGCTCGGCGCGAGCAATGTATTCGAGGACAAGCCGTTCAACGTTGGCATCGAGTCGCAGGCCGAGCTTGCCGGCACCTTGCCCACGCTGATCGTGCTGACCGACTGGGCCGCGAACCTGGACCCGGCCGCGGACTCGGCAAGCTGCACCGCGCTTCGGACCGCTTTCCTCGGCGAGGCCGCGTACTCCGCGGTTCCCGCCGTGACCGACAACCGGTTCGTCTGCATTCCGTTGGAGCACCTGTACAAGGGTGGCCCGCGGATGGCGCTGGAGGGCCTGCGTCTGTTGGCCGACGAGATGGCCAAGGGCTGAGCCGTTTCGACGATCGGAGCCGGGTCCACCACGGGGGTGGGCCCGGCTCCGGCGTGAGATGCATCCCACCGCCCGCCCGGGGTGGGCCGGCACACAGACGCCGCCCCGGGCGGCGTCGGTAGGCTCGCGGGGCCGCCAGTTCTCGTTCTCGTCCTCGGAAGGACGCCGTTCCCATGAGTCAGCCTCGCCCGCTTCGCGCGCGCCGCTCCTGCCTCGCCGTTCCCGGCAGCAACCCGAAGATGCTCGGCAAGGCGCAGGGCCTGCCCGCCGACCAGGTGTTCCTGGACATCGAGGACTCCGTCGCGCCACTGGCCAAGCCCGAGGCCCGCAAGAACATCGTCGCGGCCCTGAACGAAGGCGACTGGGGCGGCAAGTGCCGCACGGTCCGCGTGAACGACCTGACCACCTCGTGGACCTACCGCGACACCATCGAGGTCGTCGAGGGCGCCGGCCCGAACCTCGACTGCATCATGCTGCCGAAGGTGCAGAACGCCGAGCAGGTCGTCTGGCTGGACCTGCTGCTCACCCAGATCGAGAAGACCATGGGCTTCGAGGTCGGCCGCATCGGCATCGAGGCGCAGATCGAGAACGCCGCCGGCCTGGTGAACGTCGACGCGATCGCCGCGGCCTCCCCGCGCATCGAGACCATCATCTTCGGCCCGGCCGACTTCATGGCCTCCATCAACATGAAGTCCCTGATCGTCGGCGAGCAGCCGCCCGGCTACGACACCGGCGACGCGTACCACTACATCCTCATGCGGATCCTCATGGCCGCCCGCATGCACGACAAGCAGGCCATCGACGGCCCGTACCTGCAGATCAAGGACGTCGACGGGTACCGCCGCGTCGCCGGCCGCTCCGCGGCGCTGGGCTTCGACGGCAAGTGGGTGCTGCACCCCGGCCAGGTCGACGCCGCGAACGAGGTCTACTCCCCGAGCCAGGAGGACTACGACCACGCCGAACTCATCCTCGACGCGTACGCCTACTACACCTCCGAGGCCGGCGGAAAGCGCGGCGCCGTCATGCTCGGCGACGAGATGATCGACGAGGCCTCGGCCAAGATGGCGATCGTCGTGGCGTCCAAGGGCCGCTCCGGCGGCATGGTCCGCACCCAGAAGTTCGAGCCGCCCGCGGCCTAGGTGCACAACGTCGAAGGGGGCCTGCCGCAGCTGCGGCAGGCCCCC
>JBQTKD010000052.1:0-63481 GCA_052386455.1 Sporichthyaceae bacterium
GTGAACTACAGGGCGGGAGCGGGAGCCGGAGTCGGAAGCGGCGCAGGAACGGGCTCGGGGGCGGGGGCAGGGGCCGGGGCGGGCTCGGCCGGAGCCGCGGCCGGCGGGGTGGTGTCGCTGCCCGGGACGGTGCGGACGTTCGGCGCACCCTCGACGACGATCTGCTCGGACGCGTCCGGGCAGGTGCCGCCGGAGAGGACGTCGCCGTCGCCCTCCGCACCGCTGTAGTAGGTGGCAACCCACTGGTGCAGGCCGGTGTTCACGGTCTGGAACGCCGCCGAGGTGTAGGTGCCGGGACCGGTCACGGCCACGGTGTCGGAGAAGACCAGGTTGGCCGAGGTGCACTCCTGGACGGCCGGGGCCGGCTGCAGGACGTAGAGACGGAAGACGAGGCTGCCGCCGGACGGGATGCTGCTGCCGCTCAGGGTCGCGCTGTCGGAGACGTTCGCCCCGAGCGAGACCGTCTCGGCCGCGTTGGCCGAGCCCATGGTGACGCCGAAGGCCGCGAGGGCAGCCGTTGCAACCGCGATGTTCCGGATTGTCTTGCGCATGTCTGTGTCCCCTTTAGGTGTGCCTGCTGGATTGCCATGCCGCAACCGCTGCGACTGCGCATATTTCGGCAGACGAATCGGGTAGGCGAAAGGGGCGCACCTAATACCAATGCCAACACGGGCAATTTCTTTACGGGGACATATCGGACAAACTCTGCCGACTCGTCGTCTCCGTGCAGATCATCGACCCGGAATTGTTTCAAACGTGCATTCGGCAGAGAATTCCATAGTGGCCCATTCCTCCCGCCCCCAACCTGCCGGCTGTCACTAGGCCGCCCCGGCCACCTGATTGACAAGTAAGACAGTTCAGTTACACTAGTTTCATGTTCGAGCGGGTGCTGCGGCGACACGTGGACCTGCTGCGGGTTGCCTCGATGGCGTGTCGGTCGTCTCGCTGACCGACGCCAACCGCCCGCTTCCGTTCGAGGACCCGCCATGCCCGTTCCCACCCTGCATTCCCCTGTGCCCACGCCCCTTGGCCTGGCCGACCTGACCGGCCTGGTCCGCGAGATCGGCGCCGCCGAGGACTTCTGGCGCCCCTCCCTGGAGCTGCCCGAGGTTTCGGCGCGCTGGTGGAGGCGAATCTGGCACGACCCCGACGTCGACGTGTGGCTGCTCAGCTGGCTGCCCGGCCACGTCACCGAACTGCACGACCACGGCGACTCCGCCGCGGCGTTCACGGTCGTCCGCGGCGAACTGACCGAGACCCGAGTGGATGCAGGCGCCCGAGTCCGCCACCGCCGTCTGCCGGGCGAGACCACCTGGCTCGCACCCGGCGTCGTGCACGACGTGCACGGCGCGGGAGACGGGGTGGCGGTCTCGGTGCACGCCTACTCCCCGCCCCTGACCCGCATGAACTACTACGACGCGGCCGGGACGAGGGTCCTGCGCAGCGTCGTGTCCGACGAACCCGAACAGGAGCTCTCGCGATGACCGTCGACGACGCCCTCGCCCGGGCCCGCGCCCGGCTGGACCGCCTCTCCGCGTGGGAGGCGTACCAGGCCGCGGTGGAGGGCGCGGTGTTGGTCGACACGCGCCCGGCGCTCAACCGCGAGCTCGAGGGAGAGATCCCCGGCGCGCTCATCGTCGAGCGCAACGTGCTCGAATGGCGCTTCGACCCCACCTCCGAAGCGCACCTGCCGCAGGCCTCCTACGACGCGTGGATCGTCGTGTTCTGCAACGAGGGCTACGCCTCCAGCCTCGCCGCGCAGAGCCTGCAGGACCTCGGCATCCACCGCGCCACCGACGTCGTCGGGGGCTACCGTGCCTGGCGTGCGGCCGGGCTGCCCACGGAGCTCCCTACGAGCCGCGGGGCAGCTTGACGACGCCGACGAAGAAGTCGTCGATCTGGCGGACGACCTTGATGAACTGGTCGAAGTCGACGGGCTTGGTGACGTAGGCGTTGGCGTGGCGGCGGTAGCTGGCGATGACGTCGTCGTGCGCACCGGAGGTGGTCAGCACGACCACGGGGATGAGGCTCAGCGCGTCGTCGCCCTTGATCTCGGCGAGGACCTCGCGCCCGTCCTTCTTCGGCAGGTTCAGGTCGAGCAGGATCAGGTCCGGGGTGGGCGCCTCGGAGAAGCGGCCCTCGCGGCGCAGGTACGCCAGCGCCTCGACGCCGTCGGTGACGACGGTGAGGTTGTTCTTCACCTTGTGCTCGGCGAAGGCCTCCTGGGTCATCAGGACGTCGCCGGGGTCGTCCTCGACCAGGAGTACCTCGATCAGCCGTGCGTTCACGCGTAGTCCCTCTCGCCCGCGGGCTGTATCTGCCCGGCATCACGTGTTCGCCGGGAGTGTCCAGTGGACCACTGTTCCCCGGGAGCCCTCGGGCAGGTCGGTGTCCAGCCAGATGCGACCGCCGTGGTACTCGACGATCTTCTTGCACAACGAGAGCCCGATGCCGGTGCCGACGTAGGCGTCCTTGGCGTGCAGGCGCTGGAAGATCACGAAGACCCGCTCGGCGTACTCGGGTTCGACGCCGATGCCGTTGTCCGTACACGTGAAGTGCCAGTCCTCGCCCTCCCGCCGTGCCTCGAGGCGCACGTGCACGGTGCGGTCCGGGGCACGGAACTTGATCGCGTTGCCGACGAGGTTCTGGAACAGCTGCGTCAGCAGGCTTTCGTCGCCCGGCACCGTCGGCAGCTTTCCGACGTCCACCCGCGCATCGGCCTCTTCGCGCGCGGCGGCCAGGGCCTGTAGGGCGCGTTCGGCCGCCGCCGTGCAGTCGACCTGCGTGAGGCCCTCGGAGGTACGGCCCACGCGGGAGAAGGCGAGCAGGTCGTTGATGAGCTGCTGCATGCGCTTCGCGCCGTCGACGGCGAACTCGATGTACTGGTCCGCCTTCTCGTCGAGCTGCCCGGAGTACCGGCGCTGCAGCATCTGGCAGAAGCTCGCCACCTTGCGCAGCGGCTCCTGCAGGTCGTGGGAGGCGACGTAGGCGAACTGCTCGAGCTCGTCGTTGGAGCGGCGCAGATCCTCGGCCTGCTCGGCCAGGGCGGCACCGGCCGCGCGCACCTCCGCCTCGGCGGTCCTGGCCTCGGCGAGGACGGCCACCAGACGCAGACGCATCGAGTCCACGTCCGCGGCGAGGCCCTCGATCTCGGCGGGGCCCGCCACGGCGACCCGATGGTCGAACGCGCCGTCGGCAACCGTTCGCGTCTCCGCGGCGAGCCGGTCCACCGGTTGCAGCACGAGGCGCCGCAACGCGAGCCACAGCGCGACCCCGGCCACGATCAGCAGCGCGAAGGTCGCGATCGCGAGCACCGTCAGCCGTGTGAGGCCGTCGCCCAGGCGTTCGCGGGCGGCGGCGCGGTCCGCGCTCAGCCGGTTCGTCAGCTCCACCAGTTCGACGCGCACCGCGTCGAACAGGACCTTGCCCTCGTCCTGATCGACCGTCGGCGCCTCGGCGCGCGGGGTGGCGCGAGCGGCGGCGAGGGCGGGCTCGGCGAACTCGCTGCGCCAGCGCTGCGCAGCCTCGCTCACCCGGTCGAGCTGGGCCGCGATCGCGGGGCTGGGCCGGAACGAGCGGATCGCCGAGGCCGCCGCCAGTTCGTCGCGCCGCCCACTTTCGTACGGCGCCAGCAGGGCGTCCTCGCGCGAGATGACGAAGCCGCGGACGCCGGTCTCCTGGTTCAGGTAGGCCGCGCGCAGGTTCTCGGCCTGCAGGCGCGCGGGGCTGGCCCGGTCGGCCAGGTTGCTCGAGTCCGCCTCCAGGGTGCCCAGGGCGCTCAGCGTGGCGATCGCGCCGGTGGCGAACAGGAGCGCTGCGACGATCAGGACGAGCCGCAGCCGCGCCCGCAGCGTGGCGGCCGCGCCCTTCACCGGCTGCCGTTGCGGGTGAGCACCACGATCGCGAGGTCGTCGGCGAGCGGCCCGCCGTTGCCCGCCAGCACCCGCTCGATCGTGGCGTCGATCCACTCGGTGGGCTCCGGACTCTTGGCGCGCATCGCCTCCATCAGCTCGCACAGGCCGGCCAGGCCGAGCCGCACGGCGCAGGACGGTTCCACACGTCCCTCGTAGATTCCGTCGGTGAACAGGGCCACCTCCCACGGCTCGGGCAGCGAGATCTCGGTGGCGTCCCAGACGAAGCCGTCCAGCACGCCCAGGGGAGGACCGGCGGCCACGGCGAGGGGTTCGCGGCCGAAGACCAGGGGCGGGGGATGGCCCGCGAGGTAGAGCCGCGCGGAGGCGCCGTCGGCCGCGATGCGCAGCATGGCGACCGTCGCGAAGACTGCGTCGTGGCCGCGCTCGTGGCCGTGCACCGCATCCAGCAGGGGCAGGATCCCGGTCTCCTCGGTGCCCGCGAGCACCAGCGTGCGCCACGCGACCCGCAGGCACACGCCGAGCGCCGCCTCGTCCGGCCCGTGCCCGGACACGTCGCCGATCAACGCGTACACGGTGCCGTCCGGGCACTGCACCACGTCGTAGAAGTCGCCGCCGAGCAGTCCGCGGTTGCGGCCGGGCAGGTAGCGCACGGTCACCTCGACGCTGCCGTCCGGGGTGATGGCCGGAGGCAGCAGGCCCCGTTCGAGCCGGGCGTTCTCCGTGGTCCGGGCGCGAGCCTCGGCCAACTCCAGCGCCGTGTCCTCGGCGGTACGGCGCCCGACGGCGAAGCGGATGGTGCGCGCGAGCAGGTCCGGCTCCAACTGGGCCTTGGCCAGGTAGTCCTGCGCTCCGCGCGTCATCGCCTCCACGCCGCGGGCGTGGTCGGCGAACCCGGTGAGCACGACGATCGGCGCACGGGGCGCGGCCGCGAGCACGGCGTCCAGGCCCGTGAAGTCGACGGCGTCGGGCAACTGCAGGTCGAGCAGTACGACACCGGGCGAAACGGACAGCAGGGGCAGGGCCTCGCGGATCGACTGGACCCACGTCAGTTCCAGGCCCGGCTCGGCCATCTCGAGCATGTCCCGGACGAGGGTGGCGTCGCCTGCGTCGTCCTCGACGAGGAGGACGTGGAGTCCACCGTGGGCAGTTTCCACCGATCTCCTGACAGACGCTCGCGGGGCCGTTCGCATGCTGTCACGCCGGCCCGGGAGGTCGGCACCGGAGAGCATGTGGTCGACTGGGACCCGAGCACACGCAACGGGATCGGGAGCAGTCGTGGCAAGCGGTGGCATTCCCTGGCCGGACCTGTCGGGACACCCGCACAGCCTCACCGTGGAACGCGACATGCTCGCGCCGCCGGAGGCCGTGTACCGGTCCTGGACCGTGGACCTGGACAAGTGGATGGCCGCCCCCGGCCGGACCCTGTTCAAACCCGAGGTCGGCGCCCCGTTCTACTTCGAGACGGACTTCAACGGCCGCCGGTACCCGCACTACGGCCGGTTTCTGGCCCTCGAACCGAACCGCAAGGTCGTCATCACGTGGGTGTCCGGGCCGTCGGGCACCGGCGGCGCCGAGACGGTGCTGAGCCTCGACCTGAAGCCGGACGGCACCGGCACCCACGCGCGTCTGACCCAGGCCGGGTTCCTCACCGACAAGGCCGCCCGCGAGCACGAGCACGCCTGGCACGTGGGCCTGCGCAACCTCGACGCGCTGCTCAGCGACACCTGATCTCTCGGCACACTTGTGTACAGTTCTGTACTGTGACCGACTCGATCACGATCACCGATCTCCGCGCCCGGCTGGGCCAGTCCATCCGCCGCGCCTCCCACGGTCGTGAACGGATCGCCGTGACCGATCACGGGCAAACGGCGGCCGTGATCATCAACGCAGAAGAACTCGCCGAGCTGGAGGAGCAATTGGCCCTCGCCCGCTACGAGCTGAGGAAGCTGGCGGGCACGGTCGAGTTCGTTCCCTCGGCCGAGGCTCGCGCGCGGCTCGGCCTGCCACCCCACCAGCGCTAGCTCCCCGTGGAAGTCGGTTGGGAGGCCGAGGCGCTCGATGCCGCGGCCGAATTCATGCGCGACGACGCATCCGGCCTGGCACTGGTCTTCGACGCAGCCGACCGGCTGTCCGCGGATCCTCGTCCGCCGGGGACGACCGGTTCGCCAACGGTCCGGCGAATGCACGTGGGTCGCTACCGCCTGGTGTACGAGATCCACGATGGCCGAGTGATGGTGCTCCACCTCGGACGCGTGTCCTGAAGGCCGGGGTTGTCGACGTCGACTGGGAGCGCCACTCGAGCGGCTTCTCTGCCGGCGAGCCGTCGTTGGCGAAGCCGCGCCACGCCGATGCGGGAGTTGGGGCGGCGCGCTGGTAGCGTGAGGGCCGCCGTTTGATCGGCCGCGGATTCATAGTGCCCGGGTGAACCAGCCCCGGTGCGCCGCGCAACGAGCCTCGAGAAGGAGCCTGAGCACCGCTATGCCGCTGGATTCTGCACAGAAGAAGACGATCCTGGCCGAGTACGCCCTGTCCGAGAACGACACGGGTTCCCCCGAGGCGCAGGTCGCGATGCTCACCAAGCGCATCGTCGACCTCACCGAGCACCTGAAGAAGCACAAGCACGACCACCACAGCCGCCGCGGCCTCCTTCTTCTGGTCGGCCGCCGTCGTCGGCTGCTCAAGTACCTCGCCGCCACGGACATCGCGCGCTACCGCGTGCTGATCGAGCGTCTCGGCCTGCGCCGATAGCGCCTCCGGAGTCAAAGAAACCGTAGGAGCGGTCGGCAAGCGGGGCTGTTTCTCGCCGCCGGTCCTCGGTAGTGGCTCCCGGAGCTAGCTCCGTGTGCCTCGATCGAGCACCGGTCGAGAACGTCGCTGCGAACCCGCACCGCTCCTCCGCACCAACAAAGAGGAGAGGCCCATGGAGGGTCCCGAAATCACGTTCGCCGAAGCCAAGATCGACAACGGTCCGTTCGGCACCCGCACCATCCGCTTCGAAACCGGCAAGCTGGCCCAGCAGGCCGCCGGTTCGTGCGCCGTCTACCTGGACGGCGACACGATGGTCCTGTCGGCCACCACGCACGGCAAGTCGCCGCGCGAGGGCCTGGACTTCTTCCCGCTGACCGTCGACGTCGAAGAGCGCATGTACGCCGCGGGTCGAATCCCCGGCTCGTTCTTCCGTCGCGAGGGCCGCCCGTCCGAGGACGCGATCCTGACCTGCCGGCTCATCGACCGGCCGCTGCGCCCGACCTTCGCGAAGGGCCTGCGCAACGAGATCCAGATCGTCGAGACCGTGCTCGCGCTCAACCCGGACGACCTCTACGACGTCCTGGCCATCAACGGCGCCTCGATGTCGACGCAGCTGTCCGGCATCCCGTTCTCGGGCCCCGTCGGCGCTGTGCGCGTCGCGCTCATCGACGACCGCTGGGTCGCCTTCCCGCGTCACTCCGAGCTCGCCCGCGCCGTCTTCGACATGGTCGTCGCCGGTCGCGTCCTCGACGACGGCGACGTCGCGATCATGATGGTGGAGGCCGAGGCCACCACCGAGACGATCGACCTCATCGCCGGCGGCGCCACCGCCCCCACCGAGGAGGTCGTGGCCGAGGGCCTCGAGGCCTCCAAGGCCTTCATCGCCCAGATGTGCAAGGCGCAGCTCGAGGTGGCCGCCAAGGCCGCCAAGCCCACCGCCGAGTTCCCGATCTTCCTGGACTACACCGACGACGTGCTCGAGGCAGTCAACGCCACGGCCGCCGCGGAGCTGGCGACGGCGCTGACGATCGCCGGCAAGGCCGAGCGCGAGGCCGAGCTCGACCGCATCAAGGACGACACCAAGGCCAAGCTCTCGCCTGCGTTCGAGGGCCGCGAGAAGGAGATCAGCGCGGCCTTCCGCTCGGCCACCAAGAAGGCGGTGCGAGCGCGCATCGTCAAGGACAAGGTCCGCATCGACGGCCGCGGGCTGCGCGACATCCGTTCGCTGCAGGCCGAGGTCGAGGTCATCCCGCGCGTGCACGGGTCGGCGCTCTTCGAGCGTGGCGAGACCCAGATCCTGGGTGTCACGACGCTGAACATGCTCCGCATGGAGCAGATGGTCGACACGCTCAACCCGGAGACCCGCAAGCGCTACATGCACAACTACAACTTCCCGCCGTACTCCACCGGCGAGACCGGTCGCGTGGGTTCGCCCAAGCGCCGCGAGATCGGCCACGGCGCGCTCGCAGAGCGGGCGATCCTGCCCGTGCTGCCCAAGCGCGAGGAGTTCCCCTACGCGATCCGTCAGGTGTCCGAGGCGCTCGGCTCCAACGGCTCGACGTCGATGGGCTCGGTCTGCGCCTCGACCCTCTCGCTGCTCAACTCCGGCTGCCCGCTCAAGGCTCCGGTTGCCGGCATCGCGATGGGCCTGGTCTTCGAGGGCGGCGAGTACGTCACCCTGACCGACATCCTCGGCGCCGAGGACGCGTTCGGCGACATGGACTTCAAGGTCGCGGGCACCAAGAACTTCGTGACGGCGCTTCAGCTGGACACGAAGCTCGACGGCATCCCGTCCTCGGTCCTCTCCGGTGCGCTCACCCAGGCCCGCGAGGCTCGCCTGCACATCCTCGACGTCATGCAGGAGGCCATCTCCGGCCCGGACGAGATGAGCGAGTTCGCGCCGCGCATCATCGTCATCAAGATCCCGGTGGACAAGATCGGCGAGGTGATCGGTCCGAAGGGGAAGATCATCAACCAGATCCAGGCCGACACCGGCGCGGAGATCTCCATCGACGACGACGGCACCATCTACGTCGGCGCCACCAACGGCCCGGCGGCCGAGGCGGCGCGCAACACGATCAACGCGATCGCCAACCCGACCATGCCGGAGGTCGGCGAGCGGTACCTGGGCACGGTCGTGAAGACCACCGCCTTCGGTGCCTTCGTCTCCCTGGTGCCCGGCCGCGACGGCCTCCTGCACATCTCGCAGCTGCGCAAGCTCTCGGGCGGCAAGCGCGTGGACAACGTCGAGGACGTTCTCGCCGTGGGCTCCAAGGTGCTCGTCGAGATCGCCGAGATCGACCAGCGCGGCAAGCTCTCGCTCGTCCCCGTCGTCGAGGGCGAAGAGGGCGAGAAGGCCGACGAGTCCTCCGACTCCGAGTGACTTCTCGGCAACTGACGACGTCGCAGCAGCGTCCGGGCACCACCCGGACGCTGCTGCCCGTCGGGCCCGACTCGGGCGGCGTGCGGCGCACGGTGCTGCCCGGCGGCCTGCGCATCCTCACCGAGGAGATGCCCTCGGTCCGCTCGGCCACCTTCGGCATCTGGGTCGGCGTCGGCTCGCGCGACGAGACCGTCAAGCAGGCCGGCTGCACGCACTACCTCGAGCACCTGCTGTTCAAGGGCACCAAGCGGCGAGACGCACTGGCGATCTCGGCGACCGTGGACGCCGTCGGCGGCGAGATGAACGCCTTCACCGACAAGGAGTTCACCTGCTACTACGCGCGGGTCCTGGACCGGGACCTGACGCTCGCGATCGACGTCATCGTCGACATGGTCACCTCCTCCCTCATCGCCGGCCGCGACGTGGACAGCGAACGCGAGGTGATCCTCGAGGAGATCGCGATGCACGCCGACGACCCCACCGACGCCGTGCACGACGAGTTCGCCTCGCAGATCCTCGCCGGCAGCCCGCTGGGCAAGCCGATCCTCGGCACCGAGGCCTCCATCGAGGGCCTGTCCCGCTCGACGATCGCCGGCTACTACCGGCGCAACTACACCGCGCCGAACATCGTCGTGACCGCCGCGGGGAACCTGAACCACCGAGACGTCGTCCGCGCCGTGACCGCCGCGTTCCGCGCCGCCGGGGCGCTCGGCGTCGACGGCGCCGTTCCCGCCGGCCCGCGTGCCGCCGGCCGCATCCGCCCGACGGGCGGCGGCGTGCAGCTTTTCAACCGCCCCAGCGAGCAGGCGAACCTCGTGCTCGGCGTGCCCGGCCTGGTCCGCAACGACCCGCGCCGCTTCGCCCTCGGCGTGCTGTCCACGGCCCTGGGCGGGGGCATGAGCTCGCGGCTGTTCCAGGAGGTCCGCGAGAAGCGCGGCCTGGCGTACTCCGTCTACAGCTTCGCCACCCAGTACTCCGACGCCGGCGTGTTCGGCCTCTACGCCGGGTGCCTGCCAAAGAAGATCGACGCCGTCCTGGACGTCTGCCGCGACGAACTCGCCAAGGTCGCCGCCGAGGGCATCACCGAGGCCGAACTGCTCCGCGGCGCCGGATCGCTCAAGGGCTCGATCGTCCTGAACATGGAGGACAGCGGCTCGCGGATGAACCGGCTCGGCAAGGCCGAACTGGCCTACGGCGAGCTCCTGTCCGTGGACGAGGTCCTGACCCGGATCGGCGCGGTGACTCCCGAGGACGTCCGCGCCCTGGCCGCCGAACTGCTCGCCGTGCCCCGCACCCTGACGGTCGTCGGTCCGTTCAAGAAGGACCGGAAGTTCGCCGCCTGAGCGTGCTGCGCAAGGATTCGCTCATGACGATCGCGGTGGGTGTGCTCGGCTCGGCCGGGAAGATGGGCCAGGAGGCCTGCGGGGCGGTTCGGGGTGCCCCGGACATGGATCTGGTGGCCCAGGTGGACCAGGGCGATCCGATCTCGCGGATCGTCGAGGCCGGCGCCCAGGTCGTCGTCGACTTCACCCACCCGGGCGTGGTGATGGGCAACCTCGAGTTCGCGATCGCCCACGGCATCCACGCCGTCGTCGGCACCACCGGGTTCGACTCCGAACGCCTGGCCACGGTGCGCGGGTGGCTGGACGCCAACCCCGGCGTGGGCGTGCTGATCGCACCCAACTTCGGCATCGGCGCGGTGCTGATGATGCGGTTCGCGGCCGCCGCGGCCCGGTTCTTCGAGTCGGCGGAGATCGTGGAACTGCACCACCCGGACAAGGCCGACGCGCCGAGTGGCACCGCCGGCCGCACCGCCGAACTGATCGCCGCGGCCCGGCGCGAAGCGGGGCTCGGTGCCATGCCCGACGCGACCCGAAGCGGCCTGCCGGGAGCCCGCGGTGCGGACGCAGACGGCGTGCGGGTGCACGCGGTCCGCCTGCGCGGCCTCGTGGCGCACCAGGAGGTCCTCTTCGGCGGAGAGGGGGAGACCTTCACGATCCGGCACGACTCGCTGCACCGCTCCTCGTTCATGCCGGGCGTGTTGCTCGGGATCCGCGGGGTAGCCGGAGGCGAGGGAGGCCTGACGGTCGGCCTCGAAAACTTCCTCGACCTGGACTAGAGAAGTTGATCATGCAGTCGTCCCAATAATCCCTTGAGAAACACTGGCCACATAGATAACTGACGCCTCGTCAGTTTGGCTGTGAGATCTCTCCGGTTTGAACGCCGGTGTCCCATTTGCGGCTTACAGGGCTGTCTTTCGCCGGTAGTGTCCGTGTACCCACCCCCACTTGGCGGCGATCCGCCATGACCCGTGAGGTTGTTTCGATGTCTCTGCGCGCCCCCCGTCGACTCGTCGTGGCCGCTGCCCTTCCGGCCCTGGTGGCCGGTGTGGCACTTGCTGCGCCTGCCAACGCGGCACCGGCTGCCGAGGAACCCAAGTACAAGGGCGCGGCCTTCGCGCTGCAGGTCAAGCTGGGCATCGGCGGCGAAGAGCTGCTGGACCTCCAGCTCCCCGAGGCCGTGCTGTTCCCGGCCGGTGGTGCAAAGAACCTGCTCGGCCTTCCCCCGGAGCTGGCGGACGTCGCCACCCTGAAGGTGCTGAACGCCTCGGCCGGTCTCGAAGGAGTGAAGTTCGCCGCGAACTCCAGCACCACGGGCCTGTCGATCCTGCAGGGCCTGGTCGGTGCGAAGGTGCTCAACGCGGACTGCCTGGCGGACAAGCTCGACGTCTCCGGCGAGTCGATCGTCACCGGCCTCGAGCTCGCCGGCACCAAGATCCCGATCGACACCGAGAGCCCCAACGTCAAGATCGAAATCCCCAAGGAGCTCAGCGCTCTCCTTACGGGCGTCATCACGATCGACGAGCAGAACCAGCTCCCCGGCGGCGGCATGCAGGTCCGCGCCCTGCACGTCGACCTGTCCATCGCGCCCGGCGCGCTCGGTGCCGCGCTGAAGTCGGTCAACGAGACGGTGCGAGCAGTCGCGAAGCAGCTCGTCACGGTCGTCGAGGACGCCACGGGCCAGAGCCTGGACTCGCTACTCGCCCAGACCGAGGACAGCGCCCCGCGCGTGGGTGCCCAGTCCGACCGCAGCGTCCGTTCGCAGGCCGTCGCCACCAAGGTTGGCAAGAGCGAGCAGGCCGAGAAGGCAACGATTGCCCGCAAGGCCGAGGCCAAGAGCGCCGCCGCCGAGGCGTCCGTGGCGCAGCAGGAAACGGCGGCGCAGCAGGAGACCGTGGCGCAGCAGGAGACCGTCGCCGCCGAGCGGGCGAGCACCGCCGCCGAAGCCGGCACTGCGAAGGCCGACGAGGCCACCGTCGCCCGCGAGGCCGCCGTCGAGCAGGCCGCTGCAGACTCCGCAATGGCCCGCCGGGCCGAGCGCGGCGCCAAGCCCGCCGCTCCGGCGAGCCAGCAGCAAACCGACGAGGCCGCCACCGCGGCTCGCGCCGAGACCGGCACCGCGCCCGTCCAGACCGAGCAGCAGAGTCAGACCGAGCAGGTCCAGGCGCCGGCCGCCGCGGAGCGCGCCGAGCGCACCAACAACGCGCTGGCCGCCGAGCGGGCCGCCAAGGCCGAGCAGAAGGCCGCCGAGGCCAAGCGGGCCGAGGCCGTTCGCGCCGAGCGCACCGCCTCGGTCAAGTCCGACGGCGCGGACCTGCGCACCGCGGACCGGACCGCGGTTCGCGCCGCGGCGCCGACGGGCGGGGACGTCCTGGGCCTGATCGATCTCGAGGTCATCGTCTCCGAGGTCAACTGCACCGGCGCCAAGCTCGCCGCCCCTGCGCAGCAGCGCGAACTGCCGAACACCGGTGGCGCCGGCATGGCCGACGACCTCGCCGTCGGCGGCCTCGGCCTGCTGATGGCCGGTTCCGCCCTGGCCTTCGCGGCACGCCGCCGCGGTCGCCACTCCCTGTAGTTCGACACAACGGGCGGCGCCGACAGAATTGTCGGTGCCGCCCGTCATGCTGTGCGCGGACATTCGACAGATTTCGAACGAGAGGCACGGGCGCGATGACGTCGACCGAACCGGGGCACGCGGACCAGACCTCGGCGGAGTCGGACAAGATCGTCTTTCGCAACGACGTGGTCGCCGATCTAGTCAAGGCGACCGCTTCGGACGCAGACGTATTGTTCGCGGCGCGCGTCTCCACCAAAGGCGAGCAGTCGCGCGAGGACGTCGACGGCGACGCGGCCCGCTCGGTCGGTCTGATCCGCTATCTCATGCGGGATCGCCACGGCTCGCCGTTCGAGCACAATTCGATGACCTTCTACGTCGAGGCGCCGATCTTCGTTTTCCGCGAGTTCATGCGCCACCGGATGGCCTGCATCACCGGCGACGCGGAAGTCGTTCTCTGCGACTCCAACGGGCAGAACCTGCGCAAGCGCACGATCGCTCAGATCTGGGCGAACTGGCATCTGGGCGTTCTCGACCGCATGCCAAGGGGAGAGGGATTCAAGAGCCGCCGTCGTCTCCTGCCGTCCTCGCGGCAGATACACGCACGCGTCTACGACGAGCAGACACTTCTGCCCCAACCGGGCCGCGTTCTCGACGTCGTCCAGTCGGGCGTCAAGCCGGTAGTCGAACTGACCACCCGCGGCGGTCGATCGATCCGCTGCACCGAGGACCATCGCGTGCTCACGGTCGACGGTTGGAAGCGAGTCCACGAGCTCACCGACAGAGACTTCGTCCTCCGGGCGGGCAAGCGAGCGATCCGGGATCAAGCACCGATACCTCCGATGCTCCGTCGAGGAATCGGGGTCTGGACGAGCGGGCTTCGGACAAAGCTGATCGAGCCCTTCGACGAGTGCTACCTCTGCGAAGAGAAGTTCGCTCGAGACGAGTTGGTCCTAGACCACGTAGTGCCGGTCGCCGTGGATCTCGCCAAGGCTCTCGACGAGAACAACCTGAAACCGGCCTGCGAGCCGTGCCACCGGGTGAAGACCAACGGCGAGCAGATCTATGCAGAGCGGATGGGCTCGACCTCGGCTGCGGTGCCGGATCGCGTCGCTTCGATCGTGCGTCGAGGTGTGGAGATGACCTACGACCTGGTGATCGACGAGCCGTGGCACAACTACCTAGCCAACGGCCTCGTGGTGCACAACTCGTACAACGAGGAGAGTGGCAGATATCGGGAGCTTCGGCCGGTCTTCTATGTCCCTGGTCCCGAGCGCAAGCTCCGCCAGGAGGGCAAGCCGGGCGCCTACACTTTCGTCGACGGCACGCCCGAGCAGCACGAACTCGTCGTCCGGGCCACCGAGGACTCCTGTCGCCAGGCGTACGCCGCGTACCAGGAGATGTTGGCGGCGGGAGTGGCCCGAGAGGTCGCCCGCATCGTTCTGCCTGTCACGACGTACTCGTCGATGTACGTGACCATGAATGCCCGCTCCCTCATGAACTTCCTGTCGCTGCGGACCAAAAGGGAGGACTCCGCGTTTCCCTCCTTCCCACAGCGAGAGATCGAAATGGTGGCTGAAAAGATGGAGCAGCACTGGTCCGCGCTGATGCCCTTGACGGCTGCAGCGTTCGATGCGAACCGGCGCATCGCTCCATAACGAGCGTTGCCGCAGTACCAGTCCGTTCCGCCCGATAACCTGGAAGCCATGTCTGGGACACCCTTCGGCCGCGTGCTCACCGCGATGGTCACCCCGTTCGACTCCAACGGCGACCTCGATCTCGACGGTGCCGCGAAGCTGGCCATCTCGCTGGCCGACTCCGGCCACGACGGGCTGGTGATCAACGGGACGACCGGCGAGTCGCCGACCACGTCGGACTCCGAAAAGGAGCGCCTGCTCCGGGCCGTCGTGGAGGCGGTGGGGGACCGGCTGCACGTCGTCGCCGGTGTCGGCACCAACGACACCCGGCACACCTGCGAGCTCGCCCGCCAGGCCGAGAAGGTCGGCGTGCACGGCCTGCTCGTCGTCACGCCGTACTACAACAAGCCGCCGCAGGCCGGCCTGTACGAGCACTTCCGCACCGTGGCCGACGCCACCGGGCTGCCGAACATGCTCTACGACATCCCCGGCCGGTCCGGCGTCCCGATCGCCACCGAGACGCTGCTGCGCCTGGCCGAGCACGACCGGATCGTGGCCGTGAAGGACGCCAAGGAGGACATCGCCGCCGCCAGCCTCGTGCTCGCGGCGTCGGACCTTGCGTACTACTCGGGCAGCGACGTGTTCAACCTGCCGCTGCTGTCCGTCGGCGCGGTCGGGTTCGTCAGCGTCGTCGGGCACTTCGTCGGAGACCGGCTGCGCGAACTGGTCGACTCCTTCACGGCCGGCGACGTCGCCCGGGCGACCGAGCTGCACCAGGGACTGCTGCCCGTGTACGAGGGCATCTTCCGTACGCAGGGCGTGATCCTCACCAAGGCCGCGCTCAATCTGCAGGGGCGCCCCGGCGGCCCGGTCCGGCTCCCGTTGGTGGACGCGACTCCCGCGCAGATCGAGATGTTGAAGACCGATCTCGTGGCCGGAGGCGTCGCGCTCGCATGAGTCATCCCCACCCCGATCTAGGATCCCCGCCCCCGCTTCCGGCGGGCGGCCTGCGCATCACCCCGCTCGGGGGCCTGGGCGAGATCGGTCGCAACATGACCGTCTTCGAGTTCGGCGGGCGGCTGCTGATCGTCGACTGCGGTGTGCTGTTCCCGGAGTCCCACCAGCCCGGCGTGGACCTGGTCCTGCCGGACTTCAGCGCCATCGCGGATCGCCTCGACGACATCGAGGCGATCGTGCTGACCCACGCCCACGAGGACCACATCGGCGCCGTTCCGTACCTGCTGCGCCGCAAGGCCGACATCCCGCTCATCGGCTCCAAGCTCACGCTGGCCTTCCTGGAGGCCAAGCTGCACGAGCACCGGATCCGCCCGTACACGCTTCAGGTGACCGAGGGCGACGTCGAGCAGCTCGGCCCGTTCCAGTGCGAGTTCTTCGCGGTCAACCACTCCATCCCCGACGCGCTGGCCCTCGCCATCCGCACCGAGGCCGGCGTCGTCCTGCACACCGGCGACTTCAAGATGGACCAGCTGCCCCTCGACGGCCGCCTCACCGACCTGCCCGGCTTCGCGCGCCTCGGCGCGGAGGGCGTGGACCTGTTCATGGTGGACTCCACCAACGCCGAGGTCCCCGGCTTCATCCCGAACGAACGCACCATCGGCCCGGTCCTGGACGGGGTGTTCCGCAAGTCGACGCAGCGGATCATCGTCGCGTCGTTCGCCTCGCACGTGCACCGCGTGCAGCAGGTCCTCGACGCCGCACACGCGCACGGCCGCAAGGTCGCCCTCGTCGGCCGCTCGATGGTGCGCAACATGGCGGTGGCCCGCGAACTCGGGTACCTGAAGGTGCCGCACAACCTCATCGTGGACGCCAAGACCATCGACGACCTGCCGCCCGAGCGGGTCGTGCTCATGTGCACCGGTTCGCAGGGCGAGCCGATGACCGCGCTCTCGCGCATGGCCAACCACGACCACGCCATCCGCATCGTGCCGGGGGACACGGTGATCCTCGCGTCGTCGCTGATCCCCGGCAACGAAACCGACGTCGGCCGCGTCATCAACGGCCTGAGCCGCCTCGGCGCCACCGTCGTGCACAAGTCCAACGCCATGGTGCACGTGTCCGGGCACGCCTCGGCCGGCGAGTTGATCTTCCTCTACAACCTCGTCAAGCCGCGCCAGGTCATGCCGATCCACGGCGAGCCCCGCCACCTGCGGGCCAACGCCGACCTCGCCGTGCTCACCGGCGTCCCGCGCGAACGCGTCGTCATGTGCGAGGACGGCGTCGTCGTGGACCTGGTGAACGGGCAGGCCAAGGTCGTCGGTGCCGTGCCCTGCGGGTACATCTACGTCGACGGCGTCTCCGTCGGCGACGTCACCGAGGCCTCGCTGAAGGACCGGCGGATTCTCGGCGAAGAGGGTTTCGTCTCGGTGTTCGTCGTGGTCGACGCCAACACCGGCAAGATCACCGGCGGCCCCGAGGTCTCCGCGCGCGGCTCCGGCATCGACGACGACGCGCTGCAGGGCGTGCTTCCGCGCATCGTCGAGGCCGTCCAGGCCGCGGCCGTCGACGGCGGCGCGGACGAGCACGCGCTGGCGCAGATCGTGCGCCGCGTCGTGGGGCGGTGGGTCAACGAGACCTACCGCCGCCGCCCGATGATCGTCCCGGTCGTCGTCATCGTCTAGCCGGCCGCCGTGTCTGGCCGGCCGCTGTCCGATTCGGCCCGACTGTCGCGCATTCGGCCGTATCGGGTGTTCCTCACACTGCGCAGGGGGGAACGTAATCCCACCAACGCACACCCTGGGGGGCTGGCATGGAGCGTCCACTGCTGAAGTTCGTCGGCCACGTCAACGGCCGGGAGGCCGAAATCTCGGTGCACGAGGACCGCGTGGAGTGGAACGCGATCCCCGCCGACACCGGTGCGGACGACGAGCTCACCGGGCGCCGCGCCGACCGCCGGGCCCGCAACGAGCACGGCACGCTCTCGCTGTCCGCCGTCTCCAGCGTCATGGTGTGGCGGGCCACCGCCAAGAGCGCTGTCGTCGGCGTGACGGCCACCGACACCGCCCTGGAGTTCCGGGTCGCGCACGAGGCCGCAACCGGTCTGGCCGACGAGCTCAACCGGGGCATGCTCGCCCACGCCGCCTCCGGTGCGAAGCCCGCCATCCCCGGCCCGCGCGCCGCCGCGGACGACCAGATCCGCACGCTCGGCGTCCTCTTCGCCGCCGGACTGCTGACCGACGAGGAGTTCGAGGCCGAGCGCAACGACCTCCTCGCGGAGGCCTAAGGCGTGGCCTAGCCGCCTCCGTACCCGTACCCGTACCCGTACCCGTACCCGTACCAGGATCGGCACGAGGGCCCGCGAGACGAGACGGCCCTAGGTTCCTGCCGCAACCCCGACCCGGGAGGCGGCTGTGACCGAGGACAGCGGTGTCGTCACATTTCTGATCACCGATCAGCTCGGCGACGGCCTGGTGTAGGCGTGAACTGCCGCGCCTGCGGTTGCTGGAGGCCCGTTACGAGGAGGTCACCCGCCGCCGGCTCGCCGTGGCCGGCGACCTGACCGGGGCCCGCTGTCTGGAGGTCGGCGCCGGCGCCGGGTCGGTCACGCGGATGCTCGCCGAGTTGGTGGGGGAGCAAGGCGAGGTCGTCGCGACCGACATGGACCCGCGCTTCCTCGGCGACCTCGGCCTGGCGAACGTGTCGGTCCGTCGGCACGACATCGTGCACGAGCGGGTCGAAGTCTCCGGGTACGACCTCGTCCACTGCCGGGCGCTGCTGCTGCACCTGTCCGACCCGCAAGCGGCGCTGCGCCACATGGTTCGCGCGCTGCGTCCCGGTGGCTGGCTGCTGGTGGAGGACGCGGACTTCGTGTGCTGGGCTCCACTCAGCCGGCCGCGCACCTCGGCGAGGACGGCGTAGAGGAACTGCGCCGCGTGCACTTCGGCCTGCTGCGCAAGGCGAATCGACCGCCTGGCGCTGATCATCGGCGAGCCCGAGGCCGGCTGAGCCCCACCAGCAGGCTGGCTCGCCCTAACCGGCTGTGCTCACCACGTGTTCGACCTGGTCCGCCGCGCCGCCGAACTGGGCCTGAGTTCGTGACGCCCGGCGATTCTCCAAGTCTCGGCCGTGACGGTGCATCAGGACCGGTGCATCAGAACGGGTGCATCAGAGCGGGCACATCGGGGACCGCCTCGGACGCAGAACTGGGGCTGGCGCATTCCCTTCCTGGCCAGCATTCTGCTTGTGCTCGTCGGCCGCTACATCCGGCTGAAGATCGAAGTAACCCCCGTGTTTCGGGACGTCCTCGACGCGAAGGCGCCGGTCCAGGTCCCGGTCCGCGACGCGCTCGTCGCCCAGTGGCGGCAGGTCCTGCTCGTGGGCGGCATGCTCTCTGCGCCCGAATGGGGCAGCGCGTCCATCGGCTACTACCTTGCGGGACTGGCGGCGATCAGCACGCTGTGCGCGCTGGCGCTGCCGGAAACCCGGTCCGCCGATCTCGCCGCCCAACCGCCGGTCGGGCGCGGCCGTTCCGTCGCGCCCGCTTGACGGGTGGTCAGGAGTGCGGCAGGTTGCGACCGGCAACCCGTCCCCGCCCCCGGGAGTCCAGATGGCAACGGCGCCGTCCACCCAGCAGAAACCGCCACCCATGCGTCGGGTGGCGGGCGCGGCCTTCGCCGGCTCCGCCATCGAGTTCTACGACTTCTTCATCTTCGGCACCGCCACCGCGCTGGTGTTCGGCCAGGTGTTCTTCGCCGAGTTCGGGGGTACCCGCGGCACCCTGGCGCTGTCGGCGACCTACGCGGTGGCCTTCGTCGCACGGCCGATCGGCGCCGTGCTCTTCGGGCACATCGGGGACCGGCTGGGACGCAAGAAAACCCTGGTGTTCACGCTGCTGCTGATGGGCCTGTCGACGTTCGCGATCGGCCTGATCCCGAGCTACGACTCCATCGGCTCCGCCGCGCCGATCATCCTCGTCACGCTGCGCTTCCTGCAGGGCCTGGCCGTCGGCGGGGAGTGGGCCGGGGCGGCGCTGCTGACCACCGAGTTCGCTCCGCCGAACAAGCGCGGGCTCTACAGCATGTTCCCGCAGCTCGGCCCGGCCGTCGCGCTGGCGCTGTCCGCACTGACCTTCATCATCGTCTTCCAGGCCACCGGCAACCCGACGCAGAACTCCGCGTTCCAGGACTGGGGCTGGCGCATCCCGTTCCTGGCCAGCATCGTGCTCGTCGGCATCGGGCTCTACATCCGCCTGGCGATCGAGGAAACCCCGGTCTTCGCCGCGGTGCTCGACGCGAAGGCGCCGGCCAAGTCCCCGGTGCGCGAGGCCGTGAGCGCGCAGTGGAAGCAGATCCTGCTCGGCGGCGGCGCGCTCTCCGCGCTGTTCGCCTACTTCTACATCGGCACGGTCTTCCTCACCGGGTACGCGGGCAAGAACCCCAAGGGCGTCCCGCCGGGCATCCTCGGCCTGGACTCCAAGGTCATCCTGAGCCTGCAGCTGTTCGGCGCGGCCACGTTCATGACCGCAATCGTCGTCTCCGCGCTGTACTCCGACCGCCTCGGGCGGCGCAACGTCGTGCTCGCGGCGAACATCGGGGCCGTCGTGCTCGGTCTGTTCCTGTTTGCGATCGTCGACAGCGGCGGCAAGACCGGGTACACCGTCGGGCTGTGCCTGATGCTGCTGATGGTCGGCGTCGCCTACGGCCCGCTGGCGGCCTACCTGCCGGAGTTCTTCGCCACCCGGTATCGCTACACCGGCGCCGGCATGGCGTACAACCTGGCGGGCGTCGTCGGCGGTGGCGTGCCGATCATCCTGGCCCACCACATGCTGCGCGAGTGGAACAGCTTCTCCATCGGCCTGTACCTCTCCGGACTCGGCGTGATGAGCGTGCTGTGCGTGCTCGCCCTGCCGGAGACGAAGGACGCGGACATCGGCGTGGACCCCGTCGACGCCAAGCCCCTTGCGACCGCCTAGCCGCAACCGGCGTGGCAGCTGGGGCTGATGTGACTGCTGGGTTAGCTTTCGGGCATGGCGTCCCGCACCACTAAGTCCGGCGGTACCGCGACCAAGAAGCGGCCCGCACCGTCCAAGGCGTCCCACGGCGTCGAGGGGAGCATCCTCAACCCGGCGGGCAACCAGAAGACGCGGGCACGTCGCATCGCGATGTCCCAGCTCAAGGTCAACCCGGTGTTGGGGCTGGTCATGGGCTTCTGGGTCCTGCTCGAGGGCGTCTACCTGGGCCTCGCCCGCGCCGTCGGCGCGGGGGTCCGCCGGGCCAGCAAGACGGCCAAGGACCTCGACCCCGCGCACCGCCGCGACGGCCTCGGCCTGACCCTGCTCGGGCTCGCCCTGGTCGCCGCCGCCGCACAGTGGTGGGATCTGAACGGACCCGTCGGCGCGGGCGTGCGCGCCGTGTTCGCCGGCAGCCTCGGCCTGCCCGGCCTGGTCGCCCCGCTGGCCCTGGTCGGCCTCGGGGTCTACGTGCTCCGCAACGCGGGCGCGATGGAGGCCGGCCGCCTCGGCGTCGGTACCACCGCGCTCGTCGCCGGCACCTGCGGCATCGCGCACCTGGCCAACGGCAGCCCCCGCCCCGAGGACGGGGGAGAGGCCGTCCGCAACGCCGGCGGCACCGTCGGATACCTGACGGCCCATCCGCTGGCCACCGCGACCGCGCCGATCGTCGCCGGAGCGCTGCTCGCGCTGCTGGCCGTCTTCGGCCTGCTGGTCCTCACCTCCACCCCGATCTCCCGCATTCCCGAGCGTCTGCGGGTGCTCGCCGGGCCGCTCTTCGGTCCGCCTGTCGAAGCCGATCACGACGTCGAGGGGGCGTCGTGGCCGGAGCACTTCGGCGGGCAGGTCGAAGAGGAGCCCGTCGAGCGACCCAAGCGGCGTCGGCGCAAGCCGGCGCCCGTGCAGGACACGGACGTTCCGTTCGACACCCCGGTGCTTGCCGAACCGCCGCCCGCCAAGCGCGGCCGGAAGGTTCCGGCTCCGGCGCCGGCGATGGACGACCTCGAAGATCTGATCGTCGGTCTCGGGGAGCCCGCCGAGGAGCAGGAGGTCGAGTACGCCCCGCCGCCCGTCGCGGCGGACGAGGTCGCCGACCTCGGCACGAGCGCGTTCGTCGGAGACGTCGACTACGACCTGCCCGACCAGCACGTTCTCGGCTCGGGCGCACCGGCGAAGGCGCGCAGCGCCGCGAACGACGCGGTGGTGAGCGCGCTGACCGGCGTGCTCGAGCAGTTCGAGATCGACGCCGCGGTCACCGGGTTCACCCGCGGCCCGACGGTCACCCGCTACGAGATCGAGGTCGGCCCCGGCACCAAGGTCCAGCGCGTGACGGGCCTCGCCAACGACATCGCGTACGCGGTTGCCAGCGCCGACGTGCGGATTCTGTCCCCGATCCCGGGCAAGTCCGCGATCGGCGTCGAGATTCCGAACACCGACCGGGAGTGGGTCACCCTCGGCGACGTGCTCCGCTCGCCCGCCGCTCGCAACGACCCGCATCCGATGGTCGCGGCGCTCGGCAAGGACGTCGAGGGCGGCATGGTCTGCGCCAACCTCGCGAAGATGCCGCACATCCTCGTCGCCGGCGCCACCGGCGCGGGCAAGTCCAGCTGCATCAACTCCCTGATCGTTTCGATCCTCATGCGGGCCACGCCCGAGCAGGTCCGCATGATCCTGATCGACCCCAAGCGCGTGGAGCTCACCGCGTACGAGGGCGTGCCGCACCTGATCACGCCCGTCATCACCAACCCGAAGAAGGCCGCGGACGCCCTCGGCTGGGTGGCCCGCGAGATGGACCTGCGCTACGACGACCTCGAGCACAGCGGGTTCCGGCACATCGACGACTTCAACGCCGCCGTCCGGGAGGGGAGCCTGATCCCGCCGCTGGGCAGCGAGCGCGTCTACAAGCCGTACCCGTACCTGCTGGTCATCGTCGACGAGCTCGCCGACCTGATGATGGTCGCCCCGCGCGACGTCGAAGGCCACATCCAGCGCATCACCCATCTCGCCCGCGCCGCCGGCATCCACCTGGTGCTCGCCACGCAGCGCCCGTCCGTCGACGTCGTCACCGGCCTGATCAAGGCCAACGTGCCCTCGCGCCTGGCCTTCGCGACGTCGTCGCGCACCGACTCGCAGGTCATCCTCGACTCACCGGGCGCGGAGAAGCTCGTCGGCCAGGGCGACGGTCTGTTCGCGCCGGCCAACGCCAGCAAGCCCATCCGCATCCAGGGCGCCTTCGTGCCCGAGCGCGAGATCCACGAGGTCGTGCGGCACTGCAAGGAGCAGATGGCCGCGACCTACCGCGACGACGTCACCGCTCCGGTCGAGTCGAACAAGGTCGTCGACTCCGACATCGGCGACGACCTCGACCTCCTGTGCCAGGCCGCGGAACTCGTGATCAACACCCAGCTCGGCTCGACCTCGATGCTGCAGCGCAAGCTGCGCGTCGGGTTCGCCAAGGCGGGCCGGCTCATGGACCTCATGGAGAGCCGCGGCATCGTCGGTCCCAGCCAGGGCTCCAAGGCCCGCGACGTCCTGGTCTCGGCGGACGAACTCGACGACGTGCTCGCCGGGTTGTCCGGTGAGTGACCCCTCTCGATCGGCACTCCCGCGCCAGACCGTGCGCACCGAACCGGTCGTCGAGCCCGAGGAGTTCGTCCGACCCATCGGGGCGGGTCCCTCGGCCGGCCGGGTCGTCGAACTCGGGCCCGCGGACTCGATCGGGCAGGCACTGCGCGAGGCGCGACTCGAGGCGGGACTGACCACCTACGAGCTCGCCCAGACCACGCACATCCGCGCCGCTCGGCTCATCGAGATCGAATCCGACGACTACGCCGGATGTGGATCCTCCGCCCTGGCCCGCGGCCGGCTCGCGGCGATCGCCCGAGCCGTCGGTGTCGACCCGGGCCCGCTGCTGGCGGCGTTCGACGCCCAGCAGAGCGAGGCACCCGCGTCGGCCAAGGTGCTGCCCGACCTGCCGCAGTTCCGCGAGGCCCGGCTCAACGCGACCACGGTCCTGTTCTGGCTGCTCTGCGTCGTCGCGCTGTACCCGATCGCGCTGCTCGTCGCCCACGTCCTCGGCTGAATCCCGCCTGCCAACGGTTCCGGGACGAATTCCGGGCCGCCCCGGAGGAACTCCGGGACCTCGCGTCCTAGCGTCGGCGAAGTGAGAGCATCGCGCGAGGAGGCAGGACCATGACAGGCCTGGACGAGCAGCGGGCCCGGCACCGCGAACTGGCCGCCGGAATGACCCCCGAACTGATTGCGCGGCTGTCCTGGGACGCCGCGACCCTGCACGCACACCGCACTGCCGCGCTGCGCGACCTCGTCGCCGACGCCGTCGAGCGCTCCCCGTGGCACCGCAAGCGCCTGGCCGGGCTCGACCTCGACGCTCTCGATCCAAGCGATCTGTGCGGCCTGCCCACCATGACGAAGGCCGACGTCGTGGCCGACTTCGACGAGATCGTCGTCGATCTGCGGGTGCGCCTGGCCGACGTCGAGGCCGCGTTGGCCGACGACGCCGGCCGGTACCTGCACGGCGAGTACACGGCGCTGGCCACCGGCGGCTCGACGGGACGCCGCACGGTAATGCTCTTCGACCGGCCCGGCCTGGCCACCGGATGGCTGTCCTACGCCCGGCGCCTGTTCGCCTGGCGCGCCGCCCAGCCAGACCTCGCCGATCGTCCCGTTCCGCTGGGGGTAGTGGTGGCCGGGCACGTCAGTCACGCCTCGGCCGCCTACTCCCGGACGTTCGCTCCGCCCGAGTTCCCGATGACGGTGGCGCCGGTGACCTGGCCGATCGCCGAGATCGTGGCGACGCTCAACGCCGCGCAGCCGCTGGCCTTCGGCGGGTACCCCACCGCCCTGCGCTCGCTGGCCCGCGAGGCCGCCGCCGGGCGGCTGGGGATCGCTCCGCGGCTCGTGGTCTGCTCGGGCGAACCGCTGTTGCCGGAGATTCGCGCGGAGGTCGCGCAGGCCTGGCAGGTGCCGATCTGGAACTGGTGGGGCACCACCGAGGCCGGGATCCCGTCCACCACCTGCGCGGCCGGGTTCGGCCACCTCGCCGAGGATCTGGTGATCGTCGAACCGGTGGACGCGGCCGGTTCCCCTGTCGCGCCGGGCGAGCGGGCGGCGAAGGTGCTGGTGACCAACCTGTTCAACCGGGCGCTGCCGCTGATCCGCTACGAGATCACCGACGAGATCGTCGTGCTGCCCGGCGCCTGCCCGTGCGGGGAGCCGACCGCCCGGGTGGCGGACATCCTCGGCCGCCTCGACGACACGTTCCGGTACGGCGCCGTCGAGATCCACCCGCACGTGTTCCGTTCGGTGCTCGGCCGGTGCCCGGCGATCCTGGAGTACCGGGTCCGGCAGACCCCCACCGGGGCGGAGGTGGCCGTGGCCACCCGCGGCCCGCTCGGTGGTCCGGATGCTCGCCGCCGCAGCCGGACCCACCGGGTACGTGGTTGCCACCGACTGCGACCCACGATTCCTGACGGACGCTCACGTCGCCGGCGGGGCGCGGATCGAGGTGCGACGCCACGACATCCTGCGCGACCCACTCGAGGTCGCCCACTACGACCTCGTACACTGAAGGGCGCTGCTGTTGCACCTGCCGGATCCGGAACTGGCGCTGTCCCGCATGGCCGCAGCGCTCGCGCCCGGCGGGCGTCTGCTGGTGGAGGACGTCGACTTCTCCAGCTTTGCCGCGGTTGCCGGCCACCCGATGGCAGAGCGATTCGACCGGTACTGGGCCGCCGCGTGGCGCCACGCGCGGGACGTGGCCGTCTTCGATCCCCACCTGGGTGCGCGACTGTCTTCTCTGGTGGAGAAACTGGGCTTGATCGACCGGGGCGAGCAGAGCCTGGAGTTCCGGCGGGTAGGCGGCGGGACCGAGGCGCGGATGTACCACCAGGGGTTCGTCACCCTCGGGGACCGCTACGCCCGCGAGGCCGATCCGGACGAGACCGCGCAGATCGCCACGACCCTGCTGGACCCCACCTTCTCCTTCGTCGACGCCCGCAACGTCTGCGCGTGGGGGACTCGTCCTGCCGCCGGCTACTGGGGCTGAGGGACCGTCACATGGGCGAGGCGACCGACTCCGGGGTGCTCACCTTCGTGTTCACCGACCTGGTCGACTCCACCGCGATCGCCCAGCGCCTCGGCGACCACCGGGCGCAGACGTGGCGGCGATCGCACCTGGCCGAAGTCCGTGCCGCGATCGACGCCCACGCGGGACGGGAGGTCAAGAACCTGGGCGACGGCGTGATGGCGGTGTTCGCCGGTCCACTGGACGCGGTACGGGCGGCGCTGGAGATCCAGGCCCGGGTCCAGGCCGGCAACGCCGCGCCCGACGCGGTGCCCACCGCGGTGCGGATCGGGCTGCACACCGGGGAGGCCTCCTGCGAGGACGGGGACTACTTCGGCACCGCCGTGGTTGTCGCCGCCCGACTGTGCGCGGCGGCCGAACCCGGTGCGATCCTGGCCGGAGAGGTCGTCGCCGCCCTCGTCGGCGACCGAGTCGCATTCCGCGCGGTCGGCGGGTTGGAACTCAAGGGCCTCCTCCGCCCGCAGGCCGCCGTCGAGGTGCTCGCGACGGCCCCGTCCGACGCCCCGTCACACCCCGGGACCCGCCCGGCGGCGGTGCGGATCCGTCGGTCGTTCGCCCGCGGCCAGGAGTTGGCCGGGCGCGACGCCGAACTGGACCTGCTCCGCGCCGAGTACGCCCGAGCCGCGGCCGGCGAACTGCGCGCCGTGGTGCTCGGCGGCGAGGCCGGCATGGGCAAGACCCGCCTGGCCGTCGAGCTGCTGGCCGGGGTGGACGAGGCGGCGAGCACCCTGTACGCGCGGGCGCACGCGCTCTCGGCAGGGGTGTCGTTCTCCAGTTGGGCCGAGGCGCTCGAACCGGTCCTCGACTGCCTCGGCGACGACGACCTCGCTCGGCTGTGCGGCGGATTTCTCGACGACCTGGCGGGGCTGTTCCATCGCGTCGCCGCGCTGCGCGGACCCTGGGCGGCGGGGTCGGGCGGCGATCCACCGCTGCCGCGACTGCTGGCCGGACTGACCCGGATGCTCTCCGGCCTGACCGCCGCCGGGCCGCTCGTGGTGCTGCTCGACGACGTGCACTGGGCCGACGCGTCGTCCTGGGAACTTCTTCGCCACCTGTCCCGCCGGCTGCCCGATGCGCCGCTGTTGCTGCTGCTCACCGCCCGCCCGGCCGAACTCGCCGTCCACGACACCGCGGCCGCGGCGCTGCTGGAGCTGGACCAAGACGGATTCCTGACGCGCCTGGACCTCGCGCCGCTGTCGGCCGCCGAGCTGGCGGAGTTGGCCCGGCACGTCGTCGGGGCGCCGCCGCCGCCCGCCCTCGTCGACTGGGTCGGCGAGCGTTCCCGCGGGAACGCACTGTTCGCCCACGGGCTGCTGCGGGCGCTGCTGGAAGAGCGGGCCGACCTGGCCGCGCCCGCGCTGCGGCGGCTGCCGGAGAACCTCGCGGAGCGGGTGACCGCCCGGCTGCGCGGGTCCCCGCCAGAGCTGATGGAGCTCGTCGAGTTCCTGGCCGTCGCCGGCGGGCCGTTGCCGTTGGCCGATCTGATGGTGCGTACGGACCTGCCGCTGGAGGCGGTCGGGCCGCGGCTGTCCGATCTCGTCGCGGCGCGCGCAGTGACCGAGATCGAACGCGGCCGGTCGCTGAGCTACGAGATCTCCCACCCCCTCGTGCGCGACGCCGTGTACGCGGCCATCGGCGGTGCGCGCCGGCGGATGCTGCACCAGCGCACCGGCCGGGCCCTGCGCGCGGACGGCCGCATCGCCGAGGCGGCCGTGCACTACGCCCGCGGCGCCACCGGAGGAGACCCGGAGGCCGTCGAGGTGCTCGTCGAGGCCTTCGCGGAGGCCGAGGGACGCCAGGCCGTCGCCGAGTCGCTGACCCTGCTCGGTGCCCTGGTGGACATGCTCCCGGCTCCCGACGCTCGGTGGCTCGGCGTGCTCGACGCCATGGCGCCCGACGCGCCCTGGGTCAACGACCACCGCGCCGACACCCACGCCGAGGTCGCGATCGCCGCCCTGCGCGCCATCGACGGGCACCTCGCCGCCGCCGACCCCGCCCGGCGCGGGCTGGTCCGCTACCGCCTGGCGCACTTCCTCGGCTGGGGCGCCGGCGACGTCGCCGGCGCGCACGCCGAGTGCCTGCGCGCACAGGCCGACTTCGAAGCCGCCGGCGACGCGGCCGGCGCGCGACTTGCCGAGCGGGAACTGGCCTGGATCGAGGCGCTCGACGGACGACGGTCCGCGGCCCTCGAGCGCAGCCGCGCCCTGGCGCTCGAAGCCGCGGCGGCCGGCGACCATCGCGCGCAGATGCTGGCGCTGTCCTCGGTCGCCACCTTCGCCGGCACCCTCGGGCATCTCGCCGAGGCGTTGGCGGCCCACGAGGCGGCGCGCGACCTGCTCGCTCGCTGCGGCTGGCCGTACCGGCGCACCGTGGGAGCGAACCTGGAGGGCTGGCTGGCCGCCATGACGGGTCGCGCCGGCGAGGGCCGTGCGGCGATCGTCGCGGCGCGCCGCGACGACCTCGACTATCGCGAGACCGGGTCGTTGGACTTCGAAGCCTTGCTCGCCCACCTGAGCGGGGACCTCGCCGGCGCGCTGGCCGCGGCGGCGGAGCTGGTCGCCTGGGCGCCCGGCCGCCGACTGCGGCGGTTGATCGGGGTGGCGGGTGGCATCTACGCGGCGATCGACGCCGGCCAGACGACGGTTGCCCGCACCTACCTGGACGGCGCGTGGGAGACTCTCGGCGATCGGGAATGGCAGTTTCACCGGCCTTCGCTGCAGTCGCTGGAAGCCTTGCTCGCGTGGGCCCTCGGCGACCCGGCCACCGCGGCCCGGGACCTGACCGACGCGGGATATCGGCTGGCCGAACGCGGCCAACTGCACGGCGGAGCCCGAATTCTCGCGGAGGCGACGGAGGCGTGCGCGGCCGCGGGCGACCGCGACCGGGCCGCGGCGGCGGCGACCTGGCTCGCCGACAGCGCCGAACGATTCGACCACTACTGCCTGGAGGCGCTGGCGGCGTACGCGGCCGCCTGGGCGGCGCCGGCCGGCGGCCCCGCCGCGATCGCCGCCGCGCGATACGCCGTCGAGCACTTCGACACGGGCGACTGGGCGATTTGGCAGGCCCGCGCTCGCTACGCCCTCGGCGTGGCCCTGCTGGAGTCGCCGTCGGATCGGGCCGAAGGAGTGGCGCTGCTCGAGGACGCCGCCGCCCGACTCGAGGCCTGCGGCGCCGCCTGGCGCCGGGCGCTGGTGCTCGACGCGCTGCGTCGCGCCGGGACCAGCGGATGGCGGGCGCTGGCCGCCGCGCTCGGCCCGGACTCGCTGACCCGCCGGGAACGGGAAGTCGTCGAACGCGCCGCGAAGGGCGAGTCCACGAGGGACATCGCCGCCGCGCTGTTCGTCGGGGAACGCACCGTGGAAACCCACCTGGGCAACGCGTACGCCAAACTCGGCGTGACCTCCAAGGTCGACCTGATGCGTCGCGCCGCCGAGTTCGACCTGACCTGACCGAATTCCGGGTCGATCTCCGTGTCGGCCCGGAACCGGCGCGCTCGTCCGGTCCGTAGCGTCCTCGTCGTCGCCCGACAACGAGGAGCAGCGGCTGTGACCTCCACCGTTTCGACCACGCCCGCACAGGTCTCGCCGCCCATGCGGCGAGTGGCCGGTGCCGCGTTCGCCGGCACCACGATCGAGTTCTACGACTTCTTCGTCTTCGGCTTCGCCACCGCCCTCGTGTTCGGGCAGGTGTTCTTCGCCGAGTTCGGCGGCGGCCGCGGCACCCTCGCGCTCGGCGCCACCTACGCCGTCGCGTTCGTTGCCCGCCCCCTCGGGGCCGTCCTGTTCGGGCACGTCGGGGACCGAATCGGCCGCAAGAAGACGCTGGTGTTCACGCTCCTGCTGATGGGCCTGGCGACCTTCGCGGTCGGGCTGATCCCCAGTTACGACGCCATCGGCTGGTGGGCCCCGGCGATCTTGGTGGTGCTGCGGATCCTGCAGGGACTCGCGGTGGGCGGGGAGTGGGCCGGGGCGGCGTTGCTGACCACCGAGTTCGCGCCGCCGCACAAGCGCGGGCTCTATGGCATGTTCCCCCAGTTGGGTCTGGCCGCCGGGATGGGCCTGGCCGCTGCGACGTTCCTCGTCGTGTTCGAGGTCACCGGCAACCCCTTGACCAGCGACGCGTTCCAGACTTGGGGGTGGCGCATCCCCTTCCTGGCCAGCATCCTGCTCGTGTTCGTCGGCCTCTACGTGCGCCTGCAGATCGAGGAGACTCCCGTCTTCGCCGCTGCCCTGGACCGAGCCGAGCGGTCTACCGTCCCGGTTCGCGACGCCCTCTCCGCGCAGTGGCGCCAGGTTCTACTCGTGGCCGGCGCCGGGTCCGGGCTGTTCGCGGTCTTCTACATCGGCGTGGTGTTCCTGGCCGGGTACGCCGGAAAGAACCCCAACGGCGTCCCGCCGGGTGTGCTCGGTCTGAGCACCCCGACCGTGCTGACCATCCAGATCTTCGCCGCCGGGATGTACATGGCCGCGATCGTGCTGTCGGCGGCCTGCTGCGACCGTATCGGGCGCCGTCGCTTCGTCGTGATCGGCAACGCGCTGGCCATCCCGCTCGCCCTGGCGATCTTTCCGATAGTCGACAACGGCGGACGGATCGGGTTCGCCGTCGTCATGTGCCTGATCCTGCTCGTCGCCGGTGTCGCCGCCGGCCCGTGCGCGGCCTATCTGCCGGAGATCTTCGCGACCCGCTACCGATACACCGGGGCCGGTCTCGCCTACAACCTGGCCGGGGTGATCGGCGGCGGCGTACCGATCGTCCTGGCCCACGAACTGCTCGCCGAGTTCAACAGCTTCGCGATCGGCGTCTACCTAGCGGCCATGAGCCTGCTCGGCCTGGTGTGCACCCTCGCGCTGCCCGAGACCCGCGACGCAGATCTCGCCGCCGCCCCGTACGGGCGTCAGTAGTGGCCGCGTGCCTGGACGACGACCAGGTACGACTCGTCCACCACCTCGTAGACGAGGCGGTGTTCGCTGGTGATGCGTCGCGACCAGAAACCGGCCAAGTCGTGCGTAAGCGGTTCCGGTTTGCCGACCCCGCTGTACGGGTCGCGCAGGGCCGCGTCGATCACCTTGTTGACAGCCTTCAGCGTCGCTCGGTCGGTGCGGACCCAGTGCTGGTAGTCCTCCCAGGCCGCGTCGGTGAACGAGAGGATCACTCGTCGCGGTCCAGCGAGCGCTCGCGGTGGCGACCGGAGCGCGCCTGCTCGATGGACTCCCGTAGCCGCGCGGCATTGACCGGGGAGCGCAGCAGGAACGCCGTCTCCTGGATGGACGCCCATTCTGCGGCGGAGACCAGCACGGCGTTGTTGCCGTTGCGCCCCACGATCTCGATGGCGATCTTGTCGTCGTTGACCTGCTGCACGAGCTGGAACAGGTTGCGGCGTGCCTCGGTGGTGCTGACGGCGGTCATGGCTCGTCCTCCGCTCGACGTGTACGGGGAAACGGTACCAGTCGGCTCGGCTCGTGGAGTTCAACTCCTGTGCGGAGGGTGGTGCGCCTGCACGTAGGCTGACCCCTCGTGAGTCCTCCTCCGCGGCGATCCCGCCCGACCGACGCCGCGGGCCGGCGCAGCGGGTCGCGGCGGCGTGGTCGCGAGGTCCTGTCCGGGCCGCAGATCGTCGAGGCGCCGCCTTCGGTCTCGCTGGTCACGATGGGCTGCCAGCGCAACGAGGTCGACTCCGACGAGCTCGCGGGGCGCCTGGCCGCAGCCGGCTGGACGGTCTCGGACGACACCGAGGCCTCCGACGTCATCGTCGTGAACACCTGCGGGTTCGTCGAAGCGGCCAAGAAGGACAGCATCGACGCGCTGCTGGCCGCCGCGGACATCACCGACGGCGCCGCCGGCCGGGCCGTCGTGGCCGTCGGCTGCCTCGCCGAGCGGTACGGCAAGGAACTGGCCGAGGCCCTCCCCGAGGCCCGGATCCTCTCCTTCGACGACTACAACGCGATCTCCGACAAGCTCCACGACGCCCGGGCGGGCGTCGTGCACGAGGCCCACACCCCGCGGGACCGCCGCACCCTGCTGCCGCTGACCCCGGTCGAGCGGCCCGCGGCCTCGGCGGGCGTCGCAACCCCCGGCCACGCGGGTGGTGCGGCGGCGGACCTCGAGTCCTGGGCCGGCCCCGGCAGCGGTCCGCGCCCGTTGCGTCGCCGGCTGACCGGCGGCCCGGTCGCGCCGCTCAAGCTCGCGTCGGGCTGCGACCGGCGCTGCACCTTCTGCGCCATCCCGACCTTCCGCGGCGCGTTCCTGTCCCGCCCGCCGGTCGAGGTGCTCGAAGAGGCTGCATGGCTCGCGTCCGACGGCGTCAAGGAACTCGTCCTGGTCTCGGAGAACTCGACGTCCTACGGCAAGGACCTCGGCGACCTGCGCCTGCTCGAGCGCCTCCTGCCCAAGCTCGCCGCGATCGACGGGATCGAGCGGGTCCGGGTGAACTACCTGCAGCCGGCCGAGATGCGCCCGTCGCTGATCGACGTGCTGACGAACACCGAAGGCGTCGTCCCGTACTTCGACCTGTCCTTCCAGCACTCCTCCGGCACCGTGCTGCGCCGTATGAAGCGCTTCGGCGACACCGCGCAGTTCCTCGACCTCGTCGCGGCCATCCGCGCCCGCGCCCCGCTGGCCGGTATCCGCACGAACGTGATCGTCGGCTTTCCCGGCGAAACCGAGGCCGAGTTGGCCGAACTCGAAGGCTTCCTGATCGCGGCCCGCCTCGACACCGTCGGCGTCTTCGGGTACTCCGACGAGGACGGCACCGAGGCCGCGACCTTCGAGAACAAGGTCGACCCGGACGAGGTCGCGGCCCGCGTCGAGCACATCACCCGCGTCTGCGAGGAGCTCACCGAGGCCCGCGCCGCGGACCGCATCGGCGAGGTCGTCGACGTGCTCGTGGAGGCCGTGGAGCCGGGCGAGTACGCCGGCGAGGAACAGTTCGGCCCCGCCCGCGCCGAAGGCCGCGCGGCGCACCAGGCCCCGGAGGTGGACGGCGGCGTCGTGCTGGTCGGGGAGGGCGTCGGACTGGGCGAGATCGTCCGGGCCGTCGTCCTCGGCAACTCCGGAGTCGATCTCATCGCCACCACGGCGAACCTGACGGACGCTCAGTTGGACGAGCTCGCGCTCGGGGCACGGTGAGCACGCTGACCCAGGACCATCTCGGCGACCCGAGCACCTCGGTCCATCCGGTCAACCTGCCGAACGCCCTCACGCTGCTGCGCCTGCTGCTCGTCCCCGTCTTCCTCGTCGTGATGTTCGCCGACGGCGGGCACTCCGACGGCTGGCGCTGGGCGGCGTGGACCGTGTTCGCGATCGCCGCGTTCACCGACACGATCGACGGGCGCATCGCCCGCAAACGCGGCCTGGTCACGGACTTCGGCAAGATCGCCGATCCCATCGCGGACAAGGCCCTGTCCGGCGCGGCGCTGATCTCCCTGTCGATCCTCGGCGATCTGCCCTGGGCGGTCACGATCGTCGTGCTGTTCCGCGAGATCGGCGTGACCCTGCTGCGGTTCTGGGTCATCAAGCACGGCGTCATCCCCGCCAGCCGCGGCGGCAAGCTCAAGACGATGCTGCTCGGTTTCGGCACCGGCTTCTACATCCTCCCGTTCACCGGTCTCGGCCAGGACATCGCCGTGGTCCTGATGAGCGCCGCGGTGATCGTCGCGCTGGCCACCGGCGTGGACTACGTGCTGCGCGCTCTGAAGCTCCGGGCGCAGGCGCCCGCATGACGCGCGTCGAGCTGATCACCGTCGGGGACGAGCTGCTCTCCGGCCTGGTGCTCAACTCGAACGTCGGCCGGGTCGCCGACGCCCTCGGCGCGATCGGGCTGAGGCTCTCGGTCGTGACCGACGTGCGCGACGACATCGGCGAGATCGTCGCCGCGCTGAACGCCGCCGCCTCCCGCGCGCAGATCGTGCTGTGCAGCGGTGGCCTCGGACCGACCGGCGACGACCTGACCCGCGACGCCATCGCCGCCGCGGCCGGAGTTGCGCTGCACCGGCACGCGGACATCGAGGAGACGATCCGCGAGCGCTACGCCGGCTGGAAACTGACGGCGCCGGACCTGGCGATGCGTCAGGCCGACGTCCCCGAGGGCGCCGAGGCCATCCCCAATCCGCGGGGCAGTGCGCCCGGCCTGCGCATGCCGCTGCGCGAAGCCGTCGTCTGGGCGCTGCCCGGCGTGCCGGGGGAACTCGTCGCGATGCTCGACGAACACGTCGTTCCCCGGCTGGCACACGAAGTCGGCACCTCCTCGCTGACCACGACCACGGTGCGGGTCGCGCTGCTCGGGGAGTCCGCGATCGCGGCCGAACTCGTGGACCTGGAGAAGGCCGGGGAGGTGTCCTTCGCCTACCTCGCCTCGCCCGGCGACGTCCTGGTCCGCCTGACCGGCGAGCCCGACGCGACCGCCCGGGCCGCCGCCGCCGTCTGGGACCGGCTCGGTCCCGCCGCCTACAGCAGCGACGGCGCGACGCTCCCGATGCTGGTGCACCGCCTCCTCGCCGAGGCGGGCGGCTCGCTCGCGGTGGCCGAGTCGCTCACCGGCGGCATGCTCGCCGCGGCGCTGACCGACCCCGCCGGCGCCTCGGCCACCTTCCGCGGCGGGTCGATCGTCTACGCGACGGCGGCCAAGGTCGCGCTCGGGGTGGACCCGGGCCTGCTGGCCGAGCGTGGCCCGGTGGACCCGGACGTCGCGCTTGCGCTGGCCCAGTGCGTGCGCGAACGGTACGGCGCCACGCACGGCGTTGCGACCACCGGCGTGGCCGGACCGGACCTGGTCGGCGAGATCGAGGTCGGCACCGTCTACGTCGCGGTGGCCGACGCCGCCGGCACCCGGGTCGTGCGGCTGGCCCTGCCGCCGCGCCGGGAGTTCGTCCGGCAGCTCAGCGTCGTACACGCCCTGGATCTCGTCCGTCGGCGGCTGCTGGGCCTCGACCCGTCGAGCTCCTGGACCCAAGGCTCCTGAAGACCTGCCAAGAACACGTTCGGTTCCGCACAACGCTGCGGGGGGTTCGGGGGTACGGTTGTACCCACGGTGCAGACGTACCGCAGTGACATGTGTTTCGGGCGAGGAGGCGTGTCGTGATCCTGCTGCGACGCCTGCTGGGCGACGTGCTCCGCCACCGCCGCCAGGAGCAGGGTCGCACGCTGCGCGAGATCTCCGCGTCCGCGCGGGTCTCCCTCGGCTACCTGTCCGAGGTCGAGCGTGGCCAGAAGGAAGCCTCCTCCGAACTGCTCGCCGCCATCTGCGACGCACTCGAGGTCCGCATGTCGGATCTGATGCGCGAAGTCGCGGACCAGTTGGCCGTCGCGGAAGGCGCGAACGTCCTGGCGCTCGAGCCGGTGGGCTCGGTTGCGAATACCGACACCGAGGTCGTTGTCGCGGCCTAGGATTTGTCCGCTCTGGACGACGCCGGGCCGCTGCGTGGGAACCTAGCATCGGCTCCGTGGCCGAGGTTGAAGCGCTGGAGTTCACCGATCCGTTCTGCTCCTACGCCTGGGGCACGGAGCCGAAGTACCGGCGCCTGCAGTGGCAGTACGGCCACCTGATCTCCCTGCGGCGGGTCTTCGTCGGCATCATTCCGCGGGGCTGGCCCGCCCCGGAGCCGGGCGAGTCCGAGGCGGATCGGCTGCTGCGGTACGAGCGCTACTTTGCCGACGTCAGCGCATTGACCGGAGCGCCCCACCCGTCCCCGATCGAGTACTGGGCCGACGGCAGCGACCAGGTGTGCCGCGTTGCGCGCGCGGCCTACCGCCAAGGGCGGGAAGCCGGCGACGCGGTGGTTCGACTGCTCCGCGAGAGCCTGTTCGTCCACGGCACCCCGGCCGACACCCTGCCGCGCGCCAAGGCAGTCGCCGCCGCGGTTGCGGGATTCGACGTCGAACGTCTCGCCGTCGACCTGGACGATCCGGTGGAGCAGGCGGGGTACGCCCGCGAATGGGAGCTGGCCCGCCGGCCGAGCGACTACGTACAGAACCTGCCCGACAAGCGCCCCGGCCGCGGGGCGGCCCAGCCGGAGGGCGACGGGATTCGCTACGGACTGCCGTGCCTGGAGCTCGTCGGTCCCGGGGGCGTGGCCACCGTCGCCGGTTGGCGGGACTGGCCGCAGTGGGAGGCGGCGTTGGAGCAGGCCGCGCCAGGGATCGTGGCCAAGGCGCGCCCGCTGCCCACCCCGGACGAAGCCTGCGGCACGTGGCCCTCGCTGACGCCCGCGGAACTGACCGAGCTGTGCGGGCCGGCTACGGCAGGAACTGTTCGGTGAGCGCGGTGATCGCGCCGCCGGACACGGTGATCCAGAACATTCGGTTCGCCAGGCTCGGGTAGCTCCCGAGCTTGGCCAGGGTGACCGTGACGTCCTTGCGGGAGTTGCCGGTCTCCTCCGCGGCAAGGGTGTTGACCGTGATCGTCGCGTTGTAGTCCACGGTCAGGGTGCGCAACTGGGTGTTCCTGTTGCGGATCCAGTAGTCGTTGGGGGGAGGCACCTCGGCGGCGCCGTCCTCGCCGGCGGCCTGGGCGGCGGCGGTACCGGTGAAGAACTGCACCAGGTCCAGCGTGACCTTGCCCGCCTGGGCGTCGACGGCGGTCAGGTAGGCGGGGTGGCGCCCGTCGACGAGCGCCTCTGCGGGGTTGGTCGACGGAGTAGCGCTGGGGACGACGGTCTCCAGCGGCGTGGCCGTCGGGGTCGCCGTGGCAGGCGGAGGCTCGGGCGGGGCGCTTGGCGTTTCCGGCGGGGCCGGCAGTGCGGTCGTCAGCGGCAGTTCGTCGAAGCTCGGCTTCGCAGCGGCCTTGCCGCACGCGGTTGGCAGGAGCACGAGGAGCGCGGCGGCCAGGACACGGCTCGCCCGGACGTGGGGCACGCGCCCATTGTCTCGCGCGCCCGATGATCTGCGGCTCGCGGATTTACCCGCAGTTCGTCAAAGCTGGCAGCGGGGGCACCAGTAGCTGCGCCGCTCCTGGCCCGGTGGGCCGAACTCCTCGGTCTGGATCGTCGTGCGGCATCGGCGGCACGGCTGCCGGTGGCGTTCGAAGACCCACGTGTCCCGTCCGCGGCGGGTGTCGCCGGTCGTGGACTGTTCGGGGTGCTCCCGGTTGGCGGTCAGCAGCCGCTGGGCGCGGTCCACGACCTTGGCGAGGTCGGGCACGTCGGCGACGGCCCGGCGTGGGTGAATGCCCGTCAGAAACAGCGTCTCGGCCCGGTACAGGGTGCCGATGCCCGCGAGGTTGCGCTGGTCCAGCAGCGCCTCGCCGATCGTCCGGGCGGGGTCCGCACTCAGCCGGCGCAGCGCCTCGGCGAGGTCCCAGTCCGCACCGAGCAGATCGGGGCCGAGGTGCCCGACGACGGTGTGCTCCTCGGCCGTCTCGATCAGGTTCACCACGGGGAGCCGGTACCCGACGGCCTGGGTGTCGTCGGTTCGCAGGATCACCCGGATCTGGTGCTCCGGCCCGCCCGAAGGGCGCTCCGACGCGGGATACAGGTGCCACGAGCCGTCCATGCGGAAGTGCGTGTGCAGCGTGCGGCCGTCGTCGAACCGGAACAGCTGATGTTTGCCGCGGGAAGCGACCTGACGGACCGTCACCCCGGCGAGGTCGGCGGCCGCGTACTGCGGCAGCCGGAATTCCGAGCCGGTCAGCCGCTGCCCCGCCAGCGCGGCGTCGAGCCGTTTGCAAGCCAGCCATACGGTGTCGCCCTCGGGCACGTCAGCTCCGCAGCCGCAGGCCGCGGGGGGTGGCGCGGAAGCCGGCGGCCTCGAGGGCGCCGACGAGCGGCGAGCCGTGCACCGAGGCGCCGTCGGCGCGTTCGACGGTCAGCTTGCCGAGCGCCCCTTCGCGCACCGCGAGGGCCAGGGCGTCGACGGCGGGCTGCAGGACGGTCTCGTCCTCGGACCAGGTCAGCAGGGACTTGCCGCCCCGTTCGACGTAGAGCACCAGACGCCCATCGACGAGCACGACCAGGGCGCCGGCCTTGCGGCCCGGCTTGTGGCCAGAGGCCGCGTCGTCCGGACGGGCGGGCCAGGAAAGTGCTGCCCCGTAGGGGTTGGCCGGGTCGGTGGCTGCCAGCACGAGGGCTCGGTCGCCCTTCGACTTGTCGGCACGCAGGCGGTCGATGGCGCCGCTCGCTCCGAACTGTGCCGCCCCGAGGCCCTCGACGAAGTACCCGCGGCGGCAGCGCCCTGCTTCCTCGTACGCCGAGAGCACCCGGTACACGGCGGCGAACCCACCGGGCGTGCGCTCGGCCAGCACCGCCCCGCGGGTCAGGACGCCGTGCCTGTCGAGGAGCACCTCGGCCGCGGCCTGGGCGCGGCGGGTGGGATCTGTCTCTCGATCGGGCAGCAGCGACCAGCGCCCCGCCACCGTGGGCGGACCCGTCCGCGACGGCATCGCGGGCCGGCCCACACCGGGCCGCCGCCCCACGTAACGGCCGCGCAGCGGTGCGGTGCGGCTGCGGTGCGCGCCGCGGCCGCCGAGCAGCGTGCGCAACGGGGACAGGGTGTCGTTGGACAGCCGCCCGGCCCACACCAGGTCCCAGATCGCGGTCGCGAGTGCTGCGTCGTCGGTCGATCCCACGCGATCGGACAGGTTGCGGAAGAACAGCGCGTTGCCGCCAGCGAGCGCGTCGAGAACGGCGAGGTGCAGGGGACCGTTCGCGACGTCCGGCTCGATCTCGGGCAGCAGGAGCGGCGCGGTGTCGGGCAGGTGCAGGGACACCCACCCGTCGTCGCCCGGGAGCGAGCCGTGGCCGGACCACAGGACCTCGCCGGCGGCGGTCAACTGGTCCAGCAGGTCCGGCCGGTATCCGACGACGCGCGCGGGAAGCACCAGCGATTCGAGCGCCGAGGCGGGCACTGCCGCTCCGGCGAGTTGTTCGACGACCCGCAGCACCCCGTCGATTCCGTGCAGCGACTCGGCTCCGACGTGCTGCCACGCGGGCAGGAACCGGGCCAGGGCCGCGGGCTCGACGGGCTCGATCTCCTGGCGCAGCGCGGCGATCGAGCGGCGCCGCAGGCGGCGGAGCACCTCGCTGTCGCACCATTCGCTGCCCGCCCCGCCCGGGCGGAACTCGCCCTCGACCACGCGACCCGAGGCGGCGAGCCGGGCCAGCGCGGCCTTGGCGACCGCGGTGCCCAGCCCGAACCGCTCCGCGACCGCAGCGAGCGTGAACGGCCCGTGGGTGCGGGCGTACCGGGCCAGCAGATCGCCGAGCGGATCCGCCACGGGTTCGGTGAACGCCACCGGAATGCCCACGGGGAGCGCGACGCCGAGCGCGTCCTGCAGGCGCCCCGCGTCCTCGATCGCCGCCCAGTGCTCGACGCCCGCGACCCGTACCCGGATCGCTCGCCGCTCGCTTTCCAGATCCGCTAGCCAGCGCGCGGTGCCGCCGCGCTCGACGACCTCCTCCGTACGCAGCGGCCCGAGCTGGCGCAGCAGGTCCGCCACGCCTTCGAGGTCGCGCACCTGCCGATCCTCGGCGAGCCGCTGTAGGCCCGCCTCGACCGACTCCACGGACCCCGCATCCAAAAGTTCGCGCAGGTCCGCCTGCCCGAGCAGTTCCGCGAGCAGCGTCGCGTCCAGCGCGAGCGCGGCCGCGCGGCGCTCGGCCAGCGGCGAGTCGCCCTCGTAGAGGAAGGCTGCGACGTACCCGAAGAGCAGCGACCGGGCGAACGGCGACGGCTGCTGCGTTTCGACCTCGACGACCCGCACGCGCCGATTCGCGATGTCCGTCATCAGCTCGACGAGACCGGGGACGTCGAAGACGTCCTGCAGGCACTCCCGCATGGTCTCCAGCAGGATCGGGAACGAGCCGTACTCGCTCGCGACCGACAGCAGCTGTGCGGAGCGCTGCCGCTGCTGCCACAGCGGCGAACGGCGGCCGGGGTCCCGGCGGGGGAGCAGCAGGGCGCGGGCCGCGCACTCGCGGAAGCGGGACGCGAACAGCGCGGAGCCGCCAACTTCGGCCGTGACGACGCCGTCCACCTCGGCCGGGTCGAGCACGACCTGCGGGCCTTCGCCGTCCGGCCCCCCTCCGAAATTGATGGGGTCGTCGACGTCCGGGAGGCGCAGCACGATGCCGTCGTCGGCGTGGATGGCCTGCACGTCCAGGCCGTACCGCTCGCGTAGCCGTCCGGCGACGGCGAGCGCCCAGGGGGCGTGCACCTGCGCGCCGAACGGCGAGTGCACGCACACCCGCCAATCGCCGAGCTCGTCCCGGAAGCGCTCCACCACGATCGTCCGATCGTCCGGGACGTGGCCGGTGGCTTCCTTCTGCTCCGTCAGATAGCCCACCAGATTGGAAATCGCCCACTCGTCGAGCCCTGCGGCGGCCAACCGCTCGGCGGCGGCCTCGGGTGCGAGCCGGTTTATCTCGCGCAGAAACGCGCCGATCGCGCGGCCGAGTTCCAGCGGCCGCCCGGCCGAATCGCCCTTCCAGAAGGGCAGGCGGCCCGGCTGGCCGGGGGCGGGGGAGACGAGCACTCGGTCGTGCGTGATGTCCTCGATGCGCCAACTGGACGTCCCGAGCGTGAACACGTCTCCGACGCGGGACTCGTAGACCATCTCCTCGTCGAGTTCGCCGACGCGCGACGCCTTCTCGCCCACCAAGAAGACGCCGAACAGGCCGCGGTCCGGAATGGTGCCGCCGCTGGTGACCGCGAGGCGCTGCGCACCGGGCCGCCCCTTGAGCACACCCGCGACGCGGTCCCACACCATCCGGGGCCGCAGCTCGGCGAACGCGTCGGAGGGGTAGCGGCCGGACAGCATGTCGAGCACGGCGTCGAAGGAGCTCTCGGGCAACTCGGCGAACGAGGCCGTCCGACGAACCAGCGCCGAGAGTTCGTCGACCGGCCACTCGTCCATCGCGACCATCGACACGATGTGCTGCGCGAGCACGTCCAGCGGGTTGCGCGGCACCCGCAGCGCCTCGATCTGACCCGCCGTCATTCTTTCGGCGACCACCGCAGCCGGCACCAGATCCCCGCGATGCTTCGGGAACATCACCCCGCGGCTCACGGCACCGACCTGATGCCCGGCGCGGCCGATCCGCTGCAGGCCACTGGCCACCGACGGCGGCGATTCCACCTGCACGACCAGGTCCACCGCGCCCATGTCGATGCCGAGCTCGAGGCTGGACGTGGCCACCACCGCGGACAGGCGCCCGGACTTGAGCTCCTCCTCGATAACGGCGCGCTGCTCCTTGGACACCGAGCCGTGGTGCGCACGGGCCAGACAGTGCTGCATTTCTGGCCCGGACACGCCGCGCGAGACCCCGCTCTGCGCCATCAGCTGCGCCGGCGGCTTCGTCGCGCCGGGCTCGGGCAGCACCTCGCCGGTTTCCCTCTCCCACGCGACCTCGTTGAGCCGCTGGGTCAGCCGCTCCGCGAGACGCCGCGAGTTGGCGAACACGATCGTCGAGCGGTGCGCGGCGATCAGGTCCGCGATGCGCTCCTCGACGTGCGGCCAGATCGAGTTCCGCGGCGCGGCACCGGCAGCCGACCCGCGATGCGGCTCGTCGGCGGGCGCTCCCAGTTCGCGCATGTCCTCGACGGGCACGACGACGGAGACCTCGATGGTCTTGCTCGACGGCGGCCGCACGATCTCGACCGGGGCCGCGCCGCCGAGGAACCGGGCGACCTCCTCGACGGGGCGCACGGTGGCCGAGAGCCCGATGCGCTGCACCGGCCGCTCGAGGCGGGCGTCGAGCCGCTCCAGGGACAGCGCGAGGTGTGCGCCACGCTTCGTGCCCGCGACGGCGTGGACCTCGTCCACGATCACGGTTTCCACCCCGGCAAGGGTTTCTCGAGCCCGAGAGGTCAGCAGCAGGAACAGCGACTCGGGTGTCGTGATCAAGATGTCCGGCGGCCGGGAGACCAGCTTCCGGCGAGCCTCGGCCGTGGTGTCCCCGGTCCGCATCCCGACCTCGACGTCGGGCTCCGGCAGCCCGAGGCGCCGCGCCGCCTGCCCGATGCCGACCAGCGGCGCCCGCAGGTTCCGTTCCACGTCCACCGCGAGCGCCTTCAGCGGAGACACGTACAGCACCCGACAGCGCCGATCGATCTCGGCGGGCGGCGGTTCCTTCGTCAGCCGGTCCAGCGCGGCCAGAAACGCGGCCAGGGTCTTGCCCGACCCCGTGGGCGCGACCACCAGGGCGTGGCGCCCTGCGCCGATCGCCGCCCACGCCCCGGCCTGCGCGGCCGTGGGCGCCTCGAACGCGCCGCAGAACCAGGCGCGGGTGGCGTCGCCGAAGGTGGCGAGGGCATCGGTCACTCACCCATCCTGCCCCGGACCGCCGACGGAACGCGCCGCCACCCGGCCTCAGCCGACGGGCAGGTGGATGTGCTCGTAGTCGGTCCCGCGGTTCATCACCCACGGGTGTTCGCCGGGGGTCGTCGTCAGGTGCGAGGTGTCGGTGGCGCCCTCGGGCGTCACGACCACCATGTGCGGGCCGTACAGCACCCAGTCCATGCCGGCGGCCGGTTCGGTGGCGAACACGTCGGTCAGGCTCGCGTCGCTGCCACCGCGCAGCCGGTAGATCACCGCCAGTTCGGTCAACTGTGGCGGCTTGCCCGCGTAGTAGGCGGTCAGCCACTGCATGCCGGGCCGGTTGAAGCAGATCGGGTCGTCGCCCTTGCTCGGCACGTAGTCCGGGAAGCACGTCCACTCGTTGCGTCCGGCCCGCAGTTCCGGGAACGGATCGCCGGGGTCTGCGGCGTAGTCGACGACCCGCGCGTCCTTGCGCAGCGCGGCCGGCAGCGCCGCGAGGGCGTTGGCGACTTTCTCCTCCGTGGTGGTCGGTGCCCTGAACTTCAGCAGGGGAAGCGACTGGCCGACATGCGCCACCGTCGCCGCTCCGCCGTCGCGAGCCTCCGCGGCCACAACTCCCGCCGCGAACGAGCCCGCCAGTCCGCAGGCCGCCAACACTCCCAGCGCGATGCGATTCATGCCGACTCCCACCTCGATCCGATTCCGCACGCAGCGTCCCAGCGGTACGCCGCCCCGTGTGTCGCCCGGCCGACACGGTCGGGCAAAGTCTGCGACGCCGGCCGACATCGCGTCGGCCGGCGAGCACGGAGGCAACGCCCGAGGCGCTCGCGGGCCGACAGGTCGACCCACCCGTCGCTTCGCTGCTCCTCGGCCTGCGGCCGCCGCTCCGACGGGCCCTCAGGACAGCGTGATGCGCAGGGAGTAGGCGGTGGTGGTGAGGTCGGCGATACGCACCTCGCCGCGGGCGGTCCGGTACTTCCCCGTGCCGCCGAGGATCGCGGCGGTGAACGCGGCGTCCCTGGTGTAGGGGCCGCCGGTGGTGAAAACGATCTGGTCCCCGCGCACGACGGCGACGTAGGTGCACAGGTAGTCGCCCTTCGGGTAGCCCAGCGCCGTCTTGCCGCCGAACACCTTCGCGATCGCGCAGTCCGCGCGCAGCGACCCGACGGTGTCGCCCGACTCGCGGAGCGTTGCGGCCTCCACGTACCGGTCCCCGGCGTTCAGGCCCGGCTTGGCGTCCTGGACGACTCCGCCGGAGAGGGACGTTGCGCGCAGGTTCAGCGCCGTGGAACCGTCCGAGGAGGCGACGGCGGGCAGGGCGAGCGCCGTCGCGGCGGCGACGGTGCCGACGACGGCAACGGTGTGGACGAGCTTGCGCACGAGATCTCCCGAGAGGTGCGGTGATCGCCCCGGCCGGGGCGGTGCGACGAGGCTCTCAAGACCTCCGCTTTCACAACATCTGCCGGGCGGCATATCTATGCCGCCCGGCAGATCTTCGCCGCGGCGGGGAGCGGGCATGCTGGGCGGGTGTCGTTGCCCAACAACCTGCCGGTGCACTTGACCTCGTTCGTCGGCCGCGAGCAGGAGCAGGCCGAGCTCGGCGAGCTGTCGCGCCGGCATCGTCTGGTCACCCTGACCGGCTCGGGCGGGGCGGGGAAGACCCGGCTGGCGGCGCGCGTGGCGGGCGACCTGGCCGCGGACTTCGCGGACGGGGTCTGCTGGATCGAACTGGCGCCGCACTCCGATCCCGCGTTGGTCGCCGACGCGACGCTGGCGGCGCTCGGGGTCGCCGACACCGGCGATCGGCCCGCCCTGCAGCGCCTGGTCGCGCATCTCGCCGTTCGCGAGGCGCTGCTGGTGCTCGACAACTGCGAGCACCTGGTGGGGGCGTGCGCCGACCTGGCCGACACGGTGCTGCGGGCCTGCCCCGGCGTACGCATGCTCGCAACGAGTCGGCAGGGACTGGGGGTCGGCGGCGAGATCGCCTGGCAGGTGCCGCCGCTGCGCCTGCCGGCGCCGGGGGAGGACGTCGGCTTCGAGACGCTCGGGAGCTTCGAGGCGGTGCGGCTGTTCGTAGAGCGGGCCGTGCAGGCTCGGCACAACTTCGCCGTCGGCAACGAAACCGCTCCCGTGGTTGCCGAGATCTGCGCGCGCCTGGACGGGATTCCGCTGGCGATCGAGCTGGCCGCCGCACGGGTGCGGGTGCTCTCCCCGCAGCAGATCCTCGACGGCCTCGCGGATCGGTTTCGGCTCCTGACCGGCGGCAGCCGCACGGCACTACCGCGGCAGCAGACGCTGGAGGCCTCGGTGGCGTGGAGTCACGACCAGCTGGCCGCGCCCGAACGCGCCGTGTTCCGCCGGCTCGCGGTGTTCGCGGGCGGGTTCACCCTCGACGGTGCCGAGGCGGTCTGCTCGTCCGGCAGTGGGCCGGGGCGCCCCGACGTGCTCGACCTGCTCGACTCGCTGATCGCCAAGTCGCTGGTGGTGGTCGAGGAACGGGACGGGCAGCTCCGGTATCGGATGCTCGAGACGCTGCGTCAGTTCGCCGCACTGCAACTGGATTCGGTCGGGGAGGCCGCGTCCGCGCGCGACGCGCACGCCCGGTGTTGTCTCGAGCTGGCTGGTCGGGCGCAGGAGCGGCTGGTGTCGGCGACGGCGGCGGCGCTGCGTGATCTCGTCGTCGAGTTGGACAACTACCGGGCCGCGCTGGACTGGGCGATCGCGGGCCGAGACGCACCCACCGCACTCGGGATCGGGTACGCGCACGCGTGGTTGCTCAACCTGCGGGGCCGGTACCGCGAGGCGCGCGAGTGGCTGAACCGGGTCCTCGCGCTGCCCGACGGATCGAGCCGGGCGCGCGGGTTTGCGATCTGCTGGCGGGCCTACGCCGAGTGGTCGATGGCCGACTGGGACGCGGTGGAGGCCTCCACGGCGCAGATGCTCGCGCTGGCGCAGGAGTGCGCCGACGACGTGCTGCTGGCACGCGGGCACAACATGGCGACGTGGGTGTCGATGTTCCGGGACCCGGCCAGCGCACAGCGGGACCTGGCCGAGGGCTGGCGGCTGATCGACGAGAGCGACGATCCGTGGGTCGCACTGAACCTGCCGTGCGACTACGCGCACGTGGTGATGCGCTGCGACGACCTGGACGCCTCCGAGGTCTGGCTGGAGCGGGCGACGGCGGCGTGCGTGCGCTACGGCAACGACCACTTCCTGGCCTGGACGCTCGCCGCGGAGGTGTCCGTGGCGTGCCGGCGCGGCCAACTGCCCCGGTCGCTGGCGGCGGGCCGGCGGGCCGTGGAGTTGGGCCGCGGGTTCGGCGACGTCGTCCTCGCCGGGTACGGCGCGGCCGTCCTCGCCTGGTCGGAGATCCTCGCCGGCCGCACCGAGGACGCCCTCGTCACCGTCGAGCGGGCGATGCGCGAGGGCGAGCAGGCCGGCGAGGGCATCTCGTGGGCGGAGCTGCACCTGGCCCGCGCGGTCGCGGCGGGCGTGCTCGGCGAGGCGGACTGGCTCTCCGGCGTCGAACGTGCGCTGCGGATCGGGACCGACCTGGAGGATCCGCGCCAGAGTTCGATGGCGGCCCTGGTGCTCGTCGCGGCGCTGGTCGATCGGGGCGAGCACGACCGTGCCGAGGCGCTGATTCGCGCGGCTCGCAGGGACGGCGTTGCGCTGGGTAGTCCCTGGGTCGAGGCGGCGTGCGACCACGCGGCCGGTCTGCTCGCGGCGGCGCGCGGCGAGTCCGGCGGCGCCGAGGACCTCCAGCACGCGGCGCTCGCGCGAGCCGTGGCGGGCGGCTACGCGCTCCTCGTCGTCGACGCGCTGGAGGCCCTGGCCGACCTGGCCTCCGCCGCGGACAGCGACGCCGAGGCGGCGCGGCTGTTTGGCGCGATGGCCCGGCGTCGCGACGAGCTCGGGTACCACCACGGCCGGCGCGACCGTGCCGAGGCGTGCGAGGACGCCCACGCCGAGGGCAGGGGGTTGAGCGTGGACGAGGCCATTGCCTACGCCAGCCGTGCGCGTGGGGCCCGCAAACGGCCTTCGTCGGGCTGGGACAGCCTGACGCCCACCGAACTGGAGGTCGCGCGCCTCGCGGCCACCGGCATCGGCAACCCGGCGATCGGCGAGCGGCTGTTCATCACCGCGGGCACGGTGAAGGTCCACCTCTCCCACATCTACGCGAAGCTCGGGATCGGCAACCGAACCGCGTTGACCGCGGAGGTTACCCGCCGCCTCGGGTGAAGCGGAACGTGCTGCGGTAGGTGTCGTCCGCAAGCTGGTCCCCGTTCTGACTGCCCCTCAGATCCGCGTAGCGCCCGGTGCCGCCGACGATCGGAAACGTCAGGTTCTTGCGACGCGACGATTCGTACAGGCCGCCGACGGTGATGTCGCCGTCGCGCAGGTGCAGCGTCGAATTCACGCTGTAGACGGGCGGATTCACCCGGACCAGGCCGTTGTCGGAGTAACCGACGCCGATCTTTTTGCCGTCCTCGGTGAACGCGACCGTACGGATCACGACGCGGTCGCCGGGCGAGGGCCCCTTCTTCCCGAGGTCGATCTCGGTCAGTTCGACCACCTTTTCGACCACCGCGCGGTCCGCGAGGCGGGGCTTCGAACCTGCGGAGGCGCGAGTCGACACCCCGGCGGCGACCGCGACGGCGCTCACGACGAGCATGGCGGCGAGGCGAGTCTTCATGGGGCTCCTTCGCGGTTGGGTGCCCCGAGCCTGCTCGGAAGCGCCGCCGAGAACATCTGCCGCGCGGCATACCCGTCGGCTGCACAACAGAAAGGGAACCGGCGAGGCGCGGATATCCGCGGCCAGGGCGTTCCTCCAGCGCCTTTCGTGTTGCACTCCCGCCGCCGAAGCGCCGGCCGCCCCGAGGGGCGACCGGCACTTTCAACGAACCGCTGTTCCTAATCGCCGTTGTACGGGCGCGCATGCCGGCGGCGGGTCAGCGCCGCACCGGCCATCAGCAGGGCCAGACCCGCGGCCACCGTGCCGGCCGCGCCGTCGGCGCCACCGGTCTTCGGGAGCTCGGGCTCCGGAGCCTCCTCCTTGGCCGGCGGAGCCGCCTTCTCGACGCCGTCGGCGTCCGCGCCGTCGCCGAGGGAAACGCCGCCGCCGTCGCCGCCGTCGTTGGCGCCCGGCTGGAAGCCGTTGCCGCCGTTGCCGGCCGAGATCAGGCCGGACTCGCCGCCGCTGCCGCCGTCGCCGGGCTGTGTGCCGTCGCCGCCGTCGCCGCCGTTGAAGACGCTGCCGAGGCCGCCGTCGCCACCGGGACCGCCGTTGCCGCCCTCGCCGTCGGAGCCGCCGTCGCCGCCGTCTCCGGCCGAGCCGGAGCCCGCGCCGCCGCCGTCGCCGGTCGGGCCGCCGTTGCCGCCGTCGCCGCCGTCGGCGATCGTGACCACGGCGGCGTTGCCGCCGTTCTCGCCGTTCTCGCCGGCGCCGGCACCACCGTTGCCGCCGTTGCCGGTGGAGATCAGTGCCGCGTCGCCGCCGTCGCCGCCGTCGCTGCCGGTACCCGCCGCGCCGCTGCCGCCGTTACCGGCGGAAACCAGGTTGCCCTCGCCGCCGTCGCCGTCGTCGCCGCCACCGTTGCCGCCGTTGAGAACCTCGGCGATGGGCTGGGTCTGGGCGCTGCCGCCCGCGGTGCCGCCGCCGTCGCCGCCGTTGGCGACGTCCACCATCCCCGGGTTGCGAGACGTGCCCTCGGCACCCTCGGACTCGGTCTCGCCGGGAGCGCCGTCGCCGGCGTTGCCGACCGCGACGATCGGGTTGACGTCTTCGTCGCGCTCGACGCCCTGGGCGTCCTCGCCGTTGAAGGCCTCGATCAGTTCGCCCTCTTGGTGGGTGCCCTTGTCGTCGTCCTCTTCGCGGCTGGTGCCGTCTGCGTTGCCGCCGTTGCCGCCGTTGCCGAGCGCAACGCCGGGGGCGTCGCTGGCGCCGGGGCTGGCGCCGCCGCCGTTGCCGCCGTTGGCCAGGCCGAGCACCGGTGCGTTGCCGTTGCCGATCTCGACCAGGTGGGTCTTGCCGTTGTCCGCTCCGTTGAACACCGAGATCGGGGCGCCCGCGCCGGACCCGGTCTTGGTCTCGGGCTTGCGGTGCTTGCCGGGCTTCTTCTTGCCCGAGTCGCCGTTGCCCTTCTCGTTCTTGCCGTCGCCGGCGTTGCCGACCGCCACGGGCGCACCGTTGCCGCCGTCACCGTCGCCGGCGGAGTTGCCGCCGTTGCCGACCGAGGCGAGGCCGCCGTCGCGAGACTTGCCCTCGCACTTACGGTCCTTGCCGTCGTTGCCCTTGGCCTTGTCGCCGGACTTGAGGTCGTTCTCGCCCTTGCCGCCGTTGGCCGCGCGCGCGACCGAGCCGTCGCCGCCGTCGCCCTTGCCGTTGCTGTAGGCGTTGCCGCCGTTGCCGGCGTTGACGAGCGAGTTGCCGCGGTCCTTGCCCTGGCCGCCTTCGCCGGAGTCCCGCCGCGCGTCGGCGCCGCCGTTGCCGACGGTGGCGGCGCTGCCCTTGCCGTCGCTGCCGTTGCCGGGGCCGGCGTTGCCGCCGTTGCCGGCGTCCACGACGTGGCCGGAGCCGCCGTCGCCGCTGCCGCCGCCGGAGGAGCGGCCGCCGTTGCCGGCGTCGGCGATCCCGCCGGCGTTCAGCGGGGCGCTGTTCGAACCGCCGGAGCCGCTGTTGGCGGGCTTGCCGGCCTTGGGCTCGCCGTTGCCGCCGCTGCCGGCCTGCACGCCGTTGCCGTTGCCGCCGCGGTCGTCGCCGCGGTCGCCGTTGCCGCCGTTGTCCGCGCCGACGAGGCGGCCGTGGCCGCCGTTGCCGGACTCGTCGCCACGGTGGTCGCCGCCGTTGCCGGCGTCGACGGCGGTGCCGTGGCCGCCGTTGCCCGCGGACTTGCCGCGCTCGTCGCCGCCGTTGCTGACGCCGGCGACCTTGCCGTCGCCGCCGTTGCCGGTGGCCTTGCCGCGGGCGTTGCCGCCGTTGCCGGCGTTCGCGACGCCGCCGGAACCGCCGGAGCCGCCCTGCGGGCCGGACTTCTTGTCGTCCTTGCCCTTGTCTGCGGGCAGGGCCGTCGCGACGTCGCCCTTGCCGCCGAGGTTGTTCAGCAGGTAGACCAGGCCGCCGTCGCCGCCGGAGCCCTCGGACTTCTTCGGCTCGGCCTCCTGGTTGAGCACGTCGGCCGCGCCGCCGTTGCCGCCGGAGCCCTTGCCCTTCTCCGCTCCCGACTTGCCCTGGATCAGGGTGGCCAGGCCGCCGTCGCCGCCGCCGGTCTCGCCCGCGGTCGTGACGGAGGCGTCCCCGCCGGTCAGGACGGTGATCAGCGTGCCCTCGCCGCCGGACTCGGCCGGGCGCTCGCCCGAGACGTTGTCCAGGATCGAGACGACGTTCCCGCGGCCGCCGCCGGTGGGGACCTCCGCCTTGCGCAGCGGGCCGTTGAGCAGGCTCAGCACGCCACCGTCGCCGCCGGTGCCGCGGTTTTCGGTGCCGCCGTCGCCGCCGTCGCCGAGCTTGACCAGGCTGCCGTCCCCGCCGGGGCCGGGCTTGGTGTCGCCCCGGGCGGGACCGCCGGGAGCGCCGTTGCCGAGCGAGACGAGGCCGCCGTCCAGCAGGTCGCCGTCGGACGCGGCCGCGAGGGAGGCCTTCGGGTCGCGGGGCTTGGTGTCGCCCAGGGCGATCAACTGGCCGTCCCGCTTGGACGGGCCGAGCGCGTTGACCAGCGAGACCAGGCCGCCGTTGCCGCCGTTCGCGTCGTCGCCCTCTCCACCGTCCGCGCCGTTGCCGAGCGAGACGAGTTCCGCGCTGCCGCCGGCGTTCTTGTCGCCGCCGGCCGCGGCGCCGTTGCCGAGCGAGATCAGGGAGGTGTCGCCGGGGGCTGCGGTGGTCAGGTCGAGCGACTGCGACGAGCGAGGAACGAGCGAGGAGCCGGAGCGAGTGGCGACGCTGCCGCCGCCGTTGCCGCCGTTGCCGACCTCGATCAGCCCGCCCTCGGAAGTGGTGTCGCCTGGCTGGGCGACGCGCAGGAAGTCTCCGGAGCGTCCGTCGCCGAGGGTGATCAGGCCGAGCACGTCGAGACCGCCGGTGGTCACGTCGGTGCTCGAGGTCGTTGTCGCCGTGCCGCCGCCGATGCCGACGGGAAGACCGTCGCCGCCGGACTGCTTGCCGGTTCCGTGCTTGCCCTGCAGCACGTTGGCCACTGCGCCGTTGCCGCCGGAGCGGTCGCCGTCGCTGGTGGCCGGGCCGAAGAGGCCGAGCAGGTTGGACTCGCCCTTCGGATCGCCCTTGCCCGGCTCGGCGAGCTTGAGGAGGGTCGGGTCCTTCGCGACGGCCACCTCGACGGGCGTCGGGACTGTGCTGGCATGGGAGACCCCCGCGGCCTGAACCAGTACCGATCCGGCGCCGACGGCGGCGGCGAGCGTCATCGCCCGCACCGTCGGTGCCGAGCTCCGCGGGCGCCGGTGCTTTCCGGTTGGCGCCCAACTCGAGCGAACGTTCATTGGTCCTCCAGGTCGATATCAGTCCGCAGCCGTTGGGAATCTAGCCGCAACGATCCGTTTGTCCATATCCAGCGGCGCGGCATCGCGACAACCGGTCGGGACCCGTCGGCCGAATTGGGACATTGGTTCCCAAAACGCCTGCGGACATTCGGACGTGTACGTCACACTTCGCGCGATACGGTGCTGTCCCATGCGCGCGGAGAAGGCTGAAGAGTCGCTGGGAACGGCAATCCCGTCCGTGTCGGCGCGAGAAACATCACTGCTTCATGCGCGCGATCTCACCAAGAGCTATGGATCGTTTACCGCGGTTGCCGGAATCGATTTCGACGTACTGCGCGGCGAGGCCTTTGGATTCCTCGGGCCCAATGGCGCCGGCAAAAGTTCGACATTGCGAATGATTCAGTGCGTCTCGCCGCCGACTTCCGGCGTCTTGCGTGTATTAGGGCGCGATCCGCTCGTGGACGGACCGGCGATCCGCGCGCGGCTCGGCGTCGTTCCGCAGGAGGACACCCTCGACTCCGAGTTGACGGTTCGCGAGAACCTGCTGGTCTACGCGCGGTACTTCGGCTTTTCCTGGGCCGCGGCCCGGTCCCGCGCCACGGAGCTGCTGGAGTTCGTGCAACTCGCCGACCGCGCGAACGCCAAGGTGCAGACACTGTCCGGCGGCATGAAGCGCCGCCTGACCATCGCCCGCTCCCTGGTCAACGCACCGGAACTGCTGCTGCTCGACGAGCCGACGACCGGCCTAGACCCGCAGGCGCGCCACGCCGTCTGGGACCGGCTGTTCCGGCTCAAGCGCGAGGGCGTGACCCTTGTCCTGACCACGCATTACATGGACGAGGCCGAACAACTCTGCGACCGGCTCGTCGTCATGGACGGCGGCCTGATCGTGGCCGAGGGCTCGCCGCGCGAGCTGATCGCGCGCTACAGCAGCCGGGAGGTCGTCGAGCTGCGGTTCGCAGGGCTCGCCTCCGCCGACGGGTTCGCCGATCTGGCCGAGCGGGTCGAAACCGTCGCCGACCGGGTGCTGCTCTACACCGACTCCGGCGACGCCGTCGCCGCCGCCGCCATGCAGCGGCGGCCCACCCCGGTGGGCGTGCTCGTGCGCCGCTCCGGGCTCGAGGACGTCTTCCTGCGGCTTACCGGCCGGACGCTGGTCGACTGATGAAGCTCGTTCCGCCCGCGCGTCGGGCCTTCGACTACTGGTGGGTTCAGCACCGCCAGTGGTGGCGGGTCGGGTTCGTCGTCAGCCTGCTCAGTCCGACGCTCTATCTGGCCGCGATGGGCTTCGGCGTGGGCGGTCTCGTCGACGACGGCAGCGGGCGCGAGGTGCTCGGCGGCGTTCCGTACCTGGAGTTTCTGGCTCCCGGCCTGCTCGCGGCGATCGCGATGCAGACCGCGATGGGGGAGAGCAGTTGGCCGATCGGGAACGCGGTGCGCTGGAGCCGCAGCTACCACGCCATGGTCGCGACGCCCTTGCGTCCGCGCGACGTCATGCTGGGCCAGCTGTACTTCGTGGCGTTCCGGGTGGCGATGGGCGCGGCGGCGCTGCTGCTGGTCGCGACGGCCTTCGGCGCCTGGCGTTCCTGGTGGATCGTGCTCGGCCTGCCCGCCGCGGTGCTGTGCGGGCTCGCGCACGCCGCTCCCACCGCGGCGTTCGCCGTCGGGCGCAAGCACGACCACGCCTACGTCGGGCTGCAGCGGTTCGTGATCATCCCGATGTTCCTGTTCTCCGGGGCGTTCTTCCCCGTGACGCAGCTGCCGGACTGGGGCACCGTCGCGGCGTACCTCACGCCGCTGTGGCACGGAGTCTCGCTGTGTCGAGACCTGTCCGCCGGATCGCCGCCGGCGTTGGCGACGCTCGGGCACGTGGCTTACCTGCTGGTGTGGCTGGTCGTCGGCCTCGTGCTCGCCGCGCGCGCCCACGCCAAGGCGCTGGTCGCGTGAGTGGCGTCGTCGAGCGAGCGCGACGAGCGAGGGACGAGTGAGGAGCCCGAGCGAACATGTCACCGAGAAGGCGCGAGTACCGCGGTTCGGTGCCCGGCTGGTGTTCGAACGGAACCTGATCAGCCACCGCCGCGCGTGGCTGGCGATCGTCTCGGGTTTCTTCGAGCCGCTGTTCTATCTGCTGTCGCTAACGGTGGGCGTCTCCGCGCTGGTCGGGACCGTGGCCGGACCCGGGGGCCGACCGATCCCGTACGAGGAGTTCGTCGCGCCGGCGATGATGGGCGCCGCGGCGATGAACGGGGCCGTCTTCGACGCCTCGTACAACCTGCACTTCAAGCTGCGCAGCGGCAACGTGTTCCAGGCCATCCGAGCCACTCCGCTGACCGCGCGGGACATCGCGCTGGGGGAGATCGGCTCCTCCATGGCCCGCAGCGGCATCTACTCGTGCGTGTTCGTGCTGGTGATGCTCGCGATGGGCCTGGTGTCCTCGCCGTGGGCGATCCTGGCCGTGCCCGTCGCGCTGCTGATCGGCTTCGCCTTCGCGGCGGTGGCCGCCGCCGTCACCACCTACGCCCGGCACTGGAACGACCTGGAGTGGGTCGCGGTGGCGCTGATCCCGCTGTTCCTCTTCTCGGCGACCTTCTATCCGGTGGAGCGCTACCCGGACTCCGTCGAGCCGTTCGTGGCGCTGAGCCCGCTCTACCACGGGGTCGTGGTGCTGCGCGGTCTCACGACGGGCGAGGTCGGCTGGTCGCTTCTCGGCCACGCGGCGGTGCTCGCCGTCGTCGGCGCCGCCAGCCTCTGGGTCGCCGCCCGGCGGCTGGAGAAGATCCTCACCGACTGACAGTCCGTACCTGATTCCGTACCCGACGGGTGGCCTGCACGAACCCCACGGTCCTACCGTGCTCGGGTGACCGGCTACCTGCACGCAACCACCGAGTTCGACGTCGAGCTCGAACGCCTGCGGCTGCTCGAGCGTCGCTACGACGCGGTCACCTTCCGCCGGCTGCGCGAGTTCGAACTGCTCGGCGCCCGCTGCCTCGAGGTGGGCGCCGGTGCCGGATCGGTCGCGCGTTGGTTCGGCGAGCAGGTCGGCCCCGCCGGAGAGGTCCTCGCAATCGACCTCGACCCGCGCTTCCTGACGGAGAATCAGGGCGCGAACGTGCGCGTTGCCGCCCACGACGTTCTCGGGTCCGAACCGCTGCCGGGCGGCTTCGACGTCGCGCACTGCCGAGCGCTGCTGATCCACCTGCCAGATCCCCTTCGCGCGGTGCGCGCCATGGCCGCGGCGCTGCGTCCGGGGGGCCAGATCCTGCTCGAGGATGCCGACATGGTCGCCGTGGCTGCCGCAGACTCCTCGCATTCCGCGTCTGCGGCGTTCGATCGAGTCGCGGCCGCGGCGCTCGCGGCGAGCGACGGCGTGAACTTCCGCCCGTTCTTCGGTCGTGGTCTGGTTCCGTTGGCCCGCCGCGCCGGGCTGCTCGACGTTCGACACGAGGCGACCGCGACGCTGCGCTGGGGCGGCACGGCCGAGGCGGAGTTCATGGTGCGGTCCTGGGGCGCCGACCTGGCCTGCATGGCCGCGGTGGATCGACTCGGCACTGCCGATCTCGCTGCCTGGCACGCAGCTCTGACCGATCCTCGGTTCTGTTTCTACGACGGTCTTTCGGTGGCCGTGTGGGCACGCACCCGGTGACCGGGCCGGCTCCGCCGTTGCGCGGTGTGTTGACCTTCCTGTTCACCGACCTGGTGGACTCCACGGGCCACCTCGCCGCCCTCGGCGAGGACCGCGGCGAGGTCCTGCGCCGCGAGCACTTGGGTCTGTTGCGCGAGCAGATCGGCAGGTGCGGCGGCACCGAGGTGAAGAACCTGGGCGACGGACTGATGGTCGTCTTCGCCAGCGCCGTGGACGCCGTCGGTGCCGCGTTGGCCATCCAGGAGGCCATCGCGGTACGCAACCGAGACGCCCAGCGTCCGTTCGCGGTCCGCGTGGGTCTGCAGACCGGCGAGCCAACGAGCGACGGCGCCGACTACTTCGGCACCCCGGTCGTGGTCGCCAAACGGCTGTGCGATCGAGCGGCCGGCGGGCAGGTGCTCGCCGGCGGGGTGCTGGCCGGTTTGGTCGGGGTGCGCGACGGCATACGGTTCCGCGACCTCGGCTCGCTGGTCCTCAAGGGCCTGCCGAACCCGGTGCCCGTGGTGGCCGTCGAGCCGTCCGGCGCCGCTGCGCCGGTGGCCCCTCGCCCGCGCGAGCCACGCGTCGCTCGAGCGCCGCGGCCCGCGCCCCGTGCCTCGTTCGTTGCTCGTGCACGCGAACTCGCCGCCTTGACCGAGGACCTGGCCCGCGCCCACGCCGAGGGGCTGCGGGTGGTGGTGGTCGGCGGTGACGCCGGCGTGGGCAAGTCGCGCCTGGTCGCCGAGTTCGCCGAGCGAGCCCCGCGCACGGTGCTTCGGCTGCGGGCCCGCGGTCACCCCCTGGGTGCGGCCGCCGCCTACGGACTGTGGGTCGACGCACTCGAACCCGTGCTGGCAGCGATGACCGAGGCCGAGGTGCTCGAAGTCTGCGGGCCGTATCTGGACGACCTGGCCACGGTGCTGCGCGCCGCCGCCGCCGTCCGCGGCTCGGTCGCCCCGACGGACGGCACGGTCCGCCCGGCCGACGCCTTCGCGGGAACGATCGCGGGCCTCGCCCGCCGATCTCCGCTGCTGTTGGTCCTCGACGACGCGCACCTGGCCGACCCGTCCTCGTGGGAGACGCTGCGCCGGCTGTCTAGGCTGCACCCCACCGCCCCGGTTCTGGTGGTGGCCACCCTGCGCCGCGAGCCCGGCGAGCCGGCCGCCGAGGTGGCGGAGCATCTCGCGCTCGAACTCGAGCAGGACGGGCTCCTGCGTCGTTTGGAGGTGGAACCGCTCGACCGCACCGGGATCGGCGAACTCGCGGCCGCGTTGCTGGACCGCGAACCGCCGGCCGCCCTCGTCGCCTGGCTCATGGAGCGCTCGCAGGGCAACCCGTTGTTCGCCTCGGGCCTGCTGCGGGCCCTCGTCGACTCCGGTGGCGACGTGACGGCGCCCGCCCTGTCGCGCGTTCCCGTCGGCCTTGCGGAGCGAGTCAGCGCGCGCGTGGGCAAGCTGCCCGGCGAGCAGCGCGAACTGGTGGAACTGCTGGCCGTTGCCGGACGTCCGTTGAGCCTGGACGAACTCGGGGCACTCACCGGCCGCGGCGCGAGCGGGTTGGCCGCCGATCTGGACGCACTCGTCGCGGGACGCGCACTCCTCGAGGAGGAACGCGGTCGAGACCTCGTCTACCTCTTCGCACACGGGCTGGTTCGCGATGCCGTCCACCAGGAGATCGGCGCCGCCCGGCGACGAGTGATGCACCGTCAGGTCGGGCGGGTACTGGCGGCGACCGGCGCGGTTGCCGAAGCCGCCCGCCACCTCGCCCGCGCCGCCGGTCCGGGCGATCCGGAGGCCGTCGACACCCTGCTCGTCGCGATTCGGCAGGCCGAGAGCCGGCAGGCCTATCGCGAGGCGCTGGAGCTGCTCGCGGAGCTCGTCGAACTGCTGCCGGCCGGCGACGGCCGCTGGACGGCCGTGTACGAGGCGATGAACTGGGACGCGGACTGGGTCGTCGAACACCGCGCGGGCATCTACGCGGTCCTCGGCATCCGTGCGCTGCGCGAGATCGACGCGGTGTTCGACGCCACCGACGCAGCGCCAGACCGTCGCGCGCGGGTCAAGTTCCGGCTGGCCAGTTTCCTGTCCTGGGGCGTGGGCGATATGGTCGCCGCGCGGGCCGAGGCGCTCGCCGCCGCAACGCTCTTCGCACAGGTCGGGGACCTGGTCGGCGAACTGCTGGCAACCCGCGAAGCCGCCTGGGCGCTCGGACTCGGCGGCGACCTTTCCGGGCAGCGCGAAGCCATGGCCCGCGTGCTGGAGCGCGCCCGGGCGGCCGACCTGCCGTTGGTCGCACTGCAGGCGCACCACGGGCTCGCCTTCGCCTGCGTGCAGCAGGGCCGTCTGCTCGCCGGAATCGAGCAGTTGGAAGTCGCCTCCGACATCGCCGCCCGCGAGGGCCGGCGCTACCGCGGTACTACCGTCGCCATGCTGCGGGCGTGTGCCGAGGCGAGCCGCGGGTTGGCGAACGAGGGACTGTCGAGGCTCGTTGCGGCCCGGGCGGCCGACCCTGACTACCGCGACACGTCGTTGCTCGAAGCGCTGGCCTTTGCCTGCTACGAGGTCGGCGATGTCAACGGCGCGCTGGAGGCGGCGCGAGAGTCTCTGGCCTGGAATGCGCGTGGGATCGCGCTGCGCAAGGAATTCGGCATGACCTGCGGCGCCGCTGCGGCGATTGCAGCGGACCGCCCCGACGAGGCGCGCGTCTTTCTCTCGCGAATAGCCGAACTGTCTCCAGGCATGGGATTCGGCGCGCACCGGCAACTCGTTCGGGTCGCCCGATCCCTCGTGGACTGGCACGCCGGCCGACCGGGCGATGGGGTCGCGACCGCTTTGGCGGCGGTCCGCGGTTTGGACGAGGTGGGCTACGCCGGCTGGCCGGCCGCCTTCGCCGACTGCCTCGAGATCGCTGCGGCCGCTGCCGATCGGGGCGCGTTGGTCGAGTGCGCCGCGCTCGTCGAGCGCGCGAGCACCGTGGAGGACAATCCGGTGTACGCGGGCCTGACGGCCTGGGCGCGCGGGACGTTGGCCCTGCACGACGGCGACCGAGAGAACGCGGCCGAATGCGCGCGGCAGGGCGTGGCGGCGCTGCGGACCACGGGAAGCCGCGGGCACCTGGCTCGGGCGCTGCACCTGCTCGGCCGCGCCGAATCCGACCGCTCGGCCGCCAGAGCCGCGCTCGAGGAGGCCGCGGCCATCTATGGAGCGGTGGGCGCCGTCTGGCATCAACAGCGGGTCGCCGCGGATCTGCGCACGCTCGGCAGTGCGGGGCGCCGCGCCGCGGCGGCTGTCGCAGGAGCGGGCGCCCTGAGTCGCCGCGAGCGCGAGGTCGCCGCGCTGGCCGCCCGCGGTGCCTCGGCCCGCGACATCGCCGAGGAGTTGTTCATCGGCGAGCGCACCGTCGAATCCCATCTGGCCAACGCGTACGCGAAGCTCGGCGTGGCCTCCAAGCTCGACCTCGCGCGGCGCGCGCGGGAGCTTGGCCTCGTCGTCGACTCGGCGACCTGACATGGCGCCAGATCCGTACCGAAACCCGTACCGACCCGGTCCTGGCCCGGCCGTCGCATCCCTAGCGTTCCGGCGACGTCGGCGAACGCCCGGCGCAGAGAGGCGAGGTCGATGACCGCCGATCCGAACGCAGCGCACGCCCGAGCCCTGCTGCCGGCGCTGGACGCCGCGCTGGACTGGACGCCAGAGGAGTTGCGCGAGAACCGCGAGCGCCGACTGCGCGACCTCCTCCAGGTGGCCCTGACGCGATCGCCGTGGCATCGCAGGCGCATGGCCGGGGTCGACCTCGACGCACCGTTCGAGGAGTTGCTCGCCTCGCTGCCCACGATGACCAAGGCCGATCTGGCCGAGCACTTCGACGACACCGTCACGGTGCCCGGCATCGACCGCGCAGCGGTGGAGTCGAACATTGCCGGGCAACCAGACGCGGGCTACCTGAACGGGGAGTACACGGCCATCGCGTCGAGTGGATCGAGCGGACTGCGCGGGATCTACGTGTACGACCGGACGGGATTCGCCACCTACGGCCTATCCCACATGCGGCGGCGGGCACGCACCCTGCGTTCGGCCGAGCCGGTGGTGTTTGCGATGGTCGCGGCCGCACATCCAACGCACGCCTCGGCCGCGTTGGCCCGCAGCTTCCCCGGCTTCGGTATGCCGGTCGGATCTCGCACGGTCCTCGTTCCCGTGACCTCTCCCCTCGCGGAGCAGGCGGCGGTGTTGGAGGCGGCGCAACCCGACCTGCTCATCGGCTACCCGAGCGCGCTGCATCGGCTCGCCGTCGAGGCGCTTGGCGGCAGGCTGCACATCGCGCCGCAGGGGGTCGGCTGCTCGGGCGAACCGCTGCTGCCGGAGACTCGTGCCGCGATCGAAGCGGCGTGGGGAGTGACGCCGCGCAATTCCTGGGGTGCGTCGGAGGGCGGAGCTCTCGGCGACGCGTGCGCCCTGGGCAGCCTGCACCTGTCCGAGGACCTGCACGTCGTCGAACCCGTCGACGCCGACGGGCGCCCCGTACCGGCCGGCACCGAGGCGGCGAAGGTGTTGCTGACCAACCTGTACAACCACGCACTTCCGCTGATCCGGTACGAACTCACCGACCAGGTGCGGATCCTCCCCGACCCGTGCGCGTGCGGGTCGGCGCATCGTGTGGTGGACGACCTGCAGGGGCGACTCGACGAGCACTTCGAGTACGGGGCCGTCTCCGTGCACCCCCACGCGATTCGCTCGGAGATCGGCCGGCGAGCGCAGGTGACGGAGTATCAGGTGCAGCAGACGTCGGACGGCATCGAGGTGTTGCTGCCCTCGGTCGAGGGACTCGACGTCGCCTCGTTGACGGAGGATCTGCAGCTGGCGCTACGCAAGGCCGGGCTGAGCGATCCGCAGGTGACGGTGTCGGTCGTCGAGGCCCTCTCGCGGGGGCTCACGGGGAAGCTGCTGCGATTCGTCGCGCTCAAGCCCGTCGGAAACGCGCGATGAGCAGGACCATCGCCGCCCACAAGGACCACGGGCGGGAGGTACTCGCTGGGCTGACCGCGGCGCTGGACTGGTCTGCGACGCAGATCGCCGCGCACCGCGACGCTTCTCTCCGGGCCCTGCTGCGTGCAGCGGTCGCGGGCTCCTCGTGGCACCGAGAGCGGCTGGGCTGCGTCGACTTGGCGGCCCCGTTCGACGAGTTGCTCGCGTCGCTGCCGACGATGACCAAGGCGGATCTCGTCGCGAACTTCGACGCGATCGTGACGGTGCCCGGCCTCGACACGGCGGCGGTCGAGGCGAACCTGGCCGGTCAGCCCCAAGCCGGTTACCTACCCGGTGGGTACACGGTGATCGCGTCGAGCGGCTCGTCGGGCATGCGTGCCACCTACGCGTACGGGTGGACCGAGTGGGCGATCGCCTACGCGAGCTGCCTGCGCCGCACCGCACGGAGCTGGTCGCGGCTGGGTACGCGGACGATGGCCGTCGTCGCGGCGGGTCATCCGACGCACGCTTCTGCGGCGCTGCAGCGGTGCTTTGGCGGGGTGGGCCGCCCGGAGGGCTCCCACACCCAGGTGGTCCCGGCCTCGTTGCCGCTGCACGAGCAGGTCGCGCTGCTCGACGTGATGCGACCCGAGTCGCTCGCGGCGTACCCGAGCAGCCTGCACCGGCTCGCACTGGAGGCGCTGGCCGGACGACTGGCCATCCGCCCGCACCTGGTCCAGGGCTTCGGGGAGGCCTTGCTACCCGAGACGCGGGCCCTGGCCGAATCCGCCTGGGGCGTGCCGGTTGGCAACATCTGGGGCACATCGGAGGCGTGCGGGCAGGCCGAAAGCTGCGACGTGGGTCGACTGCACCTCTCCGAGGACATCGCGGTCTGCGAACCCGTCGACGCCGCCGGGCGCCCGATACCCCCGGGCGGGGAATCCGCGATGGTCTTGGTGACCAACCTCTACAACCACACGATGCCACTGATCCGCTACGAACTCGGCGACCAAATCCGGGTCGACCCCGACCCCTGCCCCTGTGGCTCGGCGTACCCGACCGTCGCCGAAGTGGCCGGCCGCCTGGAGGATTGGTTCGACTACGCGGGCATCGAGGTCCACCCGCACCTGTTTCGCTCTCCGCTGAGCCTGCGCCGGGAGATCGTCGAATACCAGGTGCGCCAAACCGCGATCGGGGCCGAGGTGTGCGCCCGGACGGTCGGAACCCTCGACGCGGCCGCGCTCGCCGCCGACCTGCAAGCCGCACTGGCCCGTGCGGGTCTGCCCGACCCCTGGGTCGAGGTGCGGATTGTCGACGACCTCCCGCGCGGGCGCACAGGCAAGCTCGCCAGGTTCGTGCCGCTGCGGGGTTAGGGCATCTGCGCCCAGATCATCCACGCCGGCTTCGGACGGGCGATGGTGTGGCCGTTGGCGTGGAAGAAGCCGCGAACGACGTCCCCGCGCGCGGTCTGCTCCTCCCACGTCCCGCCGCCCGCGGCGCAGAACTCGAGGATCTGCTCGCGATAGTGGTCGCGGCGGCGGTACTCGTACGCCTCGCGGTCGAAGATCCGCTCGATCAGCTCGGCGGGCGTCTCCGCGCACCACGCGCAGAACTGCGCCAGCAGTAGTTGCTGGCCTGGGTCGGCGGCCCATGCGGCGACCGCCGAATCCGTGCCGTCGAGGGGCACCGGGTCGGCGTCGATGGAACGCGTAGGCGCCGGTGGCTGCAGGAACTTGGCTCGGTCGGCCGCACGTTCGGCCGACCGCGCGGCGCTCGTGGCATCGGTCACCGCTCCAGCGTAGGAAACCGCGCCGCCACCTTCTGTCGGTGGTGGCGCCTACCGTCTCGGCGATCGTCAGATGATCCACGTGGAGGGACGGTATGATGCTAGGTATGACACGCCGGGCCAAAATCGCAGTGACAGTTCCGGAAGAGTTGGTCGCGGTAGCCAAGGCGGCCGTGGCGCGCGGTCGCGCGGCGAGCGTTTCCGGTTACGTCGCCGACGCGATGCGCGAGAAGGCGCAACGTGAGGACTTGGACGTGTTGCTCGACGAGATGCTCGCCGCAACCGGTGGTCCGTTGACCGACGAGGAGCGTCGGGCAATCGACGAGGAGGCGGGGTGGGTCTGACCCTCGACGCAGGCGCGTTGATCGGGTTCGACCGGATGGATCGGCGTGCAGTCGCCGTGATCCGTCGAGCTCGGGAACGCAAGGAGCCGTTGCTGATACCCGTCGGGGTGATCGGCCAAGTCTGGCGCGATGGCCGAAGGCAAGCTCGCCTTGCTTCGCTTCTGAGCGCGGACGACGTCGAGATCGTCGAGTTGGACGATCTCGGCGCTCGGGCGGCTGGGCAAATGTGTGGTGTCGCCGGTACGTCGGACGTGGTGGACGCCACCGTTGTGCTCTGTTCCAGGACCCGCGGCAGACGTATCGCCACCAGCGACGCGGACGATCTGCGCGCGCTCGACCCGACGGTGACGCTGATCCGGGTGTAGCCCGGTAGACTCTCGCGGTCCGGCACTGCAGGCCGGGCTTTTCCTCGTACGACCTCTCGGGAGTGCTCCGTGGCCGGCAAGCAGTCAAAGACTTCACGCGCGTCAGTCCGCGCCGGTGCCGGTGGCGCCGGCGGCGGTATCAGCGCCCTGGGCGAGGTCAAGTACCTGATCCCGCTCAACAACGGCAAGAACGCCTACGTCCGCAACATCACCACGGGTCAGACCCCGAACCTCAAGACGAGCTCCGAGGCGTTCGTCGAGCAGATCCGGACGCTGTCGGCTGCCGGCCACGGGAGCAAGATCCGGGCAGAGCTCGAGGCACTGGCCGCCGCTTCTCCCGAGCAGGGCTGGGACGCCACCCTCAAGCGCCTCGACGAGGCCGAGGCCCTCGGCGCTCCCGCCTAGTTCACCTCCGTTCGAATCGCCCGCGGCGCTCGTCGCGGGCGATTCGCCGTTTTGTTCGCCCGTAGGGTGGACGGGTGCGGTTGACGGACTTCTGGGAGCGGATGGAGCTCCAGTTCGGCCCGGCCTACGCCGAATCCTTCGCTCGCGACTTCGTGATGGCCGATCTCGGCGGGCGCACGGTGGCCGAGGCGCTCGATGCCGGGATCGACCCGAAAACCGTGTGGCGCGCCGTCATCGACGCGCTGGATCTGCCGCGTTCGCTGCGCTGAGACACGCCGCAACGCGTCTTGCATGACATCGAACGGGTGTTCGAGTACGTTCCATGCAGTGCCGAAACACCGGTCGCGGAGCTCCTCCGAAGAAAAACTGTCGGACCCTCGCTCTAGCGTCTCGCGGTAGATCGGCACGGACGAATCGGCGACGTGCCCAGACGAGACAGGCGGGGACACCCACATGGCACCTACGGCAGACCGCGGCAAGGCTCTGGACACCGCGCTCTCGCAGATCGAGCGGCAGTTCGGCAAGGGCTCGGTCATGCGCCTGGGCGACGACGCGCGCGCACCCGTCGAGGTGATCCCGACCGGGTCGGTCGCGCTGGACGTGGCGCTGGGCATCGGCGGCCTGCCGCGTGGGCGCGTCGTCGAGGTGTACGGCCCGGAGTCCTCCGGCAAGACCACGGTGGCCCTGCACGCGGTCGCCAACGCGCAGCGCCAGGGCGGCGTGGCCGCCTTCATCGACGCGGAGCACGCGCTGGACCCGGAGTACGCCAAGAAGCTCGGCGTGGACACGGACTCGCTGCTGGTCTCCCAGCCGGACACCGGCGAGCAGGCGCTGGAGATCGCGGACATGCTGATCCGCTCCGGTGCCATCGACATCATCGTGATCGACTCCGTCGCCGCCCTCGTGCCGCGTGCGGAGATCGAGGGCGAAATGGGCGACAGCCACGTCGGTCTGCAGGCCCGCCTGATGAGCCAGGCGCTGCGCAAGATCACCGGTGCGCTGAGCAACACCAACACCACTGCGATCTTCATCAATCAGCTGCGCGAGAAGATCGGCGTGATGTTCGGGTCGCCGGAGACCACCACCGGTGGTCGGGCGCTGAAGTTCTACGCCTCCGTGCGTCTGGACGTGCGCCGCATCGAGACGCTCAAGGACGGCGCCGAGCCGGTGGGCAACCGCACCCGCGTCAAGGTCGTGAAGAACAAGATGGCCGCGCCGTTCAAGCAGGCCGAGTTCGACATCCTGTACGGCCAGGGCATCAGCCGCGAGGGCGGCCTGATCGACATGGGCGTGGAGCAGGGCTTCGTGCGCAAGTCCGGCGCCTGGTACACCTACGAGGGCGACCAGCTCGGGCAGGGCAAGGAGAACGCCCGCAACTTCCTCAAGGACAACCCGGACCTCGCCGACGAGATCGAGAAGAAGATCAAGGAAAAGCTCGGCATCGGTGCCCAGGTGGACCGCGAGGCGAACGACGGCCCGCCGACGGACTTCTAACTCGTCGTGCCGTTTCTCGAAAGAGGAGCGGACGGCGTCTCGCAGACGGCGCGTCCGGACGTGCCCCCCCCCCGGGGGCCCCCCCCCCGCCGGCGGCCCCCCGGCCGACCCCGAACCCACCCCCAGCCCCCCCCAGCCCGCCCCCGCCCGGCGGGGTGC
>JBQTKD010000053.1:0-32562 GCA_052386455.1 Sporichthyaceae bacterium
AGCCACCAGACCCGTTCCTCGCGGTTCGACGCACGCAGGAACTTGATCCCGAGCAGGTTGAGGTCCGGCACCGGCCGTCCGCTCGCGGTACCGCCGGAAATGGAGGTCCACTGCTGTCCCAGGTAGAGGCCGACGTAGACCAGGGACAGCGTGGCCACGCCCAGATACACGCCCCGGACGCGCCCGGCGACCGGGGCGAAGGCCAGCCCGAGAACGGCCGAGACGAGCACCGCTCCGACGAGGGCGACTACCGACGGCAGCCCGAACCCGACCCGGCTGGGTGTGTCGTCGGCACCGAGCACCGTGTACGTGGCGCCACCGACGAGCATGTAGAACGGCGTCGCCAGCGACAGTTGGCCCGCTTGGCCGGTGAGCAAGGTCAGGCCGATCGCGCCCACGGCGCCGATCATGACGAGCTGACCGACCCGCAACCACGACGGTTCGAGGAAGAACGGTGCGCAGACCAGCACCAGCAGCAGGCCGCCGATCAAGGCCCACTCGATGCCGGCGGCGCCCGTTGGACGCGTCAGGGCTCGGTGGCTAGACACGTGTGCGCTCCCGAGTGCCAAACAGCCCGGCCGGGGCGATCACCAGAACGACCAGCATCACGACAAAGACTGCGATCTTGGCGAACTCGAACGAGATGTACTGCGCGCTGAGCGCCTCGGTCAGGCCGACGATGGCGCCGCCGAGGATCGCACCGGTCGTGGAGTCCAGACCGCCGATGATCGCCGCCGGGAAGGCGACGAGCGCCACCGCGTGGGTGCCGCGCGAGAGGCCGGAACCGGAGAAGTCCTGGGTGGCGAGGAAGAGCACCGCGACCCCGGCGAGGATTCCGGCGACGATCCAGGCGGTTGCGGTGACCCGGCTGCGGCTGATCCCCATCAGCGCCGCCGCCTCCCGGTTCTCGGCCTGGGCGCGCATGGCCACGCCCCACGTCGAGTAGCGGAAGGCCACGAAGAACGCCGCGACGAGGACGCTGCCGACGGCGATGGCGATGAGCTGGGTGCGGAAGAACGTGATGTCCCCGACCTGCACCGGCTTGTTGTCGTACGGCCCGCCCAGGAACGGGACGTCGATGCCGAGGCGCCGGATGATCTCCTCGGTCATGATCACGTCGACGCCGATGGTGAGCAGCGCCAGGGCGATCGGGTCGGCCAGGGGTTTTCGGGCCACCAGCACGCGTTCGATCACCAACGCCCCGAGGCCGGCACAGGCCACGCCGAGCAGGGCGGATCCGGTAAACCCGAGGCTGTCCTCGGTGCGGACGGCGACGTACCCGCCGAGCAGCACGAACGAGCCGTGCGCGAAGTTGAGCACGCCGCTGGCCTTGAAGATGATGACGAAGCCGAGGGCGAGCAGCGCGTAGACCGCGCCCTTCCCGAGGCCGTTGACCACCACCTGGACAAAGGTCGTCATGCGCTGTCTCCCAGGTAGGCCCGGATAACCTCGGGGTCGTTGCGGACCTGCTCGGGGGTGCCGTCGGCGACGACCCTGCCGAAGTCGAGCACGGTGATGCGATCGGCGATGCCCATGACCAGGGTCATGTCGTGCTCGACGAGCAGGACGGACAGGTCCAGGGCGGCGCGCACTTCGACGATGAGTTCGGCCATCTCCGCGGTCTCGCCCGCGTTCATGCCGGCGGCGGGTTCGTCGAGGAGCAGCACTTCGGGTTCGGTGGCCAGCGCCCGGGCGATGTCCACGCGCTTGGAGTCGCCGTAGGAGAGCACCCCGGCGGGGGTGTGGAGGAGCTTCTCGATTCCGATGAACGCGCAGATTTCCTCGACGCGTGCCCGGTGCTTGGCCTGTTCCTTGAGCATCGAGGGCCAGCGCAGGCCCGCGGCCACGAACCCGCCGCGCGTGCGGCAGTGGCGGGCCAGCATCACGTTGTCCAGCACGGTGGAGTGCCCGGACAGCGCCAGGTTCTGGAAGGAGCGACCGAGCCCGCGCCCGGCCAACTGATGGGGCTTCAGACCGGTGACCTCTTCCCCGCGGAGCCACACCTGGCCGGCGTCGGCGGAGTAGACGCCGCACAGCACGTTGAAGCAGGTGGATTTGCCGGCGCCGTTCGGGCCGATGAGGGCGTGAATGGTGCCGGGGGCGATCGCGAACCCGACTCCGTCCAACGCCTTCACGCCGCCGAAGGCGAGGGAGAGGCCCTTGGCCTCCAGTGCGATTCCGTTCACGGGTCAGCCCTGCCACTTCGTCAGCGGCGGGCGCTTGGCGGTGCGCGTGGGACGGGCCTCTTCCGCCTGGTGGCCGCCGAGGTAGAGGGCGGCGAGTTGCGGGGAGGTGGCGACGTCGGCGGCACTGCCACGCAACGCCATCCGGCCGACTTCGAACACGACGACGTGCTGGGCGACCTTCAACGCCATCGCCGCGTTCTGTTCGACGAGGAGCACCGCGACGCCGGCCGCGTTGATCTCGGCGACGATCTGACGGATCGTCTCGATCATCTTCGGGGCCAGCCCGAGCGACGGTTCGTCGAGCAGGAGGAGCTTGGGTTCGGACATCAGCGCGCGGCCCATGGCCAGCATCTGCTGCTCGCCGCCGGAGAGCAGACCGGCTCGCTGCCCCAGACGTTCGCCCAGGCGCGGGAACAGTTCGAGCACCCGCTCGCGCGCCTGGCCACGACGCTCCCGGGGGACCGCCAGGGAGCCGGCGCGCAGGTTGTCTTCGACGCTCATCGTTGCGAAGACCTGCCGGCCTTCGGGCACCTGGACGATTCCGGAGGTGACGATCTTGGCCGGGTCGAGCCCCACGATGGACTTGCCGTCGAACTCGATGGACCCGGATTCGATCCGACCGCGGTGCAGGCTCAACGTGCCGGAGATCGCGCGCAGCAGCGTCGACTTCCCGGCGCCGTTGGCTCCGAGCACCGCGGTGACCGAACCTTCGGGCACCTCGAGATCGACGTCGACAAGACCTTGCACCGCGCGCCCGTAGCGCACGGTCAACGACGACGCCGTCAGCAGCACGAACCAAATCCTGTAACACCGTTCGGATTGCCACAACCGGCCGCGCCGTGGCCTACCCCCGTGGGGGGTTATCCGAAGATCAGCAGGTCAGCGAGGTCGTGGCGGGTACGCGGGGCGAATTCGCGAGCCTTGAGATCGTCTGGAAGATCGGCCTGCGGGTCCCAGCGCCCGACCGCCACGACCGCGAGCGGCTCGACGGTCTCCGGCAGTCCGAACTCCGCTGCCATGCCCGGAATGTCGAATCCGCCCATCTGATGCACAGCCAGATCGAGTGCACTGGCCTGGACGGTGAGATGGGCGATCGCCTGCCCGGTGTCGTAGTGCGACCACGGGAGCCACGTGGCGCCGTCCGGGGCTTCGTTCACGGACGCGGCGAGCAGCAACAGCGAGGCACGCGGCGCCCACCGCAGGTTGCCTTCGGCGAGGTGGGCGGCGATTCGATCGAACGTCGGCTCGCCGCGACGGCCGACAACGAAGCGCCAGGGCTGGCGGTTGGCGCAGGACGGCGCCCAGCGCGCGGCCTCGAGCAGGGCCGCGAGCTCGGCGTCGGACAGTTCGTGCGCGGTGTCGAAGCCGCGGGGACTCCACCGGCCGGCGAGCAGCGGGTGCAGTTCCGATTCGGTCACGGCCTGGCGGTCAGCAGTCGTCATGGATCCAGTCTTCCGGTTGCGTTCGAGTTGACACGTCAACCTACTGGCGTGCTTCGCCATTCCCGCGACGCTCGCCATCCGGCCGTCCGGCCCATCCGGCCCCATCCGCCCTGCCCCGCCGATCGACCGGCGGCCACCGAGCACGGATGCGACGCACGCGCCGCGCCCAACGCCCATCCCCGCCCCACCGGCTGCTTCCCTGCTCGGCAACCGCCGGGGCTAGACGGAAGCGGCGCACCCCAACCGCGACCTCCAGTCCCGGGCGACATCGTTCCCGCCGACGGCCACCGAGCACGGGAACGACGCACGAGCCGCACCCGAGCCCCGGCCGCGCCCCACCGCCTGCGTCTTTGCTCGGCAGCCGACGGTGGGGGTAGGGCTGCGAGGTGACGACTGCGAGCATGGCGCGGGTGGGAGCGCGGGCACGGCCGGTCGTCGTCGGGTTGCTGGCGCTGATCGTCGCGATGGTGCTGGCGGACTCGGCGGTCGTGACCCTCGCGCTGCCGGAGATCCTGCGCGAGCTCGACGGGACGATCGGCGAGGTCGCATGGGTGCTGATCTCGTTCAACCTCGCGCTGGCGTTGGCGGCGGTGCCGGCCGCGCGGCTGTGTCGACGCGATCCCGCGGTGCCCGCGGCGCTGGGCATGGTGGTGTTCGCCGCGGCGTCCGGGCTGTGCGCTGCGGCGCCGACCATGGAGGTGCTGATCGCGGCCCGCACCGGGCAGGCGCTCGGCGGGGCCGTAGCCCTGTTGGGGTGCCTGGAGTTGCTCGTCGCCGTGTGCGGGGAGCGCGGCGGGCTGGCGCGCTGGACGGCGGCGGGGGTCATCGGCACCGCCGCAGGACCGGTGGCCGGCGGCTTGCTGACCGAGGCGATCTCCTGGCAGGCGATCTTCGTCGTGCAGGTGCCGACCACGCTGCTCGCGGTCCCGGCCGCCTTGGCGCTACGCGGGCGGTCACGCGAGCCGGAGGTCGGGTCGCATCGGCCTGCGCTCGCACCGAACCTGTCGCTCGCGCTGCTGTCCGCGGCGCTGACCGCGGCGCTGTTCCTGTTGGTGCTGCTGCTCGTCGAGGGTTGGCGGCACTCCCCGGCGACGGCGGCCGCGACGGTGTCCGCGATCCCGCTCGCCGCATGGGCCGCCCTCCCGTTGGCGCGGGTGGCGCAGGCCGGCGTCCGCTCGGAAACCGTTGCCGGCTGCCTCTTGGTCGCCGGCGGAATGGCGGCGTTCGCGGTGCTGCCGGACGCGCGGCTCGGCTGGCTGATGGCCCCTCAGATTCTCGTCGGGCTCGGGCTCGGCTTGACGCTCGACGCGCTCACGGCCCAGGCGATACACGAGCGCCGGCCGCGCGTGTTCCACGGCGGGACGACCGTCGCCGCGCGACACCTCGGCGTCGTGCTCGGGCTTGCACTGCTGACCCCGGTGTTCACCGCGGACCTCCGCGACGCGCAGGTGCCGGCGCAGGAGGCCGTCGCCGGGCAGGTGCTCGACGCCCCACTGCCTGGCGCCGTGAAGGTGACCCTGGCGGCCGAGCTTGCTGAACGGCTCACCACCGAGTCCGGCCGCGTGCCGGACCTGCACCCGGCCTTCGAGGCGTTGGCGCTGCCCCCGGACCAGCGCGTCGTCGCCGACGCCCTCGAGCGCTCTCTGGACGACCAGCTCGAACGGGCCGCCACCCGCGCCTTCCGCGACTCTTACCTCCTCGCCGCCGGACTCGCCCTCCTCGCACTGCTTCCCCTCGCAGCACGGCGGCGCGGGTGAGGGCGCGGGCGGTGGGGCTGCCGGTGGTGGCGTGCGCGCTGGTGGCCGCGGTGTTGGGGACACAGGTCGCCAACGGCGGCGGAGACTTCGTGCCCGCGCGCTCCGGAGATCCCTGTGCGCCGCGAGCGGTCGCGGCGGTGTCCCCTGGTCTCGATGGGTTGGGCGAGAGCCTGGTACTGCTCGGGCTCGACGGGGCCGCCTGCCGGCTCGCCATCTCTCGCGAGGCGTTGGTCCTGCGCCTCGGCGTCGGCGGGGAGCGCACCCGGGACGAGGTCGACGCGGTGCGCGCCGGTCTGAACGACGCTGTGGGCCGCCTCGAGCGCGAAGACCGGCTGCCGAAGGCCTCCGCCCTGCTTCCCGAACTGTTGGACCGCGTCGAACTCAACGGCGCCCTGGAGTTCACGCTGCGGAAGCTCCCGGACTCGCTCGTCGACAACCGCCTCCCCACCGCCAGCGTGCTGCGCACCGCCATCGCCCGACTGGACGTGCGCGCGCTGCTCGCGGACCTTGCCGATCCCGAGCAGCTGCAGCGGCGGATCGCCGACGCGCTGCAGCAGGCTGCCATCGCCGAAGCGCTGCGCGGCCTACCGACCTCCTTTTGAGTTATCCCTCGGGGGGCAATGCGGCCGCCGGTGTTGTCGTCCATTAACGTCCCGCCATGGGGTTCCCCGCGCCGATGATGGCCGAACGATGAGTCAGGACACCCCGGTGCTGCGCAGCAAGGTCGATCCGGGCGGCGAGCAGTTCGCCCGCAACGACGCCTCGCACCGGGCGCTCGTCGCCGACCTGCGCGAGAAGCTCGCGACCGCAGCCCTGGGCGGGCCGGAGAAGTCCCGGGCGCGGCACGTGGAGCGCGGCAAGCTGCTGCCGCGCGATCGCGTCGACTCCCTCGTGGACCCGGCGTCGCCCTTCCTCGAACTCTCGCCGCTGGCCGCACACGACCTCTACGACGGCGACGCCCCCGGCGCGGGGATGATCACCGGCGTCGGGCGCGTGGCCGGGCGCGAGTGCGTGATCGTCGCCAACGACGCCACGGTCAAGGGCGGCACGTACTACCCGATGACCGTGAAGAAGCACCTGCGCGCCCAAGAGGTCGCCCTGCACAACCGGCTCCCCTGCATCTACCTCGTCGACTCCGGCGGCGCGTTCCTCCCGCAGCAGGACAACGTGTTCCCGGACCGCGAGCACTTCGGCCGAATCTTCTACAACCAGGCCACGATGAGCGGCCTCGGCATCCCGCAGATCGCCGCAGTCCTCGGCTCCTGCACCGCCGGCGGCGCGTACGTGCCCGCGATGTCCGACGAAGCCGTGATCGTCCGTAACCAGGGCACGATCTTCCTCGGCGGCCCGCCGCTGGTGAAGGCGGCGACCGGCGAGATCGTCACCGCGGAGGACCTCGGCGGCGGCGACCTGCACTCGAAGATTTCCGGCGTCACCGACCACCTCGCCAACGACGACGCGCACGCGCTGCGCATCGTGCGGAGCATCGTCTCCACGCTCGCACCGCGCGCCGCCGCCCCCTGGGAGCGGCTGCCCACCGAGGAACCCGCGGTCGACCCGGCCGAGCTCTACGGGGCCGTGCCGACGGACTCCCGGATCCCCTACGACGCGCGCGAGGTGATCGCGCGCATCGTCGACGGCTCCCGATTCCACGAGTTCAAGTCCGAGTACGGCACGACGCTCGTCACCGGGTTCGCGCGTATCCACGGGCACCCGGTCGGGATCGTCGCGAACAACGGGATCCTGTTCTCCGAGTCGGCGATGAAGGGCGCGCACTTCATCGAACTGTGCGACCAGCGCCGGGTGGCGCTGCTGTTCCTGCAGAACATCACCGGGTTCATGGTCGGGCGGGACTACGAGGCCGGCGGCATCGCGCGCAACGGAGCGAAGCTCGTCACCGCCGTCGCTTCGACGAGGGTCCCGAAGATCACCGTGATCGTCGGCGGCTCGTTCGGCGCCGGGAACTACGCCATGTGCGGGCGGGCGTACTCGCCCCGCTTCCTGTTCATGTGGCCCAACGCGCGCATCTCGGTGATGGGCGGCGAGCAGGCGGCGACGGTGCTCACGACCGTCGGTTCCGGCGACGCCGAGCAGCAGGCCGCACTGAAGGAGAAGATCCGCGCCCAGTACGAGTTCCAGGGCCACCCGTACTACTCGACCGCGCGGCTGTGGGACGACGGCGTCATCGACCCGGCGGACACTCGCACGGTGCTCGGCCTCGCCCTGACCGCGGCTGCCAACGCCCCGCTGGCCGATCCGGCCTTCGGCGCCATTTTCCGAATGTGACAGCAGGATGTGAGCGGGATGTTCTCCAGCGTTCTGGTGGCCAACCGCGGAGAGATCGCGGTCCGGGTCGTCCGCACCCTCAAGGCGATGGGCATCCGCGCCGTCGCGGTGTACTCCGACGCGGACGCCGACGCTCCGCACGTCGCGGCGGCCGATATCGCCGTGCGGCTCGGGCCGGCGGCGGCCAAGGAGTCGTATCTGTCGATCGAGAAGGTGATCGCGGCCGCGATCGCGACCGGCGCGGAGGCGATCCATCCCGGCTATGGGTTTCTGTCGGAGAACACCGCGTTCGCGGCCGCCTGCGAGGCGGCCGGGATCGTGTTCGTCGGCCCGCCGAGCAGCGCGATCGACGCGATGGGCGACAAGATCCGCGCCAAGGCAACCGTGTCGGCCGCCGGTGTCCCCGTCGTGCCGGGCTCGGACGGTTCCGGCCTGACGGATGCTCAGTTGGCCGACGTGGTCGAGACAATCGGCTACCCCGTGCTCGTCAAGCCGTCGGCGGGCGGCGGCGGCAAGGGCATGCGCGAGGTCTTCAAGAGCTCCGACCTCGCCGCGGCGCTGGCGAGTGCTCGGCGCGAGGCCACCAACTCGTTCGGCGACGACAACCTGCTGATCGAGCGCCTGGTCACCAATCCCCGGCACATCGAGATTCAGGTACTGGCCGACGGGCACGGCAACGTCGTGCACCTCGCCGAGCGCGAGTGTTCGTTGCAGCGCCGCCATCAGAAGATCGTCGAAGAGGCGCCGTCCCCGCTGCTGACGCCCGAGCAGCGCGCGGCCATGGGCGAGGCGGCCTGCGCGGCCGCCCGGTCCTGCGGATACGTGGGCGCGGGGACCGTGGAGTTCATCGTGGCCGGCGACCGGCCCGAGGACTGGTTCTTTATGGAGATGAACACCCGACTGCAGGTCGAGCACCCGGTGACCGAGCAGATCTTCGGCGTGGATCTCGTAAAGCTGCAGCTGCAGGTCGCAGCGGGCGCCGTCGCGCCGTGGCCGGAGCTGCGAATGCACGGCCACTCGATCGAGGTGCGCATCTACGCCGAAGATCCCGCCGCCGGCTTCCTGCCAACCGGCGGAAAAATCCTGAGGCTGCGTCAGCCGATGACGCTCGGCGTGCGGATCGATTCCGGAGTCGCGCAGGGCGGGGTCGTGGGATCGGACTACGACCCGATGCTGGCCAAGGTCATCGCCCACGGAGCAGACCGGGTCGAGGCGCTGACGCGTCTGGACGCGGCGCTGCGCGGCTACACGCTGCTCGGCTTGGGCACCAACGTCGGCTTCCTGCGCGCGCTGCTGGCCGACCCCGACGTGCGCGCCGGCAACCTCGACACCGGCCTGGTCGGCCGCAAGCTCGAAGCGCTGACCGCCGCCGACCTGCCCGACGACGTGCTCGGCGTTGCGACCGGCGCGACGGTGCTGGCGCTCGAGCCTTCCGGTCCGATCGTCGACCCGTTCGAGATCCCCAACGCCTGGCGCCCGGGCGAGGCTGCGTGGACCACGCACCGGCTGTCCGTTTCGGGGCACGAACCGGTCGACGTCCGCCACCGCGGCCGCCCCGCCGACTACGAGCTGCGCATCGGCGACGCCGCCCCGGTCCGGGCGCGCACTGCGTCGGGTGGCAAGCACACGCAGGACGGCGTCACCCGCACCTACGCCCTGGCCCGCGACGCCGCCGGCGTCCTGTGGATCGGCCGGGACGGGCACACGTGGGCGGTGCAGGAGCGCTTGGCGTTGGACACCGCCGCCGAAGAGGCGGCGGGCGGCGGCGGGCCGGTGCTCTCCCCCATGCCCGGCACCGTGACCGTGGTCGAGGTAGCCGAGGGCGAGAAGGTTGTCGCCGGGCAGCGACTCGTAGTCGTCGAGGCGATGAAGATGGAGCACGTCCTGACCGCCTCGGCCGACGGCGTCGTGCGGGACCTGCGCGCCCGCGTGGGCGGCACGGTCGCCAAGGATGCGGTATTGCTCGTCGTCGAGGCGACAGAGCTTTAGCCGGCAACTCTCGCGGCCGATATCCGCGGTGTGACCACCACCCGTGAAGCAGCGGCCGTCGAAGCGCAGATCCGCGAGATCGAAGCCGCCATGGAACAACTGCTGGCTCGACTCAAGCCGGGGATCCCCAACCAGCAACGTGTCTCGCTGGAGCGCATGATCGCGAAGAAGCAGTCCACGCTGCGCCGCCTGCAGGGCAGGCACAGTGCACTGGTCCGGCAGCGACCCGCATCGCCGTAGCGACCGCTGCGGAACGGACCTATGCGACACCCCTGGGCATAAGGTCGCGGCCCAGGTATCGGGTTGGTGAAACCCTCACCTGATTGGCATTCAGATATCCCACAGGCGTGCTCCCATCAGGGGAAGAACCTGGGGGTGGGGGATGTCTTACCGGCTTGGAATTGACGTCGGCTCGACGCGGACGTCGGCGACGTTGGTCCGCGAGGGAACGCTGCACGCGTTCCAGATCGACCGTCGCACCGCCGCTGTGTCGTCGGCTTCGCTGGCGCCCGAGGCGTGGCGAGAGTGCACCGACGGCCTGACGCCCGAAGCGATGGCCGAGGCCGTCGCCGAGGTCGTCGAGCGCGCACGGCGCATCGAGGGCGAGCCCGAGGCGATCGCGGCGACGTACCCGGCGACGTGGAACTCGCGCGAGGTCGCTCGGCTGCGCTCCGCCCTCTACGACCAGGGCCTCGAAGGCGTCGGTCTGCTCAGCGCGCCGCGCGCCGCCGCGGCCGCCGCCGTCGAGCAGGAGCGCGTCGCAGTCGGCGACCTGCTCGCCGTCTTCGACGTCGGCGTGCGCGCCACCACCATCACAGTGCTGCGCGTCGCCGAGGAGTCCCGCTTCGCCCAGCTGGCCGTCATGGCCTGCCCGGCGCTGAGCGGCCGCCACGTCGACGAGGCCGTGTACGGGCACCTGCTGGACTGCCTCAGCGTGGTTGCGGGTCCGGAGATCGAAGAGCTGCTCGACCCCTCGCACCCGGAGTTCGCGGCATCCATGCACGCCCTGGGCAGCGCCTGCTCCGCGGCGAAGGAGCGGTTGGCGCAGGAGGACGCGACGTCCATCGACGTCGACATCCCCGGGCTGCAGACCCGCGTGCGCATCACCCGCGAGGAGCTGAGCAAGCGGCTGATGAAGCCGCTGTCGGCCGGCCGGGTGGCGCTGCGCGAGGCACTGAAGGCGGCCAACACCGAACTGGGCGAGGTCGCGGCGGTGTTGATCGTCGGCGGCACCACGCGCCTGCCGATCTTCGCGACCGTGGTGTGCGAGCAGTTCGGTCCCGAGGCGCAGGCCAAGCGCGACATCGACCCGATCCTCGCGATCGCGGCCGGCGCCTCGATGGCGCTGTGCCGGATCGAGGCGCCCGCCGCCGAGGAAGAGGCGCCGGCTGCCGAAAGGCAGCCGAGCCGGCTGATGGCCCGCCTCGGCGGCGCCATGGGTCACCGTGCGCCCGGCGCTCCGCGCCGCGTTTCCCCGGTCCGCTAGGACCGGACAGGGACCGCTGAACGGGAACGGCCCCGACGTTCCCGTTCGGCGCTAGTTTCGGTAGGCGATGAACGCTCTGGTTGCGCTGCTCCGCCGACGCTGGCGGCTGGTCGGGTTGCTGATCGTGCTGGCGGTGGCGCTGCCGCCCGCGGCAGTCGCCGCGAACTACTGGTGGATCGGGCGCAACGCCTCGCACGTCGAGTCGCTGCACGAACTGCCCGGCGACGGTGAACTCGTGGGCGTGGTGTTCGGCGGCGGGATCGAGAACGGTCGGCCGAAACCGCTCATCGCCGACCGACTCGACGCCGGTGCGCGACTGCTGGCGGCGGGGAAGGTCCGCAAGCTGCTCGTGTCCGGGGACAACCGCTTCACGTCCTACGACGAGCCCGCCGCGATGCGCGCGTACCTGGAGCGCAAGGGTGTGTCGCCTGCGCTGATCCAGGAGGACAAGGCCGGGCGCAGCACGTACGAGACGTGCGACCGGGCCCATCGCGTCTTCGGACTGGACCGCGCGGTCCTGATCTCGGAATCGGCCCACCTGCCTCGTGCGATCTACACGTGCCGTCATCTCGGCGTCGAGGCCGTCGGCTTCAGCAGCGACGGCCCTGCCCTGGCTCGCTTCCCCGAGGTGGCGCGCTACCAGCGTTTCCGTGAGGTCCTGGCCCGCGGCAAGGCCACCTTCAACGTCTACGTCCGCGGCGAGCGCACCGTCCTCGGGGACCCCATCGCCGTCTAGCCGAGCACACTGCCGGCGGCACACGGGAACGATCGCGCGTGCCGAGACGTCCCAATCATCGCCATGACCGTCGACACCGCCCTCGCGAATCGGACGACTCCGCGCACGTGGGCGCGGGGTCGTCGCCGGCAGATCGCTGCGGCGGTGGTCGGCCTGCTCGCCCTCGCGCTGCTGCTGCGATCGTGCGGTTCCGATGGCGAGGACGCCCCGCCCGTGGCGATCGAGGGCTCGCCGCTGGTCGAGAAGATCCGGCTCACCACCGCCGGTCCGTACGTCGGTCCCGACGTCGCGAAGCGGCAGCAGGACTTCGGCGACGGCGGCGCCACCGGCCTGCTCGACGCCAACGACCTCTTGGCCGACGGGGTCGACTTCCTGTTCGCCAAGGCGTCCGAGGGCAGGACCTTCGTCGACGGCTACTTCGCCGAGAACCGGCGCCGGGCCAACGCGGCCGGGCTCCTGTTCGGCGCCTACCACTACCTCTCGCCCGGCAACGGCGCCGCGCAGGCCGAGGCGTTCCACAACCGCCTCCTCGCCACCGGCGGAACCCGTGGCGTGATGCTGATGGTCGACGTCGAGTTCAGCGACCAGGCAATGACGCGGGGCCCGTCCTACGACGACGTTCTCGCGTTCACCAGGCGGCTCGGCGAGCTCGTCCCGGACCGGCGGATCATCGTCTACACACTGGGCCGGTACTGGGGGAAGGAGTCGTCGACGGGGGAACTCGGCAACCCGCCCGCACCGCCGAACACCGTACTCAACTGGGCGAGCTACCTGCAGGGACGGGCTCCCGCGTTCGAGCTCGCGGACCGGGTGGTCAACGGCTCCAACCCGTACCTCGTCAACCGGGTCGGGACGTGGGAGAACTACACCTTCCGCCAGTTCACGAGCACCGCCACCTACCGGCAGTACCAGGGGCAGCGTCTCGCCTCACTGAAGCAGGGCCAGTCCACGATGGACTTCAACATCACCTTCGTTCCGCGGGACGAACTCCTCGGTCTCGCCGGCCTCACGGCGGCGGACGCGGTCGTCCCCGGCTGAGGGGTACCGTCGCCCCGTGACGACGAGCGGGTTCCTCGGGATGCTGCCCGCGGTGGACGGCACGGTGGCGTGCGGCGGGGTTCGGCACCGGGTGCGCTGGGCCGACGGCGACCTGCGGGTGCTCGACCACGCCGACCCCGAGGGCGAACGGATCCTGGCCGTGCTCGGCGGGGAGGCTCCTGGCTGCATCGCGCTGTTGGAGGCCTGGCAGCGGTGCTGCGCGAACCCCTCGCTGCTGCCGGCGTGCACGGGACTCGCCGACAGGGTGCGCGCGGCAGTGTCGGGGTCGGAGGCGCGGACCGGGATTCACCTGGTCAGCGGCCTCACCGCGTCGATGAGTTCGTCTATCCGGCAGGGCCGGCTGCCGTGGCGCACCCGCGCCGGGACGTCGGCGACCCTGGTGTCGAACTCGGACGGACGCAGCGTCCGCGAGGACCTGCTGCTCGTCCTCGCGGCAGGCGGTGGGCTCGTGGACCGGCTGGCCGCACAGGCGGTCACGCAGTGGGCGACCCGCGCGGAGGCCGGCGCCGCCGACGGCGTCGCGACCGCGGCGCTGCAGGATGCGCTGACCTCCCGTGTCTGGCTTGCCCTCGCCGGATGGCTCGGTCCGGACGCGGCCAACGTCGCCGTTGAACTGACGGATGGTCAGGTTGCTGCGCGGGTGACGGACGGGCAGTGGACGGTTGCCCTCCCCGCCGGGTGGCTCGCCCGCGTGTGGGCGCCACGCCTCGCGATCACCGCGGGCCGGCTCGTATTGGCCGCCGATCGCGACGGCGACGCCCTGCACCTGCGCACCGTCGGTGCCACCGGGGACCTCGACGACCTGACGATCCGTTAGTCGCGGATCTGCACGACCCGAGCCCAGGGCGGCGGCTGCGGGCCGTCGCCGATCTGCCCCACGACCACGCGGATGCCGCGCGGCGCGTGGGCCGGCCACGGGGTCCAGCCGTCGGTGAGGACGACGATTACCGAGGGCCGGGGCTTCAGCGCGGCAGCGGCGTCGAGCCCTACGCGCATGTCGGTTCCGCCGCCGCCGGCCATGCCCACCTCGGAAGACCGGCTCACCTGGCGCACCACGTACACGGTGGTGTCCACGGCCAGCACCCGCACGCCGCCGCGCAGACCCACACGCTTGATCAGCCCGTCGATCTCGGCCATGGCCTGGGCGAGCATGCGATCGTTCATCGACGCCGAGGTGTCCACCACGACCGCGACGTTCGGCAGCGGGCGGACCAACCGCGGCAACACCACGGGGTGCGCGACCGAGGCGCGGCGCGAGGGCCGGGAGTAGGAGTGGTCCACCTGCCCCGCCGCCCACGAGCAGGCGCGTCGCAGCTCGGCGGACAGGACGCGGCGCCAGTCCACGTGGGAATCGAGTTCGCCGTGGGCCCAACGGAGCAGGCCGCCGGGGACCGAGCCCGGATTGTGCGACTGCGCGTCCCGGACCGACGTCGCGGTCTGCGCCTTCAACTGCTGGGCCGCCAGCGCGGACAGGCCGGGCCCGTCGTCGTCGCGCCGGACGCCGTCGGCGCCGCTGCCACAGTCCCAACGGCGCGGAATCGCCCGCGGCAGCTCGACGTCGCTGGCGAAGTACTCCTCGGCCAGGCGGTGCGGTGCCCCCTCCAGGTCCTCGGGAAGGTCGCGGGCGCACGGCGGTACGGCGTCGACGACGAGGAGGTCGTCGTTGATCTCCGCGTCGGTGCAGCGGTTCCACCACGGGCCCTCGCCGGGCTCGTGGTGCTTTCCGCGTTCGGCGTGGTCGCGCAGCACGTGGCACGCAAGGTGCAGAAGGAGCTTGCCGAGGTCGGCGACCGGCATGGTCGCGACGACGGCCGGGTCCGCGTGCACCGTCCAGCCCTCGTCGATGCGGATCGTGCCGATCTCCGGCGCGGAGACGATCCGGCAGGCGAACACGGCCGAGGACAGATACGGCATCCGCACGCTCGCCCACAGGCGCGCGGCACCGATCTTCGTCGGGTCCGCCAACGTCACTGCGCCGCTCATCGCTCGCTTCGCTCGCTCACGCGACCTTCCTCCGGGGCCTCGACTCGCAAGCTCGCTCGGCCCCATCGGTCGGCCGCATCCGCTTCGCGGGATGTGACATCGGTTCGCTCGCAAGCTCGCTCACGCCAGCAGGCCCGCCTCGCGCAGCAGCGGCGCGAACCGTGCGACCTCGGGCGGCACCGTCGCGCCCTCGGGCCGGGCGCGGGCGAGGTTCTTCGCGGCGACGGCGGCCGCGTCGGGCGCGGCGTCCCCGGCGCGGCCGAACACCTGCCAGGCCGCGGTCCAGCGGTCGATCGTCGGCTTCGCGGCCACGGCCGCGGCGATCGCGGTCAGCGCCGCGAAGGCGCGGTCCCCGCGGGCGGGCAGCTCGAAGGAGTCCGGGTCCGCGAGCACCTGTTCGGGATCCGGGAGGTCGCCCTCGGCCAGCCAGTTGAGGAACTCGACGCCGACGCCGTCTCCGACGCAGCCGCGGATCAGCAGCGCGAGGACGTCTTCGCGGGCTCCCGCCGAGCGCGAGGCGGCGAGCAGGCGCGCGGCCATGTCCCAGCTGCGCGGGCTCGGCCAGGCCCGCCCGGCCGACGCCGCCTCGCCCGGGACGGCGAGGGCCGCGGCGGGGCGCACCCCGACGAACCCGGCGACCCAGCTGCGCATCTGCGGCACCAGGCGCTCCCAGCCGGCGGGCAGGTGCACCGGCGTCGGCGGCGGCCACCCGCCGGCGAACCCCTCGGCCATGGTCTGGGCGTCGACCGGCCAGTCGAGGTGCACGAACCGGTTCGCGAGCGGCGCGGACAGGTCCCACCCGTCCGCGGCCTGCTCCGGCGGGTTCGCCGCGGCGACGGTCCGGATCCCCGGCGGCAGCGTCAGGTCCCCGACGGTGCGCTCGAGCACGACGCGCAGCAGCGCGGCCTGCACCGCCGGCGGCGCGGTCGAGATCTCGTCGAGAAAGAGCAGGCCGTCGGAAACGGCGGCCAGCCGCTGCGCCCACGACGGCGGCGCGAACACCACGCCGCCGTTGTCGACGATCGGCAGGCCGGCGAAGTCGGCGGGTTCCCGGATCGAGGCGATGACCACCTCGCAGGTGAGGTCCAGCGCCCCGGCGAGCGCACCCACCACCGACGACTTGCCGGTTCCGGGCGCGCCCCACAGCAGCACGGGAACGTTTGCAGCGACGGCGAGACCCAGGGCGTCGGTAACGAGATGTTGGTCGACCACCCGCACAGTCTCCCGCGTGCGGTTAGCGCAGCAGGCCACCGCCCTCGGGGCGAGTGGTGTTGAGGTCCTTGGGGCAGCCGCCCTTGGTGCCGTTCTTTCCGCTCGCCATCGGCGCCGTGTCGTAGGTGGCCCAGGCGCCGGACTTGTGCTGAACGCAGAGGACGAACTCCTCCTCGTCCGGCAGGTAGAGGTAGCCGCCCATCTTGTTGCCCGGCGAGAACATCTGCCCGGCCGGTGCCATCGAGGCCTCGGCGGCCTTCTTGTCCTTGGCGAAGCCCTTCGCGAAGTAGTACTGCTCCAGTTTCGGAGCGATGCGGTTCGCGTCCATGACGGCGATGTCCCTACCGGTCGCGTCCGACGGCACGGCGTGAGCGGTGCCGGCCGCGAGCACGCCGGCACTCAGGGCGGTGCCGAGAACGAGGGCAACTCGGTTCACAGTGATCTCCAAGCGTCTCAGGGAACGTCGGAACCTCGTTCGAGACCGAAGTGCGGCCCGGATGCCCGCCATTTGGCGGTCAGCGGGTCATTCCCGGGCGGGTCCACTGCGGGACGGGGCGGCCGGGCGGGTCCCAGGTGGCGTTGCCGTCGGCGTCGGCGCACCAGTACCAGCAGGAGTGGTGGCCCTCGGGCCAGCCGTCGGGGTCGTCCTGCCAGGTCTCGCGGCGGCCGTAGGGCGTCATGTCCAGCAGACCGAAGGACCCGCCCGCCGGCTCGTTGCCGCGCCCGGTCGTCGCGTAGGTGAGAAAGGCGCGGTCCCCGTCGCGCAGGTAGACGGTGATCGACCCCATGTCGTTGCCGAGCGGGAACGGCAGGCCGCGGACGGAGTACCAGGGCTCGGTGTAGCCCATGAACTGAACGTACGGCCCAACCTCGGACCAGTGACCCTCCGTCAGAATCGCGAACGAGACCCCTCGCGCACGCAGGTACACCGCGTCGCGCATCTGCCAGGCGTTCGCCGTGCAGCCCCCGCACTGCCGGTCGTGCTCGGCGTGGTCGTGCCACATGTGCTTGTAGACGACCAGCTCGTCGCGGCCGGCGAACAGGTCGAGGAACGGCACCGACCCGGCCGCGCCGACGAGCGCCGTGGACGCGTCGAACTCCACCATGGGGAGGCGCCGCCGCTCCGCTGCCAGGGCGTCGCCGGCGCGGGTGTGCGCCTTCTCCCGCACCAGCAGGTCGTCGCGGGCGGCCTTCCAGGTGGCCAGGTCCACGATCGGCGGGCGCGCAGCCATACAGTCCTCCGTGGTGGTGCGGGAAGCGGTCGGGAGTACAGACTCGGGACCCTGCGAGAACTCATCGTCCAGCCTCGAGGAGAACTCCGTGAGCAAGCAGCCCCTGTCGCCCGAACCGCCCGGTCCCGGCCCCTGGGAGCTGGACCCGGTCCACTTCCCCCGGCCGGTCACGGGCTACTGGGCGGAGATGCACCCGGAGCCGTTCGCGGCGGGGTTCGGCGACTTCATGGCGTTCTACGGGATTCCACTGCTGAAGCGGCTGACCTCCTACCCCAGCGGTTTCTGCTACTCGCAGATGGTCCCCGTCCCGGACGAGGAGTTCCCCAACCGTCTCGCCCGCGCCGAAGAGGTCTTCGCGACGAAGGGGTGGCGCGAGCAGGCGCAGGAGTGGAACGAGGTCCGCAAGCCGAAGTCGGTGGCGGCCCACCACGCGATCCAGGCGGTCGACCCGGACGAGTTGAGCGACGAAGATCTGGTGACGCACCTGCGCCGCTGCCGCAAGCACCACGCCCTGATGATCCGTCAGCACATGGCGTTCACCGGCACCGCGGTGATCCCCGCGGGCGACTTCCTCGTCCAGGCGCAGGCGTGGACCGGCCTGCCCACCGTGCAGTTGCTCGGGCTGATGCGCGGGGCTTCGGAGATCTCCGGCGGCACCTCGGTCCAGCACACGGCGCTGGTGGAGGCGTTTCGGGCGGACCCCGAGGCGCGCAAGGCCCTCGGCGCGGACGAGCCGCCGGGCGCGCTGCTGGCGAGCATCCGCAGCCAGGACACCCCGGCCGGCCGCGCCCTGAACGACTACCTCGAGTTCACCGGGTACCGGCTGCTCGACGGCTTCGACATCTCCGGCCGCTACGCCCTCGAGTTGCCCGACGTGCTGCTGCGCTCGATCGTCACGGCGATCGACGCCGAGGAAGCGCCCCCGGACCTCGACGTGGAGGTCGCCGCGGTCCGCAGCCACGTCCCCGAGGAGCACCGCGTCGCGTTCGACGAGCTCCTCGCGGACGCGCGCGTCGGGTACAGCGTGCGCGACGAACGCGGCGTCTACAGCGACATCTGGGCCTCGGGCCTGATGCGCCGCGCCGCGATCGCCGCCGGCCGACGCCTCGAAGAGCGCGGCCGCATCGACGACGAGGAACACTTCGTCTTTGCCGACATCGACGAGATGTGCGCGATTCTCGAGGGTTCGCCCGAGCCGACGGCCGACGAGCTCGCCGCACGTATGACCTACCACCGGACCTACACCGCCAAGGACGTCCCCGCGCACATCGGCGACGCACCGATCCCGCCGCCGGATCCCTCGCAGCTGCCGCCCGCGATGGGTCGCCTGATGGCCGCCGTCGGCGTCGCGATGTTCGAGATGTTCGGCCAGTCGGTCGAAGAGCACGAAGAGCTGGTCATCAAGGGCCTCGCGGCGAGCGCCGGAGTAGTCGAGGGGTACGTGCGCCGCGTCAACGGGCCGGCGGACTTCAACCGCATCGAGAAGGGCGACATCCTCCTCACCGAGGCGACCACCGAGGCGTTCAACATCCTCCTACCGCTGCTCGCGGCGATCGTCACCGACAGCGGCGGCGCGCTCTCGCACGCGGCGCTGGTCTCGCGCGAGTACGGCATCCCCGGAGTCGTCGGCACTCGCGACGCGACCGAGCGGATCGAAGACGGCGCCCGCGTGCGCGTGGACGGCGACACCGGCGTTGTGACGGTGCTCGCTTGAGAATCGTGCAGTTGGTCCTGGCGCAGGACGAGGCGCTGTACGGCGCCAAGGCCGTAGGTCTGGGCGAGGCGTTGCGGTCCGGGCTGCCGGTGCCACCGGGCGTCGCGCTGCCCGGGCCGATCGTCGACGCGATCGCGGCCGGCGAGGAAGCGGCCGTCACCGCCCTGCGCAACGCCGTGCGGGACCTCCCCATGCCGGTGGCCGTCCGTTCCTCGGCCGTCGGGGAGGACTCGGCCGGGGCGAGCTTCGCCGGCCAGCACCTCACCGTCCTCAACGTGCGCAGCGCCGACGAGGTCGAGGCCGCGGTCCGCGAGGTCTGGTGGTCGGCCAACTCGGACTCGGCCATCACCTACCGCAAGCGTCTGGGCGTGTTCGAGCGGCCGAGCGTCGGGGTCGTGGTGCAGTCCCTGCTGGCGCCGGACGCGGCCGGGGTGATGTTCACGAAGAACCCGATCACCGGCGCGGACGAGCGGCTGATCGAGGCGAACTGGGGTCTGGGCGAGTCGGTCGTCGCCGGCCGCGTCATCCCCGACTCGTTCCGCGTGGCCCGCGGCGGGGAGATCCTGGAGCGGACGCCCGGGTTCAAGAAGATCGCGATCCGCCCGAACCCGGCCGGCGGCACGCTGGACGAGGCGATCCGGCCGAACTACCGCGAGGTCCTCTGCCTCGGCGACGCACAGTTGCAGGCCCTGTCCGAGTTGGCGGACACGTGCGAACGGGCCTACGGACCCGATCGCGACATCGAGTGGGCGTTCAAGAACGGCGAGCTGTACCTGCTCCAGTGCCGCGCCATCACCGTCGGCGGATCGGCACAGCCGCCGGCCCCGGCGCCGGAGCCGGTCGCGGTGGAACCCGTCTCGATCGGTCACGTCCCGCTGTTCGCCGGCCTGTCCGAGCCCGACCGCGACGCCGTCGCGCGGCTGCTCACCGAGCGGACGTTCCACGCGGGCGAAACGGTGGTCAAGGAGGGTTCCGAGGCTGCGGCGTTCTACGTGATCGACGCGGGCACGGCGACGGTCACCGTCCGCGGCGAGTTCCGCCGGACGCTAGGCCCCGGCGACTACTTCGGCGAGATCGCCCTGCTCGACTCCGGCGTCCGCACGGCCACCATCACCGCGGACGACGAACTCCTCTGCCGCGGCATCACCCTCTGGGACTTCCAGCCACTGGTGCAGCGCAGCGGCTCGCTGGCGTGGAGCCTGCTGCAGAACCTGGCCCGGCGGGTGCGCGAAACGGACGAGACCGGCGCCGAGAGGCCGAGCTCCTGAAGCGCGCCGCTGCATGGCTGACTGCCGCGCTGCTGGTGGCGGGCTGCGGATCGCCTTCGTCCGTCACGGCGCCGGAGCCGGCACCCGTGGCGGCGCCGGCGGAACCGACGCCGTCGTCGACCTCGACGCCGACGCCGACCCCGGCGTGGGTTGTCGGCGCCCGCACGCTCCCGCTGCGCGCCGACGGCTTCGGCGTGGTGAGCACGACCCCCAAGGTGCTGCGCGTCCGCGACCTGCCGACGACCGACGTGCTCCCACCGCCGCCCGGCGGCAGGTGGGCGTCGACGATCGCGCCGATCGACGCCGAGCTCCGCGCCCGGATGGGCGAGACGTGGCAGCGCGGGTGCCCGGTGCCGCTGGCCGATCTGCGCTATCTGAACGTGTCCTTCCGCGGCTTCGACGGCGCCGCGCACACCGGCGAACTGATCGTGCACCGCAGGCACGCGCGCGACGTCGTCGGCGTCTTCCAGAAGCTGTTCCGGGCGGACTTCCCGATCGAGTCCATGCGCCTGAACACCGGCGCCGACCTGACCGCGCCACCCACTGGGGACGGCAACAACACCTCGTCCTTTGTCTGCCGCAAGGCCCGCCAGCAGACCCGCTTCTCCGCGCACGCCTACGGCCTGGCGCTGGACCTCAACCCGTTCCAGAACCCCTACCAGCGCGGGGATCTGGTCCTCCCGGAGTTGTCGAGCTCCTACCTCGACCGTTCGTGGCGTCGCCCCGGCATGCTCTTCCGCGGCGGCGTCGCGGTCCGCGCGTTCGCGGCGATCGGCTGGAAGTGGGGCGGGAATTGGGTCCGCACCAAGGACACGATGCACTTCTCCGCAACGGGCCGTTGAGCGGCTCCTAGGCTTCCAGCCCGGGTCGAGCAGCGCCATCCGCGCCTCCTGACCAGGGGTCAGAACAGTCCAGCAGCCCGGTGGGCCGGTTCCCCCGCGAGGTAGCGCGGGCGGTCCAAGTCGCCCGCGTACCCGTGGCGCTCGCCGCCGTCCGGGCGCGGGTCCGGGGCGTCGCACTTCGTGGGATCGCCGGCCTCGAACCCGACGGCCAGCCAGTGCCGGCGCTGAACGGGCGTGCCGTGGTGGTTGGGATTGTCGTAGGCGTAGTCGCCCAGCGCGTAGAGCGCCTTGGCCGCGCCGTCGAGGTCGTTCTGGTCGAGCAGGCCCCGGTCGGCCGCATCGCGGGTCCACACTCCGGCCAAGCAGTCGGCCTGCAGTTCGGCCGCGGTGACGCTGTCCGCTTCCACGTTCTGTACCACCTGCATGTGGTGGGCGTACTCGTGGGCCACGACCACCGCCGCCGCCAGGTCGCCGAAGCGCTGGTAGATCTCCCGATACACCCAACCGACGGACAGGTAGATCGTCGCGTCCCGCGGGCAGTAGAACGCCGGCGAGATCGCGCCTTCGTCGGTGGCCGGGTCCCCCGCCGCCACCCCGCACGCGCCGACTTCCGACGGCCCGTCGGTTGCGAGGACCAGCTGGGCCTCCCGGTAGGTGGAGGAATGCGTACGCGACCACTGCGCCCAGTAGGCGTTCACGTCCCCGGTCACCACCCGCGCGAAGGCGGCGAAGTCCGTCTGATCCAGTTCGTGATTCGCCCACGCCGTCCCCCCGCCCGAGACGACCAACCCCACCACCGCCGCAGCCACTCCCACGCGCTTCATCCAGCCCCCCGGCCCCGCCGGACGCGATGCCCGACTCCGGGCGAGACGCTAAACGGCCAAAAGCCGCGCCGCGGGCGATTCTGCGAATCTGGCGGAGGTTGGTGGGGAATCGTCCGGGAAAGGGCTGGCGACTCCCGCCGACGCGAGCGGTCGAGCAGGTTCATCACCGGCGTGGCCGCAACTCCGTGCACCACCACCGAGACCACGACCGCCAGCCCGACGATCGCCCACAGCAGATCGGCGCGCGGGAACTCGGCGCTCGCGAGCGCGTAGGAGACGTAGTACAGCGAGCCGATCCCGCGGATGCCGAAGAACGCGACGACCGCCCGTTCGCGGGCGCTGCCCGGCCCGAGCGCCAGCGCCAGCCCCGCCACCACCGGTCGCACGACGAACAGCACTGCCAGGCTCACGGCACCCGCGGACCAGGTGAGCGGGGCCAGCAGCCCGCGGACGACCGCGCCCCCGAACAGCAGCAGCAACAGCACCACGAACAGCCGCTCGATCTGCCCGATGAACTCGTGCAGCACTCGGTGGTAGTCGTGATCGCGTTCCACGCCGCGCAGCGTGGCGGCGCAGACGAACACGGCCAGGAACCCGTAGCCCTGCAGCACCTCGGTGACGCCGTAGGCGAGGAAGGTCGCCGCGAGGGCGGCGAACCCGTCGCCGTGCTTGGCCAGCCGGATGGTTTCGGCCCAGCGGAAGAACAGGTTGCCGAGAACTCGCCCCAGCAGCCACCCGGCGGCCAGGCCGACGGCGAGCCGGTAGGCGACGTCGACGGCCAGCCACTGCCACAGCCAGCCGCCGAAGGCCGTATCCGCGGCGAGCATGGCCAACGCGGCGTACACGAACGGGAAGGCCAGCGCGTCGTTCAAGCCGGCCTCGGAGGTCAGCGCGAAACGAACTTCGTCCTCGGCCTCGGGGTCCTCGTTGGGATCGCCGACCTGCACCTCGTCGGCCAGCACCGGATCGGTGGGCGCCAGCGCGGCACCGAGCAACAGGGCGGTCGCCGGAACCAGACCGGCCCACCACCAGCCCAGCACTGCGGTGGCGAGAATGGTCAGCGGCATCGCGGCGCCCAACAGCAGCCAGGTGGAGGCCCAGGCGCGCAGGCCGGGGCGCCGGTCGAGCCGAAGTCCCGCGCCCATCAGGGCAACGATGACCCCGATCTCCGTCAGATGTTCGGCGATCTCGGGGTGCGCCAACGGGTCCGGAGCGGGCAGGCCGACCGGGAGCGCGAAGATCAGCGCCCCGAGGGCGAGAAAGGCGATCGGCATGGACACCGGCCGATGGGCGAGCAGGCGCGGCAGCATGGCCGAGAGCAGCGCGCCGAGGCCGACGAGCGCGAAGGCGAGATCGGCTAGGTCCACCTGGGGCATCCGGGTCCTCGCCTGCTCGACCGCGGCGCGGTGGCCGCGGCGGGTCCACGGCACCCGGTCCCACTGCCCCTTTCGGCGGGAGTTCACCGCGACGGCACGATCGCGAGGCCTCAGCCGATCGGTTGATCGAAAACTCGGCCGATCGTGGAACCGATATGGCCCGTTCGTCCGTCCAAGGGCCCGTCCGGGCGATTCGACCCGGTACGGGACACCTCGACAGGAGAAGCTTTGGATGGCCGGATTCGCTCGGATCGCCACCCGCATCGCCGCCACCGCCACCGCCCTCGCCGCCGGGATCGCGCTGGCCCCGGCCGCCTCGGCCGGCCAGGACCGTGCGGAGGTGAACCTGACCGGGCTCACCGACGACGCGCTCACCGGCTCGCTCCTGCTCGACGGCGCCGGCGCGCGGCTGTCCGACCTGACCTCGATCACCCAGGTCGTCGACGAACTCGGCCGCGCGATCGGCTCCCCGCGCACCGTCGCGCTGACCCCGAACAAGGTCGCCGCGCGCCTCGGGAACTACTCGTGTCTGCCCAAGGGCAACGGGAACAAGGACTTCCACCAGTACAACCCGGTCCAGGTCTTCCGCGACGACGCCAAGGGCCGAATGCAGGGCCTGTTCCACACCTACCGCCAGAACAACGCGCGGCTCCTGGCCGATGCACGAGAGAAGTCGACGCAGTACGAGATCTGCGGCGTGGGGGGCGCCGCGCCCGAGGACACCCGCATCCGCCGCGGCGGGATCGGGATCCACTTCGCCGACCCGCACCGAGACTTCAAGATCGGCCAGGCGTGGAAGACCGGGTCCACCCCGGCCAACTACACCCTGGACATGGCCTTCAAGGCCGCCCACAAGGGCGTGGAGATCGGCGGCGGAATCTCCCAGTCCCCGACCAACAAACTGCTGGGCTCGATCTCGACCCCGTTCGACACCCCCGTCGACGCCTACGCCCGCAACGGCGTCAACGCCTGGTGGCAGGACTCGTGCATCGGGGACTGGAAGGGCTGCCAGCGCTGGAACGGGTCCAAGGACTTCCACGGCGCGGTCGCGCACGGCCTGTACGAGTTCACCCCCGCCCAGGCCGACCTGGCTGCGACCGGGTTCAAGTTCACCGTCTTCCGCTCCGCGTCCTGAACGCCCCGGCTGACAGGATGCCGACCATGACGCTTCGCAGCCGCGCCGCCGCCGTTCTGGCCGTCCTCGCGCTGGTCCTGCCGGCCGGGTGCGGCGGCGGGGACTCGGAGAACACGGCGGCGGCGCAGGCCACCTCGGTGGCCCGCGATCTGGCCTCCTACGACGCGTTCGTGCTCGCCAGCGCGGAGAACAACCCGTTGTTCGCCGACGTGTACGGGCTGCGGTTCGACCCACTTGTGGTCGAGCGGATCACGGTGAACAAGCGGGTGTCCTCCCTCGCCGCCGACGACGAGCGCGTTCTGGTCGCCGCCGCCGACCAGGACGTCGATCGACCCGCGCAGGTCACCGATACCGGGGAGTTGATTCCGATCCCCGGACTCGGCCGGCCGTTTGCCTACTCGCCGTACGTGCTGGACGGGGTCATGTTCTACAACGACGCCCAAGGAGAAGGCAAGAAGGGCAAGTTCCGCTACTGGGCCTGGGACCTCGGGAAACGGCAGAAGTCGTTGCTGTTCCAATCCGGGGACAGCCTCGGCGGCGCGCATCCGCTCGGCGCGGGTCGGTTCATGGTCAGGGTCGCACCCGACAGCCAGGGCGATCGCCTCGCCGTCCGCAGCCGGTCGGGCAAGCTCACCGAGTTCGGGCTCGGCGGGAACGTCTCCGACGTGCTTCCCGGCCGCGACCACTTCGCCGCGACCCTTGTCGGCGAAGGCGACCGGTTCGGCGACACCCCCGAGTCGTTGGTCCTGGTCGATGCGAAGAGCGGCGAACGCCAACGCGTCCCCGGACTGCAGGTAGTTGCCGGGAACCCCGACGGCACCCGGCTGCTGGCCCGGCGCATCGCCGCAGCGGGTCAAAGTCAGCTGGTGCTCCTGGACCCCGCGAACCCGGCCGCTCTATCCGAGATCGGCACCGTCGCGGATCTGACGGTCTACACCGGCACCTGGGTGCGCGGCGGGCTCGCGGCCGCGTCCTGACCGGATCAGCACGGTCCGCACGCCGGACCGGCCCGCCGTCAGCGCGAGGAGGACCAGCAGCGCCACACCGATCCAGGCGACCGGCAGGTCGGCGACGAACCGCGCGATCTGCGACTGCCAGGCGGTTGCGGTGTCCACGATCGGGTCCTCGACGCGATCGCCGCGCAGGATCCGCACCTCGTACCAGCCGTACCAGGCCGCGTAGGCGCCGGCGAGGATCAACAGGCCGCCACCGACGCGGGAGACGTAGGGCAGGGCCGCGCGCATCCGCCGGACGAGGCTGTCGCGGGACAACGCGGCGGCGACGGTGAGGACACCGACCACGGCCCCCATCCCTGCCGCATAGGCGAGGAACGCGCCGACGATGCCGAGGAGGCTGCCGTCCCGAAAGGCCGTGGTGGTGACGGCGAGGAACGGCCCGACCGTGCACGACAGGGACGCCACGGCGAACGACACCCCGTAGGCCCCCATCGCCGTCGCCGACGCGGTGGGATCGCCCCGTCCGGCGATCTTGGGTCCACGAATCTTCAGCTCGCGGCCCAGCGCGAGAGCGATTCCGAGGGCGAGCAGGCCGACCCCGATGACGATCGTCGCCCACGGCAGCCACCGCTCGATCGACAGGGCGAACGGCGCGACCAGCAGACCGAAGCTGCCGAACACCAGAACGAAGCCGGCGGTCATCGCCGCCGTGGCCTGCGCCGCTCGACGCAGCGGGCCCAGGACGCGCACGGCGTGCGCGCCCCGGGCACCGTCGGGCTCCGGGGCGGAGACGAACAGCGAGAGATAGGCGGGCAGCAGGGCGAAGCCGCACGGATTGACCGCGGCGAGCGTTCCCGCCGCGAAGGCCAGTCCGAGCAGGGCGGTATCCACGAGGCGTCAGACCCGGGTCATGGCTTCGATGCGCTTGTCCAGGTCGGCTTCCGACAGCACGCCGGGCACGACCTCGACCTTGCCGTCGGAGCCGATGAAGGCGAAGGACGGCTGCCCGATCACTCCGAACCGGCTCCACAGGCCGCCGTCGGCGTCCACGGCGTGCCGGAAGCCGCCGACACCGGTGTCGGAGACGAACCGCGCCATGTCCGCCACCGAGCCCTTGCCGGCGATGCCCACCACGTTGATCCGGTCGCCGAACTTCGAGGCCATCGAAGACACCGTGCCGGACTCCTTGCGGCAGATGCTGCACCACGGCGTCCAGAACCAGGCCACGGTCGGCTTGGACGCCAGCGCCGCGCCCTCGATGGTCGAGCCGTCGACCGCGGCGGCGGTGAACTGCAGCTGCGCGGGAACCGCCTTCGGGGAATCGGCGGCCGCCGCGGGCGGTTGGTCCTGTGTCGGCGCGGCCGGCGGCTGGTCCTGTGCGATGGCGGGCGGCGGTGGGGCGGCGGCGTCTGCGCCGCCGCTGCCGCAGCCGGCGAGCACCAGCAGGCCGGTGGTGGCCAGGGCGGGGAGTGCGAGGGCCCGTCGTCGAAGGTTGTTCACGGCGTCTCCATTTCGTGTGATTTCGTGAGGTAGATAGAACGAGGCGTCACGCAAGTCCCGCCGCCCGGCCCGCTGCCACCGCGGCGTCACGGGTTTGCCCCACGACCAGCCAGGACACCCCGTCGTGGACGCCGACGCAGAACACCACGCCCTCGGAGATCGCCGCGGTCCACTTCGTGCCGGACACCGTCGCGGCCGCCTTGGCGCGCGGGAACAGGTCGGGCGAGGAGATCAGCAGCACCTCGGCGCCGGCCGGGTCGAGGTAGCGGTGGACCTTCGCCTCGCGCTCGCCGACGGTGCGCAGGGCGCTGCCCTGCCAGGTGAAGCCGCCGAACTCGCGCAGCGGCGGGGGCTGGGTCCGGTCGAGCACGGCCGGTTCGATGCGCACGGCCTGCTCGGCCACCACCAGGGTCTCCTCCAACGTTTCCGCGCCGGACCACAGCTGCGTGCCGATCCCACCGACGAGCAGGGCCGCGGCGACGACGCCGGCGGCCAGGGCGAACCGGTGGCGCCCCCGACGCGGCGCGGGGGTGGGCGGCGGGGGAGTCGGTTCGGCCGCTTCGGGCAGGTGGCTGGCCAGGGTGCGCAGATACTCCCGGGCGGCCTGCGGCGCCGATTCGCGCAGGCTCTCCGCCGCGGCGCGGCCCTCGCGGGCGGTGCGCACCTCGAACCAGCACTCCTCGCAGCCGAGCAGATGCGTTTCGAACCGGCTTCGCTGTTCGGCCGTGCCGTCCCCGGCCAGGTAGGCCGACGCCGCCGCCTCGGGTTCGTGCCCGGTCGGCTCGGCGGGGATGCCGTGTTCCTCAGTCATCGTGGCCCTCCTTCCGGGCTGCAGCGGTGTCGGTGGATCGTTCGCGTCGGGCCGCCGGCGGCGGCGGGTGCCCGGTCTCGCGTGGTCGCTGCCCACCGGCGACCAGCGCGGCGAGCGCCTTGCGTCCGCGGTGCACCCGGGCCAGCACGGTGCCTCGGGGCGCTTCGATCACCGCGGCCACCTCGGCGGCGGTGAGCCCGCAGACGTCCATCAGCACGATGGCGACCCGCTGCGGTTCGGGCAGTTGCCACAGCGCGGCGTCGATCTGGCTGCGCTGCACCGTGGCGATCGCCTCGGCGGCCACGTCGGCGGCGCCGACCGGTTCCGGGGTGTGTTCGTCCCAGGCAACCTCGCGGGAACGGGCCGCCTTTCGGGCCCTGTCCCGCGCCAGGTTGAGACACACGGTGGACAGCCACGCCGGCACCGAGTCCGGTCTCGTGCCCCGCGACCAGGCGTCCCAGGCCTTGGCGAGGGTGTCCTGGACGAGGTCCTCGGCATCGGCGGGGTTGCGCATCGTCCGCCGGGCGAGGTTGTGCACGACGTCGAGAGCGGGCATGACCGTCGCCACGAACTGATCCCCGCTCATCCGAAAGTTCTCCCTGGGGATGCGGTCGTGGTCTGTCGATGGTGAGGACGCACGACGGCGGCCCTTGATTGCACGCCCGCGACAGGTGCCGATCCCTCCTGCATCCACAACCACCTCGCCGCCACGCTCCCTCGTTGGGCTACTAGGGTGAAATGGCAGGCGACCGCGTCCGGTTGAAAGCCGTCCCCATTGCCGTCCCGTGAGGAGCACGATGTCGAACGACCAGCTCAAGGTCGAATGCAACGTCCCCGTCGGCGCGAAGCAGTTGTTCGCCCTACTCGCCGATCCCGCCCGCCACGTCGAGTTCGACGGCTCCGGGCTCATGCGCGGGCTGGCCGACGGCGGCCGACTGAACGCCGTCGGCGACGTGTTCGTGATGGACATGAGCATCGACATCCTCGGCGGGCCCTATCAGGTCCGCAACACCCTGATCGCGTTCGAAGAAGGCGCTCAGATCGGGTGGGGCGTGCAACTGCACCCGCTGGACGGCTACACCGACAAGATCGGCACGATGAAGGCCCAGGGCCACTTCTTTCGATGGGATCTGGAACCGGCCGAGGATGGCACGCACGTGACGCTTGTCTACGACTGGAGCGGGGTGCAGGACCCGCAGTACCGGGAGATGTTTCCCTTCCTGAAGGAAGATCAGCTTCTCGATTCGATCGACCGGCTGGCCAAGGCTGCGCGCTAGCGTCGGTACCGGACTCCCTTCGGCGCTCTTGGGGCCGTCCTCACGCGAGGACGTCCTGCAGCCAGTCCGCCAGCGGCGCCGCCGCCCGCCACTGCAGGCGCACTTCGTCCACCGCCCGGCCGGTGAACACCCAGCCGGGCAGGGGCCAACTGCGGGCCATCACCAGCGCCCTGGCGCGCAGCAACCGGATGCGGGGATGGTCCGTGCCGTAGCCGCGCGGCGCGGTACTCAAGGCCTCGCCCGACCAGACCATGCCCGCCGCCTCCAACCGGTCCACAATCGACTGGAGTAGCTCGCCTCGCCGCGGGTCGTCGATGGCCGCTCGGATCGTGCGCAACTGTTCCGGGGTGGGGCCGTAGGCGCCGACACCGACGATGAAGCTGTCGTACTTCAACGCCACGTAGTGGGAGACCGGCCCGCGGTCGATCGTCGCGCTGACGTGCAGGTGATACGGAGACTTGTCCTTGGCGAAGCGCACGTCGCGGTAGGGGCGGAAAACCCGGGCGTCGCCGAACTCCGGGGCCAACTCCGCAAGCAGCGCCTCGAACGGGGCTCGAACCTCGCCGTCGTAGCGCGCCCGGTTGCGAGCCCAGAACTCCTTCCCGATCCCTTTTCAGGGCGGGGAGCGCGGGGTCATCCTGAGCCGGGGAAGGAGCCCGCCGTGAGCGAGGAACTGCCGCTGTTTTCGACGGAATGGTGCGCGGCCGCCGTTCGAGCCGCCGCCGACAGCGTCGACCTGCGCCCCGGCATGGCCGACCCCGAAAGCTTCGACATCGTCCTCGCCTTTTCCTGTACCGACGCCGAACCCGCCTGCTGGGCTCGCTTCCGGTCCGGTCGCGTCGAACAGTGGGAACCGGGACCGCCCCCGACCGGCCCCGGCGTCGCCCGACTCAGCGCACCGATCAAGACGTGGTGCGCCGCCGCCGATCACGACGAGGTCGCCACCAATCTGCTGCTCGGCCGGAAGATCAAACTTCGCGACACGCACAACACGGTGACCTCCAACTATCAGGCCCTGGACGCTCTGCTCGCCTCCTGGTACGACATCGACACCGACTGGACCGCCTGACCGGCTCGCGGACTCGGGCCTCGACCCGGGCACCGCGGCGGGCGAAGGTGGCGAGCGCCGCCCGGCTGCCGGGGCGGTCGCGCCCCGCCGCGTCGCGGCATTCGCCGCACGCGGGCGATTGCGTGCAATCAGGTCCCTGGCCGACGCGTCCCAACGGTCAACAGGAGGAGGACCGCCATGCCGCCCGACACCTCACCCGTCGTAGACCGCCCCGCCCACCGGCACGTGCAGGCGGGCATGCCCGATGCTCGACTGCTCGGCCGCGGGTTCGCCGTTCTGCGGATCTACGTCGGCGTGGTGCTGCTGGCCAACGGCCTGGCCAAGCTCTTCGACTTCAAACAGATCTCGATCGGCCCGTACAGCTCCTTCCTGATCGACCGCGACGACGCCCGCGGCATCCTGGAGTTCGAGGTCTTCGGCAACCCCAACGGCGGCGCCGAGGGCACCCGGGTGTGGCTGCTGCGCGACATCACCGAGGTCATGCTCGAAAACTGGACGGTGGTCGGCTGGGGACTGACGTTCTTCGAGGTCGGCGTCGGGCTGCTGCTCGTGCTCGGGCTGGTCACCCGGGGGGCGGCGCTCGCCTCCCTGGGCATGCACGTGTTCCTCGCGCTGGCCTACGCGACGAGCAATCGGTGGATGTTCGAGCAGCCCCACGAGTACGTGCCCGCCCTGATCCTCGCGCTGGTTCCCGCCGGTCGGGTCTGGGGCCTGGACGCGAAGGTCGCCGGGCGATTCGGCCGCAGCCGCGCCGGGCTGCGCGAGGGGTGGCCGTTCTGATGCACCGCCCGGCGGCGCGAACGCCCACCGAGCCCGGGATCGTGATCGAGGGCGGCGATCTCGCCTGCGGGGAGCTGCTGATGCTGGTCCACCGCCGCATCCGGGACGAGCCCGCCGGCACCGTGGTCTGCATCGCCTCGACCGACCCCGCCGGGGGAATCGACGTTCCGGCGTGGTGCCATCTGACTGGTCATCACTACCTCGGTCGGCAGGCGGACGCGCCCGGCCGCTATGTGATCCAGATCGCCGCGGGGGCCACCGCCGTGGCGGAGTCAAATCCCTGGCGGCCCGTTCCCGCGAACTGATGCACCGTCCGAACCCCTCCCGACTAGGAGCACTTCATGGGCAGCATTCTCGTGTCGCTGGCGAGCAGCCACGACAACCCCGACCGCGCCAGTGTGGCCATGGTCGTCGCCGGCGCCGCCGCGGCGTCGGGACAGGAGACCACCGTGTTCCTGTCCGCCGACGGCGCGTGGATCGGGCAGGCGGGCCAGGCCGAGAAGATCCACGAGGACGGCTTCGCCCCGCTGGGCGAACTGCTCGCCGGGTTCGTCGAGGCCGGCGGAAGGGTGATCGTGTGCAGCCCGTGCGCCAAGAAGCGAGGCATCGTCGAGGCGGACCTGGTGCCCGGCGCGGTGATCGCCGGCGGCGCGGCCGTGGTCGCGCTGATGGCCGACGGCGCCAACACCATCTGCTACTGAGCCGCGCGACGTGACGGTTGCGGCCGCCGGCGAACTCGACGGCGGGACCATGGACTGCGGCAGCGGCCTGCTGCTGCTGCTCGTGCGCACGATGCGAACGATCGACATCGGCCAGGTGCTGCTCGTGCGGACCGAGGAGCCGTCGGTGCCGCCCGACCTGCACGACTGGGCCCGCCTGGCCGGGCACGAGATCGTCTCGGCCGCGGCCGACTCCCCCACCGGCCCGTGGCGGGTGGCGGTCCGGCGCGGCGGGAATCGGGCCCCGACACCGGCGGCGTTCACCGAGGGCGCGGCCACCCCCGTGGGCGAGCGGCTCTGGATCTACGCCAACTTCCACTGCAATCTGGCCTGCCACTACTGCTGCGCGCAGTCCTCCCCCGGCGCGGCGCCGCGGACCCTGCCGGTTCACCTGGCCTGCGCGGCCGCGGACGAGTTCTGCGAACTCGGCGGCCGCGAGCTGTTTCTGACCGGCGGCGAACCGTTCCTGCACCCCCAGATCGCCCAACTCGGGGTGGAACTGGCACGGCGGGCGCCGCTGACGATCCTGTCCAACGCGATGATCTTCGCCCGCGGCGCGCGACGCGCGGCGCTGGAGGCCCTGCCCCGCGATCGGGTACGGCTGCAGATCAGCCTGGACTCGGCCGACCCGGACCTGCACGATCGCCATCGCGGAGCGGGCAGCCACGCCAAGACCCTGGCCGGGATCGCACTGGCCCGCGAACTGGGTTTCACCGTCCGCGTCGCCGCGACCCTCTACCCCGAGGAGATCGAGGCCGCCGCCGGCCTTGGGTCGCGGGGGGGGGACCGCGGCGGGGGGGCGGCGGGGCGGGCGGGGCGCCCCCCCGCCGCCCCGCCCCTCCCGCGGGGGGGGGGTTGAGGGTCGGCCGCGGTGGCCGGGGGTGTGGTTGGCGCGGCCCCGCCCGGCGGCGGCCCCCCCCCGC
>JBQTKD010000054.1:0-12966 GCA_052386455.1 Sporichthyaceae bacterium
ACCGCCCCGCGGGGCCCGAACAGGGCCTGTGGAACGGGAAACGGCGCGCCATCGGACCCTTCGACGACCCGTCGAGACAGGTCACGGCCCGTCACGCTCCAATTGCGCCTTGATCAGCGCTTCCCTAAGTCACGAAGAGCTTGCCGCCCTCGACCGTGACGGTCTTGGCGGGGAGGGGCTTGCGCGCGGGGAACTTCTTCACGGACCCGTCGGCGATGGAGAACTTGGCGCCGTGACAGGCGCAGTTGATGTCGGCCGGGGCGCCGGCGGCCGGGCGCTGCGCGGCCGTGAGAGCGGGCGTGTCCACCGTTCCCTCGCCGGCGCGAGACAGCGCGCCCCCGACACCCACGGCACCCAGCGCCACGGCGCCCCGGAGTAGGGACCGCCGAACGCAGTCCGACGTGCCTTCCTCGTTGCCGTCCATCAGGTCCTCCCCGAAGCACGCTCGACCAAACAACGCTGTCTACCCGCGGCGGCCCGTCCGTCGTCACCCCCGACCGGCGGATTCCGCGGAACCGAAGCTGTGACGTGTTCGTTGAGGACAAAGTGCCCCAAACCGCTCGCGGCCGGGGTATAGATTGTCGACGACCGTACGTCCCCTACGGTCTGTTCTTGGCGTGCTGAAGTCCTACGCGCGATTCGAGTGAACTTGGGAGTTACCCATGCGGCGGAAGTCGAATGCCGGAGCTGCGGCAGCCTGCGCGCTGGTCCTGATCGCCCTCGCTGCGTGCGGAGGCGGCGGAGATTCGAGCGAGGCCTCCTCGGGCAGCAACGACTCCTTCAACCTGGCCGCCGCCAAGGAGGACGCCGGGTCGGCCGCGGAGTTCGTGCCGGCCTACGCCGTCACCGGTACCTCGACCGTCAAGGTCGGCAAGTACCCCTCTGCACTGGCGGTGAACTCGAAGACCAACAAGATCTACGTCGCCAACCGTCAGGGCCACAACGTGACGGTGATCGACGGGAAGACGAACAAGACCACCACCGTCAAGACCGGCTTCGCGCCGATCGCGGTGCGGGTCAACGAGGTGACCAACACGATCTACGTCGCGAACCTGGCGGGCACGGACGCCAGCGGCAACGAGAGCACCAACGAGCCCGGTTCGGTGACCGTGATCGACGGCAAGACGGACAAGGCGACCAAGACGGTGAAGGCCGGGCTGGAGCCGTACGCGATCGGGATCAACACGAAGACCAACAGGATCTACGTCGGAAATCAGGGCGGCAACGACGTCACGGTGATCGACGGCAAGACGAACAGGGCGACCAAGACCATCGCGCTGCGCAAGGACACGGACACCCTGACGGAGGGCGTCCTGTCGCCGCAGGACGTCGAGGTCGACGAGACGACCAACCAGGTCTACGTCGCGGGCGCGCAGTCCAACACCGTCGCAGTGATCAACGGCGAGACGAATGCGTTCGAGGTCGTGAAGACCGAGACGGGTGAAACCCGCCAGACCGGATTCACCCCGACCGCGATCGCCGTGGACGAGCAGCGGAACCTGATCTACACCTCGGACTACGGCAGCCACGACATGACCGTGATCGACGTGAAGGCGAAGACGGCCACGGGCATCGTCCCGGAGGACATCCAAGAGCCGTACGTCATCGCGATGAACCCGAAGACCAACAAGATCTACATGGGCAGCCCGACCAGCCGCAGCGTGACGATCGTGGACGGGGCGACGAAGAAGCCCATCACGATCGGCGACCTGCCGGGCAAGCCGAACGACGTGGCGATCAACCCCGTCACCAACAAGATCTACTTCGCCCTCTCCGTCGCCTACAAGGGGGCTTCCGTGGGCGACGACAACCAGATCACCGGCCTGATCATGGAGGTGGACGGGGAGACCAACAAGGTCGTCCTGGCCGTGGCCGGGATCAGCCCGTGGGCGATCGCCGTCAATTCGGCAACCAACACGATCTACGCCGTCAACCGCGAAGGCGACGACATGACGGTGTTCCGCGCCGGGGGAAAGGGCTGACATGACCAACCGTTCCAACGCAGCCGAACGACGGGTGACGCGCGCTCGGGCTGTCCTCCTCGGCGCGGTGGCGCTCAACCTGGGCGTGCTCGTCACCGCAGCCATGCCGACGGTCGCCTCGGCCGCCAACCCGAAGCTGACACTGAAGTCGGTGAAGGTGTTCGACGAGGGCACCGTCGACACCACCTTCAGCAACCCGATGGACCCGGCCAAGCTGAGGGAAGAGCAGTTCCAGGCCCCGCACTACTACTGGGTCGTCCCGCACACCCACATCGCCGTGGCGTTCCAGTTGCTCAACAAACAGCGCACCGTGCGAACGGTGCTGGACCGTGGCCTGCACCCGATCAAGGGCCGGTGCGTGGAAGACGCGGCCAACGACCCGCGCTGCTCCATCGACACGCTCAACTGGGAAGTCGTCGGGGCAACCGACATCTACGGGCAGACGATCACCGACAAGAAGTGGAAGGTCTGGACGATCGGCGCCAAGAAGCACCCCGCGGCCTGCCGACCCGGCTGTCCCTGACCGAACCGAATCGTGGAGAAACCGATGCGGACCAAGCACAAGGCCACCACCGCGGCGGCCGCCCTCGTGGCCCTCGCGGCCCTGGGCACCGCGGCCGACGCGGCAGAACAGCGCGCCACCTTCGACTACCTCGGCCAGTTCGCCAACGTCGCGAGCGCCCCGCCGGAGACCGGGAAGATCGAGGGCATCGCGTCAATGGTCGTCACCACGCGAGCGACCACCACCGGCATCGACGTGACCGGCCTGGACCCCAAGGCGACCTACATCGCCGACGTGAAGGAGCAGCCCTGCTTCGTCGAGGAGGGCGGCAAGCGCTTCCTCTTCGACCCGGCAGGCGGCCAGGAACCGCCGAACGCGATCTGGGTGACGCCGATCGAGGTCGAGGAGAACGGCGCCGCCCTGGCGACGGTCACCAGCCAACGCCCGGCCGGACCGCGCGCCAAGTCCATCGTCATCCACCTCCTGCGGGGAGCCGGGGAGACGAAGGACAAGTCCCCTGCGCCGAGACTGGCCTGCGCGGACCTCCCTCGGGTTACCAGCTGACGGATTGTCAGATGAGCCGGTCGTGGGCGATCGGCCCCGTGATCGCCCTGGTCGCGCTCGTCGGCTGCGGCATGGAGTCGACGAGCGGCGACGCGTGCCGCGACGAGTACGTAGAGCTCTACACGAAGGCCGTACGGCTGCTCAACGAGGCCTCGCCCAACGACTCGGACATCGACGAGCGGATGACGAAGGTCCTCGGCACCGAACCCGCCAAGGCGTGCCGCAAGGACCCGCGGTCGGCGAACGACACCCTCGAACAGGTCGCGCGGGAGTTCGATCCGCAGTTCGCCGCACTCGAGGGCAAGTGGGGCACCGAAACGCTCAGCGGATTCCGCGACCCGTTGGGCGCCGGCCACGGGGATCCCGTCCAGCGCGACAGCCGGAGCCCCGCACCCTGACCCTGCGCGAACGAACGTGTCCAAGCTCACAAACCGCCCCGGTTCTACGGCCCGCCGTCGCAACACGGCGCATCGTTGTACAGACTGGACAGCACGTAGGCAGCCTCCGTCCCCGCGTTCGTCCCGGGGCTGCCGCGCCTTGAAGGTAGGTACTGCATGCACTTCGAGCTCTTCTTCACCGTGCTCGCGGCGGGCACCATCCAAGCCGGGCTCTACGGGTTCCTCCCCATCTCGATCATCCTGAGCTACCGCATCTCGCGGACGATCGCGTTCGTGCACGGCGGCATCGCGGCCGCGGCCGCGCTGATCTACTGGCTGGCGGCCCTCAAGGACGAGCTGCTTCCCCAGCACCTGATCGAGTACGGCGGCGGCCAGGACCCCTGGAAGTTCGGCAACCGGCCCGAGTGGCCCGTCTTCCCGGCGCTGCTGTTCACCCTGGCGTTCGGCGCGATCATGGGGTCGGTCTTCGGCCTCATCGTGATGTCGCGGAAGGTCGCGGGGCTCGCGGTGCTGACCCTGACGATCATCTCCGCCGGCGCGATGATGGGCCTCATCGGCGTCTTCGGCCTGCTCAACGTGCAGCCCGACGTGGCGCCGCCCAGCCCGTTCGGCAACGACATCCACCAGGTGCTGCCACAGGGCATGACCAACGGCTTCCCGCTGCTCATGACCAACCACAAGATCTTCACTCTGGTCGCCGTGGTGGTGCTGTCGGCGGCACTCGCGGCGTTCCTGACCCGCACGCACACCGGCCTGGTCATCCGCGCGCTGGCCGACGACCAGGAGGCGGGCGTCTGGTGCGGCATCAAGCTGCGCGCCGTCGGCACCTTCGTCTACGGCATGTCCGGCGCCATCGCGGCCCTGGCCGGCGTCTTGATCGCGGTCACCGCCGGGCCCAACCCGGCCGACATGCTGGTCCTGTTCCTCACCGGCCTGGCGATCTCGGTCGTGGGTGGCATGCGCTCCCTGCCGCTGGCCTTCGCCGGCGCCCTGCTGTTCGGCATCGTCGAAACTGCGCTGCAGATCGGATTCTTCGGCGAGGTCAAGCTCGGCCTGCAGGCCGTCTTCCTCTACGGCTCCCTCCTGGCCGCCGTGGTCGTCACCGCTCGCCTGCGAAGAGAGAGCTTCTTCCTCATGGAAAGTCACGTGCGATGAGCGAGCGCGCCGAGCGAGGAGCGGGGGGCAGCGTCCTGCAGGTACACAACCTGGTCGCCGGGTACTCCGGCCAGGCTGTCCTGCACGGAGTGGAGATCGACCTGCACGGGGGCGAGATCGTCTCGTTGCTCGGTGCCAACGGCGCGGGCAAGTCGACGCTGCTGAAGACGGTGATGGGCACGGTGCCCGTGATCAGCGGGCAGATTCGCCTGCTGGGCGAGGACATCACGCACTGGCCCACGCACCGGCGCGTGACGCACGGGGTCGGCTTCTCCCCCGAGGGTCGCCGAATCTTCGTGAACCTCACCGTCGAGGAGAACCTGCTCATCGGCGCCACCGCGATGAGCCGCTCCCACCGCCGCGACCAGATCGAGTTCGCCGGCGAACTGTTCCCGATCCTCGCCGAGCGCATCGGCCAGAAGGCCGGGACGCTGTCCGGCGGCGAGCAGCAGATGCTGGCCGTCGCGCGCGCCATGATGACCCGCCCCAAACTGCTGATGGTCGAAGAACCGTCGCAGGGCCTGGCGCCCGTCGTCGTCGAGCGCATCTACGCGACGCTGCGCGAACTGGTGGCGACCACCGGTATCGCGGTCCTCGTCGCCGAGCAGTTCCAGCAGGTGAACGAAGAGGCCAGCGACCGCATCCTCGTGATCGACAAGGGCGAGGTCGTTCCCGACTCCGAGCTCCAGGGCGCCAGTGCGGGCGCGGAGGTATCCGAATGAGCGCGCTCAAAGAGTTCAAGCTCCCGACGCTGAATCGGGTGGAGGGCGCCCATACGACCACCCGCCCGGTCATCAACTCGATCTCCTCCCCCGGCGCGATCGTCTGGATCCTGCTCGTCGTGTCGTGGCCGGTGTGGCAGCCGAACCACCTGGTCTTCTCGGCCAACTCGGCCATCCCGATCGCAATTGCGGCGCTGGGCCTGCTGGTGCTCGTCGGCTGGGCTCGCGAACTCTCGCTGGCCACCGCGGGCATCTTCGCCTCGGCCGCCTACATCGACGGCTTCCTCAACCGCGAACTCGGCGGCCCGGGCTGGCCCTGGGTCTTCGCCGCGATCTTCGTCATCCTGGGCGCCGGCCTGGTGATGGCGCTGCTCGCGCTGTCCTCTTCCCAATTGCCCGGCATCTATCTGCTCGTGCTCACCTTCGGCCTGCAGGTGGTCATCGAACGGACGGTCTTCACCTACGGCCGCTTCTCCGGCGGTCTCGGCGGTGGCGACGAGGACGGCAACATCGTCATCAACCGGCGGCCCCAGTTCTTCGGACTCGACCTGAGCACCGCGGCCACGCACGACTGGTGGCTCGTCGGCGACGTCAAGCAGGAGACGGTCTTCTACCTGTTCTCCCTGATGTGGCTGGGGATCATCCTCGCGCTGCTGGTGCGGCTGCGCCGCTCCCCACTCGGCCTCGCGTTCGTGCTGGCCGGCTCGGACCGGCAGTCCGCCGCGGCGATCGGCGTCAACCCGCTGCGCATGCGGGTCTACGCCTTCGCCCTGTCCGGCATCCTCGCCGGCGCCGGGGGCGTGCTCCTGAACTGGCTGGTCGTCAATCCGCCGGTCTTCTACAACTTCCTCTCGCCGTACTCGCTGGTGCTGCTCGCGATTCCCATCCTGGCCGGCCTGGACTCGATCGCGTTCATCTTCGTGGTGGCCGCGGGATTCCAGCTCGTCCCGGTGATGCTCGAGTCGCTGCGCATCTCCACGTTCATCCTCGCGGCCGTCGGCCTTATCGGCGGTGCCGTGTTCGGCTCGCGCGGCATGGGCGGGCGAACGCGGGACCTGTACCGCTACCTGATGTACGGCGGCAGGCGTTTCCGAACGCAACGCGAACGCGTGGCCACCGACATCATGCGCAAGAGCCACGTCGACATCGGCGACGCGGCGGACCAGCTCACCCCCGAGCAGCGCGCTGCGGCGCTGGAGGTACTCGAACACTGGTTGCCGCCGCGCGCGGAGACGACCTACGCGGCCAAGGCCGACAACATCGAGGTCGTCTTCGGCAGCATCCACGCCCTCGACGGTGCGTCCATCGTGGTGCCGACGCAGCAGATGGTGGGCCTGCTCGGCCCGAACGGCGCCGGCAAGACCACGCTGTTCGACGTCATCTCCGGCCAACGAAAGCCCACCGCGGGCACGGTGTCCCTGTTCGACACCGACGTCACCGGGATGAACGCGTGGGATCGCTCCCGGCTGGGCATGGCCCGGACGTTCCAGACCACTCGCGTCATGACCGACCTGACCGTCGGGGACAACCTGCTCGCCGGCGCGTACCAGCGCATCAAGTCCCACCCGGCGCTGTTCCTGGCCGGCGTTCCCTCCGCCTGGCGCGAGCTGCGCCAGGCGGAGGAGGCCGCGTTCGCGGCCGCCCAACTCCTGGACATCGACCGGTACTGGAACGAGCGCTGTGGGTCGTTGGAGTTCTCGGCTCGCCGCCGCGCGGAGATCGGGCGATGCCTGCTCGCAGGCCCCCGTCTGCTGCTGCTCGACGAGCCTGCTGCGGGCCTCGACCCGGCGTCCTCGGTCGGCCTGTTCACGCTGATCAAGAAGCTCCACGAGGACCTGGGCCTCACGGTCCTCATCGTCGAGCACTACGTGAAGGCCGTGCTGGACTCCTGCGACCTGGTCTACGTACTGGCCCAGGGCAAGATCCTCGCCCAGGGCACCCCGGAAGAGGTGGCCAACAACGTCGAGGTCCGCTCGGGCTACCTGGGCAATCGCGTGCGGTACACGCCCAGGGCACGCGTCGAAGCCGAGGTCGCGATGTCGAAGAACGGCAGCGGCCGGCACGCGGGCGCAGCGGAGGGAGACGCCGAGGTCGAGGAGCCCGCAGCCACCTGAACCCCATAGGCCCCACGGGAAACTCCCGACACGCCCGTCACTTTGACGAGGAGATCCGGGCGGACAGCTTGCTCATCTGAGACATTTGGGGCGCAAGCTTGGGGATTTCTTGGGGGAAATCGTGGCAAAGGTCAAGAAGGTCAAGGCGCCGAGGTGATCTCTTCGGTGCTGTCCAAGCGCCGGAGCATCCCCGTCGTCGTCCGTCGAGAAGACGCAGAAGCGGCCCTTCGCGGACGCCGACGGTCGTCTTCCGGTTCGCCGGTGCGCCGGCGGAGTGCTCGGCGCGCTCGGCGTCGGGCCCTGTTCTCCATGCCGACGCGTTCCGGGAAGATCGCGGTCGCGGTGCTCGTCGCCGCGGCGATCGCCTGGCTCGCCACGTTCGCCTACCTCGCGAGCCTGGCCTAGCGCGCATGCGCCGAGGCCCGCCGTTCGGCGGGCCTTTTCTCGTTGCTAGCGCGGTGCGACGCGCTCCTGCGGAACCCCGCGGAACACCGGCAGACTCGACGGCGTCGGCGTCGGGGACGGCGAGAGGGTCGGCAGCGGGAGGATCCGGACCTGCCACCAGGAGTGGCGCAGTCCGACGGCCTTGGCGAAGGTGTGCCCGGTCATCGTCTGGGAGCCGCGCTCCCCGACGACTCGAACGGACGTCACGCGGCCGCCCCAGATCCCGTTGCCGTCGCGCCGGCGGACGATGAGCCCGATCACGTGCCCGGTCTTGGGAAACGCGCGGCTCAGCGAAGCGACGTCGAGGGTCCTGGTCCACGCGTGCGCTCGGCTCGGTGCGATCCCGTCCCACGGATCGGGCCGGGCCACCAGGTACGGCTTGTCGCCTGCCGTGGACCAGCCACCGTTGGACGAGGAGAACTCGGTCAGTGCGGGCGCGCCGGCGTACCGCAGGTACTGGCCGGCGGTCGCCTTGATCGCCGCGTCGGTGCTGGCCGCCTCCCAGTACTTGGTCACCTGGCCGGCCAGGTTCAAGCGCTGCCTGCCGTGGTAAACCTGGCAGGCGGTGGTGTCGCAGACGTCGGCCGTCCCACCGGCCAACGGGGCGTTCCTGGTCCGCCACATCGCATAGGTTCGGGCAGCGATCGACTGGGCGCGCAGGGCCTCGGGCCGCCAGGTCGAGAAGGATTCGCCCGGGACCACCGAGCGAAGATAGTTCTCCATCCGCACCGAGTTGACCGTCACCAGCCGCCCGGAGATCGGGTCCCGGTAGGCGCGCAGGTCGCCGCGGTAGTCCCGCTGCTGTTTGGGCAGCACCAGACGCACTCCGTTGGGGGGCACGGTCCGCAGGATCACCGGCTTGTAGGTGAGAGTCGGGTCGCCCACCCGCACCTTGCGCCAGGTGCCCGCGCGGCCGGACAGCTCCAGCTGACCCTTCTCCAGGCGCACCCGCCAGGCGGTGACCGGCCGGCCGTCGAGACGCTGTGGAAGCAGGAGTTTCCTCCCGCCGCGCGACGCCGTTAGCCCCGATTCCGGCGCCACTCGCAGATCCCCGTCCTGGTCCGCGGTGACCAGCACCCGGATGCGGCGCTTGCGGTCGCCCTTCACCAGCTGCGTACCCGGGTAGTAGGTGGCGAGGATCCTTCGGTGGCCCACCCCCTGCAGGGCGGCACCCTGCGCACCCCACTGGGACATGCCGCGGCCGTGCCCGAAGCCGCGGCCCTCCACGTGGAACTGGCCGTTCACGGGCACGATCATCGGCTCGTCGACCGCCCCGGCCAGGGCGGCCGCGAGCAGCACGGTTGGCCCCGCGATGGCGATCGCCCAGATGGCTGGGCGTCGGCGTCGACGCTGCGAAATAGCGGAGCCCCTCCCCCAGACGGATCCGCGACCCACCGTAGCTTCACCGGCCGTGGTCGCCGGGCGACCCGCCGTAGCTATCGACGCGGACTCGAGGGGCGGGCCATTGCAGCCCGATCTGGGGGGTAGGGAAAATACCCCTACCGGGTAATCCTTATTGCTCCGGAACCAACCGGCCCCGGCCGGCGACCCTTCCGTTACGGCCGCGTTGCGTCCCGGCACCGCGACCTCGAACGACCGACCGCCCGAGATCGAGGAACGACACGATGCACACTCTGCGCGTTCGCACGCTGGTAGCCGTAGTCGCTGCAGGCGTGACGCTGGCCGGCTGCGGCGGCCACTCCGGCCACAACGCCTCCGCAGAACAGCAGAACGTCAGCCAGGAGGCGGACGCGGCCAATCCGCACGCCGGCATGAACATGGGCGAGAGCTTGGGCGACGGACTCGAGGCCGAGGTCGAGGGGTACGCGCTGGAGGACGTGCAGGCGCCGACGACGGCGGGCAAGGAGGGGAAGCTCGAGTTCACGATCCGCGGCCCCGCCGGCAAGCCGCACAAGGAGTTCGTGCTCGAACTGGCCAAGCTCATGCACACCTACGTCGTCCGCAAGGACCTCACCGAGTTCCAGCACCTGCACCCGGAGCTGGACGAGGCCACCGGCCGCTGGTCCATCCCGATCACCTTCGAGAAGCCGGGACCGTACCGGATCGTCACCGAGTTCGAGGCGCTGACCCCGGACGGCGAGTTCGACAGCCGCGTGCTGGGCAGGAGCTTCACCGTCGACGGCAGCTACCAGGCCGTGGACTACACGCCGGACTGGGGCGTCGGCAAGGCCGACGGGTACGACCTGCGCCTGGACGCGAACACCCGCCTCCACGGGCCGGACCTCACGCTGAAGGTGACCAAGGACGGCGCGGACGTCACAGACCTGCAGCCGTACCTGCAGAGCTGGGCGCACGTCACCGGCTTCCGCCAGGGCGACCTGAAGACCGTGCACATGCACCCGTTCCAGAGCCCCGGCAAGGATCCGAACCTGACCGGCGGTCCCACGCTCAACCTGGCCTCGCTGTTCAGCGAGGCGGGCAGGTACCGGCTGTTCGTCCAGTTCCAGACAGCGGGGAAGCTGCGCACGGCGCCGATCGACATCGAGGTCGCCGACCACAAGCTCGAGGGCGGCGGCGACGCCCCCGCGTCGACCACGCCCGCCTCCAAGGAGGCCGGCGACGAGAAGACTCCGGCCAAGGAAGAGGACGTCGAACACTCCGGGCACTGACCGTCAGACGGGGTCGTCGAGTTCCGACCCCGCGGCGGTGCGGCGCAGGCCGCGGTAGGCCTGCACGGGGCTGCGGCCCAGGTGCAGGACCCCGTAGACCTCTTCGCAGATCGGGACCTCGACGCCGTACTCGGCGGCGAGTTCGACCACGACCGACGAGGTCTTGATGCCCTCGGCGACCATGTTCATCTCCTTCACGATCTCGTCCGTGGTCATGCCCTTGGCGAGCATCTCGCCGACGCGACGGTTGCGGCTGAACGGGCTCATGCACGTGGCCATCAGGTCGCCGAGCCCGGTGAGGCCCGCGAAGGTGCGCGGGTCTCCGCCCATCGCCTGACCCAGGCGGGTGAGCTCGGCCAGGCCGCGGGTGATGACCATCGCCCGGGTGTTGTCTCCGACGCCCAACCCGGTACCCATGCCGGCGGCCACCGCGATGACGTTTTTCAACGCCCCACCGAACTCGCAGCCGATGACGTCGTGGTTGGTGTACACCCGGAACCGGGGGCTGGAGAACACCTCCTGTAGGGAGCGCGCCACGTGCTCGTCGGCCATCGCGACCACGGAGGCCGCCGCATACCCGGCCATGATCTCGGGGGCCAGGTTCGGCCCGGCCAGAATCCCGGTCGGGTGGCCGGGCAACACCTCGTCGATCACCTGGGTCATGCGCAGCTTGCTGCCCTGCTCGAGCCCCTTGGTGAGGCTGACGATCGGGATCATCGGGCGGACGAAGCCCTCGCAGTCCGCCAACACCGCGCGCAACCCGTGCGAGGGGATGGCCGTCACCAGGACGTCCGCGGGCTCGACCGCCTCGGCGAGCGAGGTGGTCGCGCGCAGCTGCTCGGGCAGCGTGAACTCGGACAGGTACCGCTCGTTCACGTGCCTGGCGTTGATGCCGGCGACGACGCCCTCGTCGCGTGCCCACAGCACGACGTCTGCGTTGCGGGCGGCCAGCGCGGCCACCGTCGTGCCCCACGAACCCGCCCCGAGAACCGCCACTCTGACTCGCCGCATGCGGACATTCTTCCCGGGCGCGCAAGAGCGGACGCCTGCTCTCGGGTCACGCGTGTGGGTCGAGGCGGTACCCCACGGCGCGAACGGTGCGAATCGTCTCCCGGCCGAAGGGTCGGTCGACCTTGTCGCGCAGGTATCGAACGTAGACGTCGACGACGTTGGAGCCGCCGTCGTAGGCGAAGTCCCAGACGTGCGAGATGAGATGCGCCCGAGACAGCGCGACGCCGGGATGCCGCATGAACTCCTCGAGCAGCGCGAACTCCTTCGCCGACAGGTCGATGGGCGTCCCCGCCCGGTGGACCCGCCGCGAGGCGGGATCGAGAGCGAGGTCGCCGATCTGCAGCACCACCGGACGGCTCGTCGGGTCGCGCCGAGCGACTGCGCGCAGGCGGGCGAAGAGTTCGGCCGCGTCGATCGGCCGCCGGAGGACGTCGTCCGCACCGGCGTCGAGCGCCCGGACGACCTCGGGAACGGTGGCGTTGGCGGCGAGCACGAGCACCGGCGACCAGCACTGCCTGGCCCGGAAGTCTCGGGTGAGGTCCGCAGCGTCGAGGACCTGCTCGGCCGCTTCGAGCAGGATCACGTCGTAGGTGCACGCACCGACGTTCAGGCGCGCCTGCGCCGCCGTGCCGGCGACGTCGACGGCATAGCCCTCTTGCCGAAGGGCATCGCCCATCGGCTTGGCTCGGTTGGCGTCCGGTTGGACGAGGAGAAGGCGCACGAATCAGCACCGATCACCGCAACGCCGGAACCCACCGGGATCTCGTTGGCGGAGAATCCCGGTGGGCCCGGACCTGCGGTCTAGCTAGTGACAGTTAGTCAGTTTCCTTGCCTGTAGCGAGTCCAGCAGGACCTACTTCCAGGTGTAGATGACGAACTGGTCGGGGTCGGGAACGAAGCCGGACGGCGAACCGTCGGGGTTCGAGACGGTGTTGGTGCTGGTGTACTTGTAGATGAACTCGCGGCCCTGGCCGTAGTTCTTGTTCCAGTTGTTGCCGTAGCGCTCGCTGTTGACGTACTGGAAACGCTGGTCCAGCGAGGCGTCGGCCTGCCACACGGTGCCGTTGCCGAGGGTCGCCATCAGGCGCTCGCGGGTCAGGTTCGGGCCGGTGGCCTTGGCGGCCATCGCGAAGATGTTGATGCCCGCGTAGCCGGCCTGAACGATGTGGTGGTTCGTGCCACGGTTGCCGCGGGCGTACTTGTTCATGGTCGCCATGAACTCCGGGCCCCACAGCTTGTAGGTGGTGTTGGTCCAGTAACGGCCGGCCGGGTGCTTGCCGAAGATGGAGCCGAGAACCTCGGCCGCGAGGTGGTTGCCCGAGATGAGCTTCGGCGGGTAGTAGTTCTGCTGCGCGGCCTCGACCATGAACTTCGCCATGGTCGACGGGTTGATCACGTAGTGCACGATGTGGTCCGGGTTGGCGGCGCGCATCGCGAGAACGTG
>JBQTKD010000055.1:0-50871 GCA_052386455.1 Sporichthyaceae bacterium
GAGCATCCCCGCCGGCGCCGCCACTCCGCGCGCGTCCGCGCGGCGGTGGGGGCGCGCGCACCCCTCAGTCCGGCCGCACCGCGAACCGGCCCGGGCCGAGGATGCGCAGGGCCAGTTCGACGTCGAGGCGCCGCCGGCGGTCGGCCAGGTCGAGCCCGGAGACCTCGTGGATCCGGTGCAGCCGGTAGGCCAGCGTCTTCGGGTGGACCTGCAGGGCGCGGGCCGTGCCGGCGACGCTGCAGCCGTTCTCGAAGTACCCGTCGAGCGTCGCGACCAGTTCCGTGCCGTGCCGGCGGTCGTACTCGATCAGGTCCCCGAGGATTCCCGCCGCGAACGTGTGCAGGTCTCCCCCGTCCGACGGCGCGATCAGGAACTGCAACACCCCGAGCTCGTCGAAGCGCATCACCGCGTTGCCGGCCGGGTCGACGGCTGCGAGCGCGACCCTCGCCTCGCGCAGTGCCTGCGGTAGACCCGCGGGCGTCGAGACCTCGCGGCTCAGCCCCGCCTGCACCGCGACCTTGCCGAACGGGCATCGCCCAGCCGCCGCGGCGGCCTGCGCCACCGTGGCGTCGGCCGCGGGAAGGATCGCGACCACGTGCTCGTCCCGGTGCGCCACCGGGACGAATTGGCCGGTGCGTTCCTCGACGGCCGAGGCGACCCGGCCGGCCCACCAGATGCGGTTGCGCTCGGCCTGTTCCGCCGTCCACCCCTCGTCCCGCCCCAGCTCGCGCAAGCCGCGCCCACGCAGCAGGAGCAGCCGCGCGGGGAAGGCGAGGCGCAACCCCAGCGCCACGGCGCGCAGCGCCTCGTCCTGGTCCGGCGAGCCGCGACCCTCCAGCAGGTCCCACACGAACTCGGAGTGCAGCCGGGCGGTGGCGGCGACCACGGCGTCCTCGTGGCCGAGCAGCAGCGCGCAGATCACCGCCGACTGTTCGAGGGTTACCACGTCCCGCGGCCGAGGCCGGGCGGGCAGGCGGGCGTGCAACACGCCGTGCCGAACCCCGGCCGCCTCGATCGGCACCCGCACCCACACCGGCCCCGTGGGCTTCGCCTCCGCGGCGACCGCGGCAAGGGGCCGGCTGTCCTGCTCGCGCGGGACCACGCTGCCCGCGGGCCACCGGGCACCGGCGCGGTTGCCGCTCGGCACGATCACGACCGGGCCGTCGACGATCTCCTGCACCGCCATCGCGAGACGGGTCAGGTCCTGGCCCTCGGCGGCGATCGCGGTGAGCCGGCGGTGGATGTCCACCGCCTCGTCGGAGATGGCCAAACGTCCCGCCAGTTCGGTCTGCGCGGCCTCCAACTCGGCGCTCACCCGTTGCTGGTCGGCGTAGGCGCGGGCGTTCACCAGCCCGATGGACGCGAGCGCGGCGAGCGACACGAGCAGCGCCTCGTCCTCGTCGCTGTAGACGGACGGGCGCATCCGCCACACCGCCAGCACGCCAATGAGCGTGCCCGCGACGTCCACGACGGGCACGCCCAGCCCGGACTGCGTGCCCTCCTCGATCGCGATCGTCAGGTAGTCCTTGGTGATCGCGTCCGAATGTGCGTAGTCGTCCACCCTCGACGGACGGCCGGTGGCGAGCACCTTGCCCGCCATCCCGCGCCCGGCGGGGATCCGCAGCCGAGCGGTCTCCGGAGAGCGATGCCCGACGGCGCAGCGCATGCGCAGTTCCGGCTGTTCGGGCGGCCCGTGCACCAGCAGGACGCCGGCCACCTCCGAGGCGAGCAGGCGAGCCGCGGAGTTCGCGATCGACAACAGGACCCGGTCCAGGTCGAGGGTGCCGACGATCTCGCGGGCGAGCCGGTTCAGCGTTTCCGCGGCCTCCCGGCGGCCGAATGCGGCGGAGTGCCCCAGCAGGGTGCTGACCGCCTCGACGCCGGCGGCCTCCTCCGCGGTGAACGGGGCTCCGCCGTGCTCGCCCAGCACCACCAAGTCGCGGTGGTCGTCGATGCGCACCACCAAGGCGGGGCACCCGTCGATCCACCCTTGGCCCGGCGCCGGACGGGAGCCGGGTTCGAGCGGCCTCCCCACCCGGTGCACCACGCTCGGCAGATCGCGGACCCATTCGACGATCCCGACGGACTGGGCGCCGGCCAACTCCGCGACGGTCTCGGTGACGATCCGCGGCGCCTGCGCGGCGGAGGCACCCACGCCGAGCAGGGTCTCGATGAGTGCCGGCCAGGTCGTACCTACTCGGGCAGCAAGCAGCGCCATAGCGCCATCAAGTCACGCTCGCCGTCCCGCGTCTACCCCGGACGGGAGTAGGCGCAGAGGGGCGCAGACCCGGAACTTCATCCGATTGCGCACAGGAGCAGGCGCTCCGGCGTGCCTAGCGTCGTCGACCTGATCCCTCGACGAGGAGCGGTTCATGACGGCAACAGTCCAGCCCGGACAGGCAGCCGAAGAGTTCTCCGGTGACCGGAGCTTCACCTGGTTCACCCCCGCCCGGCGCAAGCCGAGCGAATACGAGTCGTACACGATCGGCCAGCAGTCCGACCCCGGCCAGTGGCTGCACATCGACTGGCCCGTCCGCTTCGACGACGGCACTCCCCCGTGGAGCGAGGAATCCAGCGCCGTGCGCACCACGACCTGGCGCGACTACCGCGACCCGGCCGGCACCTGGCAGCGACCGTTCGTGTCGGCCACCAACCAAGACCAGCAGGCCCTGGCTCGGATCCTGCCGATCCTGACCAGAACCGGCGGCACGAGCACCGACCCCGCCTGGCGCGACGGCGTCCTCGGCCGCACCTACGCCGCGTGGCCCTTCGTCGAGTACGGGCTGTTCCTGTCCCTGGCCTACGGCGTGCGACAGGCGATGTCCGACACCGTGCAGTTCACCGTGGTCTTCCAGGCTGCGGACCGGATGCGTCTGCTGCAGGACATCGTCTTCCACCTCGACCACCTCGGCGAGGCCGACGACGCGTTCAGCGACGCCGGTGCCCGCGAGGCCTGGATGACCGATCCCGCGCTGGTGCCGATCCGCGAACTGGTCGAGCACCTCGTCGCGAGCGATGACTGGATGGAGGCCCTGGTGGTCGCCACCCTCGTGTTCGAACCGCTGCTCGGGCACCTCGCCAAGACCGAACTCTTCAGTTACCGCGCGGCGTATGCCGGCGACGGCGCCACTCCCGCCGTACTCGCCGGCGCACTGCGCGATTCCGACCGGCACATCGCCGGCGTGGCCGCCCTGGTGCGACTGGTGTGCGCCGACCCTGCCACGGGGGCCGACAACGCGAAGGTCCTCGCCGGCTGGGTCGAGGGCTGGGGGCCGCGCTGCGAGGCCGCGGCCACCGCGTTCCTCGGGGCGTTCGCCGCCGCCGGAGTCGACGACACCGCAGCGAAGGAAGCCCTCGCGCGGGCCCTGGACCGCCAGCACCGCACTCTCGTCGACGCAGGGCTGTCCGCATGAGCACTCCCACTCGCCGCCGGGTCGGCATCTCGCTGATGAACTCCTCGGACACCCAGGCCGCGATCGAGCATGTGACGGAAAGTCAGCCCGACGCGAACATCGACTTTCGCGACTGCTTCTACAAGATCGAACGCGACGACGTCCTGAGCTTCGACATGACGGAGGTCTCGGACATCGCCGGCCGCGACATCGACACCAGCATCTTCCTGGTGAACATGGCCAGCTACTACGGCCGCATCGTCGTCGGCGACGGGCGGGTCGACATCTACGCGGACATCCAACCCGACCGGTTCAAGGACTGAGGGATTCATCGATGCCTTCCAACCTGACCGCGCTGCACGAGAAGACGAAGTCCTACGACTGGGACTTCACCTCGGTCGTGTCGCGCCCGAAGTTCGAGACCAAGTACAAGCTGCCCAAGAAGGGCAAGGATCCCTTCCGCGTGCTGATCCGCGACTACATGAAGATGGAGGCGGAGAAGGACGACCGTACGCACGGGTTCCTCGACGGGGCGGTGCGGATGCGCGAGCAGGGCCGCGCCGAGCCGCGCTTCAACGAAATCATGAAGGCCGTCCTGCCGATCCTGACCAACGCCGAGTATCAGGCCGTCGCCGGCTGCGGGATGATCATCTCTGCGATCGACAACCAGGAACTACGCCAGGGCTACGCCGCGCAGATGCTCGACGAGGTCCGCCACGCGCAGCTGGAGATGTCGCTGCGCAACTACTACGCGAAGAACTCCCCCGACCCGGCCGGCTGGGACATCGGTCAGCGCTCGATGTACCTGCACCCCGCGACGCAGTCCTCGATCGGCGAATTCCAGCACTTCAACACCGGCGACCCGCTGGACTGCATCGTCGCGCTGAACATCGTCGTCGAGACCGCGTACACGAACATCCTGCTCGTCGCGAACCCGCAGATAGCCGTGGCCAACGGGGACAACGCGCTCGCCAGCGTGATGATGTCGATCCAGTCCGACGAGGCACGGCACATGGCCAACGGCTACGGCGCAATCATGATGCTGCTCGCCGAGGAGGACAACGTCCCGATCCTCAACAAGTCCCTGGAACGCCACTTCTGGCACTCCCACCGCGAGTTCGACATCCTCGTCGGCTTCGCCTCGGAGTACGGCGCGCGCGTTCGTCCCTGGAGCTACAAGAACCAGTGGGAGGAGTGGGTCGTCGACGACTTCGTCGGCGGATTCGTCGAACGCCTCTCGGAGTTCGGCGTCACGCAGCCCACCCGCCTGGCCGCCGCGGCCAACGACGTGACCTGGGGTCACCACACCATCGCGCAGGTCCTCGGCGCGATCTGGCCGCTGAACTTCTGGCGCTCGGACGCGCTCGGTCCGGCGGACTTCGAGTGGTTCGAGAACAACTACCCGGGCTGGTCGGCCATCTACCAGCCGTACTGGGAGGGCTACCGGGCGCTGGCCGATCCGGCCGTCGGCCGCTTGATGCTGCAGGAGCTTCCCGGCCTGCCGCCGATCTGCCAGGTCTGTCAGATGCCGTGCGTCATGCCGCGCCTGGACTGCAACGAGGCGCGGATCGTCGACCTGGACGGCAAGAACTATGCGCTGTGCAGCGAAGGCTGCGAGTGGATTTTCGCCGAGTGGCCCGAGGCGTACCGCCACCGCAAGCAGTTCTGGGAGCGCTACCACGGCTGGGACCTGGCCGACGTCGTCCTCGACATGGGCGGAGTCCGTCCCGACGGACGCACCCTGATCGGCCAGCCGATGCTGGACATGCCGCGCCTCTGGACGATCGACGACATCCGCGCGATCGGCTACGAGATCCGCAACCCGTTGGCGGGCTGAGTTCCATGCCGCAGATCGTCGTCGAGCCGTTCGCGCACTCCTTCGAGTGTGCCGACGGGGAGACCGTGCTCGAGGGCGCGCTGCGGAACAACCTGCTGCTGCGGTACGGCTGCAAGTACGGCGGGTGCGGCACGTGCAAGGTGCGGCTCGTCGACGGCGACGTCGACGAGCCGGGGTCCTCGTTCGCTTTGACGAGCGAAGACCGCGCCGGGGACCTGATCCTGGCGTGCGCGAGCGTGCCGCTCGAGGACTGCGTCCTCGACGTCGAACCCAACGGGGTCAGCGAGGAGGAGTTCCACTCCGGGGACACCTCGCGGCCCTACGACACCGTGGTCGAATCCGTCGAACGGCTCACCGCGGACATTGCACACGTCCGGTTGCGAATCGACGGTGCCCGCATGCCGTTCGTCGCCGGGCAGTTCGTCAACGTGGAGATCCCGGGGACGGGGATCCTACGGACCTTCTCGTTGGCGAACGCACCGGCGGCGGACGACGAAGTCGAGCTGATCGTGAAGCTCTATCCCGACGGGGCGTTCTCGCGCTTCCTCCGCGAGGACGCCCGTCCCGGAACCGCGGTCCGCGTGCACGGCCCGTACGGCCAGTTGCGGATCCGGCTGTCGCATCGGCCGGTGCTGATGATCGCGGGCGGCTCCGGCCTGGCCCCGATCCTGTCCCTGCTGCGCGACTGCGCGGACCGCGGTTTCGACCGCCCGATCACGTTCTTCTTCGGCGCCCGCAGCGAAGCCGACCTGTACCTGACCGACGAGATCGCCGCCGTCGGCGCGCGACTCCCCGAGTTCGAGTTCCACCCGGTGACCGAAGGGTTCGTCACCGACGCGATCGCCGCGTGGTCGCCGACGCTGGCGCACGACGTGTACCTGTGCGGTCCCCCGCCCATGATCTCCGCCGCCGTGCCGCTGCTGACCGGCGCCGGCGTCCGCCCCCGCAACGTCTACTTCGACGCCTTCACCCAAGCGGTGTCCGTCGGAGTCCCCGCATAGGAAGGAACACCGATGGACCTGCGCGAGCACCGATTCACGATGGCCGAGTGGGAGACCCTCATCCACCGGGCCGAGGTCGGCGAAGTCACCGAACCGCTCGAGAACCTGCACCCCGAGTTGGGCACCCACTACGACGTCATCTACGTCGGCGGCGGCGCGGGCGGGCGCTTCGGCTCCGCGTTCGCCCAGGCCCGCAAGCTGCGTCAGCTCGTCGTCGAGAAGTGGCCGTTCCTCGGCGGATCGTGCCCGCACCAGGCCTTCTTGCCGCACCACCTGTTCTACGAGGCCGCGCGCGAGATGGACTACATGCGCTGGAACTCCGACACCTTCTGGTTCCCGAAGTTCGACGAGTCCAAGGCCTCGATCGTCGACATGATCAACCTGTTCAAGAAGGGCCGCAACAACGCGCACGCCTTCATGAACTGGCAGTCCAAGGAACAGTTGGACATGGAGTACATCCTCAACGCCTGGGCCACCGTGCTCCCGCCGGAGGATGGCAGGTTCCGCGTCGAGTGCGCCGGAAAGGTCTTCACCAGCGACAACATCGTGCTCGCCACCGGCGCCCACACCTACGTGCCGCCGGAGATCGAGGGGCTGTCCCTGGACAAGCGCGGGGTCTACGACTTCGCCTCGCTGATCGACCCGGGCCTGGACTTCGAGCCGGACTCCTGCGTCATCATCGGCGGCTCCAAGGTCGCCATGGAGTACGGGTCCTTCTACCAGGCGGCCGGCTGCCAGACCACGATCCTGTCCCGCAGCCCACTGATGCGCACGCAGAGCATGCACCACGTCGACGAGGACCTGCGCACCTACGTCGTCGACAACATGAAGCTCCGTGGCATCGAGATCGTCGAGGGCTGTGAGCCGCTCGAGGTGCTCGGCGACGAGGCCGTCACCGGCGTGCGAGTGCGCTTGGCCGACGGCAGCGAGAGAATCTTCGAGACGCAATTCGTGTTCATCGGCACCGGCGAACGCCCGAACTCGCAGGTCTACGTCGACGCCCTCGGCGTCGAGGTGGACGACAAGGGGTTCGTGAAGGTCAACGGCCGCATGCAGACCAGTGTCCCCGGGGTCTACGCGATCGGCGACCTGATCGGCTCGCCGATGGAGATGTTCAAGGCCCGCAAGTGCGGCGTCACCGCGGCCCGCAACATCGCCGGCGAGGACATCGAGTTCGACTTCTCCGAGTATCCCGACTTCCTGCACACCACGTACGAAGTGACCTGGGTGGGGTTGTCGGAGGACGAGGCCCGCGAGCAGTACGGCGACATCACGGTCATCCAGATGCCGCCCAAGGGCATCCGCAACGAGGAACTGTGCCTGCCGCTGTCCGAGGGCACGATGCTCTACGCCCACACCCGTCCGGAACTGACGGGCTTTCAGAAGTGCATCTACGACAACAAGTCCCGGCGCATGCTCGGCGCGCACCACGTCGGGATGGGCGCCAAGGACGCCTTCCAGTACCTGGACTACCTCATCAAGAAGGGCATCACGATCGACGAGATCGGGTGGATGAACGAGCTGTTCCTCAACCCCGAGCACTTCATCCAGCTCTCCCGGCTGCGGGCCGGCAACGCCGACCTGACCGACCTGTGATGCGCATCGGCGCCAACCTCGGCGGCGAGGCGATCGGCGCGCCCCTGTCGCCGACCGCCCTGGTGGAGCAGGCCGTCGCGGCGGAGGCGGCAGGGTTCTCCTCCGCCTGGGCGGTGCACTTCGCGCGCAGCAGCGACGCCCTGGGCGCGCTGGCCGTCGCAGGGGCCCGGACGAGCCGGATCGACCTCGGCGTCGGCATCGTCCCCACCTACCCGCGTCACCCGCTCGCGTTGGCCCAGCAGGCGGCGACGGCGCAGGTGTTCTGCGGCGGTCGCCTGACCCTGGGCGTCGGCTCCTCGCACAAACCGGTGATCGAGGGGCTGCACGGGTTGCCGTACCTGCGCCCGGCGGCGCACATGGACGAATACCTCCAGGTGCTCGTCCCCGCGCTGGAAGGCCGGGAGGTCGACTTCGACGGCGAGTACTTCCACGTCCACGGCGGCTTCGCGGTGGCCGGGACGTCTCGGGTCTCCGTCGTGGTCGGCGCGCTCGGCCCGCGCATGGTGGAGGTGGCGGGGCGCCGAGCGGACGGCGTCGTCACCTGGCTCGCCGGTCCACGCTCACTGGGCGACACGATCGTCCCGACCCTCGCCAAGGCCGCGGCAGACGCTGGGCGCCCGTATCCGCGGGTGATCGGCGGCGTGCCCGTCGCGCTGTGCGAGGACGCGGCGGCGGGGCGGGCGCAGGCCGAGCAGACCTTCGCCCGCTACGGCACCCTCGAGAACTACCAGCGCCTCTTCGCCCGCGAGGGCGCGAATTCCGTCGCGGACCTCTGCGTCGTCGGCACCGAGAAGCAGGTCGCCGACGGGCTGCAACGCCTCGCCGACGCCGGCGTCACGGAGCTCTGGCCGGTGGTCTTCGGAGTCGGTTCCGACCCCGCGGCGAGCACCGCCCGCACGACCGAACTGCTCGCGGGGCTCGACCTGCGAGGCGCGTGATGGCGAGCGTGGCGGTGGTGACCGGCGGGGGCTCGGGGATCGGCGCCGCGACCTGCGCGCGCCTGATCGCCGAGGGACTCGAGGTCGCCGTGCTGGACCTGGACGGCGACGCCGCCAAGTGCGTCGCCGGTTCGGCTGCTTTCTCGCACGCCGTCGACGTCGCCGACGCGGCCTCGGTGGACGCCGCCTTCGGGGCGGTGCTGCGCGAGTTCGGCCGGGTCGACGTGCTGGTCGCCAACGCGGGCATCACCGGATCGCCGGCGGCCGGCCCGTGTCACACCACCCCGATCGAGGAGTGGGACCGCGTCCAGGCGGTCAACGTGCGCGGGCCGTATCTGTGCGCCAGGGCGGTGTTGCCGGGCATGCTCGAGCGCCGGTCCGGTCACGTCGTGACCGTCGCCTCGGTGGCCGGAACGGTCGCCTTCCCGGGCCGCTGCGCGTACACCACGTCCAAGGGCGCGGCGCTGATGTTCGCCCGCTCGCTGGCCGTGGACTACGGGCCGTCGGGGATCCGCTCCAACGCGGTCTGCCCCGGCATGGTGCACACCCCGATGACTGCCTGGCGCCTGGACGTTCCCGAGATGCGGGAGGCGATGGAGGCGAAGGTCCCGCTGGGCCGAGTAGCCAAGCCCGACGACATCGCCGACGCGATAGCGCTGCTGGCCACCGGCCGGATGGCGTACATGAACGGATCCGCCGTCGTGCTCGACGGCGGATGGACATCGGTCTAACAGCCTCGAGGAGATGGCCCCATGCGAGTCGGTAACCAGGACATCCTTCTGCCCACCTCGATGGTCGGGAACTACCCGAACCCGAAGTGGTACGACGGGCAGGCGTTCGCGACCTACCCCAAGGGCGAGTTCGTCTACGACGCAATCAGCCGCGAGGCCCTGGAGGACGCGATCCTCGCGATCGTCCACGACCAGGAGATGGCGGGGCTGGACATCATCTCCGACGGCAAGGTCTTCGGCGGGGACAGCCCGTACGCCGGCTTCGTGTACCACTACTACGAGCGGATGACCGGCTTCAAGATGTCCGGTCCGAACATTCCCCTGCCGATCTACTCGACGCTCTACTCCCCCACGTGCGTAGGCGATGTGACGCGGGAACACCCGTTCCACCTGGCCAACATCCGCGCCCTGCGCAAGGCCACCAAGAAGCCGGTGAAGGTCTCCTACTGCGGCGTCGGCGTCCTCGCCGCAGCGGCCACCGACAACCACTACAGGGACATCGGCAAGCTGTCCAAGGCGATCGCCAAGGCCCTCAACGAGGACTTCAAGCAGCTCGAGGACAACGGCTGCGACATCATCCAGCTCGACGAATTCGTCTGGCCCTACGGCATGGGCGACTGGGAGATCGAGGCGCTGAACACCGCCACCGACGGCGTGAGCTGCGACGTGTGGGTGCACACCTGCTGGGGCAACTACTCCGGCACACCGGGCTATGCGCCCGACGACAAGGAGAAGGACCACTGGAACGCCTCGGTCCTCGGCACCCGGGACCGGCACGCGCACGACCACACCCAGCGCGCGAGCGCCATTTTCCCCCAGGTCAACGGCGCCAACATCACGGCACTCAACTACGAGGTCGGGCGCATGGGCCCGGACGACCTCAAGCCGTTGTTCGACAACGAGTGGACCAGGCCGTTCGTCGCGGGCGTCATCGACGTCAAGAACACGATCACCGAGACCGCCGACGAGGTCGCCGACCGCATCCGTGCGGTGCTGGAGTTCGTGCCGGCCGAGCGACTCGGCGTCGGCACCGACTGCGGTCTGATCAACCTGCCCCGCATGGTGGCCCAGAGCAAGCTTCGTGCACTGGCCGACGGTGCCGCGATCGTCCGAGCCGAGCTCGCGGCCACGTAGCACTTCCGCGTCGGGCCCGCCGTGGACACAGGCGGGCCCGCTGTCCCCGCTGGCGAGAGGAAGAGGCGATGGGCGATCGACTGGCCGGGCGAACCGCAGTGGTCACCGGCGGCGGGTCGGGAATCGGACGGGAGAGCGTGCTGCGCTTCGCCGCCGAAGGCGCCGCGGTCGCGGTGCTGGACCTCTCGCCGGAGGCGGCGGCGGAGACCGTCGCGCTGGTGGAGAAGGACGGCGGGCGCGCCCTTGCGGTGGCCGCCGACGTTTCCGACGCCTCGTCGGTGGACGCTGCGATGGACGCGACCGCAGCCGAACTCGGGCGCATCGACGTCCTGTTCAACAACGCCGGGGTCTTCAGCCGCGGCAGTGTCGCGAACGCCCAGGAAGACGACTGGGACCGCTGCATGGCCGTCAACGTGAAGGGCGTCTACCTGTGTTCACGGGCGGCGCTGCGATACATGGTCCCCGCGGAAGGTTCCACCGCCTCGATCGTGAACACCGCCTCGGTGGCGGGGTTGGTGGCGGTGGAGAACGTCGCCGCGTACTGCGCCGCCAAGGGGGCGGTGATCGCGTTGACCCGCAGCATGGCGGGGGATCTGGCCCCTCGCCGAGTGCGAGTCAACGCGATCTGCCCTGGCACGATCCACACGCCGTTGATCGAGCCGCTGATTGCCCTGCGTGGCGGCGGCGACTACGACAGGGGCCTGGCCATGACCCTGGAGAAATACCCGATCGGCAGGCTGGGGCGACCTGCGGACATCGCCAACCTGGCGCTTTTCCTGGCCAGCGAGGAGTCGTCGTTCATGACCGGATCGATCGTTACCAACGACGGGGGCATGACGGCCCGCTGAGCTAGATCCCGCAGAGCATCCGGGCGGTCACGCCCGCGCCGATGGCGGTGGAGAGGGTGGAGACGGCGAGGATCAGGTCGGCGCGGTGGCGGGTCAGCCGCCCGGCGCTAAGTCGTCCTCGCCGCGCTCGCCGGGAACGACCGCGGCGAGGCTGAGCGCCGCGGCGATGCGCCGCCGGCGGCGTCGGGCCCGAACTGCCTGGACGTATCCCATCGAGGTCCCCCGATTCGATTCGGACATTCGTCCCAGATCGGGACGATGTCGCTTCGACGCAGCCAGAGATCGACGGGTTCCGATCGATTGCCGGCGACCTGCCCAGCGTGGTCGCGGGCTGGGGCCGGGTGCCGCCCCGCCCGTCGCCGGGCGGCACCCAAGGGTGTTAGCTGCGTCGCCTGCCGCGGGCCGAGGCCCCCACCACGACCGATCCGGTTCCGAGCAGACCCAGCGCCGCCAACGCCAGGACCCCGCCCGTTGCTCCGGTCTCCGGCAGGAACACCCCCTTGACCTCCCCTTCGTCCTCCTCCGGCGTGTCGACGCCTCCCACGGCACCCGTGGCACCGGTAGCGCCGGTGCCACCCGGGTCGCCGGTCGGCCCCGTCGGCCCGGGGTCGCCCGCCGGACCCGTCGGACCCGGATCGCCCGTCGGACCCGTCGGACCCGGGTCGCCCGTCGGCCCGGGGTCACCGGTTGGACCCGTCGGACCGGTCTCTCCGGTCGGACCCGTTGGACCCGTCTCTCCGGTCGGACCCGTCGGACCCGTCTCTCCGGTCGGACCCGTCGGACCCGTCGGGCCGATCGGGATGGCGCTGACACAGGCGAACCAGTGGCTGATGGCCGGGATCTGGCCGCCGTTGTTGGTCGGCGAGCGCAGGTCGGACCAGACGAGCGAGCCGAGGCTGGCCGGCAGGTACAGGTTCGCCTCGTCTCCGCCCTTCACGACGATTGCGTTGATCTGGAATCCCGGCACGACGGCGGTGATGTCCAGATATTGGCCGGTCGTGGTGCCGCGAAGGTAGCCGAGGACATCGGTCGGATGTGCGAAGTCCGCATCGCCGATTCCGTATTCTTCTCCGGGCACGTTCGCCGGGATGTTGTTGCCCTGCGCTTCGTTGCACCGAACGGAGTTGCCGTTCAGCAGAACTGCTCGCGGGTCTGCCGGGGCGGGCGTGGCGGCGTACGCCGACGTCGCGAATCCCAGCGGGCCCACCGCCCCGAGCGCGAGGGCGATCCCCCGTGCCGCGTTGCTCCGAACTCTCCTGTGGCGACTCATCGCTCTCCCTCTCGCCTACCGAAACTGTGTCGGCACTGAGACCCGCGGATTCACGGTTTGGTTCCGGGAATTTAAAGCGAAAGCAAAAGTCGTCTGGAAGTCGCCCCGCTATTTCCGCGGAATTCCCGCCGTGCCTGCTCGAAAGGGATGTCGGAAATTCCGGTGCGCAGTTCGCAAATTCGGCGAGCCACGCGCAGATCCGCCACGGCGTGCCGTGACGGGATGTGCGACAGGCTCGCGAGCGGTTCTCAGCGATCGGCCGCGACGACGTTCGGTCCACCGACTAGCGGTTCGGCCGCGATTGCCATCCTACTTTGGTAGTAGACTTGTGGCATGCCCCGTGGAAATCCGTCGCCCAAGCTCGCGATCACCGTCGATCCGGACGTGCACGAACGGGTGGTCGCCGCAGCGGCGGCCGCGGGCGTGAGTGTGTCCGCCTGGATGACGGATGCGGCGCGGCGTCGCCTTCGCATCGACGACGGACTGGCCGCGGTCGCGGAGTGGGAGGTTGAGCACGGCGCGCTCACCGAGGCCGAACTCGCGGCCGCACGGGCGCGCGTGGTCGGGGCGTTGCCCGCGCGGCGCCACGCATGACGACCGTCTACGACGCCGGGGCCCTCATCGCCGGCGAGCGCAACCGCCGAGACTTCTGGGCGGACCACCTCGTGCGACTCCAGTTCGGCGAACTGCCGGCGGTGCCGGCTCCGGTCGTCGGTCAGGTGAGCCGCTCCGGACGGCAGGTCCAACTCCGCCGACTCCTTCGCGGGTGCGACGTCGTCGCCACGACCGAGGACGACGCACACGCGGCCGGACTGCTCCTCGCCGCGACCCGCTCCGACGATGTGATCGACGCCGTGGTCGCGGTGGTCGCCGCCGAGCGCGACGCCGACTTCGTGGTCACGTCCGACCGCTCCGACATCGAACCGCTACTGGCGGCTGCCCGCGCTCGCGCCCGCGTAGTCGACGTCTGACGCCACGTCAGCGCGTGACGATCGGGAGCTTGACGTCGCGTCCAGGCGGCGGAATCGATGGCCGGTGGACTCTTCGGTCACCGGTTCAGCGCCGAGATGACGGCCTTCAGCGAGGCAGTCACGATGTTCGCGTCGATGCCGACGCCCCACCGGACCCTGTCGCCGATCGCGCACTCGAGGAAGGCGGCGGCGCGGGCGTCGCCACCGGCGCTCATCGCGTGTTCCTGGTAGTCGAGCACGCGGACGTCGACGCCGAGCGAGCTCAGCGCGTCGGTGAACGCGGCGATCGGACCGTTGCCGGTGCCCTCGAGCGTCTTGGTCACGCCGTCCACGACGACGTTGACCGAGAGGGTGTCCAGCGCGCCCGCGGCCGAAGAGGTGTGGTGCGAGTTCAGACGCACCGAGCCCTTCTCGGACAGGTACTCCTCCTCGAACATCGCGTACATGGCCTCGGGCAGGACTTCGCCGCCCGCGTCGTCGGTGTGACGCTGGATCACCTGGCTGAACTCGATCTGCAGCCGGCGCGGCAGGTCCAGGTGGTACTCGGTCTTCATGATGTACGCGACGCCGCCCTTGCCGGACTGCGAGTTCACGCGGATCACGGCCTCGTACGTCCGGCCGACGTCCTTCGGGTCGATCGGCAGATACGGGACCGCCCAGCGGAACTCGTCGACCGCGACGCCCGCCTCGGCCGCGTCCCTGGCCATCCAGTCGAAGCCCTTGTTGATCGCGTCCTGGTGCGAGCCGGAGAACGCGGTGTAGACGAGGTCGCCGCCGTAGGGGTGGCGCTCCGCGACGCCGAGCTGGTTGCAGTACTCGACGGTGCGGCGGATGTCGTCGATGTCGGAGAAGTCGAGCTCCGGGTCCACGCCCTGGCTGAACAGGTTCAGACCGAGGGTCACCAGACACACGTTGCCGGTGCGCTCGCCGTTGCCGAACAGGCAGCCCTCGATGCGGTCCGCGCCGGCCATGTACCCGAGCTCCGCGGCCGCAACCGCGGTGCCGCGGTCGTGGTGCGGGTGCAGCGACAGAACGACCGCGTCTCGGTAGGCCAGGTTGCGGTGCATCCACTCGATCGAGTCGGCGTACACGTTCGGCGTCGCCATCTCGACCGTCGCCGGCAGGTTGATCACCGTCTTGTGGTCCGGGCTCGGCTGCCACACGTCGTTGACCGCGTTGCAGACCTCGACGGCGAAGTCGAGCTCGGTGCCCGTGTAGGACTCCGGCGAGTACTCGAAGTACACGTCGGTGTCGGGGACGGACTCGACGAGCTTCTGGCAGATCCGCGCGCCCTGCACGGCGATGTCCTTGATGCCGTCGCGGTCCAGACCGAAGACGACCCGGCGCTGCAGGAACGACGTCGAGTTGTACAGGTGGACGACGGCCTGCTTGCTGCCCGCGATGGACTCGAAGGTGCGACCGATCAGTTCCTCGCGGGCCTGGGTCAGCACCTGGATGGTGACGTCGTCCGGGATCGCGTCGGTCTCGATGAGCTGGCGAACGAAGTCGAAGTCGGTCTGGCTAGCGGCCGGGAACCCGACCTCGATCTCCTTCACGCCCATCTTCACCAGCAGGTCGAACATCCGCTTCTTGCGCGCGGGCGACATCGGGTCGATGAGGGCCTGGTTGCCGTCGCGCAGGTCGACGGCGCACCAGCGGGGCGCGCGCTCGATGCGCTTGGACGGCCACGTGCGGTCGGTCAGGTCGACCGGAACGAACGGCTCGTAGCGCTGGAACGGCATGCCGCTCGACTGCTGAGGGTGGTGCATCGGAAGGCTCCTATGTCTCGTCGGGGGGCGCGACCGGCAGTGGCGCAGCAGCCAACCCGCGACGAGGGAGCCGGCCCCTACTGGGCCTCGCCGCGGCTGCTAAGGAGGAGTCCAAGCGCCTGCACGTCGCCAGCGTAGCCCACCGAACCCGGCCCACCGAAACCCGGGCAGAGTCAAAATCGTTCGCGCAACCGCATATCCCCGGGTTTCCCTGGCGGCATGGACATCTGCGCACTCGACCCCGCCAACGGCGCCGAGGTCGACGAGGTACTCGCCCTGTGGGCGGCCGCCCAGGCCGTCGACCGCCCACTGGATCCGCCGTTCGCGCCCACGTTCGAGCGCGGCCGCCTACTACACCCGCTGCCGGACGAGCCCAGCGAGTTCTACCTCGCACGTCGAGACGGGCGACTTGTCGGGGTGGCCGTGGTCGAGCTGCCGCACCTGGACAACGTCGAGACGGCGTGGGCCGAGGTGATCGTCGCGCCCGAAGCCCGGCGCCGCGGCGTCGGCACCGCGCTGTGGGAACACGTGGCCGAGGTGGCCAGGGCCGCCGGGCGCAAGCTCGTCGTGTTCGAGACGGTGATGGGCGGCAAGGACGAGGAGTTCGCGCGCATGCAGCACGCCGAGTTGGGGATCTACACGGCGCGGCGGCAGCTGCGCATCGACGAGGCGGTCCTCGCCCGCGGCGCCGAACTCGAGGCGCACGCGCTGCCGTTCGCACGCGAGTACGACCTGCACAGCTTCTACGGCCCGACGCCGGAGCAGTGGATCGACGGCGTCGCCTATCTCAACGGGCGAATGTCCACCGACGCCCCGCTCGACGACCTCGAATGGGAGCCGGAGGCCTACGACGCGGACCGGATCCGCGGCCGCGAGTCCCGCATCGAGCTGTGGGGCCAACGCGTCTACACGACGCTCGCCGTGCACCGCGATACCGGAACGGTCGTCGGCTTCACCAACATCGGGGTCTGCGTCGACGATCTGACGGCCGGTCACCAGTGGAACACGATCGTCGATCCGGAGCACCGAGGCCATCGCCTCGGCGTCCTGCTCAAGGTCGCCAACCTGCGCTTCACCCTGACGCACTGTCCGACCATGGCCACGGTGCTCACGTGGAACGCGGTGTCGAACGGCCCGATGATCGAGGTCAACGAGGCCATGGGTTTTCGCCTCTTCGACCACTGGGGCGAATGGCAGGTCCGGCTCTAGAAGCCGAGCTTTCGCAGCTGCTTGGGATCGCGCTGCCAGTCCTTGGCGACGCGCACGTGCAGGTCCAGGTAGATCGGCGTGCCCAGCAGCACCTCGATCTGGCGGCGCGCGGTGGTGCCGACCTCGCGCAGCCGGGCGCCCTTGTGGCCGATGACGATGCCCTTCTGGCTGTCCCGTTCGAGGTAGATCTCGGCTCGGACGTCCAGCAGCGGGTTGTCCGGGCCGCGCCCCTCCCGCGGCACCATCTCCTCGACGACGACCGCGATCGAGTGCGGCAGCTCGTCGCGGACGCCCTCGAGCGCGGCCTCGCGGATCAGCTCGGCGACCAGGACCTCTTCGGGCGAGTCGGTGAGCTCGCCCTCCGGGTACAGCGCCGGGCCCGCGGGCAGCCGCGCCGTCAGCAGGTCCGCGAGTAGATCGACCTGGTCGCCCGCGACCGAGGAGACCGGCACGATCTCGGCGAAGTCGATGCCGACGCTCAGTGCGAGCTCCTGAACGGCGGCGAGTTGAACGGCGATCTGCTCGCGGCTCGCGACGTCGGTCTTCGTGACGATCGCGAAGACGGGCTTGCGGCGCGCGCCCTTCACGATCTCGCTCAGGATGAACTTGTCGCCCGGCCCGATCTTCTCGTCCGCGGGGATGCACAGCCCAAGTACGTCGACCTCGGCCACGGTCGACCGGACCAGGTCGTTGAGCCGCTCGCCGAGCAGGGTCCGGGGACGGTGGAAGCCGGGGGTGTCGACGATGACCAGCTGTGCCTCGGGCCGCGACACGATCCCGCGGATCGTGTGGCGAGTGGTCTGCGGCCGCGAGGAGGTGATCGCGACCTTCTGCCCGACAAGCGCGTTGGTCAGCGTGGACTTGCCGGTGTTCGGGCGCCCGACGAAGCAGGCGAAGCCCGACCGGTGGTTCGAATGGTCAGCTGGCACGGCCCGATTGTCTCAGTCGCGGCCGGCCGGTCGGCTCCCCAGCCCCGGATTCGACGAGGCCGGCAGCCGACCGCGCCCACTCGGCGAGCTCGGCCACCGCCGCGAACGGGCCTAGGTTCTCGGCTCCTCGGCGCAGGAGCGTGACGGCTCCGCCGGTGTTGCCACGCTGCAGATGGGTCAGCCCGACGCAGACCTGCGCGAGGCCCTGCCACATCGCGGTGTCCTCGGCGCCGGCTGCGCGGCGCTGCTTCCACTGGTCTTCGAAGATCTCGTGGGCCTGGAAGGGCTGGTCGGCGGCGAGGTACCGCTCGGCCTCCGCGAAGGCCTGATCCGGCGACAGGTCCAGGGCTTCGGGGACGCGTGGAATCCCGCGCGCACCGGGCTCGAGGGGCTTGCCGGTGGCGTCGCGGGGCCGGGCGTTGCGGGCCCGGCCGGCGTCGTCGCGGTCCCGGTCGGGCATCAACCCGTGACGGTGACCCGCAGGGTCCCGTCGGGATCGGCAACGTGCAGCGGCGCGGCCGGGCCGCCGAACTCGCGCACCACCGCACGGTCTTCGTCGCCGAGGGTGCCGTCGGCCACGACGGCGGCGGCCTCCAGTCCTCGGGCACCCGACGCGATGGCCATGACGACGGCCGCCTGCACCGCGGACACCTGCAACGACGGCAGGGTCACCGGCGTCGCGGCGTACGTGCGGCCGGTGTCGTCCCGGACCGCCGCACCCTCGCTCGATCCGTTTCGTGCACGCACCGCGCGGGCCAGCACGACCAGCTTTTCGTCTTCGGCACCCAGGGTTTCCGGCATGCGGTCGATCTTAAGCGTGCTCGTGCTCGGGGTCCTCCGCGGTCTGTTCGACCGGTTCGGGCTCCGGCTCCACCAGCACCGTGCTGATCCGGTTGCGGCGCCCGCCGGTGCTCTCGGCGCGCAGCCGCAGTCCCTCCACCACACACTCCGACCCCGGGATGGGCACCCGCCCCAGGTGCTTGGCGAGCAGACCGCCGACGGTGTCGACGTCGTCGTCCTCGAGGGGGCGGCCGAACAGTTCGCCGAGTTCCTCGACCCCGAGCCGCGCGCTGACCCGCGCGCGACCCTCGTCGAGCCACTCCACCTGGGGGCCCTCGCGGTCGTGCTCGTCGGCGATCTCCCCGACGATCTCCTCGACGAGGTCCTCGATGGTGACCAGCCCGGCGGTGCCGCCGTACTCGTCGACGACGATCGCGATGTGGGACTGGGTCAGTTGCATCTCGCGCAGCAGGTCGTCGACCGGTTTGGAGTCCGGGACAAACACTGCAGGACGCATGAGCGAGTCCACGTACTCCGACTGCTCGGCGCTCTGGCGGTCGTAGATGCGGCGGACCAGGTCCTTGAGATAGAGGACGCCGACTACGTCGTCCTTGTCCTCGCCGACCACCGGGATGCGGGAGAAGCCGCTGCGCAGGAGCAGCGACAGGCCCTGGCGCAGCGTCTTGTCCCGTTCCAGGTAGACCATGTCGGTGCGCGGAACCATGACCTCGCGCACGATGGTGTCGGCCAGTTCGAAGACCGAGTGCAGCATGCGCCGCTCGTCCTCTTCGATGACCTGGGACTCCTCGGCGCGGTCAACCAGGTCCCGCAGTTCGGCTTCCGAGGCGAACGGGCCTTCGCGAAAACCCTTGCCGGGGGTGACGGCGTTGCCGAGCAGGATCAACAGCTTCGAGATCGGGCCGAGGAACGTGGCCAGCGGCGGCAGGATCACCGCCGCCACCTGCCCCACACCGGGGGCGTGCTGGCGGCCGAGGGTGCGGGCGGCGACGCCGACCACCACGTAGGAGGCCACGACCATGATGAGCGCGGTCAGCCCGATGGCGCCCCACCGCTCGTTGAGCTGACGCAGCGTCACGGCCGCGAGCAGGGAGGCCGCGGCCATCTCGCAGAACACCCGAAGGAGCAGCGCGAGGTTCAGGTACCGCGGGGTGTCCTCGAGGATCGCGTGCATCCCCACGGCGGCCCGGCGGCCCTCGCGGACCCACTCCTCCACCAGCGAGCGCGGCAGCCTGGACACGGCCGCCTCGATCGCGGCAAACAGTGCGCCCACCGCCACCAGCGTCACCGCCAGCACGATCAACCAGATGTCGGATCCCATGGTCAGCCGCGACCCGAGTGCCAGGCGGCCAGCAGGCGCCGCTGTTCGGCGAACATCTCGGCTTCCGTCTCCGCGTCCGCGTGGTCGTAGCCCAACAGGTGCAGCATGCCGTGGGTGGCCAGCAGGTGCAGCTCGTCGGCGGTGGAGTGCCCGGCCGCGGCCGCCTGCTTCGCAGCGACCTCCGGGCACAGCACGACGTCCCCGAGCAGGCCCGGATCGGCCTCCGGGTCGTCCCGGCGCCCCGGCCGCAGCTCGTCCATGGGGAACGCGAGCACGTCGGTGGGGCCGGGCTCGTCCATCCACTGCACGTGCAGCTGCTCCATTGCGTGGGCGTCGACGAGCAGCAGCGACAGCTCGGCGAGCGGGTGGATGCCCATCTCGTCGAGCACGTGGCGCACCAGGTCCAGCAGGGCCTCGGTGTCGACCTCGTGCCCGGACTCGTTGCAGATGTCGACGTTCACTTGCGTCCTCGGGCCCTGGCCGCCGGGTCGGTCGTGTGGGTGGCGTCCCAGCGCCCGTACGCGTCGACGATGTCCGACACCAGGCGGTGGCGGACGACGTCGGTACTGGTGAGCCAGGAGAAGTGGATGTCCCGGACGCCGTCCAGGATCGACTGGATGGTCCGCAGGCCACTGGACTGGCCCGACGGCAGGTCGACCTGCGTCACGTCGCCGGTGACGACGATCTTCGAGCCGAAGCCCAGGCGCGTCAGGAACATCTTCATCTGCTCCGGCGAGGTGTTCTGGGCCTCGTCGAGAATGATGAAGGAGTTGTTCAACGACCTTCCGCGCATGTAGGCCAGGGGCGCGACCTCGATCACGCCGTCGGTGATCAGGCGCGGCACGACCTCCGGGTCGAGCATGTCGCGCAGGGCGTCGTAGAGCGGGCGCAGGTACGGGTCGATCTTTTCGTAGAGCGTGCCGGGCAGGAAGCCGAGCCGCTCGCCGGCCTCGACGGCCGGGCGGGTCAGGATGATCCGGTCGATCTGCTTGGCCTGCAGCGCCTGGACCGCCTTCGCGACGGCCAGGTAGGTCTTGCCGGTGCCGGCGGGACCGATGCCGAAGGTGATCGTGTACTTGTCGATCGCGTCGACGTAGCGCTTCTGGTTGAGCGTCTTCGGGCGGACGGCGCGGCCGCGGTGGGACACGATGTCGGTCGCGAGCACGTCGGCGGGGCGCAGTTCGGTGTCCAGTCGCAGCATCTGGATGGAGCGCTCGACGGAGTCCACGGACAGCGGGGCGCCGGTGCGCAGGACGACCACGAGCTCGTCGATGAGGCGCTCGATCAGCGCGACGTCGGCGGGCGGTCCGGTCAGGGTGATCTCGTTGCCGCGGGCGAGGACGTCGACGTTCGGGAACGCGCGTTCGACGGTGCGCAGGTACTCGTCACCGGTCCCCAGCAGCCCGACCATCGGCACGGCGGGGGGCACCACGATGCGGTGCGAGCTTTGCGTATGGCCCATTGGGAGCACTCTAGCCGGGTGGCCAGCCGAAACCGCCTCCACCGAGCACGTGCTCGTGAACGTGACTGCGCCCATGGCGCGCTCCGCGCGCGAACGCTCGCTTCTAGCCGGGGGGCCAGCCGAACGAGCGTCCTCCGAGCACGTGTCCGTGAACATGAAAAACACTCTGACCCACGGCGGCGCCGGTGTTGAACACCAGCCGGAACGCGTCTCCGACGCCCTCCTTCTCCGCGACGGCGGCCGCGTCGGCGGCGAGCCGCCCCGCCAGGCCGGGGTCCGCGGCGGCGAGCGCGGCGATGTCCTGGTGGTGCTGACGCGGGATGACCAGCACGTGCACCGGCGCCTGCGGGCTGATGTCGCGGAACGCGACGGTGTCCGGGGTTCGGGCCACGATGTCGGCCGGGATCTCCTCGGCGACGATCTTGCAGAACAGGCAGTCCGACACTGGCACCTCGATTGCTCGATTCCCGCGGGTTAACTACTCGATCCTCCCCGATTGCCGCAGGAGCACGCCTCACCGGTTCTAGGGTCGGTGTCAACCAAACCGGCGCACTGCGCGTCGAGAGGACGTGACGACGATGGTGGCGCAGTGGCGACCCCAGGCAGCGGAGCTCTCCCAGAGCTCCGCCCGCTGGGATGCCGACGACGCCGTGACGGCGCTGTACACGGCGCACTACCGCGAGTTGGTGCGCCTCTCGGCGCTGCTGCTGCGCGACCCGGCGGCGGCCGAGGAGGTCGTGCAGGACGCGTTCGTGGCCATGCACGGCTCCTGGAACCGGATCCGCGAAGAGGACAAGGCGCTGGCGTACCTGCGCCGGATCGTCGTCAACAGGTCCCGCTCGGTGCTGCGCCGGCGCGTCGTCGCCGACAAGTACCTGCCCGAACCCGACCCAGACGTCGCCAGCGCGGAGGACAGCGTGCTGCGCCGGTTCGAGGGCGAGCGGGTGATGGCGGCCCTGCGCCAGCTCCCGCCGCGTCAGCGCGAGGCGCTGGTGCTGCGCTACTACGGGGACCTGTCCGAGGCCGAGGTGGCCGCGGCGATGAAGGTGAGCGCCGGTTCGGTCAAGACGCACACCTTCCGCGGCATGGCTGCCCTCCGAACGCTGCTGGAGACGCGATGACCAGCCCCGATCCCGAACTCGAGCGCATGCTGCGCGCCACGCTGCAGAACGAGGCCGCGCGCGTAACCCCGGCCGGCGACGGCCTGGCCCGCATCCGCGCCCGGACGTCGGCGAGCACCGGCTTCGCCCGCCTGTTTCGCCCCGCGCTGGCGGGGGCGGCGCTGACCTTCACGCTGGTCGCCGGGACGCTGATCGGCATCAACATGAACGACGACGGTGGCCGCACCGAGCTGGCCCAGCCCGCCGCGACCGGCGGTCCCGCGGCGCTCGATCCCCCGGCCACGAAGGTTCCGCCGGCGGTGAAGGACCCGGCCACCGAGCCGAAGACCCTGCTGCCGCCGCCCGTCGCGACCACGCAGCCCTCGCCCGAGCCGACGCTCGGCACGCGCATCGCGGTCACCGCTCCGCCGACCGGCCTGGCCACCCCGGCCGCCGAGTGCGTCGCGGACACCACCGTCCCGGCCGACGACGGCGGCAACTACATCGCGATCGCCTCACCCGGCAGCGGCTGCCCGCTCGACGGTCCGTCGATCACCGTGTCCGGCACGGCCCGGGTGTTCGAGGCGGCACTCAGCATCGACGTCCTGCAGAACGGCCTGGTGCTGCACACCGCGAACGTGACCGCGTCGATCGGTGCCCCGGAGTTGGGGACGTGGTCGACGATGTTCTCCCTCAAGCCCGGCAACTACCGGATCGAGGGCTACTACCTGTCCGCCGAGGACGGCTCCCGCAAGGTCCTCGACACGATCTGGATCAGCATCCGCTAGCCCCCAACTTCTGCACCGTTTCGCACCCTTCGAAGCGACCCGTAGGGGGCGAATCGGTGCAGAAGATGGCGTGTTAGGCCCAGCGGCCGAGGCGCACCGAGAGCGCGGCGAGGGCGGCGGCACCGGCGGTCGAGGTGCGCAGGACCTCGGTGCCCAACCGGCAGGTCCGGGCTCCCGCCTCCGCCAAGCGGGCGAGCTCGTCCTCGGAGATCCCGCCCTCGGGGCCGACGACGAGCAGGATCTCGCCCGCCTCGGGTAGTGGGACTTCGACGAGCGGCTCGGTCGCCGCCTCGTGCAGCACGATCGCGTGGGCGCCTCGGGCGACCAGCGCTGCCGTGTCGGCGAGCGGCTCGACGGTCGGCACCCACGGCCGGCGGGCCTGCTTGGCCGCCTCGCGGGCGTGCGCGGCCCAGCGTTCGGCGTTGCGCGCGGCCTTGGGGCCTTCCCACTTCGCGACGCAGCGCGCTGCGGCCCAGGGCACGATCGCGTCGACGCCGAGCTCGGTCGCCAGCTCGACGGCCAGTTCTCCACGCTCGCCCTTCGGCAGCGCCTGCGCCAGCGTCACTCGCACCGCCGGCGCGGGAACGACGCGCCGCTCGAGCACCTCGACCGTCAGCCCCGCGCCGACAGCCACGACCTCGCAGCGCGCGACGACCCCCGCGCCGTCGCCGAGCTCGAGCTGCTCCCCGATCCGCAGCCGTCGCACCTTCGCCGCGTGCCGCCCCTCGTCCCCGCCGAGTTCGTAACGCCCCGCCTCGGGCAACTCCCCCTGCGCGACGAGAAACAGCGGCAGGCTCACCGGCCGGCCCCGCCGTACCTCAACACTCCCGATAGTGCAGTTGGAGTACGCAAAGGGGCCGATGCGCGTACCTGGACTGCACTATCGGCGAAAACTCCGGAGGCGAGGAGGGCTCGGGGCACTAGCGGTTGCCGAAGACGTCGCGGATCTTGGAGAACAGTCCGGGCTGGCCGGTCTTCAGGCCGCCCTCCGGGTGTTCCTCGCCGCGGAGCTTGGCGAACTCGCGCAGCAACTGCTCCTGGGCCTCGTCGAGCTTCGTGGGGGTGGCAACCTCGATGTGCACGATCAGGTCCCCGCGGCCGGCGGCGCGCAGGTGCGGGATGCCGCGGGCGCCGATGCGCTCCAGCTTCCCCGACTGCGTGCCGGGCCGGACGTGGAGTTCGAAGGGGCCGTCGAGGGTCTCGATCTCCAGCATCGTGCCCAGGGCCGCCGCGGTCATCGGGAGCGACACCGTGCAGTGCAGGTCGTCGCCCTGCCGGGTGAAGTGCGGGTGCTCGGCCTCGACGATCTCGACGTACAGGTCGCCGGGCGGGCCGCCGCCGGGGCCGACTTCGCTTTCGCCGGCGAGCTGAATGCGGGTGCCGGTGTCCACGCCCGCCGGAATCTTCACCTTCAGCGTGCGGCGGGAGCGGACGCGGCCTTCGCCGTCGCACTCCGGACACGGGGAGGGGATGACCGTGCCGAAGCCGCGACACTGCCCGCAGGGCCGGGAGGTCATCACCTGGCCGAGGAAGGACCGCTGGACCGAGGCGATCTCGCCGCGGCCGCCGCACATGTCGCACTGCTTCGGCTTGGTGCCCGGCGCGGTGCCCTGCCCGTGGCAGCGGTCGCAGTTGATCGCGGTGTCGATCTGAATCTCGCGGGTGGCGCCGAACGCCGCCTCGGACAGGTCGATCTCGAGGCGGATCAGGGCGTCCTGGCCGCGCTGCATGCGGCTGCGCGGGCCGCGCGAGGACCCACCGCCGCCGAAGAACGCGTCCATGATGTCGCTGAACGCGAAACCCGCGCCGCCGAAGGGAGCGCCCCCGCCGCCGCTGTTGCCGAGCGGATCCCCGCCGAGGTCGTGCATTTGCCGCTTCTCCGGGTCGGAGAGCACCTCGTAGGCCGCGGTGACGTCCTTGAACTTCTCCGCGGCGGCCGGGTCCGGGTTGCGGTCCGGGTGCAACTGCATGGCCAGCTTGCGGTAGGCCTTCTTGATGGTTTCGCCGTCGGCGTCGCGTGGGACGCCGAGCACGGCGTAGTAGTCGGGCACGGTTAGGGGCGTTCCTGTTCTCCGGTGATGACATGTCCGACGTAGCGGGCCACCGCGCGAACGGCGCCCATCGTGCCGGGATAGTCCATGCGAGTCGGGCCGATAACTCCGAGGCGCGCAACGCCGTCGCCGTAGGCCGACGCCACCACGGACGTCCCGGCGAGCTCGGCCACGGCCGTCTCGTGCCCTATGCGCACGGACACGTCGGCGGTGGCGGCGTCCCCGAGCAGCCGCATGAGCACCACCTGCTCTTCGAGCGCCTCGAGCACGAGGTGCAGCGAGTTGGAGAAGTCGTGCCCGGCGCGAGTCAGGTTCGCGGCTCCGGCCATGACGACGCGCTGGTCGCGGCTCTCGTCGATCATCTGCCGCAGCGCCCCGGTCACCGTTTCCACGACGGCGGCCTCGACGCCCGGCTGCGTCGGATACTCGGCGGCCAGGGCGGCAACTGCCGCGTCCGCGGCCGAGAGCCGCTGCCCGTCCATCGCCGCGTTCAGACGCGCCCGCAGGTCGGCCAGCAAATGGTCCGAGGTGAGCACCGGCACCTCGACGAGGCGCTGTTCCACCCGGCCGGTGTCGGTGATCAGCACGATCATCACGCGGCCGGGAGCGATGTCCAGCAGTTCGAGGTGGCGCACCGCGGCGCCGGACAGCGACGGGTACTGCACGACGGCAACCTGCCGGGTCAGTTGCGAGAGCAGGCGCACGGTGCGGTCCACGACGTCGTCCAGGTTGACCGCGGAGTCCAGGAACTGGCCGATCGCGCGGCGCTCCGGCGCGGAGAGCGGCCGCACCCCGGCGAGCCGGTCCACGAAGAGCCGGTAGCCCTTGTCGGTGGGGATCCGCCCGGCGCTGGTGTGCGGCTGGGCGATGTATCCCTCCTCCTCCAACACGGCCATGTCGTTGCGGATGGTGGCCGGGGAGACGCCGAGGTTGTGCCGCTCGACCAGCGCCTTGGAGCCGACGGGCTCCTCGGTGGCCACGTAGTCCTGCACGATGGCGCGCAGCACGGCAAGCTTGCGGTCGTCCACTACGCACCTCCTCGATTAGCACTGTCCCTCGGCGAGTGACAAGTCTATCGGGGCCTGCCAAGGGCTACCGTGCCTCGATGGACCGCTATGCAGAAGACCCTCTGTCCGCCAACTGGCGCCGCCCGCGCGACGTTCCGTCCGTGCACGCCGAACTCGACCTGGTCGTCGAGGTCACGCAGGGCGGGTTCTGCGGGGCGGTCGTGAACGTGGAGAAGGGCCCCGGCGGACACATGGTCACCCTGGAGGACCGCCTCAACCGGCGCCGGGTGTTCCCGCTCGGCTACGGCTTCGAGGTCGAGGGCCGCCACGTCCTGCTCCTCCCGCCGCAGCAGTCCGGACCCGAAAGGCCCACCCGCGCCGCGTCCGGCTCGGTCGCGGTGAACAACGTGAAGGCTCGCGTGGCGATCGGCAGCCGCATCTACGTCGAGGGCAGGCACGACGCGGAGCTCGTCGAGAAGGTCTGGGGCGACGACCTGCGCATCGAAGGCGTGGTCGTCGAGTACCTCGAGGGCATCGACCACCTCGCCGACATCGTGGCCGAGTTCAAGCCGAGCAAGGACCGCCGCCTCGGCGTGCTGGTGGACCACCTGGTGTCCGGCTCCAAAGAGTCGCGGATCGCCGCAGCCGTCAAGTCCCCGCACGTGCTGATCGTCGGCCACCCGTACATCGACATCTGGCAGGCCGTGAAGCCGAACTCAGTCGGCATCCGCGCCTGGCCCACCGTCCCGCCGGGCCGCCCGTGGAAGGAGGGCGTGCTGGAGGCACTCGGTTGGTACGTCGAGCCTCGTGTCGCGTGGAAGCGCATCCTCGGCGGCGCGCGCTCCTGGACCGACCTCGAACCCGAACTCCTCGGCCGCGTCGAGGAGCTGATCGACTTCGTCACGGCCGGCTAACGCGGGACGACGACGCTACGGTGTCCGCCGTGGGGTCCGTCGAGTTCGTCGCCATTGTGTTCACGGATCTCGTGGGCTCCACCGACCTGGCGGCGCACCAAGGTCCGGCCGCAGCCGATCGGATTCGCCGGAGTCACTTCGACGCCCTGCGCACGGTGACGCTCAAGCACCACGGCCGGGAGGTGAAGAACCTCGGCGACGGGCTGATGCTGGCATTCCCCACGGCGAGCACCGCCATAACCGCCGCCGCCGCGATGCAGCGCGCAGTCCGCCGCCACGGTGTGGCGATGCGGGTGGGCATCTCCGCGGGCGAGGCGACGGCCGAGGACGACGACTACTTCGGCACCCCCGTCGTCGAGGCCGCCAGACTGTGCGCGACGGCCGACGGAGGACACATTCTGGTCACCGATCTCGCAGTGGCCGTCGCGGCCGATCGAGCCAGTCGCCTCGATCTGCTGGGCTCGGTGGTTCTCAAAGGCCTGCCGGATCCGGTGATCGTCCATCGAGTGCAGTGGGAGTGGCCCTCGGCGAGCGTGCTACCGCTTCCCGCCCGCCTGCGCAGATCCGGTTCGGACCGGTTCGTGGGCCGCGCGGCGGAACGCGACAGCCTGACGCGAGCGTGGAAGCGGGCGGTCGGGGGGGCGCTGACGGCGGTTTTCGTGGGCGGCGAACCCGGAATCGGCAAGACACGCCTGGCCGGCGAACTGGCGGCGCTGGCCCACCGCGAGGGAGCCGCCGTGCTGTTCGGCGGATGCACCGAGGATCTCGGCCGCCCGTACGAGCCGTTCGTCGAGGCGCTGCGTCACCTCGTCGACGTCCTTCCCGCCATGGAGGCCGAAGCCGCGTTGACCGGGCGGACCGGGGACCTTTCCCGCCTCCTGCCCGAAATCGCCGCGGCGGGCGGGCCGGGCCCCACCTCGGCCGACCCGGACGTCGAGCGCTACCTGATGTTCGCCGCGACCACCGAATTGCTCGCGACGGTGGCGGAAACCCGCCCCGTTCTGCTCGTGCTGGACGACCTGCACTGGGCCAGCGCCACTACGACCCTGATGCTGCGTCACCTATTGACGACACAGCAGTCGATGGCCGTCCTGGTGCTGGGCACCTACCGCGACCCCGAGGCCACTCGCGGACACCCGTTGACCCAGTTGCTGGCCGACCTTCGCCGCCTCGACCGATCGATCGCCCGCCTGAGCCTGAGCGGTCTGTCCAGGACGGAATCCGAGACCCTGGTCGCGTCGCTCTGCGAGGACGCCACCGTCGCGGGTGCCGTGCACGCGGAGACCGACGGCAACCCGTTCTTCGTGCGAGAGATGGTCGCCCACCTGGTCGAGTCTGGCCGGGGTGCAGGGCACCACGAACTCCCCGACAGCCTCCGGGAGGTCATCGGGGTCCGGCTGGCCCGGCTCGGCGAAGCGGTTGACCAGGTGCTGGGTCTCGCGGCCGTGCTGGGCCGCGAGTTCGATCTGCAGGTCTTGGCCGAGGCCGGTGGGGTAGATCGTCGCCGCCTGGTCGAGCTTCTCGAGACACCGCGCCGGGCCGGTCTGATCCAGGAGATCGCGATCGCGGGCCGCTTTTCATTCACCCACGGTTTGATCCGCACGGCGGTACTCGCAGAGTTGGGGCCTGCTCGGGCGGCCGAACTGCATCGCGACGTGGCCCTGGCACTGGAACGCCTCGGCGGCGATCCGGCAGCGCTGTCGCTGCACTGGAGTGCGGCCGGGCCCGGCTCGTCGGCGCTCGTCGCGGAATCGGGCAAGGCGGCCGAGTACGCCGCGGCCGCAGGGCGACGCGCCGTCGCGGCCCTGGCCTACGAGGAGGCGGCGCACCACTTCGCCGCAGCCGTTGCGGCCTCGACCGCTGCGCAGCGCCCGCCGATGTTGGTCGAGCTGGGCGAGGCCCAACGCGCCGCGGGCGATCCACAGCATCGCGAGACGCTTCTCGAGGCGGGCCGTGCCGCACGCGAGGTCGGCGATCGAGACCTGGCGGCACGTGCGGCGTTGGCCAACCAACGCGGCCTCTTCTCGCGGATGGGTGCGGTCGACGCCGGGCGGGTGTCGGCCCTGCAGGCATCGCTGCGGGAGATCGGCGAGGCTCCCACCACCGTGCGCGCGAGGCTGCTGGCGGCGTTGGCGACGGAGCTGCAGTTCGAGGGTCAGGAGGGGCGCCTCGAGCTCGCGCGCGCGGCCGTCGAGACCGCTCGGCGCTGCGAGGATCCGTTGACGCTCGCACACGTTCTGCAGGCTCAGTGGTTGGCGGCGTGGGGCACCGCGGCCCAGCCGACGCGACGAGAACTGGCCGAGGAGATCGTCGCGCTGGCCGAGGAACTGCCCGACCGCTCGCTGCGCTTCCACGCATTCGCCGCCTGGTTCTACGCCGCCACCGAGTCACTCGACTGTCCCGGTGCGCAGACCGCGCTGTCCGCGTGCGAAGTGTTGGCGGCCGAACTCGGCCAGCCCACCATCGGCTGGCGCCTGACGCTCCTTGCGCAGCAGCAGGCCATGCGCCGCGGCGACCTCGCCGGCGTCGAGCGGTGGTCAGCCGAGGCGTTGCGACTGGGCGAGAGCTCGGGGCAGCCCGACGCGCTGGCCTATGCCCGCGGCGCGCTGACGGTTTCCCGCCTGATGAACGGTCAGCCGGCGGTCGCCCTGGAACTGGTCGACTCCGTCGTCGCCGAGTTTCCCCGCGCGACTGCGTACCAGGCGATCACGGCGTGGGCGGCTGCGGAGGTCGGCGAAACGCGACGGGCCGAGGAGATCGTTCGCAGGCTGCGCAGTCCCGCCGGGTTCGAGTCTGTTCCGCGGGACCACCATCGTCCGTTCACGCTCTGCCTGCTGGGTCGAGCGATCCACCGCCTGGACGACCGGGAGAGCGCCGCCGACCTCCGCGCCGCGCTCGCGCCCCTGGTGGCGCTCACGGTGACGGGGCAGACCACGTGGCTCGGCCCGGCGACCTACTACCTGGGCCTACTGGCGACCACGCTCGGCCGCCGCGAAGAGGCCGAGCGCCACCTGGCGACCACCGTCGCAGCCCTCGAAGGGGTGGATGCTCCGGTCCACCTGGCGCACGCCCGCGAGGCCCTCGACCGCGTCGGCGAGTAGGCTTCGCAACCTTCTGCCCGGCGCCGCTAGTCGGTTGCCTTCGGATGCCCTACTGCGGCAGCGACAAGCCAGACGGTCCGAGTCGCGTCGTCGATGCAGAACCACAGCCGTCCGCCTGAAGTGACCTCGTACTGCCACTGCTCCATCGGTTCGCCGTTGACGGTGCGGGTACCCAGGGATCCCTTGAGCGGATGCTGCCGCGCGTCGCGCGTGCGCGGATCTTCGGTGATCCGTTCCCAGGCGGTGCGGGCGTTGCCCGGCGCGGTCCGGCACACCTGGTCCCACCCGGTGGCCGCCTCGGTGGTGGCGAAACGGAAGTCCCAGCCCTCGGGGCGCGGCGGCGGAGCGACGCGGTCGCGCCGTTTGGGCACTTCAGCGGGCGGGGTCTACGGACGGCGGCTCGACCGGCCCTCCGGCGGCCGCGACCGGACGCCGCAGGCGCCGTGCGAGAGCGGGATCCGCGTGAACTTCGGCGGTGGCCCGCCACTCGCGGACCGTCTGCCCAAGCGGTGCGTAGTTGTCGAGGTCCGCGCACGCGACGAGGACCCGGGAGAACTCGCGCACGAACGCTCGCCGTTGCGTGGCAGGCAGAAATTCGATCCAGGGGAAGGCCTCGCCCAGGGCGCCGACCGCCGCGGCCGAATCGGTGGCGACCAAGTGACGGAACGCTCCACCGAGAGCGGCGAAAGCGCTGGATCGGTCGGCCTCCCTGTCGGCGCGGGTAAGCCGCAGGTCGGGCTCGTCGCGCCGGCGGAGCAGCACGTCACCGGATTCGACGTCCGCAGTGACCTCGCCGGGCCGGCGCAGCAGGTCGGAGAACGGTCGCTCGGAAACGGGCATGCTGCCACGTTATCAGAAATACTTCAGAAGTCTCGGTCGACGCCTCCGGCGCCCGGGGAGGAGATCAGTCGGTGAGGTCGCGGATCACCCCGTCGGCCAACAGCCGTCCCCGCAGCGTCAGGACGGCCCGACCACCTGCGAGCGCCGCCGGCTCGAGCAAACCGTCCACAACGGCCCGTTCGGCCAACGCGCATCCACCGGCGGAGAGCTCGTCGAGCGCGAGCCCCTCGCGCAGACGCAGACGCAGCATCACGTTCTCCAATGCCATCTGATCTGGCGTCAGTTGCTCGAAGTCGGCCTCCGGAGTACCACCGGCCGCCAGGGCCGCGGCGTAGTCCCGCGGGTGCTTGAGGTTCCACCACCGGCGGCCGTCGACGTGGCTGTGCGCACCGGGGCCGATCCCCCACCAGTTCCCACCCGTCCAGTACAGGACGTTGTGGCGTGCGACGGCGTCCGGCGACGCGGCCCAGTTCGACACCTCGTACCAGTGCAGGCCGCCCGCGCTCAGTTCCGCCTCGGCCATCAGGTACCGGTCCGCCATGACGTCGGGGTCCGGAGCGAGCAGGTCGCCGCGGCGCACCTGGGCCGCGAGACGCGTGCCGTCCTCGACGATGAGCGAGTACGCGCTGACGTGGTCCGGCCCGGCGTCCAGGGCCGCGTGCAGGGAGTCCTTCCAGTCCGTGTCGGACTCCCCGGGCGTGCCGTAGATCAGGTCGAGGTTCACGTGCTCGAACCCCGCCGCCTTGGCCCACGCGACGCACTGCTGCGGACGCCCCGGCGTGTGCGTCCGCTCCAGCACCGCGAGCACGTGCCGGTGCACGCTCTGCATGCCGAACGAGATCCGGTTGAACCCGGCCTCGCGCAGCGTCGCGAGGTACGCCTCGTCGACGGAGTCCGGGTTCGCCTCGGTGGTCACCTCCGCGTCGGGCGCAAGCCGGAACGCGGAGCGGATCTCCGCGAGCAGACCGGCCAGTTCCGCCGCGGGCAGCAGCGTGGGCGTGCCTCCGCCAACGAACACCGTCGACACCTGCGGCGCCCCGGTCCGCTGCGCGGCCAACTGGATCTCGGCCGCGGCCTGGGCCGGGTACTCCAGTCGGCTGCCACCGCCGCCGAGGTCGGCGGAGGTGTAGGTGTTGAAGTCGCAGTAGCCGCAGCGCGAGGCGCAGAACGGCACGTGCAGGTAGATCCCGAACGGGGGCACGGTCAGACGTTCGCGTCCACGTGACGCAGCGTCAGGCTCACCTCGACGTCGGCGCCACCGACAACCTCGACGGCAGCCGTCGCGGGCGGGTACCCCACCGCGCTGAGCGTGTACTCCCCCGGCGGGAGGTCGAGCAGGCGGTACCGGCCCTCGAGGTCGGTGCGGGTCTGGGCGACCACGTGCCCGGCGGAGTCGCTGACCCAGACCATCGCATCCGGCAGCGGCGAACCCTCGGGCCCACGGGCGATTCCGACGACTCCGGTGCGCCCGGACGCGACGACGTCGTGCACGACGTGCCCGGAGGAGGCCAGCTCGACCTGCGTGGCCGTGGGCGCGCCCCGGTCCGGCGTGACGACCAGCGTCCGCAACCCGGGGGCCAGGTCGGACAGGTGGTAGACGCCGCGCTCGTCGGTGCGCGTGGAGGCCAGCATCACGCCGGTCTCGTCGGTTAGCTCGACCAGCGCGCCGGCCAGCGGCCGGCGCCCGCCGGGCGCGCGCACGGCGCCGGTCAGCACGACGGCCGGGACGAGTGCGACCTCGACGGCGACCTCGCGCTCGGCCGTCGGGCCGGCGTGCGGCACGTGCACGGTGCGGGCGGCGGGACGGTAGCCGCGGTGGCGGACGACGAGGACGACCTCGGCGGGCCCGGAGATCGGGAAGCCCGCATGGCCTTCGTCGTTGGACCAGCCGCGGTCGAGATGGCGGCCCACGCCGTCGAGCAGGGTGAGCACGGCGCCGCCGAGCGGTTCGCCGCCGGTGTCGCACACGACGACGTGGACGTTGGGCACGGGGCCGTCCCCCGAGCCGTCGCGGCGGGCAACGACCGGACGTGCGCCGCCCGCGGCAGCCCACGCCGGCGGACGCTCTGCGCGCGGGACGTCGGCCAGGGGCGCGTGCCCGTTGGCGGCCGCTGCGGGGGCGGGAATCGATGGAACGGGAACCGGCGGAACGGGCGGTGCCATGTCCGCTGCGGCCACCGCCGTTGCGACCTGCTCGAGCTCGTCGTAGGCCGGCGGTGCGCCGAACTCCCCGGCGTGGCTCAGGTCAAGGTTCTTCGCGTCGATCAGCAGGAAGACGACGACGCCGGCGAAGACGAGGATGAACGCGCCGACGAGGCTGGCCTGGGCGTACCCCTCGGCGAGACCCTGCAGCACGACCCGGGGGTCCGCGACGTCCTTGCCCACCATCCACGCGGCGGTGCCGTTGGCGGCGACGGTCGAGATCAGCGCGACGCCCAGCGATCCGCCGATCTGCTGGCCGGTGTTGATCGCGGCACTGGCGACGCTGGCGTCCCGCGGCTCGACCCCGAGGGTGGCGGCGTTGAAGGCGGGCACGAAAACCGCACCGAGGCTCAGGCCGATGAACAGCAGCGCCGGGAAGAGGTTCGCCCAGTAGGTGGACTCGAGGCTGATCCGGCTCATCAGCCAGCCGCCGACCGCGGCGCCGAACAGACCGCCGCCCATGATGAGCCGCGGCGGAACCTTCGTCACCAGCACGCTGACGGCGGCGGAGGACACGATGATCCCGACCGTGACGGCGAGGAACCCGACGCCTGTCATGAGCGGGGAGTAGCCGAGCACGCCCTGCATGAAGAAGGTCAGCCAGAAGAACGCGCCGAACATCGCCACGGAGGCCAGCAGGACCGCGATGTTCGCGCCGGCGCGGGTGCGGTCGGCGAGCACTCGCAGCGGCAGGACGGGGTTGGCGACGATGCGCTGGCTGACCACGAACGCGACGAGCAGCGCGACGCCGATGCCGAGCATCGCCAGCGTGAGCGGCTGCGTCCAGCCGTGGCGCTCGGCCTCGGAGAAGCCGTAGACGATCGTCACCATGCCGGCGGTGCCGAGCACGGTACCGAGGATGTCGAGGCGGCCGGGGTGGTCCGGCTTGAACTCGTCGAGCATCGCCAGTGCGCCGAGGATCGCGAACGCCGTGATCGGGATGTTGATGAACATCGTCCAGCGCCAGGTCGCGAACTCGGTCAGCGCGCCGCCGAGCACCAGGCCGATGGCCGAGCCGCCGCCCGCGACCGCGCCGAAGATCGCGAACGCCTTGGCCCGTTCCTTTGGGTCCTTGAACGTCGTGGCGAGCAGCGCGAGGGAGGCCGGCGCCATCAGGGCGCCGAAGAGTCCCTGCACCGCCCGGGCGCCGAGCAGGATCTCGAAGTTCGGAGCGGCGCCGGCGACCGCCGACGAGATGCCGAACCCGGCAAGCCCGACGCAGAAGGTGCGGCGCAAACCGAAGTAGTCCGCGACACGTCCGCCGAGCAGCAGGAAGCCACCGAACGCGAGCGTGTAGCCGGTGATGATCCAGGCCCGGCCCGCTTCGGAGATGTTCAGGCTCGTCGTCATCGCCGGCAGGGCGACGTTGATGATCGTCCCGTCGACGACGATCGTCAGCTGCGCGATCGCGATGACGACAAGACCGAGCCAGCGGCGCGTGTGCGCCTTGCGCTCGGCCTCGGACTGACCGCCTTCGACTCCGGCGACGGCGGTGGGAGCGCTCACGAGGCGTCTACTTCCGCACGAGGGAGGGCGCGAGCAGCGGGACCATCACGCCGTCCACCATCCGCTCCAGGTAGGCGTCGTCGACGATCTCGCCGGTGATCAGCAGCCGGTTCATGACGGTGGCCGGCGCAACCTGCCGAACCAGTTCGGGATCGGGCGAGGTGACGACGCCCTCGGTGGCGTAGCGAGCGAGCAGCAGGTCGACGCTCATCTGGCACCGGACGATGTCCGCGCGCAGGAGCCGCGCCAGCTCGGGGTCCGACTGCATTGCGTGGACCATGCCGGCGATGAGCGGCAGCTTGTCCTGGAACCGGTCGCGCGCGTTGGTGAGCAGGGCCAACAGGTCGGCCCGCAGATCGCCGGTGTACTCCGGTGCCCAGTGCTCGGGGTCGGTGATGTTCCGGACCGCCTCGACGACGAGCGCGGGCTTGCCGGGCCAGCGCCGGTAGATGGTGGCCTTGCTGGCCCGCGCACGCGCCGCCACCGCGTCGATGGTCAACCGGTCGTACCCGATCTCCGTGAGCAGCTCCGCGCAGACACTCAGAATTTCGTGCTCGCGCGGGCTGAGCGCCTCGTCGGCGGCTGCGTCCGGGGAAGCCTGCAGGTCCGTCATGGGAAAAGAATACGGCGCCCTCGGTACGGCTCCGTACTGCATTGCGTGGGTTTGGGCAAATCATCCGCTATGCGCCGCACCCGATGTGTCGAACTTCGACAGATGTGACCGCAACCGTTGCCCTTTCGCTTCGGCGGTTACTACGGTGCCCCCCAAACGGCGGGCGAGGGAGGGCACATGGCGTCGCGGGTGCGCACGGTTGGATCGGCGATCGCCTTGGCCGTGCTGCTCGGCACCGCGGGCTGCGGCGGAGGCGACGAGAAGTCGGTGGCCGCCAACGAGACGGCCCCGAGCCCCTCGGCCTCGGCCACCGCCTCGGCCGCCCCCGCGGACGCCTCGGCGAGCACGGACGACGTTGCCGCGATCAAGAAGGTCGCCTCCCAGATCGCGAAGGCCAGCACGGAGGCGCAGATGGCCTCGGTCTGCAAGAACCTGTTCACGTCGCGGTTCGTCGACGAGGTCTTTGGAACGCAGGCGAAGTGCCGCGACGGCGCCGAGGAGGACCCCAGCACCGCCAAGGTCGCGGACGTCGTGGTGTCCGGCGAGACCGCCACCGCGAAGGTCACCCTCAAGGACAGCGCCACCGAGGCCGAGGCCACCGGCGAATGGACGTTCGTGCGCGAGGCCACGAAGTGGCGCCTCGACGCCTGAGGCATCGGCTTCGTGCGCAACTTCCTGAGGGCCGGGTTCGAGAACTACGACTCCGACGGACCCGAGGACCCGTTCGACGACAAGTCCATGCGGACCTGCTTCGTGAAGGAGGCCCTGGACCAGACCGACGAAGAGGTGCGCGCGCTGTTCTACGGCGTCTTCCAGGACGACTTCGAGCCGCTGAAGGACGTCCTGGTCACCTGCTTCACCGCCCCGCGCCCCGGCAAGGACACCCTGATCCGCGAGTCCTTCGAAAAGGGCTTCAAGCAGGCGCCGAACGGTCTGAGCACCAAGCAGGTCGGCTGCATGCTCGGCAAGCTGCGCACCGCGGTGACCGACCAACAGTTGGTGCTGATCAGCTTCGACGAGACCGGCGAGACGGCCGCGGAGGTCTCGCAGAAGGTCCAGGACTCCGCCCTGCAGTGCGGCGTCGGCAAGACCCAGGCCCGCGCCAGCGCGCGGAACCTCCCCAAGTTCTAGCGAAGGGCTACTTGGTCTTCTTGTCGCCGGACTCGTCGGTGGACAACGCGGCGATGAAGGCCTCCTGGGGGACCTCGACGCGGCCGACCATCTTCATCCGCTTCTTGCCCTCCTTCTGCTTCTCCAGCAGCTTGCGCTTGCGGGAGATGTCGCCGCCGTAGCACTTCGCGAGGACGTCCTTGCGGATCGCGCTGATGTTCTCGCGCGCGATGATCCGGGCGCCGATGGAGGCCTGGATGGGCACCTCGAACTGCTGACGGGGAATCAGAGTCCTTAGCTTCTTGGTCATTTTGGTCGCGTACTCGGGCGCCTTGTCCTTGTGCACGATCGCCGAGAACGCGTCGACCGGTTCGCCCTGCAGCAGGATGTCGACCTTCACCAGGTCCGCCGTCTGCTCGCCGTTGACCTCGTAGTCCAGCGACGCGTACCCGCGGGTGCGGGACTTCAGGGCGTCGAAGAAGTCGAAGACGATCTCCGCCAAGGGCAGGGTGTAGCGCAGTTCGACGCGGTCCTCGGAGAGGTAGTCCATGCCGCCGAGGTTGCCGCGGCGGTTCTGGCACAGCTCCATGATCGTGCCGACGAACTCGCTCGGGGACAGGATCGTCGCCCGCACCACCGGCTCGTACACCTCGTGGATCTTGCCGTCGGGGTACTCCGACGGGTTGGTGACGACGACCTCCTTGCCGCCTTCCTTGATCACCCGGTAGACGACGCTCGGGGCGGTGGAGATCAGGTCGAGGCCGGCCTCCCGCTCGAGACGCTCGCGGACGATCTCCAGGTGCAGCAGGCCGAGGCAGCCGACGCGGAAGCCGAAGCCGAGCGCGGCGGAGGACTCCGGCTCGTAGATCAGCGCGGCGTCGTTGAGCTGCAGCTTGTCCAGGGCCTCGCGCAGGTCCGGGAAGTCCGAGCCGTCGATCGGGAACAGGCCGGAGAAAACCATGGGCTTGGGGTCCCGGTAGCCGCCGAGCGAGGTGGTGGCCGGGGCGAGCGCGTTGGTGATCGTGTCGCCGACGCGGGACTGGCGCACGTCCTTCACGCCGGTGATCAGGTACCCGACCTCGCCGACGCCCAGGCCGTCGTTGGCGACGGGCTCGGGCGAGCTGACGCCGATCTCGAGCAGCTCGTGGGTGGCCTTCGTCGAGAGCATCAGGATGCGCTCGCGCTTGGACAGGTGCCCGTCGACGACGCGGACGTAGGTGACGACGCCCCGATAGGTGTCGTAGACCGAGTCGAAGATCATGGCGCGGGCCGGCGCGTTCGCGTCGCCGACGGGGTGCGGGATCGCCTCGACGATCTTGTCGAGCAGGACGTCGACGCCCTCGCCTGTCTTGCCGCTGACCTTGAGGACGTCCTCGGGGTCGCAGCCGATGACGTGCGCGAGTTCGGCGGCGTACTTCTCCGGCTGCGCGGCCGGCAGGTCGATCTTGTTGAGCACCGGAATGATCGTCAGGTCGTTCTCGATCGCCAGGTAGAGGTTCGCGAGGGTCTGCGCCTCGATGCCCTGCGCGGCGTCGACCAGCAGCACGGCGCCCTCGCCGGCGGCGAGCGACCGGGACACCTCGTAGGTGAAGTCCACGTGGCCCGGGGTGTCGATCATGTTCAGCACGTGCGTGGTGCCGTCGACCTCCCACGGCAGGCGGACGGCCTGGCTCTTGATGGTGATGCCGCGCTCGCGCTCGATGTCCATGCGGTCGAGGTACTGGGCGCGCATGTTCCGCGCCTCGACGACGCCGGTGATCTGCAGCATCCGGTCGGCCAGCGTGGACTTGCCGTGGTCGATGTGGGCGATGATGCAGAAGTTGCGGATCAGCGCCGGGTCGGTGCGGTTGGGCTTGGGCGAAGAGGGCGGCACGCGGCGGATCCGTCTCGAGTCGGGAGCAGGCGGCTGCGATTCTCCCATGCGCCCGATCTCCCATGCGCGATATCATGGAGGGCACGCTGATATCTGGAGGACCCGTGGCCCGAACGGTGATCGACATCGACGACGACGCCCTGGTTCGGGCCGCGGCGATCCTCGGGACCACCACCAAGGTCGACACCGTCAACCAGGCGTTGCGCGCGATAGCCGGTTCGGCCTCGGCCGACGAAGATGCCCGGCGCTTCGACGAGTTCCTCGACTTCATCGGCGAACGACTGGCCGAATGCGACGTCCGCGCAGAGGCGTGGCGCGACGGCACCGGGCGACCGTCGCACCTCGCCGAACCATGGGAGTAGGTCCGGTCTACCTGGCCGACAAGTCGGCCTGGGAACAGGCCCGGTACAGCCCGATCGCGCGCGACCGGATACGCACGCTGCGTGGGGCCGGTCAACTGGCCACCTGCGTCGTGACCGTCGCGGAACTGCTGTACACGGGAAGGAATTCTGCCGACCTGATACGGATCCGGGCCGATCTGTCGACGCTGCCGTTCCTGCACCTCACGCCCGAGGCCGAGGCCCGCGTGCCGGAAACGATGAGCGGTTTGGCCGCGGGTGGACTGCACCGTCGACCGGTCGCCGACCTCCTGCTCGCCGCGATCGCGCAGGCCGCGTCCGCCGTGGTACTTCACTACGACGCCGACTTCGAGCACATCGCCCAGGCGACGGGCCAGCCCCACGAGTGGATCGTCCCGCGCGGCACCGGCCACGGGAACGCCTGAGATGGCGCGCCCACTGCACGAGGTCGTCGAGAAGGGGTGGGCGCAGGCCCTCGACCCAGTGGCGGCGCAGATCGCCGCGCTCGGCGACTTCCTGCGGGCCGAGGTCGCGGCCGGCCGCACCTACCTGCCCGCCGGGCCGAACGTGCTGCGCGCCTTCACCCAACCCTTCGACGACGTCCGCGTCCTGATCGTCGGCCAGGACCCGTACCCCACGCCCGGGCACGCCGTCGGGCTCTCGTTCTCGGTCTCTCCCGAGACTCGGCCGATCCCCCGCTCGCTGCAGAACATCTACAAGGAGTACGTCGCGGACCTCGGCCTGCCCGCCCCGTCCAGCGGTGACCTCTCCCCCTGGACCGAACAGGGCGTGCTGCTCCTGAACAGGGTGCTGACCGTCGCGCCCGGCAACCCGGGCTCGCACCGCGGCAAGGGCTGGGAGGAGGTCGCCGAGCAGGCGATCCGGGCGCTGGAGTCCCGCGACTCCCCGCTGGTCGCGATCCTCTGGGGCCGCGACGCCGCCACCCTCGAACCGCTGCTCGGCGACGTCCCGTGCATCGTCTCGGCGCACCCGAGCCCGATGTCCGCCGACCGCGGGTTCTTCGGCTCCCGCCCCTTCAGCCGCGCCAACGCGCTGCTCGACGAACTCGGCTGCGAGCCCGTCGACTGGCGCCTTCCCTAGGACGTGGCAACGGCCGTCTTCCCGGCGTCCCGACGCAGCCACCAATTGTACGTACATTCTGCTAGCGTGCCTGCATGGTGGCGATCGTGGAACCGCTCGTGCTCACCCAGCACTACCTCGCGTGCCTCTCGCACGCCTCCTACCTGATCGGAGACACCAGCAGCGGCCGCGCCGTCGTGGTGGACCCGCGGCGCGACGTCGAGGCCTATCTCGACGAGGCGGCGCAGCGGGGCCTGCACATCGAGCGGGTCGTCGAAACGCACGTGCACGCCGACTTCCTCTCCGGCCACCTCGAGCTCGCCGCCCGCACCGGCGCGGTCATCAGCTACGGCGCCGGCGCCCAACTGGAGTTCGACGTCGAGCACCTCCACGACGGCCAGCGCCTCTCGCTGGGCCAGGTTCAGCTGCAGATCCTGGCCACCCCCGGCCACACGCCCGAGTCCATCTGCGTGCTGGTCTTCGACTCCCCCGAGGCCACCGAGCCGGTCGCGGTGCTCACCGGGGACACCCTGTTCGTCGGCGACGTCGGGCGTCCCGATCTGCTGGCGTCGGCCGGCTCCGGGCTTACCGCCGACGTTCTCGGTCGCCAGCTCTACCGGTCGCTGCGGGAGAAGCTGCTCCCCCTGCCCGACGCGACGCTGGTGTTTCCGGCGCACGGCGCCGGCTCGTCGTGTGGGAAGAAGCTCGCGGACGAGAACAGCTCGACGATGGGCGCGCAGCGCCGCAGCAACTACGCGCTGGCCGACATGTCCGAGGACGAGTTCGTCGCCGTGGTGACGGAGGGTCAGCCGATCCGTCCGCACTACTTCTCCTACGACGCGCAGCGCAACCGCGAGCTTCGGCCGCTGCTCGACGAGCAGCCCCTCGCCGCCCTCGACCTCTCCGACGTCCTGGACCTGCACGCCGGCGGCGCCCAGCTGCTCGACGCCCGCGAGCCCACCGACTACGCCGCCGGTCACCTGCGCGGCGCGATCAACATCGGCCTGCAGGGCCGCTTCGCCGAGTGGGCCGGCGAGGTTCTGGATCCCGAACGGGACATCGTGCTGGTCGGCGGACCGGCCGTGGCCGACGAGGCGCGGCTGCGGCTGGCCCGCGTCGGGTACGACCGTGTTGTCGGGCAGCTCGCCGACCTGGCCGCGACCTTCGAGGACCACCCCGACCTGGTCGAGACCAGCTCGCGGCTGACGATCGAGCAGCTGGCCGAGATGCGCGGCCTCGAACCGGGCCTGCAGCTCGTCGACGTGCGCAACCCCGGCGAGACGGGGGCCGGCGTCCTGCCCGGCGCCCGCGAGGTCCCGCTGCCCGCGCTCACCGACCTGCTCGGCGGCCTCGACCCGCAGCGGCCCGTGCTCGTCTACTGCGGCAGCGGGTACCGCTCGCAGGTCGCGGCGAGCGTGCTCGCGCAGCACGGCTTCGCCGACGTCTCCGACCTGCTCGGCGGCTACGGCGCCTGGCACGCCGCGGGCATGCCCGAGACCAATCAAGACGCCACGGCCCCGGCCACCCCGGAGGTCTCCGCTCGGGCGGCGCACACGCTCGTCGCCAACGGCGCGCTGCTGCTGGACGTGCGCGAGCCGGAGGAGTGGCGCGACGGGCACGCCGCCGTGGCGGTGCACATTCCGATGGCCGAGGTCCACCGCCGCCTGACCGAGGTGCCGCGCGACGTTCGCATCGTCGTCGTCTGCCGCTCGGGCGGACGCTCGGCCGCGATCACCGACGCGCTCCGCGCCGCCGGCTACGACGCGGTGAACCTCGCCGGCGGGATGAGCGCCTGGTCGGCAGCCGGCCTGCCCACCCAGCGCGGCACGGGCACGACAGACCCCGCCGGCACGCCGCCGGACGAGGCGGGCCTGGTGATCCACCGGGCCGATCCGCTCAACTGCGAGATCGCCCTGCCCGCGCTGATCGGCGGGGTGGTCATGCCCAACGCGCGCTTCTACGTGCGCAACCACTTCCCCACTCCGATGCTCGACGCGCAGGACTTCCGGCTGCGCATCGGCGGGGCGGTGGAGCGGACGCTGGAGCTGTCCCTGCGCGAGCTGCGCGGCATGCCCGCACAGACGATGGTGGCCACGCTGGAGTGCGCCGGGAACGGCCGGGCCGGCCTCGTGCCGCAGCCGCCCGGCGAGCCGTGGCGGGTGGGCGCGGTCAGCACCGCGGAGTGGACCGGGGTGTCGCTGCGCGAGGTCCTCGACCGCGCCGGGCCCACCTCGGCGGCCTGCGAGGTGCTCTTCCGCGGCGCCGACACCGGCGTCGTCGAGGGCGACCGCGAGATCAACTTCGAACGCAGCCTCACCGTCGAGCAGGCGCGGAACTCCGAGGCGCTGCTCGTCTACGCGATGAACGGCGAGCCCCTGCCCCGTCAGCACGGCTATCCGCTGCGCGTCGTCGTGCCCAGTTGGTACTCGGTGACCTCGGTGAAGTGGCTGACCGAGATCGAGCTGATCGAGGCGCCGTTCCAGGGCTTCTTCCAGGTCGAGCGGTACGTCTACGAGTGGGAGCGCGAGGGCCGGATCGACCGCGAGCCCGTCTCGCTGCAGGCGGTGCGTTCCCTGGTGACAGAGCCCGAGGAGGGCGCCACGATCCGGCTCGGCCCGGTCGCGATTCGCGGCGTCGCGTGGTCCGGCGCCGCGGCCATCGACCGCGTCGAGGTCAGCGTCGGCGGCGGCCAGTGGCAGAACGCTCGGATGGTCGGCGAGCGGCGGCGGCACAGCTGGCAGTGGTGGGAGCTGATCACCCACGTCGTCGACGCGGGCCCGACGACGATCCGCGCGCGGGCCACCGACCTGGCGGGCCGGACGCAGCCGGAGACTCCCGCGTGGAACCGTCTCGGCTACGGCGCCAACGCGATCCACGTCGTGGATGTGGACATCCGTTAGAAATTTTTCCCGTTTCCCCTCGACACGCGCCGCTGAGAATCTTTACTGATCTCGAAGCGGCGATCCGGGAGGCGGAGTGGTGCTTGGCTTCCGTCTGGCCGGGGCCTCGGCTGCGCTTGCGCTGACCTTTGGCGCCGTCGCCATGGCCGCGCCCACCACGCGTCACCTCGCCGACGCCACAGCCGTTCCGCCGGCCGAGCAGGCCGCACCGGCAACGCTCGCCGTTGCCCCGCAGGAGGCGCCCGCGGTAGACGTCGGCCCGTCGGTGTTCGGGCCGCAGTACGAGCTGAGCTACCGCCCCAACGCCATGGACCTGTGGCGCCACCATCTCGCCGCGGACCCCGCGCAGGCGGTCATGCCGGTGCGGAACTGGTGCCCGACTGCATCGAGCCTGCAGCCGCTGCCGTTCAGTTCGCGGTACGAGATCGCGCTGCGGCGCCTGTACGACTTCACGCCGACGAGGGACGCCTACGTCGAGGCGGTCGCCGGGATCGAGGACGTCCGCGCCCAGACGGAGAAGGTCTTCCCGCGCAGCTTCGGGTACGACCGCCGGGACGACACGAACCCGAAGGTCGTGGACATCGGCACCCAGGTGAAGCGCCTGGTGCTGCACTACACCGAGAGCGAGCGGCGGGACTGGACCGGCTACGCCTTCGCCAAGCTCACCGCGAACATGGGCACCGGAGTCGGGTTCAACTACTTCGTCAACGACACCGACACGGCCTCGAAGACGTACTACACGAGCGGCGAGTTCGTGCACCACGTCAAGGGCCACAACAAGGGCGCCTTCGGCATCGAGGTCGGCGCGTGCAGCCAGGCGGGCATCACCCCGCGGCAGTGGGAGAACCTGATCTACCTCGTCGCCCACTTCATGGAGTCGAACAACATCGTCACCAAGGACGTGCGGGTCGGCGCCGTGGTGAACCGGTTCGTCGCCGGCCACCGCGAACTCGGGGGCGAGAAAGCCCACTCGGACTTCCCGAAGGTGATGGCCGAACCGTTCCGCTGGCGCCTGATCGGCTTCCTGACCCAGGAGCTCGGCTACAAGCTCTAAATGTCGGGCAGCCGATAGTTGCCGACGGACCGTCAGGCCAGGCCCTTGCGCCGGCCATCGGCGCAGGACTAGGAAAGTCCACAACTGCGAGCGTGATCGTCTGCAGCACTCCCACCGCCTCGACGACTCGCAGAAGAGGCCATCGTGAGCGAGGTAGAAGATCCGCGCACCACCTCCACGGTCGGTGTGGACGCTCGGCGGGCCGAACCGGCCAGGGGCGGTACCTATCGCACGCTGGACGAGCAGGCGGGGCGGCTGTCGGAGGCGGAGTTTGGCTTCGAACGGCGGCGCCGCACCCTCGGCCTGTTCCTGGCGCCCGCGACGTTCCTGGTGCTGCTGGTCGTCCCCTTCGATCTGACGAGGGATCAGCAGAACCTGGCGGCCATCCTCGGCCTGGTGATCGTGCTCTGGATTACCGAGGCGATCCCGATACCGGTGGCGGGCCTTCTCGGCGTCTGCCTTTGCGTGCTGCTGCAGATCGGCGACGATCCCAACGCGATCTTCGCGAGCGTCTCCAGTTCTACCGTGTTCCTGTTCATCGGCAGCTTCATCATCGCCGAGGCGATGCTCGTCCACCGACTCGACCGCCGGCTGGCCTTCACCGTCCTCGGCATGCGGGTGGTCGGGGACTCGACCATGCGGATCATCCTCGCCTTCGGCCTGGTCGGGGCGCTGACCTCCCCGTTCATGTCCAACACCGGCGCGGCGGCCATGATGCTGCCCGTCGCACTGGGCGTGCTGTCCAGCGTGGGTGGGCTGATCACGACCAGCGTCGGCGGTGACGACGTGTTCCGGCTGCGGTTCGGCGCCGCGCTCATGCTCGTCATCACCTACAGCATCACCGTCGGCGGACTGCTGCTGCCGATCGGCAGTCCCCCGAACCTGATCGGCCGCGATCTCGTCCAGGAGGCCACCGGCGAACCCATCACGTTCGTCGAGTGGTTCGCGATGGCGCTGCCCATCGTCGCCGTGATGTTCGTTGCGGTCATCGTGATCGTGCTCGCACTCAACCGGCCGGAGGTCGACCGCGTACCCGGCGTGCAGGCCTTCGTCGCCGAGGAGAAGCGGCGCCTCGGGCGACTGTCCGCGGGCGAGCGCAACACCCTGTTCGCCTTCGGCGTCGCAGTGCTCGGCTGGACACTTCCCGGCATCGTCGCCGTGTTCGCCGGCGACGACTCCGAGGCCTACACGAGGGTCGGCGACGTTCTCGACGAAGGCGTGGTCGCCATCCTCGCCGCGGGATTGCTCTTCGTGCTCCCCGTCGACTGGGCACGCCGTCAGTTCACCCTCACCTGGAACGAGGCCTCGCGCATCGACTGGGGGACGATCCTGCTGTTCGCCTCGGGCATCGCGCTGGGCGCACAGATGTCCAAGACGGGCCTGGCCAAGGAGATCGGCAACGGGCTCTCCGACACGACCAACGTTTCCAACGAGTTCACGATCACAGTTCTGGTCGTCCTGATCGCCGTCCTGATCTCCGAGACGACAAGCAATACCGCCAGCGCCGCCATCGTCGTCCCCATCGCGATCGCGCTCGCCGTTGCCAACGAGGTCAACCCCACCGTCCCCGGCTTGGCCGCCGTGTTCGCCGCCAACTACGGCTTCATGCTTCCCGTCTCCACCCCACCGAACGCGATCGTCTACAGCTCCGGCTATCTGTCGATCAACCGGATGGTGAAGTCGGGCGCCGCCTTCGACGTCATCGGCGCCGTGCTGTGCATCCTCGGCGTCGCCGTCATGGCCCGCGTGGTCGGACTCACCGGCTGACGGCAGACGTCGGCACCAGGACACTCCAGGAGCTCGGCTACCAGCTCTGACGCACGGTCAGATCGGCTCGATTCGAACGGCCGTCGCTTCGCTTGCCAGGCGTCGCAAGTCGTTTGGATCGCCCGTGGCAACGACCGCTCCCCCAGCCAGGTCGCCCACCGCGACGACGAAAGCGTCCACCGCCAGCGCCGAGTCGGCGCCGATCGCACCGAGCAACTGGCCCGCGCGCACTCCCACCCGGCCATCCACGGCCGCGACGCGGACTTGTTCTCGACGCAACGCCGCAAACACCGCCGCGTTTTGTGGACGCCCTCTGACAACTTCTGCCAGCACGGCGGCGACGGTCGAGATCGCGTGTCCGCGACCGCGTGCCTCGGCCACGAGCGCCAACACGTCGCTTCGACGCTTGGCCGGGCCGTGTGCCACCGCAGAGAGCGCCTCCGCGTCGAGCAGCAGCACGCGTCAACCCGCCCGGCGACCGGTGCCGGGTTTGGCGGCGGCGTCCCGTTCCGCTTCCCAAGCGTCGAAGACGTCTGCGGCCCACTGTTGGGTTTCGGGCGGAATGGGGCCGTCTTCGCGCTCCATCTCGAAGAGCCACTCGTCCACCGCGGCGAGGTGCCGCACATGGGCGAGGTACGCCGCAACGGCGCCGTCCACCGTCGCCGAGAGGCTGCGCGCCCCGACCAGCGCCCGCAACTCCGCGAGCTGTTCGGCGTCGAGCGTGAGCGTCACTTTCTCCTTCGCCATAATCGTATGTTAGTACCACTACACGACAACGTGGCCGACGAGACCGGCGGCGGGTGAGCGACGAAGCGGCGTGCGGTGCGCGTCGGCTGAGCCTCTCGGCCAGGCGTCCGAAGAAGAGTGACGCCGGTACCACGCTCGTTCGGACGCCTTGGGCGAGGTCCCCCAACTTGTGCCCGCGTGTTGGGCCATGGGCGCCGCGCCCATGGCCCGACTTGCGGCAGAGGACGGGGCCCGCGGAGCTCCGGCGGCCTCGTCGACCGCCGAGCAGAGAAGCGGCGCGTGGGACGCTCCGCAGCCCGGCGGCCGCCCCACCTCTTGCTTCCCTGCTCCGCAGCCGACGCCACGACCGACGTGACGGCCCGTCAGGCCAGCCGCGTGACCTGGACCTCGACGCCGAGGGCGGTGGCGGCCGCGCCCGAGTAGACGCCCTTGTGCGGCGGGACGTCCCAGTAGTCCCGGCCGCGCGCGACGACGACGTGTTCGGGGCCGACGGGCTTGCCGTTCGTCGGGTCGAACGAGGTCCACTCCCCGTCCCACCACTGCACCCAGGCGTGGCTCTCGCCGGTCACGGTCTCCCCGAGCGCCGCTTCGCGGTTGTGGAGGTACCCGGAGACGTAGCGGGCCGGGATGCCGAGGGAGCGCAGTGCGCCGACGGTGAGGTGCGCGAGGTCCTGGCACACGCCCTTGCGCTCGGCCCAGGCCTCCATCGCCACGGTGTGCACGCCCGTGGCGCCGGGAACGTAGGCCACCTGCGAGCGCATCCAGTCCGAGACTGCGTACGCGGCCTGCCCGGGCTCGAGGTCTGCGGCGATCCCGCGCGCCGCGGCCGCGAGGTCGTCGGCCACGTGCGTGTGCGGGGTGGGCAGCAGGAACTCCACGTGCGTGTCCTGCGTACGCGGATCGCGCAGCGTCTCCCAGTCCACGGTGTCCCCGCCGGCCAGCGACGGGTGCGTCTCCACCACCGAGACCGCCTCGACCGTGAGCTCGGTGTGCGGGGACTGCAGGTCGAACGCGACGACGTGCGAACCCCAGTAGTCCACGTAGCGCGAGACGGCGGCGCGCGGGTTGATCGAGACGCGCGACTCGAGCGTGGTTTGGCCGCCGTCGGACAGCGGGGTCATCCGCGCCTCGTTGTAGGAGGCCGACACCGCGGAGTCGTAGCGGAACCCGGTGACGTGACGCACCTTCAGCCGCCAGGTCTCGCCGTTCACGCGCCCACCTCCGCCGCTACCTCGCCGGCCACTCCCGCAGTCCAGGCCACCGGTGCAACGTAGGGGAAGTACCGCCGCGCGACGGCGTCGCTGACCATCGAACAGGTCTCCTGCAGATCCTCGAGGTGATCGGAGAACTCGTGCAACAGGTCGCCGCGGCTGCGGAACTCCAGGTCCGTGCGCGCACGGCCGACCAGCAGTCGCGCGGTGTCGTCGAAGCCGCTGCGGGCGGCGGAGGGATCGAGGGTCGTGAGGCAGTGCTCGGCGAGGGAAAGCGCGTGGAAGACCGAACGCGGACAGAGGCGGTCCACCATCAGGAACTCGGCCGCGTAGTTCTCCTGCACCGGCCCGCGGTAGGTACGCAGGTAGCTCTCGTACACCCCGCAGGAGCGCAGCATGGTCCCCCAGGTGGGCGCCCGGCCGCCGGGCAGCGTGCGCAGCATCAGCAACCGCGCGGTCATGTCCGCGCGCTCCAGGGAACGCCCGAGCGTGAGGAAGGTCCAGCCCTCGTCGCGGCTCATGGTCGAGTCGACCAGACCGGTCAGGACGGCGGTGCGCTCGCGAACCCACGCGAAGAAGTTGTGCGGGCCCAGCCGCTCGGCGGTGCGATGCCGTTCGGGCAGCGCCATCCAGGTGGCGTTCAGCGCCTCGAAGATCTCTGCGGAGATGGTCTCGCGCGCGCCGCGGGCGTTCTCGCGCGCGGCGGCCAGCGCCCCGGCGATCGCGCTGGGGTGCGCGCGGTCGTAGGCCAGTTCGGCCAGCACCTGACCCGCCGAGTCGGCGACGTCCGCGGACCCGCCGGGCTCGGCGACGCCCATCATCTCCATGAGCGAGGAGCACACCGTGGCCTCGTCGACCCACGGGTCCTCGATGAGCATCTGCAGGTGCACGTCGAGGATGCGCGCGGTGGAGTCGGCGCGCTCGAGGTAGCGGCCGATCCAGAAGACGGACTCGGCGATGCGGCTCAGCATGGCGCGCCGCCTTGCTGCTGCTGGGACACCTGCTGGCGCACGACAGGGGGCGAGCCCAGGGGGTGGGCGGGCCCGGGGTCGGACGCGACGGCACGGGGGCGGGCCGGGGTCACGGGCACCTCGGCGATTGCGTCTCCCTCGGGCGCGAGCACCCAGGTGTCCTTGGAGCCGCCGCCCTGGCTGGAGTTCACGACAAGCTGGCCCTCGGGCAGCGCCACGCGGGTCAGGCCGCCGGGCAGCACGTAGATGTCGTCGCCGTCGTTGACCGCGAACGGGCGCAGGTCCACGTGCCGCGGGCGGCAGCGGTCCTCGATCAGGGTCGGCACGGTGGACAGCTGCACGACCTGCTGGGCGATCCAGCCGCGCGGATCGGCCTGGACCTTCTCCTTGAGCGCAGCCAGCGTGGCCAGGTCGGCGTACGGGCCGATGACGATGCCCTTGCCGCCGGAGGCGTCGACCGGCTTGAGCACGAGCTCGTCGAGGTGCGCGAGCACCCACGGGAGCGTCTCGGAGTCCCCCGGATCGTCGAGCCGGTAGGTGTCCACGTTGCCGAGCAGCGGTTCCTCGCCGAGGTAGTACCGGATGAGGTCCGGCACGTAGCTGTAGACGAGCTTGTCGTCGGCGATGCCGTTGCCGACCGCGTTGCAGATGGTCACCCCGCCGTCCCGGGCCGCGTTGAGCAGGCCGGGGCAGCCGAGGGTGGAGTCGGCGCGGAAGTGCATCGGGTCGAGGAAGTCGTCGTCGATCCGGCGGTAGATGACGTCTACGCGCTTCTCGCCGCTGGTGGTGCGCATGTACACGCGGTTGCGGCGGCAGACCAAGTCCCGGCCCTCGACGAGCTCGACGCCCATGAGCCGTGCCAGCAGGGCGTGCTCGAAGTACGCGGAGTTGTAGACGCCCGGCGTGAGGACGACGACCTCGGCGTCCGCGGACCCGTCGGGTGCGGCCGCCCGGCAGGCCGCGAGCAGGCGCTGCGGGTAGTCCGAGACGGGCATGATCCGGTGCGCGCCGAACGCCTCGGGTAGGCCGTGGGTCATGGCGCGGCGGTTCTCAATGACGTAGCTGACGCCCGACGGCGTCCGGATGTTGTCCTCGAGGACCCGGAACTGGCCCTCCTGGTCCCGAATGACGTCGATGCCGGACACCAGGACGCGGACCCCGTTGGCCGGGACCACGTCCGCGGCGGCGCGGTGGAAGTGGGCGGAGGTGGCGATCAGGCGCCTGGGGATGATCCCGTCGCTGAAGACCTGGCCGCGGTCGTAGACGTCGGCGAGGAAGGCCTCCAGCGCCTTGACGCGCTGCTTGACGCCGGTGGAGAGCACGCGCCACTCGGCCGCGGTGATGATGCGCGGGACGATGTCCAGCGGGAAGGGCCGCTCTTCGCCGCCCAGGGCGAAGGTGACGCCGCGGTCCAGAAACGCGAGTGCCAGAGCGTCCGCTCGGGCGCGCAGTTCGTCGACGGCGAGGCCCCGCACGGTGTCGTGTACGGCCGCGACTGCATCCCGCGGGGTGTCCGGGGCCGAAAACATCTCGTCCCAGGCCGAACCCAGCGGGTAATCCTGGAAGAGGTCGCCCATAGCTCGGAACTCTATTCCGGCCGTGTTTCGTGGATTTTTCGTGGCGAGCCTGCGAGCCGCGCAGACACAGTTTCGCGCACGGAGGACACACGGCCTCGTGCAGGTTTGGCTACCCCGTCCCCACGCTGCTAGTCTCGGCGGTCGCGCACCGGCAGGGTGTGCCCCTTCCTCGCGTCCGGAGATAACTGCTCGTGGCGAACATCAAGTCTCAGATCAAGCGCAACCGCACCAACGAGAAGGCTCGGCAGCGCAACAAGGCCGTCCGCTCCTCGCTGAAGACCGCGGTGCGCAAGTTCCGCGAGGCGGCGGCCGCCGGCGACACCGAGAAGGCCGGGATCCTGTTCAAGGACGCCTCCAAGGCGCTGGACAAGGCCGCCAGCAAGGGCGTCATCCACGCCAACGCCGCCGCCAACAAGAAGTCGGCGATGGCCCAGGCCGTAAACAAGCTGTAGGTCAGTGCCGGCGGGCGGCCGCGACGTCCATGACGGCCCGCTCGATGGCGTAGCCGGGCGAGAGCGCGCCGCCCTTCACCGCGGCGTCCGCCGCCGCGACGGCCGTCAATGCCCGCGCGATGCCGTCGGCGTCCCAGCCGCGGGCCTGTTCGCGCACCCGCTTCAGCTTCCAATCCGGCATCCCGGCCTGCCCCGGGCCGCCGAGCTTGGCGATCGAGCGCAGGCCCATGGCCAGCGCAGCGGTGAGCAGCACCGGGTCCACGCCCGCGGACATCGCCCAGCGAACGTTCGCCAGGGCCTCGCCGGTGCGCCCCTCCATCGCCAGGTCGGCGACGGCGAAGCTGGTGACCTCGGCGCGGCCCGCGTAGTAGCGGCGGATGGTGGCGACGTCCACCTTGCCCGTGGTGTCGGCCGACAGCTGCGTGCAGGCCGCCGCAAGTTC
>JBQTKD010000056.1:0-49575 GCA_052386455.1 Sporichthyaceae bacterium
CACCGTCGAGGAGTCCAACACCATGGGCCTCGAGCTGGAGTTCACCGAGGGCATGCAGTTCGACAAGGGCTACATCTCGCCGTACTTCGTCACCGACGCCGAGCGCATGGAGGCCGTCCTCGACGACCCGTACGTGCTGCTCAACTCCGGCAAGATCTCCTCGATCTCGGACCTGCTCCCGATCCTGGAGAAGGTCATCGGCGCTGGAAGGCAGCTGCTGATCGTGGCCGAGGACGTCGACGGCGAGGCGCTGTCCACCCTGGTCGTGAACAAGATCCGCGGCACCTTCACCTCGGTCGCCGTCAAGGCGCCCGGCTTCGGCGACCGCCGCAAGGCGATGCTCGAGGACCTCGCCACCCTCACCGGCGGTCAGGTGATCAGCCCCGAGATGGGACTGAAGCTCGACCAGGTCGGCCTCGAGGTGCTCGGCACCGCGCGCCGCGTCACCGTCACCAAGGACGACACCACGGTCATCGAGGGCCAGGGTTCCAGCGAGGACGTGGCTGCTCGCGTCTCGCAGATCCGTGCCGAGATCGAGCGCAGCGATTCGGACTGGGACCGCGAAAAGCTCCAGGAGCGTCTCGCCAAGCTCGCCGGCGGCGTGTGCGTCGTCAAGGTCGGCGCCGCGACCGAGGTGGAGCTCAAGGAGAAGAAGCACCGCATCGAGGACGCCGTTTCGGCCACTCGCGCCGCGATCGAGGAGGGCATCGTCCCCGGCGGTGGCACTGCGCTGGTCTACGCGGCGGCCGCGCTCGCCGACGGCCTCGGCCTGACCGGCGAGGAGGCGCTCGGCGTGCAGGTGGTGCGCAAGGCCGTCGACGAGCCGCTGCGCTGGATCGCCGAGAACGCCGGCCACGAGGGCTACGTCGTCGTCGCCAACGTGCGCGAGCGGAACATCGGCTTCAACGCCGCCACCGGCGTCTACGGCGACCTGGTCGCCCAGGGCGTCATCGACCCGGTCAAGGTCACCCGTTCCGCGGTGGCCAACGCCGGCTCGATCGCGGGCATGCTGCTCACCACCGAGACCCTCGTGGTGGAAAAGCCCATCGAGGAGACCCCCGCTCCCGCGGGCGGTCACGGTCACGGTCACGGGCACTAGCTAGACCCACGGACGGCCCGGGTTCGCGTGCGAACCCGGGCCGTTCTGCGTCCACGACCGAAGTCGTTACAAAAGTGTCGTGTGTGGCTATTGGTAATCATTGGGTCAAATGGTGCATGCTGGGCGCACCTAACGAGGAGGTCCCAATGGCCACGATCCTGGTCTGCGACGGTTCCCCGCTCATCCGCGAGCAGCTGCGCCGTTCCGTCGGCAGCGTGCGCGGAGTCGACCGCGTGGTGACCACGGCAACCGAGGACGAGGCGCTCGAGCACGTTCGGGCGCAGCCGCCGGACCTGGTGCTGCTCGACGCGGGCGGTGGGCCCCGTGGCGGGGGTGGAGCGGGCGCCGTGCGCCGCATCCGCGCCGCCGACCCGAGCGCGCGCGTGCTCATGCTGACCAAGCCCGAGGACCCCGACTCCTCCGTGGTCGCCGCGGTTGCCGCCGGCGCCCGGGGGTACCTGCGCAAGGACGCGTCGCGCGCCGAGGTGCGAGTCGTCGTCGGCCAGGCGCTGATCGAGCCGCAGTCCAGCGGCGACGGCGGGGCGCCCGGTTCCGAGGACCGCCCGGTCGCAACGCTGACAGATCGGGAGCTAGAGGTCCTCAGCGGGATGTGCGAAGGTCAGAGCAACGCCGAGATTGGGCGCGCGTTGTTCCTTTCCGAGGACACCGTCAAGACTCACGCGCGACGCTTGTTCCGCAAGCTCGGTGCAGCCGACAGGGCCCACGCCGTGGCGATCGCCCTGCGCCGAGGACTTGTTCGTTGAAGATGTGACCGAACCGAGGAGCGAGTGGGCGTCTCTGGCGTAACGCCGGGCGATCCGGGAGCGATGGACTCATCGACGGACCGGATCGATCTGCGCGACCTCGCTGCGGCGGCCACCCAGGGTGACCAACGCGCTACGGAAGAGCTGTTGATTCGGATTCGTCCGATGGTTCTTCGGTACTGCAGAGGTCGTCTCGGTCGCCTACCCGGCGCCGACTATGCCGCGGACGACGCGGCGCAGGAGGCATGTATCGCCGTGCTCACCGCACTGCCGCGCTACCGGGACGAGGGTCGCCCGTTTGAGGCCTTCGTCTTCGGCATTGCCGCGCGCAAGGTGGCAGACGTGCAGCGTGCCGCGATTCGTGCCGCCGTGCCGACGGAGTCGCTGCCCGAAACCCTCGACGAGTCCGCCGGGCCCGAGGAGGCGGCACTGGCCGCAGCCGAGGCGCAGCGGGCTCGCGACCTGCTGGACAAGCTGCCCGAGCACCTGAAGGAACTCATGGTGCTCCGGGTGGCCGTCGGCCTGTCCGCCGAGGAGACCGGGCGCGCGCTGAACATGACCCCCGGGGCAGTGCGCGTGGCGCAACACCGCGCGCTCAACCGGCTGCGTACGCTCGCAGCCGAGGAGGCGGACGCCTGATGCGCGACGACCTGCAGTTCGCTGCACTCCACTCCGACGACGCCCTGCTCGACGCGCTGGGCGCGCGCGCCACCGGTGCCGCCCTCGGCGTCGCCACCGGTGTCGACTCCTCCGCCGAGGGCGATCCCGTCGCACGGCTGCTCGGCGCCTGGGCACACGAGGTCGACACTCGCCCCGGCCCGCTCACCCACCTGCTCGGCGAGGTGGAGCAGGCCGGTGCCGAGCGCCCCCTCACGGCCGTCGAGCCCGGCGTCACCCATCTGCACCGTCGTCCGCGCCGCCGCGCCCTGCCGCGCGCCGTTGCCGCGGCCACTGCCAGCATCCTGGTGCTCGGCATCGGCGGTGTCGCCGCCGCCGTCAGCGGCGGGACCCCCTTCGAGTCGCTGCGCCAGTTCGTCGGCGCCGCCCCGGAGGTCTCCGACGCCGAAACACCAGCTCAGCGTGCCTCCGCGCTGCTCGTCGGCGCCAAGGACGCGCTGGATGCGGGCAACCTCATGCTGGCCGCCGAGCGGTTCGCCGGGGCACAGGAACTGCTGCCCGAGGTTTCCGACGCGAAGGAGGCGCGCACGCTGCGCGCGCAGCTCGCCGCGTTCCGGGCCCGTTGGGAGAAGGTCGTCGCCCCGGTCTCCGCCGCCGTGTCCAAGGCCGAACAGCAGGCCGAGAAGGGCGCGGTTCCCGGAGCCGTCGAGAAGCGCTCCGGGGTGCCGGACGAGCAGATCCTCCCGGACTCCTTCGACAGCCGCCGCCCGCAGCTCGTGCCCGAAGCCGGCATGGACGACCCGTCGGACAGGCTCACCCTCCCGGACCCCGGTCTGGAGGACGAGAAGGGCGACCGCCTCGAAAGCGCCAAGCAGGGCCTGGAGGACGGGAAGGGCGAACGCCTCGAGGGCGCCAAGCAAGGCCTCGAGGACACCCGCGAGGACCTCAAGGACCGGGCCGGGGACAAGGTCGAGCAGCTCCCGAAGCGCAACGAGCCCAGGAAGCAGCTTCCCGGCGACCTGCCCGGCCCGCTGAGCGGCGTCGGACCGGACGACCTGCTCTTCCGCTGACGCTTCGTCAGTTCCGCCCGGCAACGGGCGGCCGGTTAGGATGGCGGCATCGCCGACCGACCGAGGGGACGCCGCGCCGATGAGTTTCGCCGCCGATTCCGACTCCGGTGCGTACCCGCCGAAATTCGCCGAACTTGGGCTGACTTTCGACGACGTACTGCTGCTGCCCGGCTTCTCCGAGGTGGTACCGAGCGAGGTCGACACCACCAGTCGCCTCTCCCGCAACATCGACCTGCGGGTCCCGCTGATCTCCTCGGCGATGGACACGGTCACCGAGTCCCGGATGGCCATCGCGATGGCCCGCCAGGGCGGCGTCGGGGTCCTGCACCGCAACCTCTCCATCGGCGACCAGGCCGAGCAGGTCGACGTCGTGAAGCGGTCCGAGGCCGGAATGGTCGCCGCGCCGGTCACGATCGGTCCGGACGCCACCGTGGCCGACGCCGACGCCCTCTGCGGGCGGTATCGCATCTCCGGCGTCCCGGTGGTGGACGCCGACAGCACCCTGCTCGGCATCGTCACCAACCGCGACATGCGCTTCGAGTCGGACACCTCGCGCCTCGTGCGCGACGTCATGACCCCCGCCCCGCTGATCACCGCGCCGGTCGGGACCAGCCGCGAAACCGCGTTCAACCTGCTCCGCCAGCACAAGATCGAGAAGCTGCCGCTCGTGGACGACCGCGGCCGCCTCAAGGGACTCATCACCGTCAAGGACTTCGCGAAGTCGGAGAAGTATCCCTTCGCCACCAAGGACTCCAAGGGCCGGCTCGTCGTCGGCGCCGCAGTCGGCGTGGGCGAAGAGTCCTTCAAGCGCGCGATGACCCTCGTCGAGGCCGGCGTGGACTTCCTCGTCGTCGACTCCGCCCACGGCCACTCGAAGGCGGTGCTGGAGACCGTCGCCCGGGTCAGCCGCGAGGTGCGCAGCGGCGCCAAGGGCATCGACGTCATCGGCGGCAACGTCGCCACCCGCGCGGGCGCCCAGGCGCTGATCGACGCGGGCGCGGACGGCATCAAGGTCGGCATCGGCCCCGGCTCCATCTGCACCACCCGCGTGGTCGCGGGCATCGGCGTCCCGCAGGTCACCGCGATCTACAACGCCTCGCTCGCCGCCGGCCCCGCCGGCGTGCCGGTCATCGGCGACGGCGGGCTGCAGTACTCCGGAGACATCGCCAAGGCCATCGTCGCCGGCGCGAGCACCGTGATGCTCGGCAGCCTGCTGGCCGGTGTCGAGGAGAGCCCCGGCGAGCTGATGTTCATCAACGGCAAGCAGTACAAGTCCTACCGCGGCATGGGTTCGCTCGGTGCGATGCAGTCGCGTGGCCTGGCCCGGTCCTACTCCAAGGACCGGTACTTCCAGGAGGACGTCACCACGGACGAGAAGCTCGTCCCGGAGGGCGTCGAGGGCCAGGTGCCCTACCGAGGCCCGCTCGAGGCGGTTCTGATGCAGCTCGCCGGCGGTCTGCGTTCCTCGATGGGCTACATCGGCGCCCGAACCGTCCCGGACCTGCAGGAGCGCGGCCAGTTCGTGCGCAGCACCTCCGCGGGTCTGAAGGAGAGTCACCCGCACGACGTCAAGATGACCGTCGAGGCGCCCAACTACTTCCGCCGCGGTGACTGAGTGACCGAGATCGAGATCGGCCGCGGCAAGCGCGGCCGGGGCGCGTACGGCTTCGACCAGGTCGCCATCGTGCCCAGCCGGCGCACCCGGGACCCCGAAGAGGTCTCCACCGCCTGGCAGATCGACGCCTACCACTTCGAGCTGCCGATCATGATCGCGCCGATGGACAGCGTGGTGTCCCCGGAGTCGGCGATAGAGGTCGGCCGCCTCGGCGGTCTGGCCGTTCTGGACCTCGAAGGGCTCTGGACGCGATACGACGACCCGCAGTCGCTCCTCGACGAGATCGGCGAACTGCCGGACGAAGAGGCAACGGCCCGACTGCAGCACATCTACGCCGAACCGATCAAGGAAGAGTTGATCGGCGCGCGCATCAAGACCATGCGCGACGCTGGGATCACCACCGCCGCGGCCCTCTCGCCGCAGCGAACGGTGCAGTACTCGCGTGCGGTCGTGGACGCGGGTGCGGACCTGTTCGTCATTCGCGGCACCACCGTCTCGGCCGAGCACGTCTCGGGCCGCTCCGAGCCGTTGAACCTCAATCAGTTCATCCACGAACTCGACGTCCCGGTGATTGTCGGTGGCTGTGCGACGTACCAGGCTGCGCTGCACCTCATGCGCACCGGCGCAGCAGGCGTGCTCGTCGGCTTCGGCGGCGGTTCCGCGCACACCACCGCCGAGGTGCTCGGCATCCGCGTCCCGATGGCCTCGGCCATCGCGGACGTCGCCGCCGCCCGCCGGGACTACCTCGACGAGTCCGGCGGCCGGTACGTCCACGTCATCGCCGACGGCGGCATGACCACCTCCGGCGAGCTCACCAAGGCCATCGCCTGCGGTGCCGACGCCGTCATGATCGGCTCCCCGTTGGCCCGCGGCGCCCAAGCGCCCGGCGGCGGCTGGCACTGGGGCGCCGAGGCCCACCACTCCGTCCTGCCCCGCGGCACCCGCATGAAGGTCGGCACGATCGGCACCTTCGAGGAGATCCTCCTCGGCCCGTCGCGCCAGCCCGACGGCTCGATGAACCTCGTCGGTGCCCTGCGCCGCGCCATGGCGACCTGCGGGTACTCCGACGTCAAGGAGTTCCAGCGCGTCGAGGTAGTCGTCAACACCCGTTAGCCCCCGCAACGTCCGACCACCCGTGAGCTATTGGCCACGGTTGGTCGGACGCTAGGGGGTTTTCACCGTCGGCCAGGGCAGGATCAGGGCCGCGGGGGCGTGCTCGGGGACCACGGGGGAGTGCGGGCGGATCGGCGCTAGGCGCACGTAGGGCTCGCCGAGTGCGGGCCGTGGGTCGGGCTCGCCCTTGTTCGGCCAGAACGACATGGCGCGCTCCGACTGGGCGGTGATGGTCAGCGACGGGTTCACGCCGAGATTCGCCGAGAGCGTGGAGCCGTCGACGACGTGGAGCCCGGGGTAGCCGTAAAGGCGCTGGTACGGGTCGACGACGCCGCGCTCCGGCGACGAGCCGATCGGGCAGCCGCCGATGAAGTGACCGGTCATCGGCATGTTGATCAGCTCGCCGGCAGTGCCCATCGGGTCGCCGTCGATCTCCTCCGCGATCGCCCGGGCAACCTCGTGGGCGACGGGAATGTAGGCGGGGTTCGCGTCGCCGATTCCCTGACGCGACGTCAGACGTCCGCGCCTGGTCCGGGAAACGGTGATCGAGTTGTCCACCGACTGCATGACCAGCGCGATCACGGAGCGCTCGGACCAGTGGCGAACGGACAGGCTGCGGGCGAAGGCGAGGGGGTGGCGGGCGGCCACCCCGAGCGCTCGTACGGGTCGGGGTATGGGCCCGTCGCCGCTGACGAGCATCGTGCCCATCAAGCCCATCGCGTTGCTGCCCGGCGCGTAGCGGACCGGCTCCACGTGGGTGTGCTCGTCCGGGAACCACGACGAGGTGATCGCGACGCCCTGGGAGTAGTCCTTGGCGCTCCCGCGCTTTGGGCTGCGCTTTGCGACCGCGCCGACGATCGCCTCGGAGTTGGTCCGGGTCAGTTCGCCGAGCTTGCGCGAGATCTTCGGCAGGCTGCCGGTGTCCCGCAGGCGGTGCAGCAGGGTCTGCGTGCCCCAGGTGCCCGCGCTGAACACGACCTCGTCGGCGGTGAACGTCTCGCCGGTGGCACGACGCTTGCGGGTCGGCCGGGTGGTCACGGAGTATCCGCCGTTCTGACGCGCCGTCACGTCTACGACGGTGGTCTCCGGGTGGACCGTGGCCCCGGCCTTCTCGGCCAGGTAGAGGTAGTTCGTGTTCATGGTGTTCTTCGCGCCGTGCCGGCACCCGGTCATGCAGGCGCCGCACTCCAGGCAGCCCTTGCGGGCCGGGCCTGCGCCGCCGAAGAACGGGTCGGGCACCTCGACGCCCGGCTCGGGCTTCTCGTCGCGACCGAAGAAGACGCCCACGCGCGTCGGTCCGTAGGTGTCGCCCTTGCCGAACCTGTCGGCGACCTTCCGCATCACCCCGTCGCTCGGCGTGCTGGTCGGCTGGGTCACGACGCCGAGCATCTTGGTGGCCTGGGCGTAGTACGGGTCCAGTTCCGCACGCCAGTCCGTGATGTCGGCCCATTGCGGATCGCGGTAGAACGCGTCGGCGCTGGGTTGGTACAGCGTGTTCGCGTAGTTGAGCGAACCGCCGCCCACGCCGGCGCCGGCGAGCACGACCACGTCGCGCAGGATGTGGATGCGCTGCATGCCCATGCAGCCCAATGCCGGGGCGAACAGGAAGTTGCGCACGTCCCAGGAGCTCTTCGGAACGTCGTCGGGCGTGAACCGGCGCCCTGCCTCCAGAACCCCTACGCGGTAGCCCTTCTCGGTGAGTCGCAGCGCCGTGACGCTGCCGCCGAAGCCCGACCCGACGACGAGGACGTCGTAGTGGGTCGTCATACCGTGGCGGGGTCCTTGACCCGTGCGACCTTGCCGAAGGTCATGTCTTCGACGACGTCGGCGGCCTTGAGCGCCTTGCGGTCGGTGAAGTAGTTGCCGCGAACGACCCACGCACCCGAGGTACCGGCCGCGGGGAACGTGCCGATGCCGCGCGTCACGTAGCCCGAGGTGAGGTCGAGGAACGGCTTGCGTCCCTGACCCGCGGGCAGCGTGGGCGTCGCGACGTCGTGTCCGGCCTTGCGCATGTGGTTGAGCAGGCGGCACACGTACTGCGAGGAGAGGTCGGCGCGCAGCGTCCAGGTGTTGCTGGCGTATCCGAAGCAGAACGCGAAGTTCGGGACGCCGGAGACCATCACCGCGCGGTATGCGGTGGTCTCGCCCATGTCGACCTGTGCGCCGTCGATGCCGATGGACAGCCCGCCCATCGGCACGAGGTTGAGGCCGGTCGCGGAGACGACGATGTCGGCCTCCAGTACCTTCCCCGAGCTCAGACGGATGCCCTCGGGCACGAACGAGTCGATCGTGTCGGTCACGACCGAGGCGCTCCCGCTGCGGATGGCCTTGTACAGGTCGCCGTCCGGCACGAAGCAGAGCCGCTGGTCCCAGGGTTCGTAGCGCGGGGTGAAGTGCTCGTCGACCAGCGCCGGGTCCTTGAGGTACTGCATCGCCATCTTGCGGACGATCTTCTTGAACGTCTGCGGCCGCTTCCGGGCCAGGCCGTACACGGCGTGCATGACCAGCACGTTCTTGCCCCACACGAACTTGTGCGCGGCCTTTTCGGGAAGCACCTTCTGGGCGACGACCGCCAACGCGTCCTTGCCCGGCAGCGCGAACATGTAGGTGGGGGAGCGCTGCAGCATGGTCACGTGCCCGGCCGTCTTGGCCATCGCCGGAACCACCGTGACCGCCGTCGCCCCACTGCCGATGACGACGACGCGCTTGCCGGTGTAGTCGAGGTCCTCGGGCCAGAACTGCGGGTGGACGAAGGTACCGGCAAAGTCCTCGCGGCCGGGGAACTCGGGCTGATACCCGGCCTCGTAGGAGTAGTAGCCGGTGCACATGTAGAGGAATCTGCAGGAGATCTCGGACTCCACGCCCGCCGTCGAAGAGAGGCGTCCCTCGCTGACGCTCGGGGGCGCGACGCGGACCGTCCAACGCCCGGTCGACGACGACCAGTCGGCGTCGAGCACCTTCGTGTCGAAGCGGATGTGGTCCTGCACGCCCGCCTCGGTGGCGGCGTCCTCGATGTACTGGCGGATGTCCTCGCCGTCGGCCGTGGACTCGCTCCGCGTCCACGCCTTGAACGTGTACCCGTAGGTGAACGGGTCGGTGTCGGTGCGGACTCCGGGGAACTTGAACAGGTCCCAGGTCCCGCCAATCTTCTTGCGGCCCTCGGCCACCAGGTACGTGGTGCCCGGGCACTCCCGCGCGATCCGGCAGGCGGCGCCGATGCCGGACACACCCGCTCCAACGATCAGGACGTCGATCTCGGTCATCGCGCGATCTCCTCCGTGGGGCGCGGTCGGCCAGGCATTGAACTTACCAACGGTAAGGCGATTGTGGAACAGCGTGCTACTACGAGTTCAGTGCGTCGACCGGGGCGCGACCGTTGGTGGGGGCCACGACCTCGAGCTCGAGAGTGGTGTTCTGGAGGAAGGCGCGCAGCTCGGTCATCGCCGACTCCTTCCACTCCTCCAGCGACTCGGTGACCGCAGCGGCCCGCCGGGTCTGTTCGCGCATCTGCTCGAGCAGCAGGACGACCGCGCCGAGCGCGATCAGCGCCAGGCCGCCGATGCCACCGGAGGCGAGATACGGCAACTGCAGCACGATGTCGTCGTTGCGCCGAACGCCGAGGTAGCCGAGCAGGACGCACGCGAGCCCGCCCGCCACCAATGCCGCCGCGAGGGCCTTGAACCCGAGGGCGCGCAACTGGTCGTTCATGGTCTCTCCTTAGAGAATCGCCTTGCGGAGGACGAGCACGGCGCCGACGCCGGCCACGGCGGCGAGCATGACGAAGCGGTAGCCGTCGCGAGCCTGGTCCGGCAGCGGATCGGCGATGCGCGTGGGCAGCGCGAAGACGGTCTCGAGTTCGACCGTCGGCGGCGCCGCCGGGGATCCCGCAGCGGGGGCGGCTACCGCGGGTGCCGGTGCGCCGACGGGAAGGCCGGGCGCTACGCCGGCGGGGAGTTCGGCCGCGGGTTCGGCGGCCGGGGCGTCCGGTGCGGCGACCGGTGCCACCGCGGCGACCGGCGGCGGCGCGGTGCGCTGCCGAGCGGACGCCTCCGCCGCGACGAAGCCGAACTGGAACGTCTCGTCGGTGCCGATGTCGCTGGGGCGCGGGAACGCGTCCGGGTAGCGGTACCGGAAGGAGAACGCCGAGCCCGAGAGCTTCGCGCCGTCGGCGGTCACCGTCTCCACCCGCGGGGCGGGTTCGAAGATCAGGCCCTGCGCCGCCAGTTGATCCAGCCCCGACTTGAAGGCGGCCAACGCGTCCGGCGGCACCGCCACCTGCTCGGAGATCCGCAGGCCGCGAGAGTCGAGGGTCACCGGGACGCCGCCGAGGGTGGCGCCGGTCGTGGTGATTCGCAGCGTCGCCACGGGCTTGCCGCCGGGCGGAACGACGATCGAGGCGACGCTGTCGATGGCGGCGATCGCCAGGCCGGTGGGCACCGGCCCGAACTGCAGGTTCTGTACGTGGCTGATCGCCTTCGTGCTCACCGTGCCGTCCTCGGACACCGCGCTCTCGCTGCGCGAGGTCGAAAAACCCGAGGTGAACGGCAGCGAGCTGACGGCCTGCCCGACCGCCGAGGCGCTGCTGGCCGGCGCGTCGCTCGCCTTGGCGAGCAGGTCGAAGCCTTGGACCTGGCCGGTGGTGGGGCTGCCGGAGTTTCCGCCGGAGTAGCGGGCCTCCCGCGGCGAGGTCTCCGACGGCGGGTCCTGCGCGGTGATCACCGTGGGCATCGAGGTGATCGTGCCTGGGGGCGCGGAGGTCACGATGAACAGGTCGCCGAGCTCGCCGGCCGTGAATCCGGCGGCCTGCGAGAGGGCCTTCCCCAGGTTCACCCCAGACTTGGAGTGCAGGAAGCCGCCGGCGCTCTCCACGGGGGCTCGAGTCAACACCCCGAAGGGCGAGGCGGAGCTGGACGCGGCGAACGACGCCAGGCTCTCCGGCGGTGCGGCCGCGGCGCTGGGCCCCCAACCGAAGACCATGACCCCGCCGATGCCGAGGGCGGTCGCGCTTGCGGCCGCGCGGCGTATGCGTCTGCTGCTCACAGGTAGGCCTCCTCGACCGCACCGACCCGGACCGCGGCGCTCGGAGTGCCCGAGAACGCGACCCGACCCTTCTTCAGGACGTAGACCTGCGAGGCGACGTCCAGCGCCCGGTGCACGAACTGCTCGATGAGCAGAATCGACAGCCCGGCGGAGTTCAGTTCGACCAACCTAGCCAGGATCTCGTCCACGACCAGGGGAGACAGCCCCAGGCTGAGTTCGTCGATCAGCAGGAGCTGGGGGTCGCTCATCAGCGCCCGGGCGATCGCGAGCATCTGCTGCTCGCCGCCGGACAGCGAACCCGCGGCCTGGCTGCGGCGTTCGGAGAGGCGCGGGAACAGGTCGAACGCGCCCTGCACCCGTTCGGCCACCACCTTGGGCTTGCGGCGCACGCCCCACGCGCCGAGGCGCAGGTTGTCCTGCACGCTCATCTCCGGGAAGACCCGGCGGCCCTCGGGCACGTGCGCGAGACCCGCCTGCACGGCGCCGCCGGCTCCGCGGCCGTCGATGCGCTCGCCGCTGACGCTGACCGTCCCGGCTCGCGGGCGGATCAGGCCGGTCAGACCGCGCAGCGTCGAGGTCTTGCCCGCGCCGTTCGGACCCAGCAGCGCGACGATGTCGCCACGACGCACCTGCAGGTTGATGCCGCGCACGGCGACGACCGAGCCGTAGGCGACCTCGAGCGAGCGCGCGGCCAGCAGCGGTTTTGTGTCGTGGACGACCTTGGCGACGCCCGACTCTTCGATCATCGTCATGCGGTCACCTCGTCGGTCACCGTGCTGCCCAGGTACGCGGCGCGAACCTCGAGGTTGGCGCGGATGTCGGCCGGCGTGCCCTGGGCGAGCAGCTTGCCGAAGTTCAGGACGTACACCCGGTCGCAGATCGCGAGCACCATGCTCACGTCGTGCTCGATGATCAGCACGGACATGCCGCGCTCGCGGCTGATGCGCGCGAGCACCTGGCCGAAGTACTCGGACTCGCGGCTGTCCATGCCGGCGGCCGGTTCGTCGACGAGCAGCACCTCGGGTTCGAGCACGATCGCCCGCGCCACCTCGACCATCCGTTGCGTGCCGTAGGGGAGGTCGCCGACCGGGGCGCCGAGCACCGGGGTCAGTCCACACTGCGCGGCCACCTCGTGCGCCAGCTTCCGGGCTGCGCGTTCGGCACCGTAGGCCAGGCCGAGCGCCCCGCGCAGGGCTCCCGCGCCGTACCGGCGATGGCGACCCAACAGCAGGTTCTCCTCCACCGACAGGTGCCGGAACAGCTGCGCCTGCTGGAACGTGCGAGCCAGGCCCAGGCGGGCGCGCTCGCTGGCGGGCAGCTTGGTGACGTCCTTGCCGTTCAGCACGACGCGGCCCGAGGTGAGGCTCTGTGCGCCGGTGAGGCAGTTGAAGCAGGTGGTCTTGCCGGCGCCGTTCGGGCCGATCAGACCGACGATCTCGCCGGGCCGGACCTCGATGTCGACGCCGTCGTTGGCAACGAGGCCGGAGTAGCGCTTCGTCAGCTGATGCCCAATCAGATGTCCCGTCATGGTGCCCCTCCCGTCCTCGTCACGAAGCGAACTCGGACGGCGCTGCCCACCGGGACCGGCTCGGGGACCTCGGCCCGCATTCGCGGCGGCGCGAGGGCGTCCTCGGTCTCGTCGTCGGGCAGGAAGGAGCCGTAGCGGATCGGTTCGCCGCGGATGGCATCCGCCAGGGTGCGCCGAGCGGTGTGCAGCATGCCCATCACGCCGTCCTGGCCGGACAGCAGCACGAGCAGGAGCACGATGCTGGTGACCAGGAACAGGCGCACGTCGAACTCGTTGACCAGCGGCTGCCCGGTGGCCAGGAAGACTCCGCCGACCACGGCACCGAGCAGCGCCTCGGCGCCGCCGAGCACCGGCATCGCGAGATAGAACAGCGACTGAAGCACGCCGAACTGGTCCGGCCCGGGAGTGGCCCGGAAGAGCATGCCGTAGAACAGGCCGGCGATCGTGGCCAGCGCCGCCGAGGCGGCGAAGACGCCGATCTTGTACGGCGCGATCTTGATCGCCATGGCGGCGGCGGCCTGCTCGGAGTCGCGGATCGCGAACAGCACCCGGCCGACGTCGCTGCGCCGGGTGTTCCAGGCGAGCAGCAGGGCGAGCGCGAGGACCAGCAGCACGGCGTAGTACAGGCCGCGGTCGGTGTTGGTGGAGATCCCGACGAGGGGTTCGCGCGGGACCTCCTCGGCGTTGGAGCCGCGCAGCTGCGGGCGGGTGAAGAAGAAGCGCTGGCAGGCCAGGCCGAAGGCCAGCGTGGCGATCGTGAGGTACACCCCGCGCAGGCGCAGCGACGGGATGCCGAGGATCAGGCTGATCACCGCGCCGATCGCGCCGACGATCGGCACGGCCAGCTCGAGGGGGACGCCGTTGTTCAGCAGCTCGGCGCCGATGTAGCAGCCGAAGCCGAGGAACGCGGCGTGCCCCAGCGAGATCTGGCCGGTCCAGCCGACGAGGATCACCAGCGAGAGCCCGACCAGGGCGTAGATCGCCGACAGCGACCCGTAGAAGTGCGCGGTCTCGGCGGTGAACAGCGGCCACAGCACGGCGGCGGCGGCCAGCATCGCCGCACCGATCAGGTCGATGCGAACCTTGGGCGTGGTGTGACGGGCCATCAGTACTCCGCCACCACTTCCAGTTGAGGCTTGCCGGAACGGACGACGAGTACGGCGAGCAGCGCCACGAACACCAGCAGCTCGCCGATCCCCGCGGTGGAAACGTAGCCCTGGCTGAAGCTGAAGATCAGCCCGACGGCCAGGCCGCCCACCGTCGCCAGCGGCAGGCTGTTGAACCCGCCGAGCGCCGCGGCCACCAGGCTGGAGATCAGCACGAAGGTCAGGCTGATCTGGTCGAGGCTGTTGAGGTGGATGAACATGAGGCCGGCCAACGCGGCGCTGGCGCCGCCGATCGCCCAGGTGAACGTGATGATCGCGTTCACCGGCAGGCCCACGATCCGCGCGGCACCCGGGTCCTGCGCGATCGCGGTCACCCCGGAGCCGAGCCAGGTGCGGGCCAGCAGCAGGTAGAGCCCGAGGACGAGGACGACGACCAGGCCCGCGGTGGCCAACTGATGCACCGTCACGCCGGTGCTGCCGACGTCGATCACCTTGTCGGAGAACACCGAGGCGATGACGGGGGTGTCCGGACCCCAGATCTGGATGGTGAGCTCGGAGAACAGCAGCAGCACGCCGGTGGTGACGGTGAGCGTGGCGAGTGCGCCGCGGGTGCGCACCGGGCGGACGGCGAAGCGCTCCACCCCGGCGCCGAGGCCCGCCCCGACGGCGATCGCACCGATCGTCGCGATCGCGACCGGCAGGCCCCAGTCGCCCATCAGCACGTAGTGGAAGACGAACGCGGACAGCACGCCGATCGCCCCGGCCGACAGGTTGACCACCCGGCTGACGCGGTAGGTGATCACGACGCCGAGGGCCACCAGGGCGTAGATCGTGCCGTTGGCCAGACCCGTGACGAGATAGCCGAAGAATTCACTCACCGACGCGCCCTCCGGCGCGCGGCGCGGACCGATCCGCTCTGTGCGGGCGCGAGCGCGACCGTGTCGAGCGTCTGGCTCTGCGCCGAACCGGACGCCGTGCCCTTGACGCCGAAGCGCTTGGTGGCGGGCTGCCAGACCAGGCTGTCGTCGGCCTTGAACATCTGCCCGGTGGCGGTGCTGGACCCGAGGTCGTTGAAGTTCAGCCGCAGGCCGAACCCGGTGTCGTAGTCGTCCATCTTCTTCATCTGCGCAACCAACGCCTCGCGCGTGAGCTTCGGGCCGACGGCGCGGATGGCGTCCACGATCGCCTGGGCGCCCACGTAGGTGGCCTGCTCGTAGAAGTGGTGGAAGGTCTGCGGGAAGTAGAACTCGGTGATCTGGCGGTACTTCTTCACGCCGGGGGCGTTCGACTTGTAGAAGTCCCAGAACGAGAACCCGTACATGCCCTTGCCGTTGTTGCCGGCCGCCTGCGGCACGTCGTCGGCGAGGACGAACCCGCCCACGAAGGTCGGCTTCCAGCCCACGCGCTGCGCGGCCTGGATGAACTTCACCGTGTTGACGGGGTCGTTGCAGAACAGGACCGCCTCGACGCCGGCGTTGCGCAGCTTGGCGACCTGGTTGTCCAGGCTGGTTTCGATGGTTCCGTTGGGCGCGGTCTCGACGACCTTCGCGCCGCCGGCGGCCGCGACCTTCTTCGCCTGCTCGGTGCACTCGGGCCCGGCGACGTCGTTGAGGAAGGACACGCCGAGCTTGGTGAGCTTCAGGTCCTGGGTCGAGAACTGGGTGATCAGCGCGCCCACGTCGGTGCCGCGCAGCTGGCTCGGGAACATCCAGGGGCTCTTGAACTCCTCGGCGTAGAGCCCGGAGGAGCCGACCCACGGCAGCTTCAGCCGCGCCAACGTCGGCGGCACGATGTCCAGGTTGAAGTCCAGGGACGGCCCCATCATGAAGACCTTTTCCTGGTTGGCCAGCTTGTTCAGACAACCAGAGGTGCCGTCGGCGGTGCCGGCGGTGTCGCAGGTGACGAACTGAATCTTGCGGCCGCAGATGCCGCCGGAGTCGTTGATGAAGTTGAAGTAGGCGCGGGGCGCGTTCTCCGAGACCTGGCCGTACTTGTCCAGGAAGCCGCCGTTGAAGAACGTCCCGCCGATCTTGATCGTCGTTTCGGTGACGCCGGCGTCGGTGGCGCCGCCGTTGCCCCCCGCGGGCGCCGCCGCAGTGCAGCCGCCGGCCGCCGCAGCGGCGGGCTTCGCCGCTGCCGGGGCGCCCGCCTTGGGTGCCTTGGCGGCGGTCTTGCCGGCTGCCTTTCCGGGTGCCGGGGCGGCCGCGGTCTGGCCGTCGGTGGCCGGAGCGGCGGGAGTGTCGGCCGCGGGAGTGTCGGCGGCGGGAGTGTCGGCGGCCGGGGCCGCCGCCTCGTCTCCGGACGTGTCGGTCGGCCCGACGTCGATCGCGGTGGCCGGCCCGGCGGCGGGGAGGCCGGCGGCGGGGCGGGCGGCCTCGGCGGCCTGCCGTTGCTCGACGGCCTGCCTGACCTCGGTGGAGGCGGCACAGCCGGCCAATACGGCTGCGGCAGAGGCGGCGGCCACGATGCGGAGCGATCTACGTGCAGACCAGCAAGTCACGCGAGTCTCCTCGGCAGGGGACGGCGCTCCGGGGACGGGAGCGACGCTTGTCCGAAAATAGGTGGGGTTGTGGCACTCGTCACTGTTGTGAGGGAACAGCAGGGACGGTCTTTACCGGTCCCGCGGGACAAGCCCCGCGTGCGGTGGGCTAGCGAGTTACCTCGACCATGTCGAAATCGGCCTTGGCGGCGCCGCAGTCCGGGCAGCGCCAGTCGTCCGGAATGTCGTCCCAGCGGGTACCCGGCGCGATGCCGTCGTCCGGCCAGCCCAGTGACTCGTCGTATTCGAACCCACACTGAGCGCAGCGGTAGAGCTTCACTGTGCACTTTCTTTGGGGTCAACCGGCTCGAAGTCCTGCTGTTCGCGGACGCCGCAGTCGGGGCAGCACCAGTCCGGGTCGATGGTCGCGAACGGAGTGCCTGCGGGCCAGCCCTCGCGCGGTGCGCCGACGGCTTCGTCGTAGACGTAGTCGCAGACCGGGCAGCGGAACTTGGCCACCTAGGCCGCCGGTGCGGGGTACTTGGCCAGCAGGCGCTCGCGCATCCGCGGGTGAAGGTTCGCCTTCGTGATGTCGCCGTCGTAGTGCGCGACCACCAGCGGATCCATGACGCGGCGCCACAGCGGCGGGAACCAGCTCAGCACCATCATCCCGGCGTATCCGGTGGGGAGGACCGGGGCGTCCTCGAAGTCCCGCAGGGCCTGGAAGCGGCGGGTGGGGTTCGCGTGGTGGTCCGAGTGACGCTGCAGGTGGTAGAGCAGCACGTTCGTGGTGATGTTGTTCGAGTTCCAGCTGTGCGCCGGGGTCACGCGCTCGAAGCGGCCCGAGGGAAGCTGCTGACGGCGCATGCCGTAGTGCTCGAGGTAGTTGACGAGCTCGAGGAGCCAGAAGCCGAACACGGCCTGGATGGCCAGCCAGGGCAGGATCTCGACGCCGAAGGCAAGGGTCAGGCCACCGAACAGCACCAGGGACATCGCCCAGGCGTTCAGCACGTCGTTGCGCCAGTTCCAGGTGCGCTTGCCCAGCCGCTCCATGCGCTCGGCCTCGAGGTGCCACGCGGAGCGCACGCCGCCGATCACGGTGCGCGGCATGAACTCCCACACCGTCTCGCCCATGCGGGAGCTCGCCGGGTCGTCCGGGGTGGAGACGCGGACGTGGTGGCCGCGGTTGTGCTCGATGAAGAAGTGGCCGTAGCAGGTCTGCGCGAGCGCGATCTTGGCGTACCAGCGCTCGTGCTCCTCCTTCTTGTGGCCGAGTTCGTGCGCGGTGTTGATCGCGACGCCGGCGACGACGCCGAGGGTGAAGGTGAGGCCGAACTTGTCGACGACGCTCAGGCTGTCGCCTGCCAACAACCATGCGCCCCAGACCAGGGCGGCGTACTGGACCGGCAGGTAGAGGTACACGACCCAGCGGTAGTACTTCGCCTTCTCCAGCACGGGCACGGCCTCTTCGGGCGGGTTGTTCCCGTCTCGGCCGACCACGAGGTCCAGGAGGGGAACGATCACGTAGAGCACGATCGGGCCGGTCCACCAGAAGACGCCGAGGTCCGTGACCGTCGCCAGCCCGCCGCCGATCAGGGGCAGCAGCGGGATCAGCAGACCGATCAGCCACAGGTACTTCTTGCCGTCGCGCCAGACGACGGTCGTGGTCGCCGGGCTCGCCATCGTGCTCATGCGTCCTCCTTCGGGCCTGCCGCGAGCCTAGGAGCGGTGTGGCCCAGGGCCCATGTGGCGGGGGCCCAGGATGTGGCGGGTCGCGACGTGCCCAGAGCCCAACTCCTGCCCGCGCGTGGGGCTTTCGGAGGCTTGCGATGGCCCCACGCGCGGGCGGGAGATGGGAGTTGTGGGCGTCACTACGCTGCGCGGATGGAGCCGGTGTCGGTGGACTACGCGCAGTTGCGTCGGTTCGCGGCGCGGTTGGCCGAGCAGGCGCAGTCCTGCCGAACTGCGCCCGAGCCGCCACAGCGGGTGGACCTCGGCCGGTCGAGCGGCGAGGCAGAGGTGGCCTTCGCCCGGATCGAGGACGCCATGGGGCGTCTGGCGTCAGGTCTCGATGGGCTGGCCCGTGGCCTGCTGGACTGCGTGGACGCCTACCAGGCCGAGGATGCCGCGAGCGAAGAGCGGCTGCGGCGCGCGGCGTTCGGGGGCGGGTCGTGATCGAGACGCTCCTACCTGGTAGCACGAGCCAGGCCCGGTACGCCTCGGTCGATCTGGAGCTGGTGCAAAGCACGGTCGTCGAGGTCGAAGAGGCATTGCGGTGGGTGCAGCGCAACCGCGAAGAGGCCTGGACCGGCTCGGCTGCCCAGGCCTTTTCCGATCGTGTGGAATGGCTCCTCCGCCAGGTCGCCGACGTCCGCGGCGATCTCTCGAAGGCGAGCAAGCAACTCGAATCGTTCGCTGCGGAACTCGATGCGGCCGAGGACCTGCTGGCGGCGGCCCGCCGTTGCGCCGCCGACGCTGGACTGACGGTCATTGCGGAGGGCGTCCTGCCGCCGACCGAACGCCGCGGAGTCGTCGGACCGATCGCTGCGCCGAGCGTCGGAGCGCTGGGGAAAGCGTACGAACAGTGCGCCGCGACGGTCGCGCAGGCGCGGCGGATCGAAGACCAAGCCAACGCCGACCTGCAGCGCACACTTGCCGATACCTGCGCCGTGCCGGTTTGGCAGGAGTGGCTCGAGAAGGCCGGAATCCTGCCGCCGCAGAACCTCGGGACGGCGGGCAACGTGCTCTACGGGACGGGTCTCGCGGTCGTCGGCACCGGCGTGGCCGTCGACTGGGCGACCAAGGTCCGCTACGGACGATTTGTCCTTCGGGACGCCACTGGACGGTTCGTCAGCACCCAGGGCATGGGGTTCGGGCAGAAGGTCGGCGCGGCGTGGAGCAAGAACGCCTGGCAGGCCACGGCCCACAACGCTGCGACCAGAGGCAATTGGCTCAAGGGCGGGAAGCTGGTCGGGCCGGCCGGCGGTGTCGTGCAGGGCGGGATCGGGTTCCTGGACCAGTGGAAGGCCGACGCCGACGACCCGAGCCTGCGCGAATCCGAGCGCTACGGGCGAGCCGGTTTTCACGGGGCGCTCGAGGGCGGCGGCTCGTGGGCGCTTGCAGCGGCGGGAGCCAAGGGCGGTGGGGCGATCGGATTCGCGATCGGGGGACCACCGGGCGCGGTGGCAGGCGCCGCGATTGGCGGCGTCCTGGGCGGGCTTGCCGGATCCGAAGTCGGCGGGTGGGTGGCGGATGTCTTCGACGAGCCATTCGGGTCAGGCGTGGGCGCCGCCGTAGACGGCGTCAAGTCCTTGGGAAGCGCGGTGAAGTTCTGGTGAGCAAGGAGATCTTCGTCTGGGCGCTTTGTGTGGTGGGTGGGCCGGCCCTGATTGCTTGGTCCGTGTGGAGCTATCGAGGTCGCAGCCCGCGTGCGCGGCGATGGCTGGGCGACCGCGTGGACGAACGTTCGGTGATCTTCGTGTACCCGTCACTTGGCATCGCCATGATCGTCGGCCCACTGGCTTCCCTGATGCCGTTGAATCCAGTGACTGGGCTGCTGATCGCTGCGCCTTTCGCCATGGCGTTTTGCTGGATGTCTTACGGCCTGATCGTCTTCCTGCCGATCCCGAAGTTCCTGTACCCGAAGTGGGCACGGCGATGATCGGGTCGAACACTCGGTACCACGATCCGTGGGGGCGGTTCTCGCTGGCGGTACCGGAGGGCTGGGAGGTCGTCGGGGAGCCGCGGGTGGCGCTGCCGTTGGTGGCCGTCGAGTCGCAACGGCCGGAAGCGTTCCGTGCGAACCTGGTGTTCACCGCGAGTTCGCTGCCGGAGGAAATGACGTTGCGGGACTGGCAGATGGGGACGGACGCGCTGTTACCGACGACCCTGAGCGACTACTTGTTGCTCGACCTCGAGCACGTAGAGATCGACGGCGTGGCGGGGATCCGCCGGCTCTACTGCCACGTGGCGTCCGGGTTCGCGGTGACCGGCGAGCAGTGGGCTGTCGTGCACGCCGGCCGGGGCCTCGCGTTGACGGCGACCGTCGCCACCGTGGACTGGGACGACGTCGCCGACGCGATGGCGGAGTGCGCCAGCAGACTGAGATTGCTGGATCCGGAGTCCACGTCGTGAGCCCTCGGCATCTGCTCGAGGTGGACCCTGTCCGCTTCGAGAAGGCGCTGGCGACCGGTGGGGCCGACACCGCGCTGGCGCTGTTCCCAGCGGAACTGTGCCAGCCAGTCGGTGCGGCGGTGCGCGATCCTCTGCTGCGCGTCACGGCCCGCATCGCCGAGTCGGACGGCGGCGTCGAGCACCGACTGTGGGTCGCGGAGGAGTGCGCGGTGCTGCTCCTGGATGCCGGGGAGGGGCGCCGGGAACTGGTCACCGTGGCGCCCGCTCTATGGACCGCGGCGTTGGCCGGAGTTCTGGATCTCGGACCGCGCCGAGGCCACCCCGCGGCCGCGCCGCTCGCTGTGCCCACCGCGGCGATCGAGGATCTGCTCGGCGAGGAGCCCACCGCCTTTGCGCGAGCGGTGAAACAGTTCGACCCTTCGGGATGGCGGCTGATCGCCCTGCTCGCAGATGGTGCCGCCGAGACCGAAGGCGGTGCCACGCTGTTGCTCTACGACACCGGCGAAGCGTGGTTGCTCGCCGGGTCGGTCCGCGACGACGACACGATCTTCGAGCCGAGTTCCGCGTCGCAGATCTGGCGGATCCTGCAGCGCATCCAGCCCTCTCCGAAGGAGCAAGCGTGAACGGTCAGATCGCGTTCAGTCGAGCGAAGGGCTGGAGCCGCCAAGACATGTTCCGGGCCTACACGATCGTGATCGACGGGACCGCGCGAGGCAAGCTAAAGCGCGGTCGACGGCAGGCCTTCGAGGTCCCGCCCGGCTCCCACACCGTCCGGGCGACGATCAACTGGTGCGGCTCGCCCGAGGTGCCGGTCGAGGTGACGGCGAGACAGACCGTGGAGTTCGAGGTCGTCGGCGGCGGCAATCCCAACGTGGCGTTCGCCGAGGCCGCGGCCACCGAGTACCTGGCCCTGGTCCGGCGCTCCTGAAGCCATCTTCTGTACCTGTCTGCACCCTTCGAGGGCTTTCGTAGGGTGCAGACAGGCGCAGAAGATGGGGTGTCAGGGGGGCGGCTGCAGGACGGTTGGGCCGAGGAGTTGGGCGGCGCGCAGGGCCAGTTCGACGTCGGCGCGATCGGTGCGGACCGGGCGGCCGCGGGCGGCCTCGGCCTTGGCGATGCGGTACTGGACCGTGTTCTTGTGCAGGTGCAGCGCCTCGGCCGCGGCGGTGTGGCTGGAGCCGAGGTGCAGGAACACCCGAACCGTCTCGCGCAGGCGCTCGGTGTTCTCGTCGTCGGCCGCGAGCCCGCCGAGGGTGTCGGCGATCCAGGCGCGCGTGGCCGGCAGGTCTGCGCACAGCAGGGCCACGGCGCCCACCTCGGCGGCGACGGTCACCGGCGGTGCGTGGCGCCCGGCGACCAGCGCGACCTGCTTGGCGGCCGCTGCCTGTTCGTGGCTGCGCCGGAACCCGGCCACCCCGAACGCGGGGGCGCCGAGCGCGACCTTGGGCAGCGGGCCGGTGCGGGTGGCGAAGGAGGCGACCAGGGCGGCGACGTCCTCGACGCCGTCGGGAACCGCGACCCACAGCGAAGCCCCGGCCTCGTCGGTGGGCACGAGGAGGTGCTCGCCGCCGAACACCGCGGCGGTGGCCGCGGCGACCCGTTCCAGAGTCCGCAGATCGACGTCGCGGACCGTTTCGTCGAACCACAGCAGGGCGGCCACGTGCGTCTGGCGCAGCCGGTAGCCGATGTCCCGCTCGGCCAGGTCGACGTCCACGCTGCGCCCGTCGAGCAGATCCCGAATGCGGGCGACGCGAGCGATGGAGTGCTGACGGGACCACGCGTCGCGCTCGACTTCGTAGGCCTCGACCAGCAGTTCGGAGACTGTGTCCACGTACGCGGTGATGGTCCGCAGCAGTTGCACCGACGCCGCCGAGGTCTGCGCGGCGGCGATGGAGGGGTCCTCGGCCAGCGCCGCGAGCAGCGTCTCGGTGAGCGCCGAACTGCCGAGGCGGTAGGCGCGCAGCAGCGCCGACACCGGCACGCCGCGCTGGGCCAACCGCCGGGCGTAGGTCGCCGCGGCGTCGGGCGCCGCCACTGCCCGCGGATCGAGCCCGTACTGCAGGACGTCCATTCCGCCGGTGACGCTTTCGGTGATGCCGGCGAAGAGCAGTGCCTGCATGTCCTCGTCGCGCGGCAGCTCGCCGATCTCGGCGACCAGGAGCTTGATCAGGTCCCCGGACAGGTCCTCGATGGCGTCGCGCAAGTCGGCGACCGTGGCGGTCACCAGCGTGGAAGCGTCGTCGCTCATCGCTCAGACCATAGGCTTGAGCGGTGGGGACGGGAAGGCTGGGCCCGGCGGAACGGGTCGCCGCGATGGCCGCGATGGCCGAGCGCGAACTCGACCTGTTGGTGATCGGCGGCGGCGTGGTGGGCGCCGGGACGGCGCTGGACGCCGTCACGCGCGGCCTGGACGTCGGCCTGGTCGACATGCGGGACTGGGGCGGCGGCACCTCCAGCCGCTCCAGCAAGCTGATCCACGGCGGCCTGCGCTACCTGGAGATGCTGGACTTCCGCCTGGTCCGCGAGGCGCTGGCCGAGCGCTCGTTGTTGCTGACCGAGCTTGCTCCGCATTTGGTGCGGCCCGTGCCGTTTCTCTACCCGCTGACGCACCGCGGGTGGGAGCGCGCCTACGTCGGCGCGGGCATCGGGCTCTACGACCTGTTCGCGGCCATCGCGCCGGGCCGGCCCGGCGTTCCGAAGCACCGTCACCTGACGAGGCGTCAAACCCGGCAGCTGATGCCGGCGCTGCGGTCGGACTCCTACGTCGGCGCCGTGCAGTACTGGGACGCGCAGGTCGACGACGCCCGCTTCGTCGTCAGTCTCGTGCGCACCGCCACCGCCTACGGGGCGCACTGCGCGTCCCGGGTGAAGGTGGTCGGCTTCCTCCGCGAGGGGGAGCGCGTCGTCGGCGCGACCGTGCGCGACACCGAGACCGGCAGCGAATGGAAGGTTCGTGCCCGGCAGGTCGTCAACGCCACCGGGGTCTGGACCGACGACACCCAGGCGCTCGTCGGCGAGCGGGGACAGTTTCACGTCCGTGCGTCGAAGGGCGTGCACCTCGTGGTGCCGCGCGACCGCATCCACGCGTCGATGGGTCTGATCGCGCGGACCGAACGCAGCGTGCTGTTCGTGATTCCGTGGAAGCGGCACTGGATCGTGGGCACCACCGACACCCAGTGGGACCTGGACAAGGCCCACCCTGCGGCCAGTCGGGTGGACATCGACTACCTGCTCGCCCAGGCCAATCGGTGGCTGGCGACCCCGCTCGCGCGCGCGGACGTGCAGGGCGTCTACGCGGGGCTGCGGCCGCTGCTCGCCGGCGAATCGGAGAACACCTCGGCGCTGTCGCGCGAGCACGTCGTCGCCCACCCAGTGCCGGGCCTCGTCGTCGTCGCCGGCGGCAAGTACACGACGTACCGCGTGATGGCCCGCGACGCCGTCGACGCCGCGGTACACGCGATGAGCGAACTCGTTCCGCCGTCGTGCACCGAGCGGATTCCGCTGATCGGCGGCGCGGGCTTCCAAGCCGCGTGGAACTCCCGCGAGCGCACCGCGGCGAAGGCCGGCGTGCACGTCGCGCGGATCGAGCACCTGCTGCGCCGCTACGGCGCGGACCTGCAGCCGATCCTCGACGTGCTCGCCGACAACCCGCACATGCGCGAACCGCTGGCCAACGCCGAGGAGTACCTGCGTGCCGAGATCGTCTATGCCACCGCGTGGGAGGGCGCGCGCCATCTCGAGGACGTCATGACGCGGCGCACCCGCATCTCGGTGGAGACCTTCGACCGTGGCATCGGCGCGGCGTGGGAGTGCGCGCACCTGATGGGCTCCGTGCTCGGCTGGACCACCGAGCAGACCACCAACGAGATCGAGCACTACGTCGCCCGCGTCGCCGCCGAACGCGAATCCCAGGACCAGCCCGACGACACCACGGCCGACGCCGCCCGCATGGGCGCCCCGGACATCGTTCCTATGAGATAGAGCGGCGGTTGGTCTCGTAGGCCAGAGCCAGTTCGGCGACGGCGCGGGGCTCGGTCAGCGAGCGGCCGGTGAGGGTCTGGATCCGGCGGAGCCGGTGCCGGACGGTGTTGGGGTGCACGAACAGCGCGGCCGCGGCGTCGTCGGCGGAGCCGGTGTCGAGCCAGGCGCCGAGGGTTTCGAGAAGCGTGCCGCGGTCTCGGGCGGTGAGCCCGTCCAGCCCGGCGAGGCAGCGGTGTGCGAGGCGGCGCATGACGTCGTCGTCGACGACGGACGCGATGGCGAGGGGGTCGTCCTCGAAGGGGACGACGGGGCGGTCCGGTCCGGCGGCGCGCAGGGCCAGGCGAGCGAGGCGCAACCCCTCCGGCGTGGCGTCGAGCCGGGGGAGCGGTGGGCTGACGCCGACGCCTGCGCCGGTGCTGGTCGCCCGCAGGGCGCCGAGGACGGCGGCCACCGGATCCGGACGGCCGCGGGCGGCTTCGGGCAGCGCGAGGACGCCGGTGTGGGTGTCGTGCTCGAGCCGCCAGGCCGACGCAACGCCCGCCTCGCGCAGGCGCTGTTCGATGCGGGGGAGCACGTCGTCGCCGGGATTCGTAACGGCGGCCGCCACCACCAGATAGGGCCCGTCGACCGGCAGGCGCAGCGTTCGGGCGACGTCCCAGACGGCGGTCTCCGCGTCGAGGCGGCCGTCGAGCAGCGCCTGTACCAGTGCGGAGCGGCGAGCCTCGGTGCCGAGCGTCTGCTCGGTGACCTCGTCGCGATAGCCCTCGGACATCGCGTGGGTGAAGGCGTCCAGCACCGCCCACATGTCGGTGGCGGCCCGGACCAGGACGGGGGCGGGTTCGTCCTCGGCGAGGGCGAGCGCGGAGAGTTCGGACCAGATGAGGCGGCCGCCGAGGCGAAAGGCGTCCATCACGGCAGTGAGTGGAACTCCCGCCGCAGCACGGGAGCGCCCGATGGCGCGTGCCCGAGTCGCGAACACGCCAGGGTCGTTGCCCACCGCCTGCAGGATCGCGTGGGACTGCTCGACGCAGGAGGCCCGCAGGACGTCGGGCGAAACGAGCGCGCCGCCCGCGTAGGCGGGGACCGTGGCGAGGATCTGGTGCGCCATCTCGGCGCCGATCTCGTCCGAGCGGGTCAGCAGGGCCCTGCCGAGCGCTGCCACCCGGGCGGCGTCCGGCTCCGCCGGCGAGGGAGAGCCGCCGGAACGCCGATGTCGAACCACACAATCAAGGATACGGCGCTTCCGCATGGATAAGCGTTATGGAGACCTCATCTCCCGAACAGATTGTCTGTAGAGACAATCTAGGTCCTCGATTCGAGGTGTCCACGCCATCGTCCGGAAGCTGGAACTCCAGGAGTGTTCTCGGTGTCGGCAGGGAGCCGAGAACCACTTCACCGAAGAGGTGAGCACGATGACCGAGACCACCACGAACACCGCGAACGAGCAGTCTCAGATCGACGCCGCGAACGCGTCGGGCCGCCGGCCGGTGGTCTTCGTCCACGGCCTGTGGCTGCTGGCAGGCAGCTGGCAGCGCTGGACGGACCTGTTCGAATCCCGCGGCTACGCGACCGTCGCGGTCGACTGGCCCGGGGACGCGGCCTCCGTGGCCGAGGCGCTGGCGGACCCGCAGCAGATCGCCGGCACGAAGGTCGGGCAGGTGGCCGACCACGTGGCGGAGGTCGTCGGGAAGCTCGACCGCAAGCCGATCCTGATCGGGCACTCCTTCGGCGGCCTGCTCGTCCAGATCGTCTCCGGCCGAGGGCTCGCCGCCGCCACCGTCGCCATCGACCCCGCCCCGTTCCGCGGCGTTCTCCCGCTGCCGGTCGCCACGCTCCGCAGCGTGTTCCCGGTGTTGCACAACCCGCTCAACTGGAAGCGGGCGGTTGCCCTGACCCCTGCGCAGTTCCGCTACGGCTGGACGAACACCCTTACCGAGACCGAGTCCCAGGAACTGCAGCGCACCTTCCACGTCGCCGCCCCCGGAGCGCCGCTGTTCCAGGGCGCGACCGCGAACGTCAACCCCTGGACGCGGGCGAAGGTGAACACGAAGAACCCCGAGCGCGGCCCGGTGCTGATCGTCGCCGGCGAGAAGGACAACACCGTCCCGTGGGCGATGGCGCACGCCGCCTACAAGCGGCAGAAGCGGAACTCCGCGCTCACCGAGATCGTCGAGATGCCGAATCGCGGGCACTCGCTGATCATCGACAGCGGCTGGACCGAGGTCGCCGAGACCGCGCTGGAATTCCTCTCCCGTGCCCTCGACCCCGCCCCCGCCACCCAGTGACGCGGCTGCGAGCGTGCTCGAACACCCCCGATAGTGCAGTCCAGGCACGTTCGAGGCCCGGAAAGCGTGTCTCAATTGCACTATCGGCGAAGAAGGGCGGCGCTCCACTCGCGCTCGGGCCCAAAAAAGCTTGGGCGGTCGGTTCCTCTTGAGGGAACCGACCGCCTCTAGGGGCGGAGGGCGCGCAGCCGCTGAGCGGCCGGGCTGCCTCGCTCCGCCTCGCGAAGCGGCGCCTTGGCGACCGGCCTCGCGAAACTTCGAAACGTTCAAGCGGGTCAACGATCCGCCTTCGGCGAGGTTACGTCAACGGGGTATCGGCGAGACGTGTATCCCGGGGATCCACCGGGTCCGGGGATTGCGTGCCGCGTGAAAGGATCGGGCGTGACTTCCGGACACGCTGCCGACAGGCCCGTACTCGTCGTCGACTACGGCGCCCAGTACGCCCAGTTGATCGCTCGCCGCGTCCGCGAGGCGCGGGTGTACTCCGAAATCGTTCCGCACACCGCGTCCGTGGCCGAGATCCTCGCGAAGGACCCCGCGGCGATCGTGCTCTCCGGCGGACCGTCCTCGGTCTACGCCGACGGCGCACCCTCCGTGGACCCGGCGCTGTTCGAGGCCGGAGTGCCGGTCTTCGGCATCTGCTACGGCTTCCAGGCCATGGCCTCCGCGCTCGGCGGCACGGTCGCCCGTACCGGCCTGTCGGAGTTCGGCGGAACCCCGCTCACCGTCACCGACGGCGGGACGCTGCTGGCGGGCCAGCCGGAGCAGCAGACCGTCTGGATGAGCCACGGGGACGCGGTCCACTCCGCACCCGCCGGCTTCCACACCCTGGCGACCACGGCCGGTGCCCCGGTCGCCGCCTTCGAGGACCCGTCGCGTCGCCTGGCCGGCGTTCAGTACCACCCGGAGGTCATGCACACCGCGCACGGCCAGGCCGTGCTCGAGCGCTTCCTGCACGACATCGCGGGCGTGCCGCCGACGTGGACGATGGTCAACATCGTGTCCGACCAGGTCGAGATCGTTCGGGCACAGGTGGGCGACGGGCGAGCGATCTGCGGGCTGTCCGGTGGCGTCGACTCCGCCGTCGCCGCCGCACTCGTGCAGCGCGCCATCGGGGACCGGCTCACGTGCGTCTACGTCGACCACGGCCTGATGCGCAAGGACGAGACCGTGCAGGTCGAGCGGGACTTCGTCGCCGCGACCGGCGTGGAGCTCGTCGTCGTCGACGCCCGCAAGCGCTTCCTCGACGCGCTCGCCGGCGTCACCGACCCCGAGCAGAAGCGCAAGATCATCGGCCGGGAGTTCATCCGCGTCTTCGAGCAGGCCGCTCGCGAGGTCATCGCGACCCACGGCGGGCAGGTCGACTTTCTCGTTCAGGGCACGCTGTATCCGGACGTCGTCGAGTCCGGCGGCGGGACCGGCACGGCGAACATCAAGAGCCACCACAACGTCGGCGGCCTGCCCGACGACCTGCAGTTCGGCCTCGTCGAGCCGCTCCGCGCCCTGTTCAAGGACGAGGTCCGTCGCGTCGGCATCGAGCTCGGCCTGCCCGAACCCATCGTCTGGCGCCAGCCGTTCCCCGGCCCCGGCCTCGGCATCCGCATCATCGGCGAGGTCACGGGCGAGCGCCTGGACATCCTGCGCGAGGCCGACGCGATCGCCCGCGAGGAACTGACCGCGGCCGGCCTGGACCGCGACATCTGGCAGTGCCCGGTGGTGCTGCTGGGCGACGTGCGTTCCGTCGGCGTGCAGGGCGACGGCCGCACGTACGGCCATCCGGTCGTCCTGCGGCCGGTGTCCAGCGAGGACGCGATGACCGCCGACTGGTCGCGCGTTCCCTACGACGTGCTCGCGAAGATCTCCACGCGCATCACGAACGAGGTGCGGGAGATCAACCGCGTCGTCCTCGACGTCACCAGCAAGCCGCCCGGCACCATCGAGTGGGAGTAGCGGTCGGCTTTCGCGAAGGCCCGCTGCATCCTCCGTTCGGTTGATTTCGCGGGCGAATCGTCCGCTTTGTCGCCTCGGCAGGAACCCGTTCGCCGTTTGCCTCGTCTCAGCACCAACAACGGCGCAGACGAAGAGGCGAACTTCCATGAGCGGCACCATCGGTTACTACGTCCAGGGCTACGTGGACTTCGCGACCGAGAACGGCACCGTGTCCAACGGCGGCACCTGGGTCCTGCTCGCGGGTCCGGTCGTCGTTGCGCTGCTCGGCCTGTACACGGCCTACAACGTGATCGCCGCTGCGGTCTGCGGGGTTCGGCGGATGGTGCGGCTGGCTCGCCCGGCCGTCGTCCTCGCCGCTCCGCTGCCGACGCCCGCTCCGGCGCCCGTGGCGCGGATTCGCGCGGCCGAGTCCGTGCTGGTGGGCAGCGCCGCGTAGGGCATGCCCTAACTGCGCTTGAGGATCTCGTAGACCACGGCGGCGCGCGACAGCTCGTGGAAGTACTTGATCAGCGTGACGCACAGGCCGACGAGCAGCAGGCCCACGACGATCGTGACGAACGCGCTCCACAGCACCGGAAGTCCGAAGCCGGAGGAAAGGCCGCGGCGCAGGGCCTGGGTGCGGGTCGCGACGAGCGTGGTGCTCTCCGAACCGTCGACGCCCAACTCGTCCGAGCCCTCCGGCAGCACCTCCTCGTCGAGCCACGCGTCGTCGTCGTCGAGGTCGAGGTCGACCGGGCCGCCGGACTCCTCGGACTCCTGGGCGACCCGCCGCGCCTGGGTGACGAGCAGGAACGAGGCCACGCCCATCACGACGAACAGGGCGATCTTGGCGTAGAGCGCGTAGTAGTACGGGACGCCGTAGGGCTGGGTTTCCAACTCGTCGAAGTCGGAGCCGGAGAAGGGCGGGTCGTACGCCGCCTGCTTGAACATGAGGTACGTGCCGGTGGAGAACGCCAGCAGGTAGGTGCCCCAGAGCGCGTTGACCAGCAGGTCCCGCTTCTCCTGCAGGACGTGCAGGCCCAGGGCCGACGGGATGCGCCGCAGTTGGGGGATGGCCACCAAACCGGCCAGGATCGCCGAGATGGCCCACAGTGAGGTCATGGCGACGTGCAGCTGAAGCATCAGGATGTCGAGGACGCTGCCGTCGGGCTCCCGCGCGACCACCGGGCCCGCGACGATCACGACGCTGTCAATCATTTGGTCTGCCGTACCTCTCGCTGGCCCCGTCGCCACGACTGAACTTTTCGAGCCTACGGTCGGCCTACAAGCCTGTCCACGCCACCCCCCGGAGGGGCGCGGTTCACCAAACGGCGCAGAGATGCTGTGGAAAAACTGGGAACTGCCTAGACTTTTGGGCATCCGTGCTGCCGACGGATGTGGAGAAGGCCATGGAAGAGCACGTCCAGGCGGTCCTTGCCGCCTCGCGAGTCATGTCGGCCGTCGTCGCCGACTCGGTGACGCCCATCGCCGATCACGTCACGCTTGCCCAGTACCGCGCGCTGCTCATCGTTGCCGCGCAGGGGCCGATCAACCTCAACGCAGTCGCCGCCACGCTCGGGGTCCACCCCTCGAACGCGACCCGCGCCTGCGACCGCCTCGTCGAGGCGGGGCTGTTGGCCCGTACCGAGTCGCTGATCGACCGGCGGCGCGTCGAGCTGTCGTTGACCGGGGCGGGCCGCGCGCTGATCAACGCGGTGAACGCGCGGCGCAAGGCCGCGATCGAGCGAGTGCTGGCGCGCATGACGCCCGACGCACGCCAAGATCTGGCCGCCGCGCTCGCACAGTTCGCCGCCGCCGCCGGAGTGGTCCCCGGCCACGCCGGCGACTGGACGGACGAGGTGCCGCAGGCGCCGGCGCTCCAGTTGCTCGCCTAGCGCTGCTTCGTACGGGCCGAGGCGGCCAGCCCGGCGCCCCCCGCACAGAGCAGGACGACGGGAACCGCGAGCGCCACGGCGGTGCCCGCCGGTGCGCCGAGCCCGACGATGCCGGTCAGCACGGCCGCGCCGAGGAAGATCAGGCCGAAGACGAGGCTGATCGCGTCGATGTCATGCCGGCGCACTGGTGGCCTCCGGAACGGTCGGGGTTGCGGGAGCGGGCGGATCGATCGACGGCTGCGGGTCCGGTGCCGAGCTTGGCACCGGCGAGGCTTCGGCGGCGGGCGAGGCCTCCGGAAGGACCGGGGCGGGGGCCGGCGGCACCGGTGCGGGCTCGTCGCGGACGATCTCCAGATGCCCCACGCCCTGATTGACGTCGAGGGCGAGCGACCCGCCGCCGGGTCCGTCCGGGCCGTTGTCGGTGACGGTGCGGCGGTTGCCGAAGCCTTCCGCGGTGTCGCCGAAGAGCGACAGCTCGCCCAGGCGCAGCCGGGCGTCGAGGCGCACGTCCATGGTGTGGGGCACGATCACGCGGATCTCGCCGGCCCCGAGGCTGACCTTCGTGGCGTGCTCGCCCGGTGCGAGCGTGGTGAGGTCGAGAACGATCTGGCCGGTCCGGTACCGGTACTCGGGCGCGAGGGCGCTCGTGGGGCGGATCGGAGTGCCGTCGGAGTTCCAGGCGCCCTCGAACTGGGTGGCGAGGCTCGTCGGGCCCAGCGCGACGAGGCCGACGGTCCCGAGTGCGATGAGGCTGCGGGCACGTCCCCACCAGGCCCCGACGATCAACCCGATCCCGGTGCCCGCCAGCACGACGGCCGGGTAGGCGACGGGCGGGACGTCGACGCCGAGAGTCTGGGCCACCGCCAAGGCGCCCAGCGCGATCAGCACCAGCGACGAGGTCGCCAGCAGGAGGGAGGAGCGAGGCTCGGGAGTCGCAGGCGGCGGCTCGGCCGCGGCCGGAACGCTCGAGGCAACGGGCGTGTCGAGCACGACCGGCGCGATGGGTGCCGCACCGGGGTGCATCTGGTCGTGGCGCTTGAGGAGCAGATAGCCGCCCGCGAACAGGCCGACCAGGACGAGGACGGGGAACGGGCCGCGCTCGTGTCCGGGGCCCCAGCCGGACAGCAGCGAGTCGAGCGTGACGACGACGGTCAGCGTCAGCAGCCCGATCAGGGCGATGCCGGTCCACGCCTCGCCGCCCCGGCGCGCGAGTGCGCGCCGGACCGGGGAGGCGCCACCGGCGTCGGGGAGCAACAGCCACCCCGCGATGTAGGCGACGACGCCGGCACCGCCGAAGAAGGTGAGCACGACGACGGCGACTCGAATCACCACGGGGTCGATCCCGAGCGCCTCGCCGACCCCGCCACAGACCCCGGCCAGCATGCGATCGCGAACGCTGCGCCGGATTCGCCGAGGTCCGGGTGCGTTCGCGGCCGCGGTGTCAGGTACACCGGCCGGGGTCTGGAGGGATTCCGTCACGACACCCAGCATGCGGGCCCGCCACCCCTGGCGGCATCGGTGAACAACCCTGATCCGACCCCTGACTTCCGTCTCCGGGGTTGCCCGGGACAACCCCCAGCGTGTGATCCTTGCGGGGTGGGGGTGACGGGACAGTGCTGATGGGATTGCGGAAGGCCGACGCGACGCCGTCGATGCCGTCTGCGACTCCGCGCTACCTGCGCCGGCGCGAGGGGCGACTGGTTGCCGGCGTGGCCGGCGGCCTGGCCGACCATCTGCGGATTCCCGCGCTGCCCGTCCGGATCGCCTTTGCCGTGCTCGCCGGCTTCAGCGGCTTCGGGCTGCTGCTGTACGCCGCGTACTGGGTGGTGGTGCCGCAGGTGCCGGCCACGCCCGGCGAGCAGCCGCGCGGGCTGGAGTCCGCGCAACGGCGCGGCCTGCGGAGCCGTGCCGAGCGGGTGGCCGACGAGCAACACCTGGGCCAACTGTTCGCGTTGCTGGCGCTGGCGTTGGGTGCGGTCGCCCTCGGACAGTTCGCCGGCGTCGGCGCGCCCGGCTACCTCTTCTGGCCGGCGCTGGCGGTGGCCGCCGGGTTGACCGTGCTGTGGCGCCAGGCCGACGAGGCGGCCGCGCCCGGCTCGGCGCCGGCCGAGCGGAGGCTGTTGCCGAGCGGCACGTTCGAGGTCGTGCGATTCCTCGGCGGGGCGCTGCTCGTCGTGCTCGGCGCCGTGTCGTTCATGTTCCTGACCGACCCCGGTTCGGCGGTGCAGGGCCTGACCGGCGGCCTGGTGGTGTGCCTCGGCGCCACGCTGATCGCCGGCCCGTGGCTGGTGCGGGCCGCCCGGTCCCTGTCCGCCGAGCGAGCGGAACGGATCCGGTCCCAGACCCACGCGGACATGGCCGCGCACCTGCACGACTCGGTGCTGCAGACCCTCGCCCTGATTCAGCGTCAGGCGCACGATCCGCGCGAGGTGATCCGGCTCGCCCGCGGGCAGGAGCGCGACCTGCGCGCCTTCCTCTACGCGGAGCCACAGACCGAAGCAGCTCCGGAGGCCGCCTCGTTCGCCTCGGCGCTGCGTGCCGTGGGCGCGAGCGTCGAGGACACGCACGGGACGCCGGTGGAGCTGGTGACCGTCGGCGACGGGCCGGTGGACGACGTCCGCGTGGCGGTGCTCGCGGCAACGCGGGAGGCGATCACCAACGCGGCCAAGCACTCTGCCGCCGCCTCGATCGACGTCTACGCGGAGATCGGCGACGGCAACACCGCCGTGTACGTCCGCGACCGCGGGCGGGGCTTCTCCCTCGCCGACGTGCCCGCCGACCGTGCCGGCATCAAACACTCCATCGAGGGCCGGATGGCGCGGCACGCCGGCACGGCCCGCGTCCGCTCGGCGCCCGGCGAGGGCACCGAGGTCGAGATCCGAGTGGGGGCCGAGCCGTGAGTGCGCCGGCGAGGGCCGCAGGCGGCCAGACACCGCTGCGCGTGGTGGTGGTGGACGACCACCGCCTGTTCCGCACGGGGGTCCGCGCCGAACTCGAGGCGGCCGCGGGCGGGACCGTGGAGGTCGTCGCCGAGGCCGCGGACGTGCCCGAGGCGATCGCGGCCGTCCGCGCGCACCTGCCCGACGTGGTCCTGCTCGACGTACACCTGCCCGGCGGGGGAGGCGTGGGCGTGCTGCGCGCCGTGTTGGCCGACCCGGCCTGCGAGGTTCGCTTCCTGGCGCTGTCGGTGTCGGACGCCGCCGAGGACGTCATCGGCGTCATCCGTGCCGGTGCACGCGGGTACGTCACCAAGACCATCGGCGGGGCGGAGTTGGCCGACGCCATCGGCCGCGTCGCGGCGGGGGACGCGGTGTTCTCGCCGCGCCTGGCCGGCTTCGTGCTCGACGCGTTCGCTCAGGCAGACGCGCCGGGCCCGGCGCCGGCCATGGACCCCGAGCTCGATCTACTCTCGGCCCGCGAACGCGAGGTGCTCCGGCTGATCGCGCGGGGCTACACCTACAAGGAAGTCGCCAAGCACCTGTTCATCGCGGTGAAGACCGGCGAGACGCACGTGTCCGCGGTGCGCCGCAGGCTGCAGCGGTCCACCCGGCACGCGCTCTCGCGCTGGGCCGCGGACCGCCGGCTCGTTTAACGACAACTGGCCCCCACCCCGAAGGGTGAGGGCCAGTCAGATGTCAGTCCTGGTCGACGATGATGTCCCCGAACCCGACGAGCGTGTCGTTGCCCGGTCCGCCGACGATGCGGTCGCGCCCTGAACCTCCGTCGATGACGTCGTCTCCCGGGCCACCGAGCAGTCGGTCGTTGCCGGAACCGCCGCAGATGATGTCGTTCCCGCCTGCGCCGTTGATCGCGTCGTCGCCGGAGAAGCCGTAGATGATGTCGTCGCCGGGGGTGCCGAGGAGACGATCGCTGCGGAACGTCCCGACGATCGGGTTGTGGGTGGGCGGCGGCGCCACACCCGGACGGCAGAAGATCACTGCGCCGTCGTCGAAGAGGAAGCGGATCTCCACTCGCCCGTTGGGGAAGACGTTGTTGGCGCTGTAGGTGGCGCCGACGATCGGCGCGCTGCCGCCCGCGCCGCCACCCCCGCCGCCGCCGGTGCTGTCCGAAGCCTGAGCAACCGAGGTCGCCGGTGCCGATCCCCCACCTCCACCGCCACCCGCGCCACCGGCCGCGCTGTTCTCGCCGGTCGACCCGTTGAGGAGCACAGCGGGAGGCGCGGCGCCCACGCCGCCGGTACCACCGGTGGCGTTAGTCCCCGAACCGTTCGTACCGTTCGACCCGTCCTTCGAAGTGTTTCCGGAGCCGCCGGAACCGCCTCCGACGCCGGCCGTGCCAGGCCCGCCTGCTCCACCGCCCCCCGCTGCGACCACGGCGTAGGCCTGCGACGTCGCGGGAACGGGTGTGTTGTCGACGAACAGGACTGACGAGGCGCCGCCGCCGCCGCCACCGCCGTACGCGTCGATCACGTTTGTGGAGCCGCCCACGCCGCCTCTGCTCTGACCGGTGCCTCCGGCACCGCCGGCGCCGGAGGTCATGCTCATGGTGCGCCTCGAGCCGTTTCCGCCCGGGGTTCCTACCGTGACGACCAGCTGGTCACCGGGGTCGATGGTGGCGTCCAGCAGGGTGGTCGTCACTGCGGTTCCGACGCCTCCGGCGCTGGACCCGCTCGATCCGCCCCTCGCGCCGTACGCGGTGACGACGATGTCGCCACTCCGGAACGGCACCTGGAAGACGGCGGGCTTGGCAACCGATGCGTTCGCGCCGGTGTACACGCACAGCACGCCGCCCGGCACCATCGGGTCGGGGCCGCAGCCGGGGGACTTCCAGGCGGCGTCGGACGGCGACGCGGCCGCGACGACGGCCAGCGGTGTGAGCAGTGCGAGCAGTCCGGCCCACACGGTGGTGTGGCGGTTCGCGGTGCGTCTCATGGTGGGACCCCTCCCTTGCCGGACCCGCTGAAATCGGCAGCGGTGTCGCAATCGCCACGATCATCTGCCGTTGGAATGTCCGATTGACACCCGTCTGCTCCGAACGGGCGATCCGCACGGGCGGCGTGTGACGCGCGCGCGTGGGCGCGGGGAAGAAACTGTCGGTGGCGCGGCCGAGGATGCGACCATGAATCTGGAGGTGGAGTCGACATGTCCGTTCAACAGTCGGAGCTTGCGACACCCTTGGAGCTCCTCGTGCACGCGATCCGAGCGCAGGACGGGCCTTGGACCGAGGAGAGCTTCGCTGCGCTGCCGGAGAGCAACCGGCGGATCGAACTGCTCGATGGGCAACTGCTGATGAGCCCGTCGCCTGCGGCCGCTCACCAACGGTTGTCGTTGCGTATTGCTGCCGTGTTGGACCGGGTGTGTCCGCCTGAGTGGGTGGTCCTGCAGGGGGTGGATGTCCGGGTGGAATCGGGTCGCATCTTCGTTCCCGACATTGCGGTGGTCAGGGCCCCGTTTCGCGATATCCAGGTGTGGGACGCCGCCGAGGTCGGCTTGGCCCTGGAGATCGTCAGCCCCGGCAGCCGGACGATGGACCGGTCCATCAAGCCCCGCCTCTATGCGGGGTCGGGCATTCCCGTGTACGTGCGCGTCGAAAGCGCGGAGGTTCCGTCGGCCATCGTCGGCCGGCTCGCGGGCGATCGTTACGTCGCAGGCGATCCCGGCCCCGTGTTGCGCCTGCTCGAGCCGTTCCCCGCGGACATCGACCTGCCCGCCCTGCTGCCGCCGCCCTCCTAGCCGCACGTGCATCGGCGGTGGCTCCCCTCGGGGACCCACCGCCGATCTGACGTAGCGTCAACTACTACTGCTTCTTGCCCTTCGCCTTGGCCGCGGGCTTCGGCTCGGCGCCCTTGGCGTCGTACGGGTCGGCCTTGCGGTACTCGGGTGCCACCTTGGTCTTTGCGTCGGCCGCGCGGTCGCCGGCCGCCGTTGCGGGGCCTTCGGCGTCGCGGCCCGGACGTTCGGCGGCGGCGCGGCGGTTCTCGGTGCGCGGCGCCGCGTCGGTCTGCGGCTCGTTCTCGCCGGCGGGACGCCTGCTCTCGCGCCGGTCGTTCTCGCCGGACGGACCGCTCGGCTCGTCTGCGAAGGATCGCCGGTTGGGCTGCTCGCGCAGCTCGTCCGCGTCTTCGGCTTCCTCGTCGTCGGCTCGCGCGGCACGGGCCTCCCGGTCGTCCTCCATGCCCCCGGCGGATTCGGACGGGCCCTGGTAGTCCCACCACTGGCCGTCGGGTTCGTTGTCGTCCCACGACGGGGCGGGCACGTGGCCCGTCGTCGCAGCGGCTGCGACCGACGGCGTCAGCAGCAGTGCCGGAGCCAACAGCGCCGCCGCGACGGCGCGCGCGAGGTGTCGAGTCATGTGTAGTCCCCCTGGGGTGTCCGATTCGTCGCCTTGGACGGCATCCGTCCAGATCCTGACTGTTGGTCAGGTTTGGCGGCAGACGCTTGCTCCGAACGGGTCGCTCCTGCGGCTTCGCCTTGCGTCCGAATAGGTGGGCGCTATAGCGCCCGGGTGTTCGGACGCAAAGGAGTGAAGTGGTTGTCCACAGCGGACGGCACCCCCCGGTTTTCCACAGATCGAGAAGCCGCCCTTGCCCGCCGTCGGTGGATCGCCAGAGTGCCCGCCATGACCGAGACCATTTCTCCGGCCGCACGGCGCGAGCTGCGTCGGCGTCGCGCCGCGCAGACCGCCCACGCTCAGGGCGGGGTGCTGAGCCGTCGTCAGTTGTACGCCCTGGGTATCGACCGCTACGAGGTGCGCGCCGAACTGCGAGCTGGCCGGTGGCGGCGGCGCGGGCGCCAGACGATCCAGGTGAGCGAAGGGGACCCGCGCCTGGCCGCGTGGTGGACGGCCCTGTTCGAGGTCGGCGCAGGCGCGGTGCTCGATGGACTGTCCGCGCTGGTCGCCGCCGGGCTGCAGACGCTGACGGAGCATCAGGTGGACGTGGCGGTGCCCAAGTCCTCGCATCCCCGAAGGTGCCGCGGAGTCGAGGTTCACGAAACCCGCCGATTCTGCCGCGAGTCCGTGCTCCCCACCGGCGTCCCGCGGATGCGGCCCGCCACCGCGGCGGTGCACGCCGCGTTGTGGGCCCGGTCCGACAGGCAGGCCGCGACGATCGTCCTGGCCGCCGCCCAGCAGCACCTGTTCGGCTTGGGCGAGTTTGCAGAGGAGGTCGCGAAGATCCGCCGTCACCGGCGCCGGCCGTTGCTGCGCAGCCTGCTGGACGATCTGCTCGGCGGCGTCGAGGCGCTCGGCGAACGCGAGTTTGCCCGCCTGTGCCGCGAACGCGGCTTCCCGAAGCCGACGCGTCAGGTGCGGCGAGTCACCCCGAGCGGGCGGTGGCGCTACGACACCGAGTGGGACCCGTACAACACCAGCGTCGAGATCGACGGCGCGCAGCACAGCCATCCCGACCAGGTGGTCAAGGACGCACTCAAGGACAACGTCGTGCGCCTGGACGGCCGCGTGATTATCCACATCCCCAACACGGCGCTGCGCACGAACCCGATCCCCTTCCTGGACCAGGTGGAGGCGGCACTCGTCCGTGGCGGCTGGCGCAAACCCGCGTTGCGTCCGAAGAAAGGGGCGCTATAGCGCCCGGGTGCTCGGACGCAAGGGGATCAGCGGAAGAGCTCGGCGGCGGTGGTGGCGGTGAGCGCCAGGTCGCCCCAGGTGTCGAGCTGCGCGAGGTCGGTGCATTCGGCGATGCGGGCCCGCTCGTCGCCGGTGAGCGAGACGCGGCGGTGGTCGAGGATGCGCAGCACCATGTCGGCGCGACCTCTGGCCAGACCTTCGGCCTTGCCCTCGGCCTTGCCCTCGCTCCTGCCGATCTCCGCGGCGCGCTGCCACAGTCCGACCAGTTCCGGTCCGGCCTCGGTGCTCATCAGTTCCTCCAGGAGTCTGCGACCGGCCGCGGACAGCACGGCGTAGACCAGTTCAAGGTACAAGGCGCCGGCCTGCCCGGCGACGTCTGCGAGTTCGAGCAGCGCACCCAACGCCACACGCCCGAGCGGCCCGCCTCCGTGTACGAGCGCGGGAAGCACGGCTGCTTCCAACCCGGCCGAGCGGTCGAGACGCGGCGGGACCTGTTCGGGGCCGAGCACGGTGGGGGTCAGCCGCCCGGTGTGCGGCCCGAGCTCGATGGGGGTCGCAGCCCACGCCGCGACCCTCGAGTCCGTGCACACCACCAGGAGCACAACGGGGCACTTGAGCCGTGCTCGCTGTCCGGCCACGTACACCGGCCAGCTCAGCCGCTTGTCCGGATCTGCGGACAGCTGAGCCTCCGCGACGATAGCCAGCACGGCCCTGCCCGTGGCGTCCTCGAGTACGACGACTGCGTCGGCCCGGAACTCCGCCGGGGCGAGGTCGCTCAGGTCGGCCCACGCGGTGCGAGCCGCGACGTGCTCGGGGATCGGCACGCCCACGCCCGCCAGCAGATCGGCGGCGAGGTCGGGGCGCTTGCGGAACAGCTCGGCGAGCAGTTCGTGCAGAGTCGAGGGCACGGCGGGAAAGCTACGGGGCGCCACCGACAGTCCCGCGGCATCGCCGACCACGGAACACAGAAGGAACGGGTGGGTCCTGATCCCCGCCGCGGGCGTCACTTCGGCGGCTTCGGTGTTCCTACGCCGCACGTGCTCGGGGCCGGTGGCCGTGGCGGGAGAGGAAAGCGGTGGCGCACATCCGCGTTGCGTCCGAAGGAGGGGGCGCTATGGCGCCCGGGTCTTCGGACGTAAGGGTGCGATGGCTGCTGTGCGCGTTGCGTCCGAAGGAGGGGGCGTTATAGCGCCCGGGTGCTCGGACGTAAGGGAGGTGGGGGCGGGGCGGGGCGGAGGGGAGAGGAGGGGAGAGGACGGGGCGGGGGCTCCGCACGTCGGGGTGGTCGGGGACGTCCGGGTGATCGGTCGCGGGGCCCATCCGCGTTGCGTCCGAGGGAGGGGGCGTTATAGCGCCCGGGTGTTCGGACGTGAAGGAGGTGGGGGTGGGACGCAGGGCCGGAGAACGCCGGTGGCCCCCTCCGCCCGAGCGGGCAGAGGGGGCCAGCGGTGCGTTGGATCAGCCCTGGAGGAAGGAGTCGGTACCCGACCCGCCGTCCCAGGTGTCGACGCCCGCGCCGCCGAAGCCGCGGTCGTTGCCCGACCCACCGGTCATCGTGTCGTCGCCGTCGCCACCGCAGACGATGTCGTTGCCCGACCCGCCGTCCAGGATGTCGTTCCCGCCGAGTCCGCGGATCAGGTCGTTGTCGCTGGTGCCGGTGAACACGTCGGCGTTGGGAGTGCCCTCCCACAGCTGGTACCCGGCCGGAACCGGTCCGCCGGGCAGGCAGAAGTCCGGCTCACCGGCGCCGCCGCCGCCGCCCGCGATGGCTCCCAGGCTGTAGCGAATGATTACGTAACCTTCGGCCGCGGGAGAGCCCAGACTCGTCGGGCCGCCGTAGCTGGCGCCGGCTCCGCCGCCGCCGCCGCCGCCGGTAATCGCGGTGCTGGCCAGGCCCGGAGAGCCGGGAAGCGCTCCGCCCCCCGCTCCGCCGCCTGCGTTGGCGATAGCGCTGCCGTTTGCACCCACCGTGCCGGTGGTTGCGGGCGTTCCGGGCGCTGCCGGATTTCCGTTGGCGCCGCCGTTGCCGGGCGCGGCGCCGAATCCGTTCTGGCCGCCGTTGGTGGGAGTGCCACCCGCGCCTCCGTCGCCACCGGTGCCGGCTCCGCCACCGCCACCGCCACCGCCCGCGACCAGAATCTCGATCGCGGGGGGCGGATTGGCGCCATTCTCGTTGAACACGATCCACGTCGCGCCGCCACCACCACCCCCACCTCGGCCTGTGCCAGCGGTGCCGTTACCGCCGTTACCGCCGTCGCCGGCAGCGCTGGACACCTCTCCGCCCAAGCCACCAGCGCCCATGTCTCCGGCCGCGGCGTTGGCGCCCCGACCGCCGATGTGGAGGAGCAAGGTGTCGAACTCGCCGACGGCCAGGGTGGTGGTGACCTTGGCGCCGACACCGCCGACACCGCCTGCGTCGTCCCCTCGGGCGGCGCCGTTGCCACCCGCTCCGCCGGCTGCTTCGATGTCGAGTGAGGCTACGCCCGCCGGGACCGTGAAGAGCGTGCCGGAGGTACCGGGCGTGTAGGTGCAGGTGAACGAAACCACGCCGGGGCCGGCCGGAGGCGTGCATCCGTCCGGCGGAGCAACAGCCTGGCTGGGCGCGGCGAGAACCACGGCCATCGGGACTGCGAGGCTTGCGGCCGCAACCCACGTGCGGGCGCGGCGGGTGGTGGTGCGGCTCATATGAGTTCCCCTCCGCCGCCTGGAGACGCTCCCCGACGGCCGATCCGAAAGCACCGGGGGTCCACTGACCCCGGGTGCGTAGCTACCGCGAGTCGCGGTTCGCCCCTGAGAGTGCCGACGCCCAAACGGCCGACAAGGGCGAATGCTCCAATCGGGGGGCGTTGAGGGTGACTCGGGGTCACATTGCTGATAGGTGAGGCATTGGCGGCGTGGAATGCTCACGCCGAAGCAGTGCATCGGTTCCGCCGCGCGAGCGAGCGCTGCGGCTAGGCTGATGCCCAGCTGGTCCCCGCCCGAGGAGCACCGTGGACTTCCTGCGCTTCGTACTGCTCGCCCTGCACGTTGCCGGCATGGCCGTGCTCGTCGGCGCGTTCGCCCTGCAGGCCATGGGGAACGACCGGCGCATCGTGCCGGCGATCTTCCACGCCGCGGGTGCGCAGCTCGTCACCGGGCTCGCGCTCGTCGGCGTGAACGAGGCCGACGACCGGGAGTTGGACCACGCGAAGGTCGCGGTGAAGCTGACCATCGCGCTCGTCGTCGTCGGCCTGACGCACGCGACCCGGCGCCGTACCCCCGTGCCCGCGCCCCTGTTCTACGGCGCCTTCGGCCTGGCCGTGGCCAACCTCGCGATCGCCTACGCCTGGACGTAACCTCAGGCACTCGCCTGGTGCGCGTGGACGGGGTTCACTCCGCCGCCGAAACACTGCCCACCGCATGGACGACGATGGCCGAGCGGCTCTCGTCGAGCTCGTACAGCACGCGGCAGTCACCGATGCTCATCCGCCGGAAGTTCGTGCCGCCCAGTTGGCGGCTCGCGCCGGGGGTGGGGTCGATCGCCAAGGCCCGGAGTGCGGCGACGACGGATGCGGCACGCTCTCGATCAACCTGCCGGATCTGTCGTAGACCGGCCGTCGCCGCGCTCTTGACGACGATCGTCCAGGTCACAACCGGGCGGCGTCTTCCGCCTCGAGCAGGGCCACTACGTCGTCGAGCGACATGGGTTCATCCTGATCGGCCTTGCTCCGTTCGCACGTGGCGATGTCTGCGGCGTCCTGCGCTGCCCGCAGTTCGCGATAGGTCTCGATCGAGACGATCGCGGCGACCGGACCGTCGGCGTCCGCAAGCAGCACGCCGCCTTCGTCCACGCGTGCCCGTGCGACCAGTTCGGGCAACCGAAGGCCAGCCTGATCGAGCGGTGTGGGTTCGTTCATGGCTCTACCGTAGACGTCGGGTCACTCATTTCCGAGCGGTCGGCGCGACCGGTCAGGAGCCGGCGACCTCGTAGTGGCGTCCACGTGGTCTGGACGAAGGTGTGCGGGGCCGGGCCGAGTGGCCCGTCGACGGCCCGGCCCCGCTTGCCAAGGGAGCGCGCCGCGGCCACCAAGCGGCGGCGCGCAGTTCCCCCTCGGCCCGGTGGGCGCGTTGTCCCCGACGCCCCCACCGTCGACTCTGAAAGCGATCCGACTCGGTCCCCCTCGACCGGTCGATCAATCGACTCCTCGACCGTAACCGGCGCGGGTTACCGGCGAGTGACGCAGGCGTGAGCAGCGGGTACGAGAGCGTGTCGTGGATGTCGGCGCCGGCTCATAGACTCGCAGCGAAATGGATTCCCAGCCCGCCCGCCGCAGCCCCGCTCCGGGGGAGATCGCCGCACGGGTCCTGGCCGCAAAGTCCTCCGCCGCAAGAGAATCCGCCCAGGCCGGCGCCGGTTCCCCGGCTGCCTCCGCCGAGGTGCAGGCGCTGCTGGAGGGTCTGAATCCGGCCCAGCGGGCCGCCGTGGAGCACTCCGGCGGACCCCTGTTGATCGTCGCGGGCGCCGGGTCGGGCAAGACCCGGGTGCTCACCCGGCGCATCGCGTACCTGATCAAGGCCCGTGGCGTGCGCCCGTCGCAGATCCTCGCGATCACCTTCACCAACAAGGCCGCCGGCGAGATGAAGCAACGGGTCGCGGAGGCCGTCGGGTCGGCGGCGCCGCACTGGGTCTCCACCTTCCACTCCGCCTGCCTGCGCATCCTGCGGCACGACGCGAAACGGCTCGGCTTCACCTCGTCGTTCTCCATCTACGACGACGGCGATTCGCAGCGGCTGATGAAGTCGATCTGCAAGGAGATGTCGCTGGACCCGAAGCGGTTCAACCCCCGCACCATCAACAACGCGGTCAGCGGCGCGAAGAACGAGCTCGTCGACTACGAGGCCTACGCCGCGAAGGCGGAGGGGCCGATCCTGAGCGTCTACGCCGAGTGCTACACCGAGTACCAGCGGCGGCTGCGCGCGGCGAACGCGCTGGACTTCGACGACATCATCATGACCACCGTCAACCTGCTCCAGGCGTTTCCGGACGTCGCGGAGCACTACCGGCGCCGCTTCCGTCACGTCCTCGTCGACGAGTACCAGGACACCAACCACGCCCAGTACGTGTTGGTGCGCGAACTCGTCGGAACACCCCTTGCGTCCGAACACCGGGGCGCTATAGCGCCCACCGCTTCGGACGCAACGGGGTTTTTGGCGCCGGCGGAGCTGTGCGTGGTCGGCGACGCGGACCAGTCCATCTACGCCTTCCGCGGCGCGACGATCCGCAACATCGCCGAGTTCGAGGCGGACTACCCCGACGCGAAGACGATCCTGCTCGAACAGAACTACCGCTCCACGCAGACGATCCTGTCCGCCGCCAACGCGGTGATCGCCCGCAACCCGGACCGCAAGCCGAAGAACCTGTGGACCGATGCCGGCGCGGGCGAGCGCATCGTCGGCTGGGTGGCCGAGGACGAGCACGACGAGGCGAGCTTCGTCGGCAACGAGATCGACCGCCTGCACGACGAGGGCCTGGCGCAGCCGCGAGACATCGCGATCTTCTACCGCACCAACGCGGCCTCGCGCGTGTTCGAAGAGGTCTTCATCGGCATGGGCATGCCGTACCGCCTCGTCGGCGGCACGCGCTTCTACGACCGGGCCGAGATTCGCGACGCCCTCGCCTACCTGAAGGCGCTGGCCAATCCCGACGACGAGGTGTCGCTGCGCCGCATCCTCAACGTGCCCAAGCGCGGGATCGGCGACCGCGCCGAGGCGTGCATCGACGCGCTCGCCGCGCGCGAGCGCATCTCCTTCGGCGCCGCGCTGCGCCGCCCGGAGGAGGCGTACGGCATCGCCGCCCGGTCGCTGAACTCCATCCGTGCGTTCGTCGAGGTCATGGACGGGCTGCAGACGCTCGTCGAGGCGCAGACGCAGCCCTCGACCGTCCTGCGCGCGATCCTCGAGCAGACCGGGTACCTGCGCGAGCTGGAGACCTCAGGCGACGACAAGGCCGAGGGGCGCGTCGAGAACCTGGAGCAGCTCATCACCGTCGCCGCCGAGTACGAGGAGACGAACCCCGACGGCGGAGTCCCCGGATTCCTCGAACGCGTCGCGATGGTCGCGGACTCCGACCAGCTGCCGGACGCGGCCGGCGAGGACGGCGAGCCGGCCGACGACGGCGGCCGCGTCACGCTCATGACCCTGCACACCGCCAAGGGCCTGGAGTTCCCCGTTGTGTTCCTGACCGGGTGCGAAGACGGGGTGTTCCCGCACATGCGGGCGCTCGGGGACCCCGTCGAGCTCGCCGAGGAGCGTCGGCTCGCCTACGTCGGGCTCACCCGAGCGCGCGAGCGGCTCTACCTGACCCGCGCCGAGGTACGGCGGAACTGGGGGAGCCCGCAGTGGTTCCCGCAGTCGAGGTTCGTCGACGACATCCCCGTCGAACTGATCGACTGGCAGCGCAAGGCCGGCCGCAGCCCCCTGGCGGCGCTGGCCGCGGGGTCCTCCGCCCCGCCGCCGCGGCCCACGGGCAGCACCCGCGCCCCGATGGCGATCGTGTCGCTGACCGTGGGGGACCGGGTCACCCACGACACCTTCGGCCTCGGCACCGTGATCGCCACCGCGGGCGTGGCGGACAAGGCCGAGGCCACCGTCGACTTCGGCGACGGTGCCCCCAAGCGCCTGCTCCTGCGCTACGCGCCGGTCGAGAAGCTCTGACAGTAGGTCGAAGTCCCGAACCTCACTCGGCTCTCTCCAGGCCGTCCAGATGGGAGAGAAGGTCCTCGACCGTTTCGTGCACGGTCACATGGCCTTCGGCGACGTGCTCGTCAACCTCGCGCTCCCGTAGCTGCCATCGCTCGGTCCAGAACCACTTCTGATCGGCCCGCGCCGGCGGTTCGCTACGGCCGTGCCAGATCTCGCCCATACCTCGTAGTGTGCGCCGTTGTGCCGCCAAGCGCACCAAGACGGCTTCGACCGCCTAGGGACGCAGTTCGACGAACCCCGCGGCGGCGAAATCGCCGTCGAAGGCGAGCGCCTCGGTCGTGCGCGTGGCGCGCATCGTCGCGAAACTTGTGGCGTCGACGAACGAGTACTCGCGCTCGTCGTGGGTGCGCAACCAGCGCAAGGCTTTCCGCTCGAGATCCTCGTCGACGAAATGAACGCGAACCCGCGCCGATCGCTCGAGCGCGTCGAGGAACTCGACGGCGGCCGAATGCCCACTGCGCCTCCGCAGGAACGTCCACGTCTCTCCGCGCACCTGGCTGGTCGTCAGCAGCGCCGCGTCCGCGTACCGGGGCCACAACGCCACCGCGTCGGCGTGGTGGTCGTCGTTGCGTTGGCGCAGTGCCACCCAGAATGAGGTGTCGACGAAGATCATCGGTAGACGACGTCGTCGATTCGAGAGGGCGGAGCGTCGTCCGCTCCGATCATCCGCGTGATCGGGTCCTGATCCAAGGGAGGCAGCGGGCGGATCGCGTCCCGCACGAAGCCACGGATGAGTGAGGCCTTCGACTCCCCGCGCTGGGCAGACAGGCGATCGAGCGCCTCGTCGAGATCTTCGTCGATCATTATCTGTAGACGCTTCACATTGCGAGGTTACATCACTTGAACGACGCCGACGTTGGCCAAGTTGCGGAGAACGGTCACCCGCTGCGCCGACTGTGGGGCTATGCCCATCGCTACCGCGGGCGCCTGATCTGGGCGGCGATGGCGACGACGATCCAGAAGTTCGCCGACGTCGGTCCGGAACTGCTCATCGGCGCCGCGGTGGACGTCATCGTCCGTGGCGGCGACTCCTTCGTCGCAGACGTGCTCGGCGTCGAGGACCGCTTCGACCAGTTGACCATCCTCGCGGCGCTCAACGTCGTGGTGTGGCTGATCGAGTCGCTGTTCGACTATCTCTCGGCGGTCGCGTGGCGCAACCTCGCCCAGTCCATCGAGCACGACCTGCGCACCGAGGCCTACGCGCACGTGCAGGACCTCGAGGTCGCGTTCTTCGAGGACACCACCAGTGGCGGCCTGCTCTCGGTGCTCAACGACGACGTCAACCAACTCGAACGGTTCCTCGACACCGGGGCCGCGACGATCATCGAAACCGTCTGGAACATCGTGCTGGTCGGGGCGATCTTCGCGCTGACCTCGGTGAAGCTGACGGTGATGGCGTTCGCGCCCATCCCGATCATCGTGATCGGGTCGCTGGTCTTTCAGCGCCGGCTGGAGCCGTACTACGCCCGCGTGCGGGAACGCGTCGGCGACCTGTCGGCGACCATGGTCGCGAACCTCGGCGGCATCGCCACGATCAAGGCGTTCACGGCCGAGGCGCGCGAGGCCGCGCGGGTGCGGAAGGTGTCCGACGGGTACCGCCTGGCCAACCGCGCGGCGATCTCGTACTCCTCGGCGTTCATCCCGCTGATCCGCCTCGCGATCCTGGCCGGCTTCACGGCGACGCTGCTGATCGGCGGCAAGCTCGCGGTGGACGGCGACCTCGAGGTCGGCATCTACTCCGTGCTCGTCTACATGACCCAGCGCCTGCTGTGGCCGCTGACCTCGCTCGGCCAGACGCTCGACCTCTACCAGCGCGGCATGGCCTCGACCCGGCGCATCCTCGACCTGCTCGACGTCGCGCCGAGCATGACGCCCGGCACGGCGCTGCTGCCGGTGCCCGTCCGCGGCGAGGTGGAACTGGCCGGGGTGCGTTTCGGCTACGGCGACGGTGGCGACGTGCTGCACTCGATCGACCTGCGCGTGCCCGCCGGGCAGACCCACGCGATCGTCGGCGCCACGGGCTCGGGCAAGTCCACGCTGGTGCGCCTGCTCCTGCGGTTCGCCGATCCCCGCGAGGGCACCGTGAGCGTGGACGGGCACGACCTACGGGGCCTGTCCCACATCTCGTTGCGCGCAGGGATCGGCTACGTCAGCCAGGACGTGTTCCTGTTCCGTGGCACGGTGCGGGAGAACATCGCCTACGGGCGCCCCGAGGCCACCGACGCCGAGATCGAGGGCGCGGCCCGACTGGCCGAGGCGCACGAGTTCGTCGTCGAGCTGCCGCACGGCTACGACACGATCGTCGGCGAGCGCGGCCAGAAGCTGTCCGGCGGGCAGCGCCAGCGCATCTCGATCGCCCGGGCGGTGCTGCGCGATCCGGCGATCCTCCTGCTGGACGAGGCCACGTCCGCGGTGGACAACGAAACCGAGGCGGCCATCCAGCGCTCGCTGGCGCGGGTGGCGGTCGGGCGTACGGCGATCGTGATCGCGCATCGCCTCTCCACGGTGCGGGCCGCGGACCGGATTTGGGTGCTCGAACGCGGCCGCATCGCCGAGTCCGGCACCCACGACGAGCTCGTCGGGGCGGGCGGCCTCTACGCGGCGCTGTGGAGAGTGCAGACGGGGGCGGCGCACCCGTAGCGTCCGAAGGGCTGGGCGCTATAGCGCCCGGGTGTTCGGACGCAGGGAGGGTGGTGGGGTTGTCCGGTTCGCGCCGGGTGTCCCCCCTTCGGCCCTATCGGGTGTTCTGCACGTCCTGGACACGCAATTCTCGACCCGTCCGCCGACACCGTGGCGGCCGTGCGACCGACGTGGGTCGGCTCGCGTGGCAAGGGGGGAATTCCGATGTCGAACCGTCGCACGCGCAGCACCAAACACTGGCTCGTTGCACTGGCGCTGACCGTTCCGCCGGTGGCCGTCGTCGTCGTCGCGGCTCCCGCGAGCGCGGTGGACCTCGGCGCCGACCCGGAGTGCCTGGTGCAGGGTGCGCAGATCGTCTGCGACTACCGGGTCAACGCCACCTACGTAGCGGGCGCGACAATCGACCGCTTCGTTCCGATCGGCGTTTCCAGCGTGCGAGTCGAGGCCTTCGGCGCCCAGGGCGGCGACGGAAACGACGCCCTGATCGTCAACAGGCGCGGCACCGGCGGCGACGGCGCCCGAGTCGTCGCTGACCTGGCCGTCACCGATGGCCAGATGCTCTCGTTCGTTCTCGGCGGTCGCGGTGGGAACGGCACCAACGCCAGTTCCGGCCTCGGCGGCGCCGGCGTCGTCGGCGGCGGCGCCGGAGGCAACGACAACGGCGCCGGGACCAGTGGCGGCGGTGGTGGCGCGACCGGCGTCCTGCTGGCCGGGAACCACGTGGTCGTCGCCGCGGGGGGCGGCGGCGCCGGCGGCAACGGCTCGGTCGGCTTCGCGTTCACCGGCGGCCGCGGCGGCGACGGCGGACACGCCGGCGCCATGGGCGAGGACGGCGAGGTCGGTGGCGGCCCGCTCCTCGGACTTGGGCCGCCCGCCGCCACGGGCGGCGCCGGCGGCATGGCGGCTACCGACACGACCGGGGACGCCCCCGGCGAGAACGGACCGGGACCCACTGGTGGACCCGGCGGTGGTGGTGGCGGCGGTGTCCAGGCCGTCGACTTGGAGCTTCCGGCTGACGGTCAAGGCGGGCGGCGCGGTCTCGGGCCCAACCCCGGCAGCGGGTCCAGCGGCGGCGGCGGAGGCGGCGGCGGCGGAAGCGCGGTCGGCACCCCGGCCACCCTGGTCGGAATGATCGGCAGGCATGACGAGCGCGACGGGCGCCTGCGGGTGACCTTCCTGACCCCGGCGGTTGGCGGTGGCGGCGGCGGATCGATCCCCGAGTGCGCGCCGGGCCAGGAGAACCAACCTCCGCCCGACGGCTACAACAAGATCGTCGGAACAATTGGCAACGACGATCTGGGCTTCACCTCCGGGCCGGACATCATCTTCGGGCTCGGCGGCAACGACCACATCTTCGGCGGCTCCGGCGACGACATCCTCTGCGGCGGCGACGGCGACGACCGGGTCAGCGGCGGCAGTGGCGCGGACCGGATCGACGGCGGCCCGGGTGCCGACACCGTGCGCGGCGGCTCCGGACTCGACGTGTTGTTCACCGGCGGCAACGCCGGCGACACCGCCGATCAGGGTGCGCCGTACTAACGGGCAGGGCAAAAACGACGTTCCCCGGGTCGTCTTCGGCGACCCGGGGAACTCGACGCTTCGATTTACAGGAAGTCGAACAGGGCGGTGCCAACACCCCCGATGAATTGGGCGGTGGCGCTTGCCGCACCGCCCACGGCCTGGAAGATAACGCCGGTGATGCCAGTGTTGCCGCCGTCGTCGAAGATGCGGCCCCAAGCCTGAACGAGCTCAGCGGATTCAGCGATGTTCTGCATGTTCACTCCCAAGTACCGGAGCTGACGGCTCCGGCTTGACGGTGGGTTCCGTGGTGGGGGATGGGAAGAACCGGCGAGTTCTGTGTCCAGCCCTGGAAACCCAGTGACGGAAATCGGCGCTCGGGTAAACCCCTTGCGCCGCAACTAGTACTGCAAATGCCCGAACAGCATTGCGCTTCACGGTGGCGCCGAATTCGGCGGTCGGCAGTGTCTCG
>JBQTKD010000057.1:0-99327 GCA_052386455.1 Sporichthyaceae bacterium
GCCCCCACCCCCCCCCCCACCCCCCCGCCCACCGCCGCGGCCACACCCCCGGCCACCACCCCCCCCACAGGGGCGCCAAGAATACCCCGTTTGTTGCCACTATCATGGGGCGCCCCCTTGGGCGGCCCCCCCCTTCTGCAATGTGACCGTGTGTCAGTCCGTGCGACGGGCGCCGAACATGATGTCGTCCCACGCCGGGACGCTGGCGCGCCGGCCACGGGCGGGACGGGCCGGCTCGTTGTCGGTACCGGTGCGCGCGGGCTCGGCCTCGACGGGCTCCGGTGCCGGAGGTGCCGGAGGCGTCGCGACGACGACGGGCTCGGGCTGCTCGGGTAGCGGGACCTCCATCTGCACTGCACGACGCGGCACCGGGGTCGGCCGACGCGGGCCGTAGGGCCGAGGCAGACCCTCGGGAGTGCGGCGCGGGACGACCGGCTCGGCGGGCGCAGCCGCGGCGGCCGAACGCATGGCGGCGGCGATCTCCGCCGGGGCCAACTGCTGACCGGAGTCGACGGCCGGGATCTCGCCCTGCGGGGCCGCAACCTCGGGAACCGCCGGGGCGACGATCTCAGGTTCGGGGAGCTGGGCGGCGACCCGCGGAACGAACGGGCCCGTGACGGGGCGCCGATCCAGTTCGCCGGTCAGCCAGCGGGCCTCGTCGTCCTCGGCGAGGACGCTGCGTGCCTTCGGGTCGTAGAGGTAGCGCGCGACGGTGGTGACGTCGTCGAGGCTGTAGGCGACCTGGACAACCCAGCGGCCGTCGTCGCGACGCCAGGAGTCCCAGCCGAGCTCTGCGACGTCCACGCCAAGCCCGCTCAGGCGCTCGGCCAGCACGTCGAGCAGGGCGGCCGGGCGAAGGTCGACGCCGGACCGGCGAACGGTGCTCTTCTGGGCCTGTCTGGCGATGTGTTCGCGCTCGGCCAGGACCGGGCCCTCGAACCGGCGCACGCGGTCCACCGGCACGCCCGCTGACCGAGCAACCTGCTCGGCCGAGGCGCCGGATCGGATGCGGGCCTGGATCTCGCGCGGGCGGATGTCCGTGCCGGACTCGCCCTCGCCCGTGCCGAAGCGCGAGCGGTCGCCACGGGCTGCGGCCTTCAGCCGCTCGTCGATACACAGCAGGAACTTGTCGCCGTCGGTCGACCGCAGGACCAGATGGGTCCCGCGTTCGTTCGCTGCGACGAGCCGCAATTCCTGCATCGAAGGTTCCTCTCGCGTGGAAACGTCTCGATCCTCCAAGGGTGGACGGCGATCTCGCCGCAGGTGAGAGGCCTACGGGGGGCGTGTCGCGACGATCTGAAACCGGTGTTTCCGATGTGACGGAAGTGGCGTCTGGCAGGATCCCTCCCGTGGAAGACGAGCAGCCCTACGACGCGTTCCTACTCGTCTCGTTCGGTGGCCCCGAGGGACCGGACGACGTGCTGCCGTTCCTGCGCAACGTCACCCGCGGTCGGGACGTACCGGAGGCCCGCCTGCAGGCCGTCGCCGAGCACTATCTGCTCTTCGGCGGCGTCAGCCCGATCAACGACCAGTGCCGCGCCCTGCTCGACGCCCTGCACGCGGAGTTCGCCGCGCACGGCACGGACCTGCCGATCTACTGGGGCAACCGGAACTGCCGGCCGATGCTCGCCGACACCCTCGCCCAGATGGAGCGCGACGGGGTTGCACGGGCGCTGGCCCTGTTCACCTCGGCGTACTCCTCGTACTCGGGATGCCGGCAGTACCGCGAGGACCTCGCCGCGGCCAGGGCCGCCGTCGGGCCCGGCGCACCCCGGGTCGACCGCATCCGCCACTACTTCAACCACCCCGGATTCGTGGAGCCGCAGATCCGCGGCGTACGAGAATCCCTCGCAGCCCTGCCCACCGACCTCCGCGCCGGCGCGGAACTGATCTTCACCACGCATTCGATTCCCACGGCCATGGCGGACGGCGCAGGCCCCGCCGGCGGCGCCTACGTGGCGCAGCACCGCGAGGTCGCCCGGCTCGTCGCCGAGGCCGTTGGGCATCCCTGGGAGCTCGTCTACCAGTCGCGGTCCGGCCCACCGACGATTCCCTGGCTCGAGCCGGACATCGGCGACCACCTGCGCGAACGGGCCGCGGCCGGCGTGCGTGCGGTCGTCGTCGCGCCCATCGGATTCGTCTCCGACCACATGGAGGTCCGCTTCGACCTCGACGTCGAGGCCTGCGCCGTCGCCGCCGAACTCGGCGTGGCCTTCGTGCGGGCACCGACGGTCGGCACCGCTCCCGAGTTCGTCGCCGCCGTTCACGAGTTGGTGCAGGAGCGCATCGCCGGTGCACCGCCGCGAGCGCTGGGCGAGTTCGGCCCGCACCACGACGTCTGTCCGGCGCAGTGCTGCCCGAACCTGCGCGGCCCCAAGCCGGTGGTGGCGGGGGTGAGTTCATGAGCGGAGAACTCCGCGAGATCGCCGAGCGGATCGCGCAGCAGGCGGGGCGTCTGCTCGTCGAGGGCCGGCCCGCCCGGTCGCTGGAGGTCTCGTCCAAGAGCACGCCGACGGACGTCGTCACGGAGATGGACCACGCCGCCGAGGCGCTGATCGTGGGCGAGCTGGCGCGGCTGCGGCCCGACGACGGCCTGCTGGGCGAGGAGGGTTCCCGCAAGGAGGGGACCACCGGCGTCCGGTGGCTGCTGGACCCACTCGACGGGACGGTGAACTACCTCTACGGACTCGGCGGTTGGGCGGTGAGCATCGCCGCGACCGTCGACGGGGGGAGCGTGGCGGGCGCGGTGCACGTACCGAGCACGGGGGAGACGTTCAGCGCGCACCGCGGGGGCGGCGCAACGTGCAACGGCGTCTCGCTGCAGTGCGGCCCCGGACCCGAGGTCGGCGCAGCCCTGGTGGCCACCGGTTTTGGCTACGCCGCCGAACGTCGCGCCTACCAGGCCCGAGTGCTGCAGACTCTGCTGCCCGCGGTGCGGGACATTCGACGGTTCGGCGCCTGCGCCTTCGACCTGTGCCTGCTCGCCTCCGGACGGGTGGATGCGTACTTCGAACGCGGGGTCCAGCCTTGGGACCACGCCGCGGGCGGTCTGGTCGCCACCGAGGCCGGAGCGCGGTTCGAGGGACTGCACGGCGCGGCGCCGTCGGACCGGTTCGCCCTCGCCGCGGGTCCGGGGCTGTTCCCGGCGCTGCACGACCTGCTCGTGGCGGCGGGCGCCGGCGGTCCGGACGGTCCGTGACACACCGCATAGGAACGAGTTCGTACTCCCGTCGTGTGTGTGGACAGTTGGATAGGGCACAATCGCCCGGCCGGCCCGGGAACACTTCCGGGGCCGGATGCATTAGGTGTCAGTTGGCCGAGCCCGCCAGGCCCGGTCGGAGGGGTAGCCGGTCCACGGCAGCAAGTAGAGGAGCACCGCAACGATGGCCACCGATTACGACGCACCACGCAAGACCGACGACGAACTCGGCGAAGACAGCATCGAGGAGCTCAAGTCACGTCGGGTCGACAAGGGCGCGAGCACCGTCGACATCGACGAGGCGGATCTCGCCGAGTCCCTGGAACTGCCGGGCGCAGACCTGTCCGGCGAGGAACTGTCCGTGCGCGTTCTGCCGCGCCAGGCCGACGAGTTCACCTGCTCGTCGTGCTTCCTGGTGCACCACCGCAGCCAGATGGCTTCGGAGAAGAACGGCCAGTTCGTCTGCCGGGACTGTTCCTAGCGATCACCAGGCGGACTGGCCTTCGCGCACGCGGTTGAGCGCGGCGGCCAACTCCGCGGGCCTGCGCGTCGACACGTACCAGTACGGCACGCGCTCGGCAGGGTCGGCCACGTTCAGTCGGACGGCCCCGGGCAGGTACCCGCGAAGCACGAGCCGCGCGCGAGCGTCGGCCCGTGGGCCGCGCAGGGCCTTGGCCTGGTCGGGTTCCAACGGCCAGGCCTGGCCCAGCGCCGCGGGCGCCAGCCGGGCCCTGCCCGCGCGGAACCCGTCGGCGTCCACCACCAGGTGCAGGCCGCCGTACGCGATCAGGCCCCAGACCACCAGGGCGACCGAGCCGACGCCGGCGACGATCGCGGCCACCGGGCCCAGGTACGCGTGTGTTCCGACGGCCAGCACGACCAGGTCGAACACCGGGATCAGCCACCAGATCGCGGGCACGCGAAGGCGCTCGGAGAACAGCGGGGCGGGCGTTTGCGTCACCGGGCCAGTCTGAGCCATGACCAAGCCCTCACATGCCATAGTGTCGGGCGCGTGACGGGCCGTGACGGGGGGCAGGGAGTGGACGTGCTGATCCAGCGCCTCGACCCCGAGCTGCCGTTGCCCAGCTACGCCCACCCCGGCGATGCGGGAGCGGACCTCTGTACCGCGATCGACGTCGTGCTCGGGCCGGGCGAGCGTGCTCTCGTGCCCACGGGCATCGCGATCGCGCTGCCCGACGGGTACGCGGCCTTCGTCCACCCCCGCTCGGGGTTGGCGCACAGGTACGGCGTCTCGATCGTGAACGCGCCCGGTACCGTCGACGCCGGGTACCGCGGCGAGATCAAGATCTCGTTGATCAACCACGATCCGGCCAGTCCCGTAGCGTTTCGGCGTGGCGACCGCATCGCCCAGCTCGTGATTCAGCAGGTGGAACGCGCCCGCTTCCACGAAGTCGACCGGCTGCCCGGATCCGCCCGCGGCGAGGGCGGGCACGGTTCCACTGGAGTGACCACTGTAGGAAGGGTTTGACGTGGCTTTTCGTCGCAAGGGCAAGGACGAGGCCTCCGCAGCGGCCGAGTCGGTCGAGGCGCAGGTCGAGGCGAGCGAGGAAGCACCCGCCGCCCTGCCACCGCGCGAGGGCGGCCCGTGGGACTTCGCCGACGTTCCCGACGACAAGATCGAACGCGTGGACCTCGGTGGAGTGCTCATCCCCATCGTCGACGGCATGGAACTGCGTGCCGAGATCGCCGAGGAGCGCGTGGTCGCCGCGACGCTGATCATCGGCCGCAGCGCCATCCAGATTCAGCCGTTCGCGGCCCCGCGGACCATGGGCATCTGGGACGAGGTTCGCCAGGAGATCGCCTCGGGCATCGTCCAGGGCGGCGGCGAGGTCCAGGACGCCGAAGGCCGTTTCGGTTCCGAGCTGGTGGCCACGGTCCCGGTCGCCCTTCCCGACGGCACCGCCGGATTCCAGGTGGCCCGCTTCCTCGGCGTCGACGGTCCGCGCTGGTTCCTGCGCGCGGTGATCACCGGCGAAGGCGCGATGGAGGAAGAGGCTCGCGAGCCGCTGGAAAGCCTGCTCGCCGACGTCGTCGTCGTGCGTGGCGCCGACGCCATGGCCCCGCGCGACCCGATCGAGCTGCGCCTGCCGGAGGAGATCACCTCCGAGATGGAAGCGGCGGACGAGGACGAGGACGAGGCCGCTCGCCGGGCACGGGTGGAGGACTTCAACCCGTTCGAGCGCGGGCCGGAGATCACCGAAATCCGATGAGTGGTCGGCTGAAGGGCATGTTCAGCAAGCTGACCACCAGCACCGATGCGCTGGAGGCGGCGCAGCTGCAGACCGAGGCGGTCTCCGACGGAGGCACGCCGATCGGCACCTGCTGCGAACGCGAGCTCGTCACGGTCTGCGGGACGCTCCGCACCGTGACGCTGCGGCCCCGCGCGGGCGTGCCGGCGCTGGAGGCCGAGCTGTACGACGGATCCGGAACGGTCGCGTTGATCTGGCTCGGGCGCCGGCAGATCGCCGGCGTCGAGCCGGGCCGCGGCGTGCGCGTGCACGGGCGCCTGGCCAACCACGACGGCCGAGCGGTGATCTTCAACCCCCGTTACGAGCTCCGCCCGGCCGGCCGGTGAGCGAGGAGCCGAAGCCGCCCGCGACCGTCGACACCGTCGAAGCGCTGGTCCGCCAACAGCTGTCCAAGGCGCTCGGTGGTCCGCGCGGAATTCTCGAGGCCGCGGTGCCCACGGCGGCGTTCACCGTCTGCTTCGTCGTCAGCGACGACCTGAAGCTCTCGCTGATCGTCGCCGGTGGCCTCGCTGTGCTCGCGTTCGCTGTCCGCGTGCTGCAGAAGGGCACCACCGCCTACGTCATGAACGCGGCGTTGGGCATCGGCATCGGCGCGGTGTTCGCGATGCGCGGGGGCGGCGACGGCGACGATCGCGCCTGCGACTTCTTCCTGCCGGGCATCCTCTACAACACGGCGTACTCGGCGGTGCTGCTGCTGACCGTTCTCGTCGGATGGCCGTTGGTTGGCTTCATGGTCGGTTCGGTGACGGGCGACCCCACCGGTTGGCGCAACGATCCGGGGATGGTCAAGCTCTGCCGCAGGCTGACGCTGATCCTGGCCGTCCCCTGCGTGCTGCGCGTGCTCGTGCAGTACCCGCTCTACAAGGACTGCAACGTCGGCGCGCTGGGTACGGCCAAGCTCGTCATGGGCTGGCCGCTGTGGGTGGCCACCCTGTTCGTCATGGGTGCGGTGTTGGCCAAGGGCCGCACGCCGCTGGTCAAGAAAGACTGACGCTCAGTCAGAACCCGGCCGAAAGTGAGGGGACAGCAGGTCCTCCAGCTCCGGCTCGCGTTCCGGCGCCGCGACGAACAGCAGCTCGTCCGCCACCTCCAGCGGGTCGTCCGAGCTCGGCACCAGCACGCGCGCGCCGCGGATGATCGCCACCAGGGCGGTGTCCGGCGGCCACGTGACGTCGCCGACCCGCCGGCCGAGCTGCGGCGAGTCGTCGGGGAGTGTCAGCTCCACCAGGTTCGCCTCGCCGTGCCGGAAGGAGAACAGCCGGACCAGGTCGCCGACGGTCACCGCCTCTTCGACCAGCGCGCACAGCAGGCGGGGGGTGGACACGGCGACGTCCACGCCCCAGGACTCGTTGAACAGCTGCTCGTTCGACGGGTGGTTCACGCGGGCGACCACGCGCGGCACGCCGAACTCGGTCTTCGCCAACAGCGAAACGACGAGGTTCACCTTGTCGTCGCCGGAGGCGGCCACCATCACCTGGCAGCGGTGCAGCTGCGCCTCCTGTAGCGAGGACATCTCGCACGCGTCGGCCAGCAGCCACTCCGCGTCCGGCACCAGATCCACCTTGATGGCCTTCGGGTCCCGGTCCACCAGCAGCACCTCGTGGCCGTTCTCGAGCAGTTCGGTGGCGATCGAACGACCCACCGCGCCGGCTCCGGCGATCGCGACGCGCATCAGTGGCCTTCCGGTCCGCGGGCGAAGATCCGCTCGGCGGCGGCGATGTCGTTCTCGGTCACCAGGACGTGCACGAGGTCGCCCTCCTGCAGCACCGAGTCCCCGGCGGGCACGTACCCCGCGCCGAGCCGGGTCAGGAACGCCACCCGAGCCCCGGACTGGTTCTGCAGCTCGCGGACCTCGCGGCCGAGCCAGCTGGGCGCGAGCTGTACCCGGGCAAGGACGATCGTGCCGCTCGGGTCCCGCCACAACGGCTCGGCGCCGTGCGGGAGCAGCCGGCGCAGCACCTGGTCCGTGGTCCAGCTGACGGTGGCGACCGTGGGGATGCCGAGGCGCTCGTAGACCTCGGCGCGGGCCGGGTCGTAGATGCGGGCGACGACGTTGCGCACGCCGAAGTCCTCGCGGGCCAGCCGCGCGGAGATGATGTTCGAGTTGTCGCCCGACGAAACGGCGGCGAACGCGTCGGCGGATTCGACGCCGGCCTTGATCAGTGTCTCCCGTTCGAAACCGATGCCGGTGACGCGCTTGCCGGCGAACCCGGGCCCGAGGCGCCGGAAGGCGTCGGACGACTGGTCGACGACGGCGACGGAATGTCCCTTGGCCTCCAGCGCCAGCGCCAGCGAGGAGCCGACGCGGCCGCAACCCATGATCACGATGTGCACCTGCGCCGACTCTTCCTTTCGAGGTGATCCGCCCGTCGAGACTACTCTCGCGCAGTGACCACACGTTCCGGCCAGGCGCCCGACCGGCGCCGCAACCGACCTCGACCGCCGGCGAAGCGTGCCCGCCCCGACCTGGCCGGGACCGAGTTCGAGGTCCTGGTGGGCCCGCCGGCGCACGGCGGAAGCTGCGTGGCGCGGCACGAGTCTCTCGTGGTGTTCGTCCGGCACGCGCTGCCGGGGGAGCGCGTGCGGGTGCGGGTCACCGAAGGCCGCGAGGGCGATTCGTTCCTACGGGCGGACGCCGTCGAGATCCTGGCGGCCTCGCCGGACCGGGTGCCGGCGCCGTGCGAGTACGCCGGGCCCGGCGGGTGCGGTGGCTGCGACTGGCAGCACGCCGCGCTGGACGCCCAGCGTCGGCTGAAGGCCACCGTGGTCGCCGAGCAGTTGCAGCGGGTGGGCGGGATCGAGTGGGACGGGGAGGTCGAGGCAGCGCCCGGCCAGGCCGACGGGGGCGGTTGGCGCACGCGAGTCCGTTTCGCCGTCGACTCCGCCGGGCGGCCGGGAATGCGGGGCCATCGGTCGCACGGCGTTCAACCGGTCGAGGAATGCTTCATCGCACACCCCGCGGTGGCCTCGACGGGCGTGCTGGGCGCGGTGTGGACGGACACGGCCGAGATCGAGGTGGCCGTGGCGAGTTCGGGCGAGCGGGCCGCGATCGTCCGGGCCTCGGCGGGACACAAGGGCCAGCGTGCCCGGCCGCGTGCGACGCCGAGCGTCGAGGACGACGTGTCGCTGCTGACCTACTGGCCGCCGGGCGTGTCGGGGGCCGAACGAATTGTGGAGCACGTCGGCGGGCGACGCTTCGCGGTGCCCGCCGGCGGCTTCTGGCAGGTACACCCGGCCGCGGCGAGCACGCTGGTGGACGCCGTCCGTGCGGCGCTGAACCCACGGCCCGGCGAGGTGCTCCTGGACCTGTACAGCGGGGCGGGTCTGTTCGCCGGATGCCTGGCGCACCTGGTGAATCCCGGCGGTCGGGTGATCGCGGTGGAAAGCGACGCGGCCGCCGTGGTCGCGGCCCGCGACAACCTTCTCGGCATGCCCGGCGTCGAGGTGCTCGGCGCGACGGTGGCCGACGCGCTCGCCGAGGGGCTCCCGGCCGCGGATCTGGTGGTGTTGGACCCGCCACGCGTCGGCGCGGGCCGCGAGGTGGTCGAGGGAATCGCCGCGCTGCTTCCGCGGCGGATCGCCTACGTGTCGTGCGATCCGGCGACGCAGGCTCGCGACCTGCGAACGTTCGCCGGCCTCGGCTACGAGCTCGCGGAGCTCCGCGCGTTCGACCTGTTCCCGATGACTCACCACGTCGAGACGCTGGCGGTGCTGGTGCCTAGCGCTTCGTGAGGCAGTCCGGCGTACTTCCGCGCGGCGCGGTCCACCCCTGGGGGCCGAGGAACTGGAAGAAGCTGCAGCCGTTGCCCGCGGCGCGCTTGGCGTCGGAAGTGAAGTCCAGCGGGCCGGTGAGGCCGTCGAGGGTTACGCCGCGGATGGTGCGGGCGCCCTGCTCCACCAACGCCGACGTCAGCGGACCGCTGCGCGCGGACTGGCCCGCTCCGGCGACCACGGCCTCGAAGAGCTTGGCGGAGGTCCACGCGCTGATCGACGCCCCGTCGGTCTCCAGGCTGGGCGCCCAGCGCTCCATCGCCCGCCCGTACTCCCGCAGGCCCGGCACGTCGTTCGCGAACCAGGGCGCCACGCCGGAGGCGGTCACGACGCCGAAGGACCGCAGGCCCTCGTCCTTCGACTGGGCGGTGCCGATCGCGAAGGAGGCCGTCGTCAACAGTGGGCGATAGCCGACGGAGGCGCAGGAGCGTGCGACGCGAGTCATCGACGCTCCGTCCAGGCCGAGCCCGAGCAGGTCGACACCGGCCTTCTGGGCGTTGAGGCACTGCGCGGTGTAGTCGGTCTGGGTCACCGACACCGGCGACTCGTAGACGAGTTCGAGGCCCGAGGCGGCTCCCACCCCGGCCTTGACCTTCTTCGAGATCTCGGCACAGACGGGAGATTCCACGCAGTACAGCAGCCCGAGCCGCTTCTTGCCCCGCTCGGCACCCTGCTTGAGCAGCCCGGCGATCAAGTCGTCCGCTCGCGCAACCTCGGGATAGAAGTGCGGGGTCGTAAACCACTGATCTTGGCCGACGGATCCGCCGATCACCGGAATCTTCAGCTTCTGAATCGCCTGCACGAAGCCCGCCGGGCCCAGCACCGCGGGGGCGACGAAGGCAACGACCTTCTGACGCTCCGCGAGCTCGTTGGCCAGCGCGGCGGCCTTGGCCGGGTCGCCGCCGTCGTCGCGGGTGAACACGCGAACCGGGTGGCAGGCCACCCCGCCGCGGGCGTTCACGTCCCTGGCCCAGGCGGCCATCGTGGTGACGGCACTGCCGGTCAGCGGGCCGGCGACGCCGGAGAACGTGCCGACCTGCCCGATGGAGATCGGTTCCAGCGACCTGACGCACTGCCGCGACGGCACCGCCGCGGAGGCGGGCGCGCGGACCGTCGCCTTGGGAGCATTGGCCCGGACGGGCGCCGCGACGGGCTTCGACCCGACCTCGCCACTCGGCGCCTCGGCGGCGGGCGCGGCATCCGCGGCGACTTCGGCGACCTCCTGCGCGGCGGCCGGGACGGCGGGCCGGGTGGCCGCTCGCAGCGCGTCGATCGACTCGGGCGTCAAGGTGACGGTCTCGGTCTGGCCGGACGCGGCGATGTCGGCGGCGTCCAAGCGCGTGCCGCAGCCCGCGAGGAGGGCGCAGGCAAGGACGGCGGCAACCGCGACGCGTCCGGGGCGAGACGTCATCCGCCCATTGTGTACCTCGGGCTACGTACGTTGTACGGCTTCGTCGGGATTCGACCTATTTGGGGAAGCAGACCGGCCTACTGCCGCGCGGTGCGGTCCAGCCCCGTTCGTCGAGGAGTTGGTAGAACACGCAGCCGTTGGGCACGGCGTGCTTCTGCCCGGGCGTGAAGGTGATCGGGCCGGTGAGCCCGCCCAGGGTGTCCTTGGTGATGGTGCCGAGCCCCTCCACGATCAGTGTCGGCGTGACGGTTCCCGAGGCGGCCTTCGCGGCGACCTTCTCGATGGCCCGTTCGAACAGCTTGGCGGCCACGAAGGTGAACACGGTCGCGCCGTCGGCGGGAAGGTTCGGCGTCCACCGCTTCATGACGCGGTGGTACTCGCGCAGTCCCGGTTGGTCGTTCTCGGTCCAGGGCGCGTAGCCGGCGGCGGTGACGACGCCGAAGGCGCGCAGCGTCGGATCCTTCGCCTGAGTGGGGCTCAGGAGCCCGGACACCGTGGAGATCAACGGCTTGTACCCGACCGCCTGGCAGGACCGCGCGACCCGGCCCATCGCCGCCCCGTCCATGCCGAGCGCGAGTTGGTCCACCCCGGCGTCGCGGGCGTTCAGACACTGGGCGGTGAAGTCGGGCTGCGTGACCGAGATCGGGGAGTCGTAGACCAGGGTCGCGCCGGCCTTCTTCGCGGCTCCGTCGCGGATCTCCTTGATCGACTCGGTGCAGGCCGCCGCCTCGACGCAGTAGAGGACGCCGAGCTTGGTCTTGCCGCGGTCCACCCCATGCTTCACGAGGCCGACGATCTGGTCGGTCCGCGACGCGCTGTCGGGAAAGAACCACGGGCTGGCGAACCAGCGGGGGTCGCCGGCGCCACCGCCCACGGCGGGCACCTCGACCTGGTCGATCGCCTTGGCGAAGCCGAGGGGAGCCAGGGTGAGCGAACCGACGAACGCCACGACCCCTTCCCGTTGGGCGAGGTCCTTCACGATCGCGGCCGAGCGGCTCGGGTCGCCCCCGTCGTCCCGGGTGAACACCTGGACCGGGTGGCAGGCGAGGCCGCCGCGGGCGTTCACGTCCTTGGCCCAGGCGGCCATCATCGGGACGGCGCTGCCGAGGATCGGTCCGGCGACGCCGGAGAACAGCCCAACGTGGCCGATCTTGATCGTGTCGAGCTGTTTCGCGCACTGGCCCGCCGCCGTGGCCGCCGTGGCCGCCGTGCCGGCCGGGCCGGCTGCCTGCTCGCTCGCCCCGCCCGCAGGCGCAGCTGCGGCGCTGGAGCGTTTGCCGACCTTCGTTGCGACGGGAGCGATTGCCGTCTGCCCGTCTGCAGTCGTCTCGGGCAAGGCGGGCCTCGCTGCCGCGGGGGCGTCCGCGCCGGCAGCCGCCTGCCGCGTGGCGGCCTTGAGCGCTTCGAGGGACTCGTCCGAGAGCCGCACCGTGCTGCCGCCGGACTGGGCCACGATCTCCGACCCGTCGACGCGCGACCCGCACCCGCCGAGCAGCAGACACAGCGACGCGACGACACCGGTGACGACGCTGCGACGGGAGCTCACGTCTGCAGTTGTAGGCCGCGGCGTGCCCTACGGCAACGATCCATACCTTCGGGTATTCACTTGGCCGCATGACTACAGGCAACCGAGGCCGGCGGCTGGCCGAGCGACGCAGCCCCGAGGAGTTCTTCAACGCCGCTGTGAAGATTCTCGGGGAGGCCGGTTCCGACGGGCTGACGGTAAACCGTCTGTGCACTCGTCTTGGCGTGACGAAGGGCTCCTTTTACCACCACTTCGTGGACTTCGACGCGTTTGTCCGGCAACTGATGGGTGCCTGGCTCGGCATGCTCGAAAGCTACCTGGGGGAGATGGTTGCGCTCGGCGACCTCGCTGCGCAGTTCGACAAGCTCCTGATCGCCTACGAGAACACGCCGCACGAGGCCGAGGGCGCGATCCGGGCCTGGGCCCGTGGCAACGAGACGGTCGCGGCGGCGGTACGCCACCGAGACGCGCTGGTGGAGCGGTACGCCACCGCGTGGATGGGCCAGTTCGAACCCGATCCGGACCGCTGCCGGGTGCTCGCCCACATGGGCGTGTCCATGCTGTCCGGGATGCAGATCCGCCCAGGGCCGGCCGATCGCGAACTGCTCGTCGCGGCGTGCGTCGAGTTTCTCAACCTGACCACACGGTTGCGCATTCGCAAGGAATTGACGTCGACGGGGCCCCGATTCGCCGTCGTGACCGTTACATGATCAGTTCGTTTCCTTCCATAGGTGTCGAAAAGGCGCGAACCGGACCGAGCGATCCGCCCGTACTTCGGATCGGACAGCTCGGGCACGGCGCACCAAACGGGAGGAACCATGCTTCGCAAGCGGGGACGCAAGGCAACGATCGGACTGGCGTCTGGGGCGTTGATCGCTACGACGGTCCTCATCGCCCCGGCCGCCGAGGCGCGGCCGTCGGCGTGCAACTACGGCCGTGTCATTTGCGCGAACAAGGCGACCCGTCAGATCGCGTTCGTGGTCAACGGGAAGACCCAGCTCGTGCTCGACGCGCGGTACGGCTCGGTCCTGCGCAACCTCCAGACCCGCAACGGCATGCACCGGGTGTACTGGAAGAACCGCTGGCACGTGTCCAGCCTCTACGGCCAGGCCATGCCGTTCTCGCTGTTCTTCAGCGGCGGCCAGGCCATCCACTACTCGGCCAACTTCGCCAAGGTCGGCTACGCGGAGCGCTCCCACGGCTGCGTGAACCTGCGCAACTGGTCCGGCGCCCAGCGCCTGTTCGACATGGTCCGCGTCGGCGACCGCGTCTACGTCCACAACGGCTGATGCTCAGTTCAGCTCGGCGGCGCTGAGCAGCACCGAAACGACGTACGGCAGGTCGAGCTTCTCGCCATACCAGCGCGGAGTCGCGGTCCAGGCGTCGATGGTCGCGTCGTGCAACTGCGTCGCCATTGCGGAGTCGCCGCCGACGGGCAAGGGGAACGACTCGAGGGGTGTGCCGTCCGGACGGACGAACCCGAAGCCTCCGAGCCCATCGGCGATCACCTCGAAGCCGCCCTCGTGTACGGCGTGATGGTGGAACGTGCACAGCGACATCAGATTCGCCAGGTCTGTGCGTCCGCCTCGACTCCAGTGCAGCACGTGATGCCGGTGCAGGAAGCGCGTTGCCCCGCAGCCGGGAAAGCGGCACCCGCCGTCTCTGAGGTCCAGGGCGCGCCGCAACCGCCGGGGGATCACGCGCGACTGCCGACCGATGTCCAGCGACGTCCCCGTGCCCCCCGAACGGTGGTGCGCGACGACGACCGCGGCGGAATCGCAGCAGAGGCGGCGCAGCGTCTCGGGCGCCACGCTGGGACCGTCCTCGACGCGACCTTCGGCGAGTTCGGGGTTCTCGATCAGTTCGGTCAACTCGACGTGCAGGTTCACAACGTGGGCCGCAGCGTCGCCGCCGGCACACGCCGCGTGTTCCAGTGCGTGCTGGGCGAGCGCGACCATCGAGTCGGCGTCGACCTCCGGGCCGACCCGAGCGGGTCGCTCGTCCTCGGGATCGGTTGTCGCGACTTCCGCTCGCACCGACTCGAGCGCGGCGAGGATGGCGGCGCCGTCCTCGGGGGAGAAGCGTCCGCTGATCACGAGCATCCCGTCCGCGTCCCACCGCCAGCTGAGCCGGCGCCGCGCGTGACGGTCCTTGGCCGCTGCGAAATCGTGCGCGCGCTTGAACCCGGCAACCGTCTTCTCCAACTGCGCGCCGGTCGAATGCAGCGCGACGTTGAGCAGTCCTTCCTCGTTCGAGGAGTCGGCGACGCGCGTCATCGCCCGAACCTTGGAGTACGAGAGCCGTCCAGCGGTCAACTCCGCTCGAACGAGCGGGAGCCCCTCGAGCGCCCGCGCCACTCGCACGTGCTCGCGTGCCGCATGCAGCCCCAACCCACAGCGCCAGGTCAGCCAGTGTGCGCAGGACTTGATGCCGGTCCCCGACCAACCGCCTCGCCGCTCGAACTCCGCGACCATCCCAAGCCACACGCCCGTGGCCGCCGCCACGTGCCCGGCCGCCTCGACGATCCGATCCCCAAGACTCTCCAGCTCGAGGTAGTCCGCGCTGCGGTGTCTCACCGGCGCGGCTGTGACCACGGAGATTGCTTCTGCAGAATGCATACCGCAACTCTAGCTCGAACGCGTGTTCGAATACAGTGCTGCCTGCGCGTGAAAGTCGAAAACGTCTCCGCGGAGACGCTTTCGGCCGCTACGGCCCGCCGGGCCGCGTCGCCCCACCCCTCGCCAGGGCAGCGACCTCGGAGTCGTCCGGCAGGAGCAGTAGAGCAGTCGAAGACCGACAGTGTGCGTCCCGTCGTGGTGCCGTCTTCGTCGTTCCAGACCGCGGTTGCCCGGCCCGCACGCCAGCCGTCGGCGTGCACCGCCTCCGCCCAGGCCATCGGCGTCTCCGGCCGGGAGGTCGAAAGGCTCCAGTGCCGAGACCGGTCGTGGCGCCAACCGCAGCACGCGAGCGCTCGCGTTCGGCGTGAACGTCGGCCCGACGGTGAGGAACTCGTAGACGTCGGGACGCACCTGGAGCAGGAACGCGGCCGCCTCGGCTGCGACCCAACCCTGGTGGACCATCACGCCGAGCGGGCCGGCGGACTCGATGCGGATCGCGCACACCGCCGTCTGGACGGCATGGATCCCGGGAAGAAGCGCCGGATGCACGCCGTCGTTCCGTAGAACACCGGCGGCAGCCAGTTCCGGCGCGGGAGGCGCGTCGGGTTGGGTCTGCGTGACCAGCACGTCGAACTGCGCCGCCGCCAGGAAGAACTTGCCGAGCAGCTTCTTGCCGCCGTCCATCACCGCGCCACCCACGTCGCCGGCGACGTCGAAGGCCGCAGTCGTCCCCGACGCGATGCCTTGGCCTATCTCCGCGTAGCCATCCAGCACGGTTCCGTAGACCTCGCCCACCGGGTCGACGACGAGCTCGGCGAGGTTCTCGCCGACAGCCGAGCCGCCCATGCCACCGAGCGCGCCGCCGATGGCGGCACCGATGACCGTTCCCGGCCCAGGAAACACGGAGCCGATCGCGCCCCCGGCCAGCGCCCCGCCGTAGGCCCCGGCCCATGCGCCCCCGCCCGACGCCGCACCCACGAACCCCGCGCGGGCGAGGCGCTCGGAGGTGTCGAGGTTCGGATCGTCCGCATCGGTTTGCCACTGACCCCACGCCGACTTCCCGCCCTCCAGCGCCGCGCCCGCGACCCCGAGCGCCCTGCCGGCGGTGGTCCACTGCGTGTGTGGGATCTGGTGGCCCGGCTTGGCGACCCAACTGCTGGGGCGGATCGCGTAACCGGGCCGCTGCCACCGCCCGAGATCCCAACCGGACATCGGTTGGTTGAGGTGCCTGATTCGGAAGCTTCCGTGAACCATTCGGGTGGCGCGGTCGGCCACGGCGCCGCCGGCGAAGAGTCCGCCTGCGGCGTGGGTGCCGGATCGCGCCGGGCGGCGCGGAGGTCGTCGGACTGTTTGCGAAATCCTCCGGCGACGTCGCGAAGGACGTCCGTGTCGACCTCGTAGTCCCAGCCCATGGCGGCAGGCTACTCGCGGTCGGGGCCGGACAGGGACAGTCCGAAGCGGCCTTGCGAGTCGGTCCAGAGCTTGCGGAGGGTCAGGCCCGCGGCGGCGAGTTCGGTGCGGATGCCGTCGGGACGGAACTTGGCGGAGATCTCGGTGTGGATCTCTTCGCCGTCGGCGATGTCGAGGTGCAGGTCGAGGGCGCGGACGTGGACGTGCTGCGGGCCGTTGGCGCGCAGACGCATCTCGATCCACTCGGCCTCGGCGTTCCAGAGGGCGACGTGGGCGAAGGCGTCGACGTCGAAGTCCGCGTCGAGTTCGCGGTTGATCACGGCGAGCACGTTCTTGTTGAACTTCGCCGTGACGCCCGCGGCGTCGTCGTAGGCGGGCACGAGGACGGCGGGGGACTTCACGAGGTCCGTGCCGAGCAGCAGATGGTCGCCGGGGCGCAGGCTCTCGGCGATGCCACGCAGGAAGCGCGCGCGGGCCTCGGGTTCGAAGTTGCCGACGGTGCCGCCGAGGAACACGACCAGGCGCTTGCCTTCGGCCCGCGGCAGTAGGTCGAGCTGGTGCTCGAAGTCCGCGACCAGGCCGTGCACCTCGAGGTCGGGGTACTCGGTCAGGAGACCGTTTGCGGCTTCGAGCAGCGCGTCCGCGCTGACGTCCAGGCCGACGTACCGGCGCAGGGTGCCCGCCCGAGTGAGCGCGTCGAGCAGCAGGCGCGTCTTCTCCGACGAACCGGAGCCGAGCTCGACGACGGTGGTGGCGCCGCTCGCGGCGGCGATGCGATCGGCCTCGCGAGCGAGGATCTCTCGCTCCGCGCGCGTCGGGTAGTACTCGGGCAGCCGGGTGATCTCGGTGAACAGGTCCGAGCCGACCTTGTCGTAGAACCACTTCGGCGGCAGGGTCAGCGGCCGTTCGCCGAGACCGGCAAGGACGTCCGCGCGCAGCGCCGCCTCGGCGAAGTCCGGGGGCAGGTGGACGTCGATCTGAAGGCGGCTCTCGGTGCAGGTCACGCGGACTCCAACAGGGGTGCGGGCAGGGCGACGACCTCGACGGAATCGGCGGTCGCGGCCAGCAGATGGTCGGGCGGCACGTCTACCCAGCCGTCGGTGTCGTCGAACGGTTCGGACGCGACGATGACGGCGGGCGAGGGGCGGCCCTCCGGGTCGGGATGCTCGCCGTGCAGGTAGCACAGCGAGTCCCCGGCGGCAGTGGCGACGATGGCGTCGCCGGTGTGCAACAGCAGGTTCACGCGGGCGTTGGGGATGCGGCGCGCGGCGACGGTGACGTCGCGGATCGTCTCGACGGGATCGGCTCCCGCCTCGAGTCGATCGAGAACGAGCGCCCACAGCAGGGTGGAGTCGATGACGTTCTGAATCCGCGCGAGCGCGGGCCAGGACAGCTGCGACGCGAGTTCGGCGGCGGCGTCCGGCCAACCGGGCAGGATCCCGTTGTGGCTGAACAGCCACCGCCCAGACGTGAACGGAGCGTTCGCGGTCTCCACGACGGCGTTGCCCTCTGTCGCTCCGCGCACCGCGCCGAGTGCCGCCCCGGTGCGCACCGGGCGCAGCAGATCCACCAAGTTCGCGTCCGCCCAGATCGGCAGGGTGCGCCGATAGCGAACCGGCCGGTCTTCGCCCTCGACGTACCAGCCGAGGCCGAAGCCGTCCACGTTCACGTTGCCGAACTGCTGCCGGCGCGGCTTCCAGGCCTGGCGCATCAGCCCGAAGGGCGGGGAGATCACCAGGTGCTCGAGCGGCACCTGCGGACCCAGGTAGGCGAAGTGACGGCACATCAGATTTCGCCCTCCCGGACGTCGCGCGCTGTTCTGAATCCGGCGAAGATCTGCCGGCGGATCGGGTAGTCCCAGGTGCGGAACGTGCCCCGGCAGGCCACCGGGTCCACGGCCCACGAGCCGCCGCGCAGCACCTTGTACTCGGGGCCGAAGAACACCTCGGAGTACTCGCGGTACGGGAAGGCGCGAAAGCCCGAGTACCCGGAGAAGTCCGAGGAGGTCCACTCCCACACGTCGCCGATCAACTGGTGTACCCCGTACGCCGACGCGCCCGCCGGGTAGGCGCCGACGGCGGCGGGGCCGAGGTGGCGGCCCTCGAGGTTCGCGTGAGCGGGCGTGGGGGACTCGTCGCCCCACGGGTAGCGGCGCGAGCGGCCGGTGGCAGGGTCGTGGCGGGCTGCCTTCTCCCACTCCACCTCGGTGGGCAGGCGCCGCCCGCGCCAGCGCGCGTACGCATCGGCCTCGTACCAGCACACGTGCTGCACGGGCTCGTCGAGCGGCAGCGGGATCTCGACGCCGAAGCGCCGCAGCGTGCCGTCCGGCGACCAAAACTGAGGTGCCGTCAGTTGCGCCTCCCGGACGTGCGTCCAGCCTTCCGGCGTCCACCATCGCGGATCGCGATACCCGCCCGCCGCCACGAACTCGGCGTACTCCCGGTTCGCGACCGGGACCGTGTCGATGACGAAGGCGGCGACGTGGACGCGATGGGCGGGGCGTTCGTTGTCCAGCGCCCACGGGTCGAGGTCCGTACCGAGCTCGAACTCGCCGGCCGGGACGAGTACCTCGGACGGGAGGTCGGCTGCCGCGGTAGGCGCGGGGGGAGCCGTCAACACGGCCTCGCCCGCACGGAGCTGGTGCGTGGCGTACATCGTCTCGACGTGCTGCTGCTCGTGCTGCGCGATCATCGCGAACGCGAAGCCCTGGTGCAGGAGAGGGTCGGCGCTCTCCAGTGGCACCGCCGCCAGCAGGTCGTGCACCCGGTCGCGCACCTCCTGCACGTACGTCCGCGAGCCGGCGGCGTCCAGCAGGGGAAGGCTGGGGCGGTCCTTGCGGGCGTGCCGGAACGCGTCGTAGAGGTCGTCGATCCCGTCGGGCAGCATGCCCGGCCGCTCGGCGATGCGGCGCAGGAGCCAGAGCTCCTCCTGGTTGCCGATGTGCGCGAGATCCCAGACCAGCGGCGACATGAGCGGGGAGTGCTGCCGGGTCAGTTCGGCCTCGTCGAGGGCCGAGGTGAGGGCGGTGGTGCGGACGCGAGCTCGGTCGAGGTCGGCCGCCAGTTCCGCCCGGACCGCCTCGACGTCGACCTCCGGGATCAGACCGCGGCCCACGAGGCCTCCTCTTCGGTGGCCAACGGGCGGCCCGCGACGAACTCGGCGAGGGTGTCGTCGGCCGGGCATCGGCCACGGTCGACATAGCGCTCCACGAAGTCCTCCAACACGGAGCGGGCGCACGAGCTTCCGGATCGCGACAACGCATCCGAGGCGGCCGCGAAGCAGGCCAGCGCCGCTGCGCGCAGCCGCGGATCGCCCAGACCGTCCCGGGCCGCGCGTGAACCGGCGGCCGGATCGGCCAGGACGGGGCAGAGTGCCGCGCGTGCAGTGTCGGCGGCCACCGGGTCGGAGACCAGGGCGTCGACAAAGGCGAACGCGGCGGTCCAGTCGGCCGCCGTGCGCTGAGCGTCGACGGTTCGCAGCTCGAGGTGCCCGCGGGGCCGCACCGGCGGGAACAGCGTGGTCAGGTGGTAGTCCAGTTCGGCCGGGCCTGCGGGCGGCAGGTCTAGCTCGCCGCGGATCCAGTTGCGCATCGTGCCCGCCGGGGCCGCCCAATCCGACCCCGCGTTCGGGACGCAGAGGAGCGGAGCGTCCAGCGCGTAGCGAGCCCAGGTGGCGCGCGGGTTCTCGCCCGGGACGTACGCGGCGCGGGCGCGGGCCCGGTCGATGGCCGACCAGACGGAGTGGCGGGCCGAGCGCAGGCCCACGGGGCGGCCGCCGACGACGGGGGAGTTGGCGAAGGCGGCGACCAGTACGGGCGTCAGTTCGTGGAGCAGGGCCCAGCGCGCGGGCAGGTCTTCCTCGAGACCGGCGTCTACGTTGATCTGGATGGCGGCGGTGCTGCACATCATCGTCCGGCCGGCGGAGTTGTCGCGGTCGAAGTACGCCTGCATGGCCGCGTATCGAGGAGCGTCGACGAGACGCCGGGGCGGACGGTAGGCGTCGACGCCGGTGCCGACGAGCACGAAGCCGGCTCCGCCGAGGGCGGTGCGCAGGGCCGCGGCATCGGAGTACATCGCGGCGGCGCAGGACTGCACGTCGGGGAGGGGAAGGCTGGAGAGTTCGACCTGGCCGCCGGGCTCGAGGGTGAGCCGGCTCTGCTGCAGATCGATCGTGGCGGTCACCGCGGAGACCAGCGCCAGGTCCGCGGGGGTCAAGGGACGGGTGGGGTCTGCCGCGTGGTGCAGCACCCATTCGAGCTCGATCCCGACCGCTCGCGGCGGGCCGGTCTTGAAGCAGATGCCGGCCACGTAGGCCTCGGCGGCAAGTTCGTCCACGCTCCCGCCCTTCCCTCGCCGAGCCCGGGCAACCGACCCTACCCGGGGATGCTAATCTCTTGACGTCAAGATAAATGCGGCCTCGCACCCGCACGGATCGGGGGAACACCCATGAGCGTCGACAGCTTCGGTAGCCGCGGAGAACTCCGCGTCGGCGAGAACTCCTACGAGATCTACCGCCTGGCGGCCGTGCCGGGGGCGCAGCGTCTGCCGTTCAGCCTCAAGGTGCTGCTGGAGAACCTCCTGCGGACCGAGGACGGCGCGAACGTCACCGCCGCGCAGATCAGCGCGCTGGGCAACTGGGACCCGAGCGCCGAGCCGGACACCGAGATCCAGTTCAGCCCGGCCCGCGTCGTCATGCAGGACTTCACCGGCGTCCCCTGCGTCGTGGACCTGGCCACCATGCGCGAGGCCGTCGCCGAACTCGGCGGCAATCCGGACAAGATCAACCCCCTCGCTCCGGCGGAGCTCGTCATCGACCACTCGGTCGTCGCCGATCACTTCGGCACCTCCGACGCGCTGAGCCTCAACGTCGCGTTGGAATACGAGCGCAACTTCGAGCGGTACCAGTTCCTGCGCTGGGGCCAGACCGCCTTCGACGAGTTCAAGGTCGTTCCGCCCGGCACCGGCATCGTGCACCAGGTCAACATCGAGTACCTGGCCCGCGTGGTAATGACACGCTCCGCGGACGGCGTTGTCACTGCGTACCCGGACACCTGCGTCGGCACCGACTCGCACACCACGATGGTCAACGGCCTCGGCGTGCTCGCCTGGGGCGTCGGCGGCATCGAGGCCGAGTCCGCCCTGCTCGGCCAGCCGGTCTCGATGCTCATCCCGCGCGTGGTCGGCTTCAAGCTGTCCGGCGAACTGCCCGACGGCGTCACCGCCACCGATCTCGTCCTCGTCATCACCGAGATGCTGCGCAAGCACAAGGTCGTCGGCAAGATCGTCGAGTTCTACGGCCCCGGCGTCTCCGCGGTGCCCCTTGCCAACCGGGCGACGATCGGCAACATGAGCCCCGAGTACGGCTCCACCGCCGCGATGTTCCCGATCGACGACGAGACGCTGAAGTACCTGAATCTGACGGGCCGTAGCGCCGAGCAGATCGCGCTCGTCGAGGCGTACTGCAAGGAGCAGGGCCTCTGGCACGACCCGTCCAGCGAGCCCGCCTTCTCCGAGCACATCGAGCTCGACCTCTCCACCGTCGTGCCGTCGATCTCCGGGCCGAAGCGCCCGCAGGACCGCATCTCGCTCTCCGACGCGAAGCCGGCGTTCCGCACGAGCCTGCGCGACTACGTCGACCACGCCGCCTGGGAGGCCAGCGAAGTCGACGTCGCCTCGGCGCAGTCGTTCCCGGCCAGCGACCCGGCCGCGGCCGCCCCCGGCGACGAGCACTCCGACGACGCCAACGGCGAGCCGCGTGCGCCGGTCGTGCCGGGAACCGGCCGCCCGTCGGTAAAGATCCCGGTGACGCTGTCCACCGGCGGCAGCTTCGACCTCGACCACGGCGCGGTCGTCATCGCCGCGATCACGTCGTGCACCAACACCTCGAACCCGTCGGTGATGATCGGCGCCGCCCTGGTGGCGAAGAAAGCCGTCGAGCGCGGCCTCACCCGCAAGCCGTGGGTGAAGACGACCCTGGCGCCGGGCTCGCAGGTCGTGTCCGACTACTACGACCGTGCGGGCCTGACCCCGTACCTGGACAAGGTCGGGTTCAACATCGTCGGCTACGGCTGCGTCACCTGCATCGGCAACTCCGGCCCGCTGCAGCCGGAGATCTCCGAGGCGATCAACGCCCACGACCTCTCGGTCACCGCGGTGCTGTCCGGCAACCGCAACTTCGAGGGCCGCATCAGCCCCGACGTGAAGATGAACTACCTCGCGAGCCCGCCGCTGGTCGTCGCCTACGCGATCGCCGGAACGATGGACATCGACATCCTGAACGATCCGCTGGCCGTGGACCCGGAGGGCAACGACGTCTACCTGCGCGACATCTGGCCTTCGACGGCCGAGGTCGAGGAGGTCATGGCGGGTGCCGTCACCCAGGACATGTTCGTGAAGGACTACGCCGACGTCTTCGCCGGCGACTCCCGCTGGCAGGGCCTGCCCACCCCCGTGGGCGCGACGTTCGAGTGGGACCCCAAGTCCACCTACGTGCGCAAGGCCCCGTACTTCGAGGGCTTTTCGATGGAGCCCTCGCCGGTGTCCGACATCGTCGGCGCGCGGGTGCTCGCCAAGCTGGGGGATTCGGTCACCACCGACCACATCTCCCCGGCGGGCAACATCAAGGCGGATTCGCCGGCGGGCAGGTACCTCACCGAGAACGGCGTGGACCGCAAGGACTTCAACTCCTACGGCTCCCGCCGCGGCAACCACGAGGTCATGATCCGCGGCACCTTCGCGAACATCCGCCTGCGCAACCAGCTCGTGCCCGGCGTCGAAGGTGGGTTCACGAAGGACTTCACCACCGGCGAGCAGGCCACGATCTACGACGCCTCGGCGAACTACATCGCCGCGGGCATCCCGCTGGTGATCCTCGCGGGCAAGGAGTACGGCTCGGGCTCCTCGCGCGACTGGGCCGCCAAGGGCACCGCGCTACTGGGCGTGAAGGCCGTGATTGCCGAGTCCTACGAGCGCATCCACCGGTCGAACCTGATCGGCATGGGCGTCCTCCCGCTGCAGTACCGGGAGGGTGAGACCGCCGAGTCGCTCGGCCTCACCGGCGAGGAGACCTTCGAGATCGCCGGCGTCGTCGAACTGAACAACGGCACCACCCCGCGGGAACTGACCGTCAAGGCCGGCGACAAGACGTTCGTCGCCCTGGTCCGCATCGACACCCCCGGCGAGGCGGACTACTACCGCAACGGCGGCATCATGCAGTACGTGCTGCGCAATTTGCTGCGCGGCTGACGGAACTACTCCGCGGGCCGGGCCACGAACAACTGGTGGGTGAGGTCCTTCGTCTCCGCGTCGACGCCCCGCTGCGGGTCGTCGGAGCGGAAGACGACGACGCCCCCGTTCTCCGAGATCGCCTCCGGGCGGGCGTCCGGCTTCTTCGTGCCCTTGACGGGGGCAGAGACGAGCCGCAACGTGTTGCCGTCGACCTCGGCGACGTAGGCGGCGAAGCCCGCCGCCATGCCCTTCCGCTTCTTCGCGAACGTGCAGTAGGCGAGCAGCTTGCCGTCCGCGGACAGCGCCGCGCAGCCGGCCCGGTCGTCGATCTGACCCGTGGCGGTCCGGACGGTGTGGACCACAGTTCCTCGGTTCAGGTCGGCGACGAACACCCCCACCCCCTTGGCGGTGCCGGGTTTGCTCGAGCCGGCCTCTTCGTCGAGCGGGTCGACGCCCACGGTGTAGGCGAGCCGGCCGCCCAGGCGGGTCGGCGTCGAGTACTCGAGGACGAAGATGGACTTGGATAGCCGCAGCTTGAGCAGCTTCTCCAGGCGGCTCACCTGCCCGTCGGCGGTCCTGGCGACGAGCACCTGGCTGACCCCCTGGCGCGGCTTGCCGGCGATGTTCGTGGCCACGCTGCCGAACACGACGGTGGAGCCGTCGGCGGAGATCTTGGGCTTGGTCGAGTTCGCGTCGCCCGGCTTGCCGGCCGACGTTCGCGACACCATGCCGACGGTGCCGTCGGTGAGGTTCTTGACGTAGACCTGCAGGATCGGGCGGGGGTCGGCCGACCCGGGCCCCGGGGGCGGCGGGACGGGTCCCGGGTTTGGGTGGGCGGGGTCCAGCGACGCCTCGGACACGAAGGCGATCGCGTTGCCGTCGCCGGTGATGGAGGGGCTGCCGGAGACGTAGGCCCCGCCGTTCTTGGGGGCGCTGGAAACCAGGACGATCGCGCCGGAGCGCAGGTCCTTGCGGAAGACGTCGAGGTTCGGGCTCTTGTCCTCCGGGACGAGGTTCGTCGCCGTCGACTCGAAGGCCACGAACTGCCCGTCGCGAGACAGGGTGGGGGCGCGGCAGTCTCCGTTGGCGGCCTCGCCCTTCTCCGATGTGCAGGCGGAGACCACCGAGCCGGTGCGCAGGTCTCGCACGAAGACGGCGGCCTTCTCGGCGGGCGTGGGACTCGCGTCCACGGCGGGGGTCCGGTAGGCGAGGAAGTTGCCGTCCGCGGACAGCGAGGCCTCCGATGCGCCGAACGCCGCAGGCCTACCGTCTGCGTCGGCGGAGCCGAGCGCGATCGTCGGGAAACCGCGAGTGGCGGGACCTGCGGCCGCCTCGGGCGTGGCGGACACCTCCGCCGAGGGGGACGGCGTGGACTGCGGCTCGGGTGTCTCCGCGGCCTGGGTGGTCGGCTCGTCGGAGCCGCCGCAGGCGCTCAGCACGACGGCCAGGCACACCGCACCCACGGCGTGCAGCGTTCGGAGTCTGCCCATGCCCGGAATCCTCGCCTACGTGCGGCCGGATTCCGTGCTCATCGGCTCAGGCGTGCAGGCCCGTGGCGGCCTCGCCCGCGGCCGCGCCGACGGCCGGCCGCGGCCTGACCGTCGCCCGGGCCCCCTTGGCGGGGGCGAGCGCGATGCCGCGGAACCTACGAGCCTCGGGCGGAGCGGTGCTCGGGCGCAGTTCGAACTCGGCGAGCACGGTGCGCAGGACGACGTTCATCTCCATCTCGGCGAAGGCGGCGCCGATGCAGCGGCGCGTGCCGCCGCCGAAGGGGATCCACGTCGACCAGTCGACGGGCTGCCGCACGAACCGGTCGGGGTCGAAGCGCTCGGGGAACGGGTAGCGCTGCGGGTCGTGGTGGATCAGGTCGATGCCGAGGACCACGGTCCAGCCGCGGGGGATTCGCCACTCGCCGAGTTCGAGTTCGTCGGCAAGGACCTTGCGGAGGGTAAGGCCGATCGTCGGCCGCGACCGCTGCACCTCGAGCAGCGTCGCCTCGAGCAGGGTGTCCTCGCCGCGGTCGAGTTCCTGCACGAGCCGGTTCAGGATCACCGGGTGCCGGGTCAGCCGCTCCACCGTCCAGCCGAGGGTGTTCGCGGTGGTCTCGTGGCCGGCGCCGAGCAGGCCGAGCAACTCGTCCGCGATGTGGGCCGGGTCCATCGGGCTGCCGTCCTCGTACCGGCTGCGGACCATCATGGACAGCACGTCCTGGCGTTCCTCCAGCGAGGGATCGGCCGCGGCTCGCGAGATCAGCGAGCCGACGATCCGGTCGTATTCCTGACGGTCCCTCAGGAACTTGCGCCAGGGGTTGAGGGGGCCGAGTGCAGTTTCCGAGAGGGGCAGGGTCATCAAGCGGGAGGCTCGTTCGACCATGGGCGGCATGAGCCTTCGCAGCTGCTCGAACTCGGGGCCCTCGGCGCCGAAGACCGCGCGCAGAATGACGTTCAGGGTGATCCGCATGAACGAGGGGAGCGTTTCGAACTCCTCGTCCCGCGGCCAGCTCGCCGTCTCGCGGCGGGTCTCCTCGACGACGATGTCCTCGTAGGCTTTCATTCGCCTGCCGTTGAACGGCGGGACGAGGACCTTGCGGCGGCGACGGTGCGGGTCGTGGTCGAGGTTGAACACGGTGCCCGGGCCCAGGACCCGGCCGAGGTTGGGCTCCATGTTCCCGGCGATCGTCGACGGGGTGGCGAACAGCTCCTTGACCAGGCCGGGATCACCGACCACGACGCAGTTGCCGAACAGCGGCAGGCGCAGGCAGTAGGTACTGCCGTGCCGGCGCCGCTGCGACTCGAACAGGCCGACGGGGTTCGCGAGGAACGCGGCGGTTTGCGCGGCTCGGGGGAGCCGGGTGGACGGGGGCAGCTGCGCCATGGGTTCCTCCCTCGACGGGTCTAGTTCACGCTACCTGCCGCCGCCGCAGCCCGACCACGGGCAAGCCGGCGAGGGCGGGATGAACGTGTAGGCGCGGGCCGTCTTGCTTCCCGGAGGTGCCCCGGCGGCGGTGGTTGCGTGGGTCGCCACGACGCATCTACGCCAGGGGCGGCTGATTCGTGGAGACGGAGTTGTGGGTGGTCGCGCGGTTCCGTGGTCGCGGTGGCCGCTCGCCGAGGCCGGTCGGCCGGCGGCTGGGTTGGTGGTGCCCCGTCGTGGTCGTCGTCTCATAATTCTGACTGTACGTCAGGACCATTGAAAAATATGGGGAGTGTCGGCCGGAATGGTTGTTCTAGGTCTCGAAACTGTCGGTGGACGTCTCTAGAATTGGGGCATGACGGGGAGCCTGGCGGGGGAGGTCGAGCGGGAGCTCGACAAGGCCCTCGCCGTCGAGCTTTGGGCGAGTGTGGACGGCGAGGTCGCCGAGCTCGCGAAGATCGCGCAGCGCCTCCTCGCGAAGACGAAGGCGCTGCAGCTCAAGGCGGTCGCCGAACTGGACTCCCGCGGCTACGCGATCGAGCAAGGTGCCTCCGGCACCGCGAACTGGCTGCGGCACACCCTCAACGTCGAACCCGGCACGGCGAAGAAGACCGTGGCGATGGCGAAGGCCGTCGCCGGTCCGCATTCCGCGGTCGGTGCCGCGCTGGCGTCCGGTGCGGTGGACTGGGAACAGGCCCAGGCGATCGTGAAGTCGATCGACGTCCTGCCCGACGCCCTGAGCGCCGAGGACGTGGGGTTCGCTCGCGAGGTCATGCTCGAAGCGGCCAAGCAGTACAACGCCGCGGACCTGCGCGCGCTCGGACGCGCGATTCGCCACCGCGCCGACCCGGACGGGTCGCTGCCACCGGACAAGATCGTGGACAAGGTCCGCGGCGCGTCGTTCCACGTCCATGGGGACGGGACCGAGAGTCTGCACTGGCGGGATTCGGCGGAGCGGATCGCGATGGCTCGCGCCGCGATGGCCGCCCTCGACATGCCGGAGCCCGCCAAGAACGGCGAACTCGACCCCCGCACTGCGGGCCAGCGCCGTGCGGACGCGATGGTGCTGATCCTCGAGAAGCTCCTGCGCCACGGCGACCTCCCCACGTCCCGCGGCCGTGCACCGCAGGTCGTCGTCACCGTGGACCTCGCATCGCTGAAGGGCCAGCCCGACGCAACCCTCGCGGCCCTCGGCACCGGATCGGCGCTGACCGCCGAGACGGTGCGGCGGTTGATGTGCGATGCGGAGGTCACGCCGCTCGTCCTGGACCCGAACGGCGTTCCGCTCTCGGTGGGCCGGTCCTATCGGACGGTTACCCCCGGGATCTGGACCGCCCTAGTCGCCCGCGACACCGGTTGCGTCTTCCCTGGATGTACCCAACCGGCGTGGATGTGCAGAGCGCACCACCTGAAGTACTGGGAGAACGACGGCGAAACCTCGCTCGAGAACGGTGCGTTGCTCTGTGGAAGGCACCATGTGACGGTCCATCACCGAGGCTGGGAATGCCGCCTCGGGCCAGACGGCCTGCCCGAGCTTGTGCCGCCTCCATGGTTGGACCCCGAACAACGTCCACGCCGCAACGACTACTGGCTACTGCAACGCGACCTGCTGCGTCCACCCGATCTCGCGCCAGAGGATTGAAGTCGTTGTTCCTCGGCGGCACACGTCCGCTCGGCGACGGCGCCGGCCGGTCCTCCTAGCGTTCGTTTCGAACAGACATTCGACGCAAAGGAGAACCGTGGCCTGCCATGAATCGAAGCTACCCTGGAGCGGTGAGAGTGGTAATTCTCGAGGCGCCGCAGTCGATGCTCGACGAGCGTCGGCGGCTGGGACTCGACAAGCGGGACGAGATGTGGGATGGGGAGCTCCACATGGTCCCGCCGCCTCGTGACGCCCATCAGGGAATGAGCAGGGATTTCTACGACGCTGTCGCCCCGCTGGCTCGAGCTGTAGGCCTGGTCGTCCGCTGGGAAACGGGCTTGTTCCGTCACGATTCCGACTACCGCGTTCCGGACCTGCAGTTCCGGCGCCCCGAGCATGGATCGGAGCGGGGCTCAGAGGGTGCCGAACTCGTTGTCGAGGTGCGGTCTCCCAAGGACGAGACGTACCAGAAGCTGCCCTTCTACGCCGCCGTCGGAGTGCGAGAGATGCTCGTCCTGCATCCGGAGCCGCGCACGGCGGAACTGTACCGACTGGAGGAGGGGGTGCTGCGTCCGGTCGATCAAGACGAGGACGGCGCCCTGCACTGTGTCGTTCTCGACGTGACGCTGCGCGCGGCGGACGGGGTGCTCCGCCTCGCGTGGTCGGGCGGATCGGCCGAACTCTAGGCGGTCGAAACGCGCGGGCTGGCTGAAGCGGCCGTGCGCCGGCCAGTTGCCGCCCGAGCCGCTGTCGCCGGCGTGCACGTTCCCGGGCTAGAGGTCCAGCACGACCTTGGCGTCCTTGGCGCGGGAGACGCACAGGGCCATGCAGGTGTTGGTGGCGCGGACCTCGGGGGAGAGGACCGCGTCGCGGTGCTCGACCTCGCCGGAGAGCACTGGCGTGATGCAGGTACCGCACACGCCCTGCGAGCAGGCGAACGGCACGAGGATCTCGTTGGCCGCCAGCACGTCGAGGATCTGCCGGTTGGGCGGGACGGTGAGCGTGACGCCGCGCCGAGCCAGTTCGACCTCGAAGGCCCGGTCGTTGGTGGTGTCGAGGACCGGGGCCGAAAACGACTCGCGGTGGACGGTGTCCAGCGGCCAGGCCAGGTCGAGCGCCCGGCCGGCGATCCAGTCCATGAACCCGGCTGGGCCGCAGGTGTAGAGCTCGCCGCCGTGCTCCCACGGGCCGAGCGCCGTCGCGGGGTCGAAGCCCGTACGCCCCGGGGCGGTGTCGAGGTGGACGGAGACCGACGAAGCGAACGGAAGGCGGTCTAGTTCGTCGCGGAACGGGACCGCGTCGGCGTTCTGCGCGCATACGTGCAGGCTGAACGGCGTGCCCTGCGCCCAGAGCTGGTGCGCCATCGACAACAGCGGGGTGATGCCGATGCCGCCGGCTACGAGCACGTAGCGGGAGGCTCGCGTCAGCTCGAAGTTGTTTCGCGGTTCGCTGATCGTGATCGTGACACCGGGCACGAGATGTTCGTGCACCTCGAGCGATCCGCCGCGGCCGTTCGGTTCCGGCTTCACCGCGATCTGGTAGCGACCCTCGCCGGGGGCGTTGCACAGCGAGTACTGCCGGACCCGGCCGCTGGGCAGGTGCACGTCGACGTGAGCGCCCGGAGTGAAGTCCGGCAGTTCGCCGTCGACGCCTTCGAGGACGAAGGTTCTGATTCCCGCACCGCCGACCGTGCGGGCCTCCACGACCCGCGCGGGTAGGCGATTGTCGTAGGCCGGGCGAGGCAGTTCGACGTGTCCGGGACCGCGGAACAGGCCACGCTCGGGGATGCCGACGGTGCGCAGCGCGGAGTCGGCCAGGTCCCACACCCGGTGGTAGCGGTGCATCGGGATGTGCGGCAGTGCGTGGTGAATGCAGTGATCGGTCTGGCCCAGCATGTAGATCTTGCTCAGCTTGTTGCTGCGCACCCGGACCGTGGTCTGGAAGGGGGACTCGTGCCAGTTCGACTCGGCCGGGTGCTGGATGTGCGCGAACGCGTACACGAGGACGAACAGGGCGATCTTCTGCGGAATCAGCCACACCAGGACGAAGTCCAGGCGGTACGGCGAGATCAGGAAGGCGACGTGGGTGCCCAGGTAGATGCCCACGTTCGCGACGAAGATCGCCCGCTCCTTGAGGGGCCGGCGGTGCCACAGCTTGCGGATGTACCAGACCGTCCAGATCTCGACGGGGCCGATCAGCACGAGAGGCAGGATCGACTTGGGCGCCTTGACGAACAGGTCGTCGGGGTCGCGTTCGGGGTCGCCCACCCACCGGTGGTGCTCCATGTGCAGGATCCGGTAGATCGTCGTCGTCAGTCCGGGAACCATCAGCTGGATCGACACGGTGCCGACGAGGTTGTTCACCCGTTCGTTGGACGACACCGACCGGTGCACCGCGTCGTGCTCCGGAGTGAACGAGGCGAAGATCGCGAACTGGTTGAGCAGCACCATCGCCCAGAACGGAATCCCGCCCTCCAGGTAGGCCCAGGTGGCGCCGACGAACACCGAGTAGCAGAGCACGACCAGCCCGATGTGCGGCCAGGAGATCAGGGGAGCCTTGGCGATCGCCGGATATCGGGGGTCCTGAACCACCCGCGACAGCACCTGGCGGACGGACGGATTCGCCGTAATCGTCATCGGCTCGCAGCTCCCTTGCTGGTCGTCGACCTCCACTCTCTCGCTTTCGGCGCTCCGTGGCGATGTGCAACTCCCCAGCGGTTAACGGGGGTGCTGGGGATTTGCCACGACCGCTCGCAGCCGCAGGGCCGCCAGAACCTCTGCGCGACGTCCTCGCAGGTCGCCGGGCAGCAGCTCCTCGGCCTGGGCGATCCGCAGGCGGACGGTGTTCTCGTGGACGCTCAACCGGGCCGCCGTTTGGGTCGTCGAGCCGGTCACCAGCCAGTCCAGCAGCGTGTCGCGGGCCCGTTCGGCGCGCTCGCCGTCGCCGGCAAGCTCTCCGAGTTCGTCGGCCACGAACCGGGCCGCGGCCACGGGGTCCTTGAGCAGCAGCAGCTCGAGCCGCACGTCGCAGAATCGCAGCACCCCCGGCTCCCCGCCGAACCACCGCCGCAGCCCCGCGATCTCCAGGGCGTCGGAACGCGTCTGCAGGAATCCGGACAGCCCGTCGGCGGGTTCGCCTGCACTGATCGGGACCCCGGCCGCGGGTGTCGGGTCCACGACCGGCCGCCCGGCGGGCAGCGCCAGCCACGCCAACCAGGCGCCGGGGCCGTGCAGGGTCAACAGCGAGCCCCGTGCGCCGACGGCGGCGCGGAGCGCGTCGGTGGCCCGTTCGGCCTCGCGCCGGCCGGACACGTGCAGGACCAGCCCGAGGTGCATCCCGCCGAGCCGGTACCCGAGGACCTGCTCGGCCTCGGCGACCGACGCCGTGCTGGTGCCGTCGACGAGGGCGGCCACCAGCGTCCGACGCTGGTCGTCGCGGCCCAGGCGGATCTGTTCGCCGACCGCGTCGTAGCGGTCCACGACGATCGCGAGGACCTCGATCAGGTACTGGAACATCAGTTCCGTGGGCGGGCCGACGAACTCGCCGACGGTGCCTCGACCGTCGTCCGCGGCGGTCTGGGCCAGGGCGAACCACTCCGCCCACAGCCTGCTCATGCCGACCCAGTACGAGCGTTCGAGCTCGCCGACGCCGACGCCCATCTCGGCGAGCATGTCGGTGAGGCGGAACTCCGCCGGCGGGCGAATGTCGGCCAGCGTGGTCTCGCCGGCGAACAGGGCCAGGATCGTCCCGACGTTGTCCCGCACGCTGGTGTGCAGCGCTTCGCGAAAGGCCGGGTCCGCCATGTGCGGCGCCCACAGGTCCCCGGCCACGGCCTGCACGACGACGGCCGCCATGGCGTCCCGGTCGACGCCCTTGGCCAGCGCTCGGGTCGCCTCCGTCAGCTCCACGCCTCCAGCTTCGATCCGGCCTCCTAGAATGTCCATCCGTTGGCGCACCCGTGCGCCGGGCGACGACGTGGAGGTTCTGTGGCGCTGCTCGAGTCGATCGCCGGCCCGCCGGACGTGAAGCGTCTGCGCCCGGACCAGCTGACCGAACTGGCGCTGGAGATCAGAGAGTTCCTGGTCCAGGCCGTGTCCAAGACCGGCGGGCACCTCGGGCCGAACCTCGGCGCGGTGGAGTTGACCATCGCCCTGCACCGCGTCTTCGACTCGCCCGCCGACTCGATCCTGTGGGACACCGGCCACCAGGCCTACGTCCACAAGCTGCTGACCGGCCGGGCGAACGGGTTCGACCGGCTGCGCCAGGCCGGGGGACTGTCGGGGTACCCGTCGCGCGCCGAGTCCCCGCACGACCTGGTCGAGAACTCCCACGCCTCTACCGCGCTGTCCTACGCCGACGGCCTGGCCAAGGCCCGCCGGCTGCGCGGCGAGCACGATCGCGCCGTCGTCGCGGTCGTCGGCGACGGGTCGCTGACCGGTGGCATGGCCTGGGAGGCCCTGAACAACATCGCCGACGCCGACCGGCCGGTGATCGTCGTCGTCAACGACAACGAGCGGTCCTACGCCCCGACGATCGGCGGCCTCGCGAAGCACCTCGCGGTGCTGCGCACCAAGCCGGACTACGAGCGGTTCCTCAAGTGGGGGGAGCGGCGGGTACGCCGGACCCCCGTGGTCGGCGACTCGCTGTACAACGCGCTGCACGGACTGAAGAAGGGACTCAAGGACGCCGTCGCACCGCAGGGCCTGTTCGAGGACCTCGGCCTGAAGTACCTCGGCCCGATCGACGGCCACGACGTCGAGGCGGTGTCCGCGGCCCTGCGCCGTGCGCGGGACTTCGGCGGACCGGTGATCGTCCACTGCATCACCAACAAGGGCCAGGGCTATGCGCCGGCCGAACGCGACGACGCCGACCACTTCCACGGCATCGGCGTCTGCGACCCGGTGACCGGACTGCCGCTGAGCCCGGCGGGCAAGACGTGGACGTCGGTGTTCGCCGAGGAGATGGTCCAGGCCGGCGCGGACCGGCCGGACGTCGTCGCGATTACCGCGGCGATGCTCATTCCCGTGGGCCTGAAGGCGTTCGCGGCCGCGTACCCGGACCGCGTGTTCGACGTCGGCATTGCGGAGCAGCACGCCGTCACCTCGGCGACGGGCCTGGCGATGGGCGGGCTGCACCCGGTGGTCGCGGTCTACGCGACGTTCCTGAACCGCGCCTTCGACCAGGTCCTGCTGGACGCCGCGCTGCACTCGGCGCCGGTCACGTTCGTGCTCGACCGCGCCGGCGTCACCGGCGAGGACGGCGCCAGCCACCACGGCGTCTGGGACCTGTCGATGCTGATGCCGGTGCCCGGTCTGCCGATCGCCGCCCCGCGCGATCCGGCGCAGCTGCGGCTGCAGTTGAACGAGGCGCTGACGGTCGCCGACGGCCCGACGGTGGTGCGGTTCCCGAAGGGCTCGGCGATCGCTGACATTCCGGCGATCGAGCGCGTGGGCGGGGTCGACGTGCTGGCCCGCCGCGGCGGGCCCGACGTGCTGCTGGTTTCGGTCGGCGCGCTCGCCGGGACGTGCCTGGAGGTCGCGAATCGGCTCGACGCCCAGGGCATCGGCGTCACCGTGGTCGACCCGCGGTGGGTCAAGCCGGTCGACCCGGCGCTCGTCGAGATCGCCCGAGGCGTGCGCATGGTCGTCACGGTCGAGGACGGCGTACGCATCGGCGGCGTCGGCTCCGCGGTCACCCAGGCGCTGCAGGACGCCGGCGTGGACGTTCCGACGCGCGTGTTCGGCACCCCGGTGGACTTCCTCGACCACGGGTCCCGCGCCGAGGTGCTCGGCTGGATCGGCCTGGCCGCGCAGGACATCTCCCGGGCGGTGGTCGAGGCGATCGCCCGGCTCGACGCGGTGCCCGACCCCGCGCCCGCCGAGCCCTCCTAGACGTAGAACGGCGCCATCGGCCCGTACGGTCCGGCCGGCGTCTGCGGCTCCTGCGCGACGGCGATCTCGTCCCAGCGCGGCGACCAGTCGCGGTGCGGCAGGCCGGTCAGGCGCCAGACGATCAGGCCGAAGAAGTACCAGCCGTAGAACGGGACGAACAGCAGGAACGCGTCGCGGGAGCGGTAGGACACCTTCCGGCACAGGAACGCGTACAGCGCGGCGACGCCCGCCATCGGCACGAGCATCGTCAGCGTCAGGATCGAGTCGACCTGGTCGGTTTTCGCGGGGTCGTCCATCACCTCGGGCATGGCGATGTACCCGACGATCGCGACGAGCACGCCGAAGACGAACATGGCCGCGAACAGGGCGGCGAACGCTCCCGCGACCATCCAGCCCCGCGCGGTGTTGCTGCGGCGTCTGCGGCCCTGGGCACCGACCCACGGGTTCGCGGCGGTGTCGACCCAGAACAGCCAGCCCTCCGGCGCGGCCGGCCAGCTCGGGTCCGGGCGCCACGACGTCGGCATCTCCCAGCCGGCGGGCGGCGTGGGCCAACCGGGTGCGGGATTGAAGCGAAGACTGGCCACTGGACACTCCACAAGGTCAACTCGACGAATACGAGTTGGACGTGGAGGGTCGCCACCCGGATTGGGACCAACGGCCCCATTCGGGACAGCCGAACGGACGATTCTGCGGTCAGGACTCCACGTCGTCGCCGAGGTCGGCGGCGGCCGCGATTCCAGCCGCCGCGATTCCGGCCGCCGCATCCGCCAGCGCCTGAGCCAGCGCGGCCGCCGTCAGGTCGATCTGCCACTGCCGGGCGCCGAGTTCGGCGGCCGCCGCGGCGATGCCGGCGGCCGTGGTGTCGGCGGGCGGCGTCCACGCGATCCGACGCACCGTGTCCGGGGCGATCAGATTCTCCGCCGGCACCTTCTGCTTGAGCGCGATCTCGCCGACGGCCGCGCGCATGGCGGACAGCCGGGCCGCGGCCTCCGGATCGCGATCGGCCCAGGACCGCGCGGGCGGCGGACCGGTCGGCACCACGTGCGCCGGCGGCAGCTCCGAATCCGGCAGGGCGCGCGCCGCCTCGATCGCCGCGTACCACTGGTTCAGCGAACGCCGCGTGGCTCGGCCGCCGAAGGTCGCCAGCTCGGCGAGCGCCGCCACCGAGGTTGGCCCCGCCAGCGCCGCTTCGACGATCGCGCTGTCCGGCAGCACCCGACCCGGCGCCTGGTCGCGGGCGCGCGCCATGCGGTCGCGCGTCTCCCACATCGAGCGGACGATGGCGAGCTGCCGAGGCCGGCGAACCCGGTGCAGGCCGGAGGCCCGGCGCCACGGATCGACCCGGAGCTGCGGCAGCGGCGCCGCGACGATCGCGGCGAATTCCTCGCGGGCCCACTCGAGCTTTCCGGCCTCGGACAACTCCCCCTCGAGCGCATTGCGCAGCTCGACGAGCACCTCGACGTCCAGCGCCGCGTACCGCAGCCACGGCTCCGGCAACGGCCGCACCGACCAGTCCGCGGCCGAGTGGCCCTTCTCCAGGGACAGCCCGAGGACCTCGGCGACGATGCTGCCCAGCCCCACGCGTGGGTAGTCCAGCAGCCGCCCGGCCAGTTCGGTGTCGAAGATCGTCGTCGGGCGCAGGCCGAGCTCGGCCAGGCACGGGATGTCCTGGCTGGCGGCGTGCAGCACCCATTCGAGGTCCGAGATGGCCTCGATCAGCGCGGTCAGGTCCGGGACGGCGATCGGGTCGATCAGGTAGCTGCCGGCGCCCTCGCGGCGCAGTTGGATCAGATAGGCCCGCTGGCCGTACCGGTAGCCGGAGGCGCGCTCGGCGTCCACGGCGATGGGGCCGGTTCCCGCGGCCAACTCCCCTGCTACGCGTTCGAGCGTCGCCAGGTCTTCGACGACGTCCGGAACGCCCGCGGCGGGTTCCAAAAGAGGTGTGAGCTCGCGTTGTTGCGGTTCTTCCGCTGCGGTACTCACAGGCCTAACCGTAAAGGAGCGTTCACCCCCCGGATCCCTCGCGGTGCTTCCAACGCGCCCAAAAGCCGCCAGGGCCGGCGCGGTGTTCGCTTCGCTCACGGACTCAATCGGCTCGGAATGCGCAAATCCGGTGCTGAGCAGTGCGGCCTCCCCGACCGCGCTGCCCGGCTTTGCGCCTTCGCTCGCCTCAATCGTCCGTCGCTGTCCCGCGGCGACCCTGACGGCTGATTTCCAACGGCGGGCGATGCCCCGCCGGAGGTCTGTGTGGGTGGTTAGTCGATGGCGCGGGCGCGCATGGCCGTGGCGACCATGCCGGCGCGGTCGCCGGTGCCGAGCTTGCGGGCGATGCGGGCCAGGTGGCTCTTGATGGTGAGCGCGGACAGGCCCATGGCCTCGCCGACGTCGCGGTTGGCGCGGCCCTCGGCCACGTGGCGCAGGACCTCGACCTCGCGGTCGGACAGGCCCAGGCGGGCGGCGGCGCGGGCGGCCTCGGAGTCGGCGCCGGGAGCGGCGCCGGTGGCGCGGCCGGCGAGGACGCAGCTGCGGATGCGGGCGGCCAAAGCGGCGTGGGCGGCGCGGGCCGCGTCCTGCTGCGGAACGATCGCGCAGCCGGCCCAGCCGGCGCGCTGCAGTTCGGCCAGGAGCATGATCCCGGAGCCGTCCGGGAGAAGAGCGTCGGCGATGCAGACCTCGCGGAGACCGGCGGTCCGGGCCCAGGCGCGGGCCTGGAGGACGGTGCCCGCCTCGGCCACGTCGCGGGCGCCGAGGCTGCGCATCCGGCGGACGCTCATGGCGCGGCGGTACGGGTCTGCGGCGACGACCATCGCGCTGAAGGAGGTCGGGATCTCGGTGGCCGGAACGCGCGGAGCCTGCGTCGGGGCGCTCTGGCGGGGGACGCGAGGCGCAGGAACCTGCGGGGCGCGCTGGGTCGGCACCTGCGGGGTGAAAGACGGCTGACGGATCGACACCCGAGGCTCCCTGCGATTGAGGCTGTGGCTTGGTTTGCCCTTTAGCTCTCCATCGGTCCGACTAGGGAATCTCTTTAGCTTTTCGGGGGAGTTCTTTACCAAATTTCCGGCTGTGTCCGACAAACGTGCAGGTCAGCGCTGGAACGACCGTGGTTTTCTTTACCTTTACCTACGACTTGACCAAGTGCTTGACCTTTACAGACCCCGGATCGAGGGGAGTGCGGTCACGCCGGCGACCACCGGAGGCAGCCCGGCGGCGGTGCGGAGCATGTCCACCCAGGCCTGCAGGTGGGCGACCGGGTCCCCGATCAGGCTCCAGGACGCGCGGATCTCCAGCTCGCCCGCGGGCTCGAAGCCCTCGACGTCGTCGTCTTCGCCCGCCAGGTCTCCGAAGCGGTGCGACTGAACGCGAGTCACGGTGCCGCTCGGCGCGGACAGCACGACGCCGTGCGCGCGGGCCGCATCGAGCAGCCAGCGCCACGCCACCTCGGGCAGCAGGGGATCGACCACGAGCTCCGGCTCGAGCTCGGTCCGGATGTAGCTGACGAGCCGCAGCGTGCCGTCCCAGGCCTCGTGCCCGGCCGGATCGCAGAGCAGGATGAGCCGGCCGATCGCCAGCTCCTCGTCCTCCGGGTCCCCGGGCAGGCCTGCGCGTACGACGTCCGCCCGGATGGCCGCCGCGTACGGAGCAAGGCGGCCCGGGGCCGGCGTCTCCTCGACGACCACGTCCGCAGGCGCCGCGAGCGCTCGCAGGGCGGCGGCGGCGGCAACGAACTCCGCCGGAACCTCGGGGTCGGCGGACGTTGGCATGGGGGCAGGGTAGGCCGGGCCAGAGCGCAACGGGGGCACCTTTCCGGGCGGGTCGCGGGAGGGTCAGGCGGCGTCGGGCAGGCGGATCGGGCTGGGCACCTCGGCCGGGGGCGCGATACCCACGAAGACCGCTGCGCCGCAGGTGGTGCAGGCGTACTCCGGACAGGCGTGGTGCCCGTCGGTGCACTCGACCGACGCGAAGAGCCGCTCCTGAGCGCAGTCCGCGCAGTGCAGCGTCGTCTCGTAGTTCATGGGAGAACGGTCGCAGGCACCACCGACAGAACTGCGGATGACGGGCGGTGTGTCGGGCCCGGACCGCCCGCGGTGGGACGGCAAGAGATTCGTGGGACGATCTGCGCCGTGACCGACTCCCTTTTCGTGCGCGCCTGTCGGCGGGAGCCGGTGGACCGCACCCCGGTGTGGTTCATGCGTCAGGCCGGGCGCTCGCTGCCGGAGTACCGAGCACTGCGCGCGGACGTCGGGATGCTGGCCGCGTGCAACGACCCGGACCTGGTCGTCGAGATCACCATGCAGCCGATCCGCCGGTACGGCGTGGACGCGGCGATCCTCTTCTCCGACATCGTCGTGCCGCTGCGCGCGGCGGGGGTGGACCTCGACATCGTCGCCGGGGTCGGCCCGGTCATCGCCGAGCCGATCCGCACCGAGGCGGACCTCGCCCGGCTGCGGCCGCTGGAGCCGGACGCGGTCGCTTCGGTCGCCAAGGCCGTGCAGGGACTGGTGGCCGAGCTGGGGGAGACCCCGCTGATCGGGTTCGCGGGCGCCCCGTTCACGCTGGCCTCCTATCTGGTGGAGGGCGGGCCCTCGCGCACCCACGAGCGCACCAAGGCGCTCATGCTGAACCGCCCAGATCTGTGGGCCGCGCTGCTGGACCGCCTCGCGGACATCGCCATCGTCTTCCTGCAGGTGCAGGCCCGCGCTGGAGTCTCCGCGCTGCAGCTGTTCGATTCCTGGGCCGGGGCGCTCACGCCGCGCGACTACGCGGCGTCCGTCCTGCCCGCGAGCCGCAAGGTGTTCGCCGCCGTGGCGGAGCTCGGGCTGCCGCGCATCCACTTCGGCGTGGGCACCGGAGAGCTGCTGGGCCTGATGGGAGAGGCGGGCGCGGACGTCGTCGGCGTGGACTGGCGCGTGCCGCTGTCCGTCGCCGCACAGCGCGTAGGTCCGGACCGGGCGCTGCAGGGCAACCTCGATCCGGCCGTGCTGCTGGCCGGCTGGGACGCCGTCGCCGCGGCAACGGACGAGGTGCTCGCCCAGGCCGCCGGGCTGCCCGGCCACGTCTTCAACCTCGGGCACGGCGTGCTGCCGAACACCGATCCGGACATGCTGGCGCGGGTCGTCGAGCGGGTCCGGGAGAAGTCCGCGCGTTAGCGGGGGTAGATCCGCACGAAGACGTCGTCGTTGCCGTTGACGTCGCCCGCGACGAGATTGCTCGCGCGGGAGCCGAAGACGATCGCGCGGCCGTCGGAACTGATCTCCGGGAAGGAACTGCTCGGGCCGTCGGCCTGGGCGCCGCGGGGGGATACGTTCACGCGGCTCACCTCGCCGGTGCGCAGGTCGATGCGGAAGACGTCGTAGTCGAAGCCGGTGGTGTCGCCGGGGACGAGGTTGGTGGCGGCGGAGAGATACACCAGCACCTGCCCGTCGGCCGACATCGACGGGCCGCCGGAGACGCCGTTGGACTGGCGGCCTAACGCACCGACGCTGACGCGTCGGGTGGCGCCGGTTTTCAGATCCCGCACGAACACGTCGTCGACCTTGTTGGTGTCGCGGGGGACGAGGCCGGCGCCCGTGGCGACGAACGCGACGTACCGGCCGTCGTCGCTGACGACCGCGCCGGTGGACTCGTTCTTCGCCTGCTTCGAGCCGCGGTACCAGCCGTTGCCGATCGCCTTGGTGCCGCCGAGGCTGACCCGAGTGACCGTGCGCGTCTTCCGGTCGAACACGAAGCAGTCGTTCTTGCGATTGGTGTCGTCGGGCACGAGGTCGCGCGCGCCCGACGCGAACGCGACGTACCGGCCGTCTCCGGAGATGGTCATGTCGCCGCCGGCAACCTGGCCGAGCCGTTCCCGTTCGCCGGTGCCGGTGTTGTAGACGAACATGCCGGCGAGGTCCTCGTCGGTCCCGACCGACCGCAGCGGAGTGCCCGCGTTGTAGACCACGAACCGGCCGTCGCGGCTGATCTGCGGCCCGTCGCCCCCGGTGGTCTCCCGACCGTCGATCGCCGTCGAGAGCCGGATCGTCTTCCCGGTGCGGCGGTCGTGCAGGAAGGCGTCCGCCTCGTTGTTGGTGTCCTTCGGCACGAGGTTCTTCGCGTCGGAGACGAACGCGACCCAGCGGCCGTCGCCGGAGATCGACGGCGTGAACGAACCGTCGTCGCCCTGCTTGCCCTTGCTCGACACCGAGACCAGGACGGTCTTCTTCGTCCGCTGGTCCCGGACGAAGACGTCGTTCTGGCCGTTCGCGTCGCCCTTGACGAGGTTTTCCGCCGCGGAGTCGAACGCGACGAAGCGGCCGTCTCGGCTGACCGAGGGGGCGTAGCTCTGCCCCTTGGCCGGCTTGTTCTTGGGCGCGACGCTGACGACGCTCGTGAGCGCGGCCGCCGGCGCTGCCTCGGCGGAGCTCGCCGTGCTCAGCCCGAGCAGCACCGCGCTCGCGGCGGCGACGCGGGCGACGAACACTTCGGTCTCCTCGGATCGGCTCCTTCGAGATTACTTCGTACCGAGTTGTCCGGCGGTGCGATGACGCCGATACGCGACGAGCAGCACCGGGGAGAGGACCAGCAGCAGGATTGCGAACGGCAGCAGCGCGCCGAGCACCGTGGCGATCACGGTGACCGAGCCGGTGAACGCGCCCCACCCGTCGTCCAGGCCCGCGACGAAGCCGGCCTTCTGCTTCTCCTCCGGCGCGGGCGGCGGGGCGGGCTGGTCCTCGGTCTGGAGGTGGACGGTGACCGACGCGAGGTCGGTGCGCTTCTTCAGGCTCGCCTGCCGCGCCAGCAGTGCCTCGAGTTCGGCCTCGCGGCTCGAGACCTCGGACTCCAGCGCCACGATGTCGCGCAGCGTGCTCGCCCGGTCCATGAGGACGCGGACGCGCTCGACGCTCTTGCGGGCGCTGGCGATGCGGCTGCGGACGTCGACGACCTGGTCGGTGACGTCGTCCCCGGTGGTGGTGCGCTCCAGCACCGCGCCGACCTTCTCGATGCGGGCGAGGAAGGACTCGAAGTTCCCCGGCGGGATCCGCAGCTTCAGGTTCGCGCTCGCCGGCTCGCCCGGGCCACCGCCGGCGCGCTCGGACTTGGCAATGAGGCCGGAGGCGGCGTCCACCGCGGCCTCGATCTGGCTGACGGCCTTCCCGACGTCCTCGACCTCGATGGTCTGCTCCGCGGTGTAGGCGATGATCCGGCCGTCCAGCGCGGCCTCGTCGACGCTCAACTTGCTCCCGGCGCTGCCCTTGCCGGCGCCCTTCGCGATGTTCGCCGACTCGGCCTTGGCGGCCGCCTTCTTGGAGACGACTCTGTCGGCCGCGTACGCGCCGCTGGTAGCAGCCGCCGGCGCCTCCGCTGCAGGCGCTTCCTCGGCGGCGGCCTCCGGCGCGGCCGCCGCGACGGCGTCGGACCCGGACTGCTCGGACAGGGCGCTCGCGGGCTGCGCCACGGGGGAGGAATCCCCGTCGCTGCCGCACGCGGCGAGCGTGGAGCCCAGCGACAGAACGAGGACGGCGGCGGCGACGCGGGTGGGGGTGAACGGCATCGGGGGACTCCTCGGAGGGGGACGAGGGGGACGAACTGGGCAACTGGGACGCGCGAAACCGGAGAAACGTTCAGGTGGATCACGTGGAAGGCTGAGCCCGTGCACGTTGTGGTGGTGGGGGGCGGGATCGCCGGGCTGGCGGCGGCGTGGTTCCTGCGCGCGTCCGGCGAGCTTGCGAGCCGGGCCATGGGCGCTGTGGGCGTCCGGGTGACGGTGCTCGAGGGCGCGGCGCGGGTGGGGGGCAAGCTCGCGCTGGGCGAGGTCGCCGGGCTGACCCTCGACGTGGGCGCCGAGGCCCTGCTGGCCCGCCGGCTCGAGGCTCTCGACCTCGTGCGGGCGGTCGGGCTCGGCGACGACCTGGTGCATCCGCGGACGACGTCGGCCGGGGTCTGGACGCGCGGAAAGATCCGCCCGCTGCCCGCGGCGCAGGTCATGGGCGTGCCGGCAGCGCCGGGCGACGGCTCCCTGATCGGGATCCTGTCCAAGGCCGGGGCGGCCCGCGTCGCGGGCGACCTGATGCTGCCGCTCCAGAAACAGTCCGACGTCTCCGTCGCCGCGTTCGTCGGGCAGCGGATGGGCACGGAGGTCGTGCAACGGCTAGTCGACCCGCTGCTCGGCGGGGTCTACGCCGGCCGCGCCGAGGATCTCTCGATGTTCGCGACGCTTCCGCAGTTGGCCCGCGCGGTGTCCGAGCCGCAGCCGCTGATGACGGTGGCCGCCGACGTCCGCGCGAAGGCCGCCACCGGCACCCCGGTGTTCGCGGGGATCGTCGGCGGCGTCGGCCGGCTCCCCGCCCGGCTGGCCGAGGCTTCCGGCGCCGAGGTGCGCACCGGGGTCGTCGTTCGGGAGTTGCGCCGCACCGAAACCGGTTGGCGGCTGACCGCCGGCCCGACCACCGATCCCGAGCTGATCGACGCCGACGCCGTCGTGCTCGCCGTGCCCGCTCCCGCGGCCGCGAAGCTGCTTGGCGAGGCCGTGCCCGTCGCGGCCGCCGATCTGGCCGGCGTCGAGTACGCCTCGATGGCGATCGTCACGCTCGTGTTCCCCGCGGGCGAGGGAGTTCCGGCCCTGCACGGCAGTGGGTTCGTCGTGCCCGCGATCGACGGGCGCACGATCAAGGCGGTCACCCAGTCGTCGAACAAGTGGGAATGGACGCACCGTGCGGCCGGGGGCCACACGGTGCTGCGCGCCTCGGTCGGGCGCATGGGCGACATCGGCGACCTCCAGCTGACCGACGAGGAGCTGATCGCCAAGGTGCGGGCCGACCTGAGCCACTCGATCGGGATCTACGCGCATCCGATCGACGCCCGGGTGACCCGCTGGGGCGGGGCGCTGCCGCAGTACGCCGTCGGGCACCTGGAGCGGGTCGATCGCGTCCGCGCCGCAGTCGAGACGGTCCCCGGGCTGGCTGTGTGCGGGGCGGTCTACGAGGGCGTCGGGATCGCGGCCTGCATCGCCTCGGCGCAGCGAGCCGTGGCGACGCTGCAGAATGGGGTCATATGAGCGAGCTTGCGAGCGAATCGATGACACTTCCCGCGAAGCGGATGCGGCCGACCGAGGGGGCCGAGCGAGCTTGCGAGTCGAGGTCCCGGAGGAAGGTCGCATGAGCGATAACAAGCCGAAGAGCGCGCGCGAGCTCAACGAGGTCGTGCGGTACACGATGTGGTCGGTGTTCCAGGTTTCTCGCCCGTTGGGCGAGATCGACCGGGGGCCGATCGTGGCCGAGGTCGCGGACCTGGTCGAGCAGCTCGGCGCCAAGGACCTGGTCGTGCGCGGCACCTACGACGTCGCCGGCCTGCGGGCCGACGCCGACTTCATGGTGTGGTGGCACGCGCCGGACTCCGACGACCTGCAGGAGGCGTACGCCCGCTTCCGCCGCACCCGGCTCGGTACGGCCTGTACGCCCGTCTGGTCCCAGCTCGCGCTGCACCGCCCCGCCGAGTTCAACAAGGGCCACATCCCGGCCTTCCTCGCCGAGGAGGAGCCGCGGGACTACGTCTGCGTGTACCCGTTCGTCCGGTCGCTCGAGTGGTACCTGCTCCCGGACGCCGAGCGGCGCGCCATGCTCGCCGAGCACGGAAAGATGGCGCGGGAGTACGCGGACGTGCGCGCGAACACCGTCGCCAGCTTCGCGCTCGGGGACTACGAGTGGATGCTCGCCTTCGAGGCCGACGAACTGCACCGCATGGTGGACCTCATGCGTCACCTGCGTGCCAGCGACGCTCGCCGGCACGTCCGCGAGGAGGTGCCGTTCTACACCGGCCGCCGCAAGTCGCTCGCGGACCTGATCGCGGCGCTGCCGTAGACCTACCGGGTCGAGGTGGTCTGGTTCTGCGGGCCGATCCCACCGTTTCGGTTGGGGCGATCTCCGTCGGGCAGCGCCATGCCGAGCACAACCCCACCGACGCCGAGGAGCACGGCCCCGACCGTCAACGCCACCGCGTTGTTCATCTAGCAACCTGCTTCCGCTCGACGATGTCCCCGAGGACAACGTCCCGGAAGCTCCCGGGGTGCCCGGATCGAGGAACGTTCCTCGGGAACCTTGTGAGGGTCGCGGCAGTTCACCTGCCGATGGCCGGCCCTACTAGGCTCGCCCACAAGCCAAGCAATGCCATCTCGATCGAGGAGGAAGTATGTCCGTCGCGCTCACCAAGGGCGGCAACGTCAGCCTGACCAAGCTCGCCCCGACGATGACCGCCGTGACCGTCGGTCTGGGGTGGGACATCCGGTCGACCACGGGTACGGACTTCGACCTGGACGCCTCCGCCATCCTGTGCGGCGCCGACGGCAAGGTCGGCAACGACAAGAACTTCGTGTTCTTCAACAACCTGACCAGTCCGGACGGGTCGGTTACGCACACCGGCGACAACCTCACCGGCGAGGGCGACGGCGACGACGAGCAGATCAAGGTCAACCTCGCGGGCGTCGCCGGCGACATCGACAAGATCGTCTTCCCGGTCTCCATCTACGACGCCGCGGCCCGCAGCCAGTCCTTCGGCCAGGTCCGCAACGCGTTCATCCGCGTCGTGAACCAGGCGGACAACACCGAACTCGCGCGCTACGACCTCACCGAGGACGCCTCCACCGAGACCGCCATGGTCTTCGGCGAGCTGTACCGCAACGGCGCCGAGTGGAAGTTCCGCGCCGTCGGCCAGGGCTACGCCTCCGGCCTCCGCGGGATCGCCCAGGACTTCGGCGTCAACGTCGGTTAGCGGCGTTCGGACGCCGCCTGGCTGCGTTGTCGTCGTCGTCGATCCAACCGCGGGATCGACTTCCTCCTCCGCCTTGCCAGGCGGCGCCCGCTTCGCCGCTAACTGGCGGCGAAATTTCTCTCGAATCGGGGATTCGTGGTTCTGAAGACGTTCGGCTGGTCGTTCGGGGTGACGATCGCCGGATTGGTCGCCGGTGCTCTCTACGGCGGCGTCGAGGCCCTGCTGCTGGTGGCGATCCTCTGCGTCCTGGAGATCTCGCTGTCGTTCGACAACGCCGTGGTGAACGCCAAGGTGATCGAGCGGATGAGCGACTTCTGGCAGAAGATGTTCCTCACCGTCGGCATCCTCATCGCGGTGTTCGGCATGCGGCTGGTGTTCCCGCTGCTGATCGTCGGCGTCACCGCGAACCTCGGGCCGTTCGAGGCGATCGACCTCGCCCTGGAGAAGGGCGACGTCGACGAGCCGGGCTCGTACGCCAACCTGCTCGACGAGGCGCACCCGATCGTCGCCGCGTTCGGCGGCATGTTCCTGATGATGCTGTTCCTCAACTTCATTTTCGACACCGAGCGCGAGATGCACTGGCTCGGACCGATCGAGCGAGTCCTCGCCAAGGTGGGCGCGCTCGAGACGGCGTCGGTCGTCGTCGCGCTCGGTGCGCTGGCCGCCGCCGCCGAATGGCTCGCGAAGGATCGCGGCGAGGTCCTGTTCGCCGGCGTCCTCGGCCTGATCACCTACCTCGCCGTCGACGGCCTCGGGCAACTGTTCGAGGGCCAGGGCATCGATGAGCACGCCGAGCACGCCGCCGCCTCCGGAAAGTCCGGACCGTCCGGCGCCGCGAAGGCCACCGGCAAGGCCGGCTTCTTCCTGTTCCTCTACCTCGAGGTGCTCGACGCGTCGTTCTCCTTCGACGGCGTCCTCGGCGCGTTCGCCGTCACGCAGGACCCGATCATCATCGCGCTGGGCCTCGGCGTCGGCGCCATGTACATCCGGTCGTTCACGATCTACCTGGTGCGCAAGGGAACGCTGTCGGAGTACGTCTACCTCGAGCACGGCGCCATGTGGGCCATCGGCGGTTTGGCGACGATCCTGCTGATCACGATCAAGTGGCACGTTCCCGAACTCGTCACCGGCGGCATCGGCCTCGTCTTCATCATCTCGGCGATCGTGTCGTCCCTGATCTACAAGAAGCGCAACCCGGAGGGTCCCGAGGAGCCGGAGCACGCGCACCCCGCGATCGCCCACACGTCCTGAACACACGGAGTTCCCATGTCGATCGACTACACCAAGCGTCCGGCCAAGCCCGCCGCGGAGCCCGCCTCGGCGCCGATCAACGTCAGCAAGCCGGCGCCGGCCGCGCCGCCGCCCGCGCCGCCGCCCGCGGCGCCTGCTTCGGCGACGAGCGCCCCCGTGTCGCTGGGCAAGGTCACGCTGACCAAGAGCGCTCCGTCCGTGTCGCTGACCAAGGGCGGTGCGGGCGGCATCCTGCGGGTCAACCTGAACTGGACCGCCCGGCCGGACGCTCCGGCCGGCGCGCCGGCGGAGGAGAAGAAGGGCTTCCTGAAGAAGATCCAGGCCGCCGCCGAACAGCGCATGGCGTCCGGAGCGATCGACCTGGACCTCGCCTGCCTCTACGAGTACTCCGACGGTTCCAAGGGCGTCGTGCAGGCGCTGGGCAACGCGTTCCGGGACCAGCACACCTTCGGTCCAGACCCGATCTGCTGGCTGGACGGAGACGACCGCAGCGGCACGGTGTCCGGCGGCGAGAACCTGTACGTGAACCTGGCGCACGCCGCCGCGATCCGTCGCGTGCTGGTGTTCGCCTTCATCTACCAGGGCATTCCCAACTGGGCCGCCGCGGACGCCGTCGTCACGATGTTCCCGGCCGAGGGCGGGCAGATCGAGATGCGCCTGGACGAGGCCGACAACAAGGCGCCGCTGTGCTCGATCGCCCTGCTGACCAACGACGGCTCCGGCATCAAGGTCAACCGCGAGATCAAGTACATCCACGGCGCCCAGTCGATGCTCGACAAGGAGTACGGCTGGGGCATGAATTGGGCTCGCGGCAGCAAGTAGGCAACGTCCACGCAACGTGGCGCGTGCACGCACCCGGCACCCTCCCGTGAGAAGGCTTACACGGGAAGCGGCGACGAGCACTCCCGCCCACTCGTTGGGCGGGAGAGGATTGTCGTTTCCTCCTCTTCAGGGAATGGGGCGGGTGTGCGGCACTACGCGGGGCTGAGTCCCGCCACGATCGAGCGGCTCTTCGAGCAGGCTCCGCGGGAATTTTCGCGCAGCGCGGACCGAGAGGTGCTCGCTACGGCGCTGGGTGCAACCCTGTACATGCCGGCGACCCGCCCGGGTCTGGCTCAGGACCTCGTTCGCGCGGCCGGCAACGGCGTCACGAGCACGGTGCTGTGCCTCGAGGACGCGATCGCCGAGCGGGAGCTCGTTGCCGCGGCGGCGAACCTGGTCGAGAACCTGCGCAACGTCAACGGCGAGCTTGCGAGCCGCCCTTGCGGAGCCTCGGGCCTTCCATTGGTGTTCGTGCGCGTTCGGTACCCGGAGCAGATCCCGGCGATCGTCGGGGCCCTGGGCGACGAGGCAGCGGTGCTCACCGGGTTCGTGTTTCCGAAGTTCACCGACGCCACCGGGGCGGCGTTCCTCGACGCGCTCGACGACACCGCCGAGTCCTCGGGCCTGCGGCTGCTCGCGATGCCGGTGCTCGAGACGCCGGACGTCGTGCACCGCGAAACCCGCGCCGACGTTCTGCTCGGCATTGCGCGGCTGCTCGGCAAGCACCGGGACAGCGTGCTCGCAGTGCGCATCGGCGCCACCGACATGTGCGGCACGCTCGGCATCCGCCGCGGCCGCGATCTGACCATCTACGACGTGCACCCGGTTGCCTCGGTGATCTCCGACATCGTGAACGTGTTCGGCCGCACGGACGACACCGGCTTCGTCGTCACCGGCCCGGTGTGGGAGTACTTCGGCCACCACGACCGACTGTTCAAGCCGCAGCTGCGCTGGACGCCGTTCGCCGCGCACGACGCGCACGCCCTGCGCGGGGAACTGCTGACCAAGGACATCGACGGTCTGATCCGCGAGCTCGTCCTGGACCGCGCGAACGGCCTGCTCGGCAAGACCGTCATCCACCCCTCGCACGTGGCCGCGGTGCACGCGATGTCGGTGGTCACGCACGAGGAGCACTCCGACGCCCTCGACGTCCTCGCGGTCCACGCGGCCGGCGGGGGAGTCAGCGCGTCGCGGTACGCGAACAAGATGAACGAGGCCGGCCCGCACCTCGCGTGGGCACAGCGGACCCTGGCGCGGGCCGAGGTATTCGGCGTCGCCGCCGAGGGCGTGAACTTCATCGACCTGCTGGCCGCGGGCGCACAGTGACCGTCGGCGTCGCCGCGGGTTGGGTGCAGGGCCGACTCGGCGCGGAGGTCGTCGCGACCCGAACGCCGGACGGCGTCGCGATGTCCGACCTGGTGGAACTCGCCCTGCGCCGCAACCCGCGCCGGGCGCACCTGCTGGTGTCGAAGGTGCTGGGCAAGCACGTACCGGTCGATCCCCGTGTCGTGCACGGCAACGGCCTGGCGTTGGGCGGCCTCGTCGTCGATCTGATTGGCAGTCAGAAAGCCTTGGTGCTCGGCAACGCGGAGACCGCGACGGGGCTCGGGCACAGCGTTGCCGACGCACTCGACGCTACCTACGTGCACTCGACGCGCCGCCCCGCGCTGGGCCTGCCGATCGTCGAGGCGTTTACCGAGGCCCACTCGCACGCTCCCGGCCACCTGGTGCAACCCGCGGATCCGGCGCTGCTGCACGAGGCCGAGGTCGTGGTGCTCGTCGACGACGAACTGACCACAGGCGCCACCGCTCTCGAGACCGTGGCGGCGTTGGAGCGGCTCTGCGCCGGCCGGCGCTACGTGGTGGCGTGCCTGCTCGACATGCGCGGCGAGGCGGAGCGCGCGCGGTTCGCCGCGCGGGCTGCCGAACTCGGCGCGCAGGTGGAGGTCGTCGCGCTCGCCGCCGGGGAGGTCCGCCTTCCCGAGAGTCTCGGTGCGGCGGCCGCCGAGTTGATCGCCGCCGCCGATGCCACCCCCGTTGCGTCCTACTCTGCGGGGCTCACCGGACGCTACGTGTCGGACGCATCGGAGGTTTTCGAGGCGCCGTGGCCGGCGGGAGTGCCGTTGGGCGGGCGCCACGGCTTCACGCCCGAGCACCGCGCGGCGCTGGAAGAGGCGCTGCCGGGCCTCGGCGAGTGGGTCGCCGCGCAGCTGTGGCCGAGCAGTGCCGGTTCGGGCCGCGTGCTGGTGCTCGGCGTGGAAGAGCTGATGTACGCACCGACGCGGATCGCCGCGGCGCTGGCAGACCGGTGCGGCGCCGAGATCCTGGTGTCCTCGACGACCCGCTCGCCGGTGTTCGCCGTCGACGAGCCGGGCTACCCGATTCGCACCCGCCTGGCATTCCCCGCGCACGACGGCACCGAGGGCGAGCGCTTCGCCTACAACGTCGCGCCGGGTGCAGACCAAGACCCGTTCGACGCGATCGTGCTCGTGCTCGACCCGCCCGCCAACAGCCCCGAACTCCGCGCGCCCGGTGGCCTGCTCGACCAGCTTCGCGCCGCCGCACCCCGCGTCGTGCTCTGCCACCTCCCCGAACAAACGCCGAACGTCCGACCGGACGAGGCCTATGGCGCACCCTCGGTCGGACGTCCGGGATTGCCGGAGCCGTTGCGGGGCCCGGAATTCGGGTCGTACACGCCCGACGAGGTCGGCTGGCTGCTGAAGGACCTCTCCAACATCGAACTGGAGGCGCCGACGGACCAGCGTGAGGCCGCGGTGCAGTCGGGGCGCGCGCACTACGCGGAGTCGCTGCCGATCGAGTACCAGCCGGGGCCGGAGTACCTGGAACTGTTCGAGACGAGCCTGGCCCGCAGTGCGGAGCGGGTGGCGGAGGCCGTCGGCGTCGTCGCCGAGTCGATCCTGGAGCACCGCGGCCGCGACGTAGCCCTGGTCAGCCTCGCCCGCGCCGGCACGCCGATCGGCATCCTGCTGCGTCGCTGGCTCGCCCGGTCCGGCCCGGCGCCCGACCACTACGCGGTGAGCATCGTGCGCGGCCGGGGCATCGACCCAGTCGCGCTGCGCTGGTTGGCCGCCCACTACGACCCGGCGAAGGTGGTGTTCGTCGACGGTTGGACCGGCAAGGGCGCGATCGCGACCGAACTCGCCGCGGCGCTGGTCGCCCACGGCGACCCACGGTTCAACCCGCAGTTGGCCGTGCTCGCCGACCCCGGCGCCGCCGCGCCGCTGGTCGGTACCCGCCGAGACCTGCTCGTCCCGTCGGCCTGCCTCAACTCGACGGTCAGCGGGTTGGTGTCCCGCACCGTGCTGCGCGCCGACCTGATCGGCGAGCACGACTTCCACGGCGCCAAGTTCCACGCGCACCTGCGCGACTGCGACTCCTCGGCGCAGTTCCTGGACACCGTCGCGGCCCACTTCGACGCCGTCGCCCCGCGTGTGGGCCCGGCGCCGCTGCTGCCCGTCACCTGGGCCGGTCGCACGGTGGTCGAGGAGATCTGCCGCGACGAGGGCGTCGAGGATTCGAACTTCGTGAAGCCGGGCGTGGGGGAGACCACCCGCGTTCTGCTGCGCCGCGTCCCGGACAAGGTCCTGTTCGCCCCCGACGCGATCGACGAGGACGTCGCGCACATCCGCCTGCTCGCGCAGGAGCGCGGCGTTCCCACCGCCGTCCGCCCCGGCCTGCCGTACCAGTGCGTCGGACTCATCCGGACTCTCCGGTGACCCGGCCGGTCGTCGCCGTCGACTTGGACCGCACGCTGATCTACAGCGCCGCGGCCATGGGACTGGCCCCGGACGAGGTTGCGCCCCGACTCGTCGTCGCGGAGGTCTACGAGGGACGGCCGATCTCGTTCCTGACCGCGAAGTCGCTCGGGCTGCTCGAGGAGCTGGCGGCGGTCGCGGAGTTCGTGCCGTGCACGACGCGGACGATCGCGCAGTACCAGAGGGTCCAGCTGACGCAGGCGACTCCAGCGTTCGCGATCGCGAGCAACGGCGGCCGGATTCTGCTGGACGGGCGCGAGTGCGGGGACTGGAGTTCCGCCGTCGCCGAGACTCTGGCGGCTCGGAGCGCCCCGCTCGCGGAGATCGCCGAGCACCTCGGCAAGGTCGCCGACCCGTTGTGGACGCGGTCGAACAAGGTCGCCGAAGCGCTGTTCTGCTACCTGGTCGTCGATCGCGCCGAATTGCCGCCGGCGTTCGTGCCCGACCTGACCGACTGGGCCGCCGCCCTGGGCTGGGCCGTGTCGCTGCAGGGCCGGAAGCTCTACGTCGTCCCGGCGGGTTTGACCAAAGCCGCCGCGGCCGCAGAGATCGCGCGGCGGACGGGCGCGAGCGCCCTGTTCGCCGCCGGCGACGCGCTGCTGGACGCCCCCTTGCTCGAAGCGGCCGAGTTCGGCGTCAGGCCCGCGCACGGAGAACTCCACGACCTCGGCTGGACCCGGCCGCACGTGTCCGTCACCGGCCAGGCCGGGGTTTTCGCGGGGGAGGAGATCCTGACCACCCTCCTTACCGCATGCCTCCCCACCCCCGAGGCGTCCGATCGACCGTGACGCCCGCATCACTGCACTTCGGACGCCCCGAGCACCGCGACGGTGGCTGCGCGGGGCGTCCGAACGAAGGTGACGCCGGTACCACGGTGGTTCGGACGCCCAGGCTTGTAGCGTGGCAGCGTGCCGGGTAAGCCCTTCGACAACGTGTCGCGCAAGCTGCGCGGGCACGAGGCGAAGGAGCAGGCCGCCCGGGCCGCGCAGGACGCCGCAGCGGACGCCTTCTACCGAATGGACCGGGCCAGTCGAGACCTCGCGCTGCAGGTCGAGTCGTTCGTCGCCTCGGGGGAGGACGCGGGCGTCGCGCGCCGGCTGAGCGCCGAGTACGAGCCGATCAGGGCCGAGGCCGAGTTTCGCTCGGAGCGGTACCTAGCCACGCTGGACGCCCATCCCGTGCTGGACACGACCCCGCTGGACAAGCTCTACACGGCGACCAACGCCTACCGGCAGGCCACCGGCGACCTGCTCGAGTGGGCCGCGAAGCTCGAGGCGTTCCTCGACGCGAACATCTCGACCTTTGCCCGCACCACCGCCGCGCTCGACCGGCTCGGCACGCATCGCCAACGGGCCAACGCCCGGCTCGAAGAGGCACGTGCCACCGTCGCCGCCCTGGCCGAGGCGGGTGCGCCGGTCGGCGAGGCGGGCGCTGCTCTCGATCGCGCCGAGGCGGCCGCCGCCGAACTTGCGGCGGCCGTCGGGAAGAAGTCGGTGCCCGAGCTCATCGCCCTGGCGGACGGGGCCGCCGTGGCAGCCGAGGCGGTGCGGTCTGCCGTGGCCCGGGCCGAAGCCGCGGCCCGTGACGCGCAGGCCCGCAGGGAACGGGAAGCGCGCGAGGCTGCGGAGCGTGCCGAGGCCAAGGCGCGCGAGGAACAGGCCTTCGCCGAAGCCGCGGCCCGCGACGCGCAGGCCCGCAGGGACCGCGAAGCGCGGGAAGCACGCGAGCGTGCCGAGGCCGAGGCTCGGGAAGCGGCCGCACGCGCCAAGGACGAGGCCCGCAAGGCCGCCGAGCTCGCAGCGTTGGCCGAGGCCGCCCCGAGGCGCATGGCCTCTCTGCGCACTCGCCGCGACGCGATCGCGTTCCGTGCCGAAAAGATCGAGGAGACCCTGCGCGGGTTGCGCCGCGACTGGTCGGAGGGCAACTGGGCGGACCTCGCCGACGTCGGAGCGCGGGTGGGCGAACACCTCGTGATCGTCGAGTCCGACCTTGCGGCCGCAGCCTCCGCCGGCGGCGCCGGAGACTGGCGGCGGGCCGACGCAACGCTCCGCGATGCGGCCGACCGCCTGACCGCGGCCGCCACGCTGCTCGACATTCTGACTGCCCGTCAGGAACTGCTCGTCGCCGCGCGAGACGCCTCCGCCGACCTCGTTGGGCAGGTCCGCTTCCGCCTGCGCGATGCGCAGCGCCTTGTCATGGCCGGCCGAGCCGAACCGCCGCAGCCGTGGGCCGGGGAACTCGACGCGCTCGTCGCCCGCCTCGACGCCGCGGGGGGCGCGCTCGAAGGGGTGCACCCCGACTACTGGGCCTATCGCGCCGAACTGGCGTCGATCACCGACGCCGTGGCCGACCTGGTGCGCCGGTTCAACGCGGCCGGCTAGCGCTCGACGCGCGCGATGACTGTGCCCTGGACGACCGACTGCTCCGCCGTACAGAGCAGCCGGATCGTGCCGGTGGCGGGGGACTCGATCTCCCCGAACGCCTTGGTGACCGAGACCTCGCAGAGCACCTGACCCGCCGTCACGACGTCGCCGTCGGCCACCAGCCACGCCGTGATCGTGCCGCCGGCCTCGGGGGTGTCCGCGGCGACCACCGGGAAGAGCACGTCGGTCACCGGTCCACCGTATAGGGGAGAATGAGGCCCTACGCGTTGGCTGGGAGGCAGCAGTGGCAGTGGTCGTCGGGATCGAGACCTCGTGCGACGAGACCGGGGTCGGGATCGTGCGCGACGGCGAGCTGATCGGGTCCGCGTTGGCGTCGAGCATGGACCAGCACGCGCGTTTCGGCGGGGTCGTGCCCGAGGTCGCCGCCCGCGCGCACCTCGAGGCGCTGGTGCCGTGCATGAACGCCGCGTTCGCCCAAGCCGGGATCACCTCGGAGGACGTCGACGCGATCGCGGTGACCGCCGGGCCGGGCCTGGCGACCGCGCTGCAGGTGGGCCTGGCCGCGGCGAAGGGGTACTCGATCGCCTGGGGCGTCCCGATGTACGGGGTGCACCACCTCGCCGGGCACGTCGCCGCGGACACGCTCGCGCACGGTCCGCTGCCCGAGCGCTGCATCGTCCTGATCGTGTCCGGCGGTCACACCTCCCTGCTGGAGGTCAAGGACCTCGTCGCCGACCCGATCGAGCACCTCGGCGACACCCTCGACGACGCGGCGGGCGAGGCCTTCGACAAGGTCGGGCGCGTGCTCGGCCTGCCGTTTCCCGGCGGACCGTGGATCGACCGCGCCGCCAAGGAGGGCAACCCCGAAGCGATCGCCTTCCCGCGCGGGCTGATGCGCCCGAAGGACCCGCCTTTCGAGTTCTCCTTCTCCGGGCTGAAGACCGCCGTGGCCCGCTGGGTCGAGCGGGAGCAGAAGGAGGGCCGCGAGATCCCGACCAACGACGTCGCCGCGAGCTTCCAGCAGGCCGTCGTGGACGTGCTCGTCGACAAGTCCCTCGCCGCGTGCAAGGACCGGGGCTCCACCGAACTGATCGTCGTCGGGGGAGTTGCGGCCAACTCCCGGCTGCGCGAGGTCGCCGCGGAGCGTTGTGCGGCCGCGGGGGTCAACCTGCGCCTGCCCGCCCTGCGCTACTGCACGGACAACGGCGCGATGATCGCCGCCGTCGGCCATCTGCTCTATGCCTCCGGCGCTCCTGCCGACGACCTGGATCTCGGCGCGGACCCGTCCGCGGAGCTCCGCTGCGCCGCCCTCGCGTAAAGGAAGTAAATACAAGTTACTTGGTTATGTATGATGGGCGGACTCGTTACGGACCACGCCCGCCCGGAGCCAGCTCGCCATGCGCACCCGCCTCGCCGTACTGTTCGCCGCCCTCGCGACGTCCACCCTCGCCGCCTGTGGTGGTGCGTCGGACGTGGTCAAGTCCGACCTGAAGGCCGGTGAGCCACCGCCCGCCGCCTCCGGCAACAACCTGGCGCTGGTTGCGTTCGCGGTCCCAAAGGTCGGCTTCGACAAGCTGATCCCGGCCTTCAACGCCACGCCCGCCGGCCAGGGCGTCTTCTTCAGCCAGTCCTACGGCGCCTCGGGCGACCAGTCCCGCAAGGTCGAGTCCGGTCTGCCGACCGACCTCGTCCTGTTCTCCCTCGAGCCGGACGTGAGCCGCCTGGTGAAGGCCGGCCTCGTGGACGCGACGTGGAAGGACGGCCAGTACAAGGGCATCCCGGCCAGCAGTGTCGTGACCATCGTGGTCCGCAAGGGCAACCCGAAGCAGATCGACGACTGGGACGACCTGGTCCGCGAGGACGTCAAGATCGTCAGCCCGAACCCGTTCTCCTCGGGCTCGGCGAAGTGGAACCTGCTCGCTCCGTACTTCTGGAAGAGCAACGGCGGCACCGACCAGCAGGCGGGCCTCGACCTGGTGTCGGGCATCGTCAAGAACCTCGAGGGCCAGCCGAAGTCCGGCCGCGAGGCGACCGAGCTGTTCACCTCCGGCGTCGGCGACGTGCTGCTGTCCTACGAGAACGAGGCGCTGCTGATCGAGGCCACCAACTCCGAGATCGAGCACGTGACCCCGCCGAGCACGCTGCTCATCGAGAACCCGTTCGCGATCGTCAAGACCACGAAGTCTCCGGTCGCGGCGCAGGCGTTCAAGGACTTCCTGTTCTCCGACGAGGGCCAGCGGCTCTGGGGCCAGGCTGGGTTCCGCCCGGTGAATCCGACGATCCTGGCGGAGTTCGCGAGCAAGTACCCCGCCGCGCAGACGCTCTACAAGATCGACGACCTCGGTGGCTGGGACAAGATCAACGCCGAGCTGTTCGATCCGACCAACGGGCTGATCGCCAAGATCTACGACTCCGCGAACCAGTGACGCTCACCGCTCCGCAGAAGCCCGTTGCCCCGGCGTCCCCGCCCAAGAAGAAGCGTGGGCGCCGTGAGTCGTTGGTGGGCGGGGTCGGGCCGCTCGGGGTCGGCGTCGCGACGCTGTGGCTGTCCGTCATCGTCCTGCTGCCCCTGGCCGCCGTCGCGGCGAAGTCGTTCGAGAACGGCCCGAAGGGCTTCTGGGATGCGATCACCCTGCCCTCGGCCCGCGCCGCGCTGATCTTCACGCTGCTGGTCTCGCTGGTCGTCGCGCTGATCAACGTCGTGATGGGCACGCTCGTCGCGTGGGTGCTCGTGCGCGACGAGTTCCCCGGCAAGGGCGTCGTCAACGCCATGATCGACCTGCCGTTCGCGCTGCCGACGATCGTCGCGAGCATCGTCCTGCTCGGTCTCTACGGCCCGCAGAGCCCGATCGACGTGAACCTCTACGCCACCAAGCCCGCCGTCGCGCTCGCGCTGCTGTTCGTGACGCTGCCGTTCGTCGTGCGGACCGTTCAGCCGGTGCTGATGGAGATCGACCGGGAGGCCGAGGAGGCCGCGGCCTCGCTCGGCGCCTCGAATCTGACGATCCTGCGCCGCATCGTCGCCCCGGCCCTCGCTCCGGCGCTGCTGTCCGGCGCGGGCCTCGCGTTCGCCCGCGCGATCGGCGAGTTCGGCTCGGTCGTCCTCATCGGCGGCGGCATCCCGCGCGACACCCAGGTCGCGTCGCAGTACATCGCCCAGCAGATCGAGGTGGACCGTCCGGTGAACGCCGCCGCGGTCGCCGTCGCGCTGCTCGCGATCTCCTTCGTCGTGCTGTTCGTCCTGCGCGTTCTCGGGGCCAAGACGGCCAAGCGGGAGAACGCCTGATGCAGACCTCCACTACGACCAGGATCTCGCTGCGCCTGATCGCGCTCGGGTACCTGTTCGCGCTGCTCGCGGTGCCGCTCGGTGTCATCTTCTGGCGCACGTTCGAGAACGGCTTCACCGCGTTCTACGAGTCGATCACCACCCCGGCCGCCATCTCGGCGCTGAGCATGTCGTTGACGATCGTCGCGATCGTCGTCCCGCTCAACGTCGTGTTCGGCGTGGTCGTCGCGCTCGCACTGGCCCGCGGCCGGTTCCGCGGCCGCGGCCTGCTGCAGGCCGTCGTGGACCTGCCGTTCGCCGTGTCCCCGGTCATCGTCGGCGTCTCGCTGCTGCTGCTCTGGGGCGTGCACGGCTGGTTCGGCGGCCTGGCCGACGCGGGGATCCGGATCATCTTCTCCCTGCCCGGCATGGTCCTCGCGACGATCTTCGTGACGCTGCCGTTCGTGGTGCGCGAAGTGGAACCGGTCCTGCACGAGATCGGCAACGAGCAGGAACAGGCCGCCGCCACGCTCGGGGCGAACCGGTGGCAGACGTTCTGGCGGATCACGCTTCCCTCGATTCGCTGGGGCGTGGTCTACGGGGTCGTGCTCACCGTGGCCCGGGCGCTCGGCGAGTTCGGCGCCGTGATCATCGTCGCCGGTGGCGTGCCGGGGGAGTCGCAGACCCTCACGCTCCTGGTCCACGCTCGCTACGTCGACGACCGCAACACCTTCGGCGCCTTCTCCGCCGCCACCGTGCTCATGACCCTCGCCCTGCTCACCCTGCTGCTGATGACGCTGGTGAACCGACGGAAGGCCCACTCGAAGTGATCACGGTCGACAACGTCTCCAAGTGGTTCGGGTCCTTCAAGGCCCTCGACGACGTCTCGCTGCAGATCCCCGACGGCTCCCTTACCGCGCTGCTCGGCCCGTCCGGGTCCGGCAAGAGTTCGCTGCTGCGGATCATCGCCGGCCTCGAGACTCCGGACGCGGGCACCGTCGTCATCTCCGGCAACGACGTCACCGCGGTCCGGCCGCAGTCCCGCGGGATCGGCTTCGTCTTCCAGCACTACGCGGCCTTCAAGCACATGACCGTGCGCGACAACGTCGCCTTCGGCCTGGCGATTCGCAAGCGTCCCAAGGCCGAGATCGCCGCCAGGGTCGACGAACTCCTCGGCATCGTGGGCCTGGCCGGGTACCAGAACCGCTACCCGCACCAGCTCTCCGGCGGCCAGCGCCAGCGCATGGCACTGGCCCGGGCGCTCGCCGTCGACCCCAAGGTCCTCCTGCTCGACGAGCCCTTCGGGGCCCTGGACGCCAAGGTTCGCGAGGAGCTGCGCGCGTGGCTGCGCCGGCTGCACGAGAACGTCCACGTCACCACCGTCCTGGTCACCCACGACCAGGAGGAGGCGATGGACGTCGCCGGGCACATCGCGGTCATGAACGCCGGGCGGATCGAACAGTTCGGCACCCCGCGCGAGGTCTACGAGTCCCCGGCCACAGAGTTCGTGCTGCGCTTCCTCGGCCCCGTCTCGACGCTGGCGGGCAAGCTGGTCCGCCCGCACGACCTGCACCTGAGCAGCGTGCCCGAACCCGGTTCGGTGTCCGTCGTCGTCAGCCGGGTGACGCACCTGGGCTTCGAGGTGCGCGTGGAACTGGCCGCCGCGACCGGCGAACTCGTCACCGCCCAGCTGACCCGCGGCGAGGCCCGCCACCTCGCCATCGCGCCGGGAGACCGGCTGCACGTGCGCGCGGAGGAGGCGGGCGTGCCCGCCGAGCACCGGGCTGCATCCGCCTTTTAGGAGTCGAGAGCCCGGATCTGCCCGGAGGCCGCGGCCAGCAGCCGGGACATGCGGGTGCCGGCCCGCACCAGCAGGTCGGCGTAGAGCTGCGGGTGCTGCTCGGCGAGTCCCCGAAGTTCGGCGACGTCGAGCGCCAGGGCAACCACCGGGGTTTCGGCGACGACGTCCGCGGTGCGCCGGCCCCCTTCGAACAGCGCGGTTTCGCCGAAGACGACGCCGGCGCCGAAGGTCCGCAGCCGCCGCCCCCGGATGCCCGCGACGGGCTTGCCCGCGGCGTCGCGCAGCGCGAGGCGGGCGGTGGCGGTGCCCGCGACGAGGAAGTAGACGGCGCTGGACTCCTCGCCCTCGGCGACGATGGTGGCACCGGCGTCGTAGGCCGTGCGGCGCAGCAGTGGCGCGAGCAGTTCGAGGTTGGCCGGATCCATCTCGCGGAGCAGGTCCACCCGGTCGGCCGAAAGTTCGACGGTGCTGACCACGGCGGCAGAGGCGGCGACGAGCAGCGCGTCCTCGCAGTGCTCGACGACGTCGTCGCTGTCCGGCCAGAAATCGGCTCGGGACACCGCCGCTCCGCTTTCGTGGTCCTCGGCCGAGACGAGCGCCTCGCGCAGCGGCTCGGACCACCCGGCGTAGAAGACCTCGATGCCCAGGGACCGCAGCGTCGCGTGCAGGTTCACCAGCAGCGCCAGCGCGCCCGGCACCGCGCGCTCGAGGCGCCGCCCGTCCAGGACGACGTACTTCGCGGCCATGGAGCGCCGCTCGACCTCGCGGATCAGCGCCTCCGCGGTCGCGAAGTACACGTCGCCCTGGAGCTGGTAGACGTGCACCGAGCGCCCGGCGCCGGCCAGGTGCTTGCGCTCCTCGTTGGGCCGCAACCGCTTGGACGGCACCTCGGTGGCGTCGTAGTGGCGGCGCACGATGCTGCCCGCGGCCCAGGTGACCTCGAGCAGGTGCAGCCCGAAGTCCACCGCGATCCGTTCGCACACGGCGATGCCCCGCGCGCTGTTGCCGAAGGTGTCCAGCCGCGGGGAGAACGTGCCGACGCCGATCTGGCCGGGCAGCACGGCGAGGATCCCGCCGGCCACGCCGCTCTTGGCCGGGACCCCGACGCGGTACATCCACTCCCCGGACCAGTCGTACATGCCGCAGGTCGCCATGACGGTCAGCAGGCGGCGCACGCTGTTGGGCGAGGCGGCCCGCTTGCCGGTGACCGGGTTGACGCCCCCGTTGGCCAGCGTGGCGGCCATCGTCGCGAGGTCGCGTGCGGTGACCTTGATGGCGCACTGCCAGAAGTACAGGTCGAGGTGGTCGGCGATCGGTTCGGAGATCATCCCGGAGCTCAGCTCCAGGTAGGCGATCGCCCGGTTGCGGTGCCCCGTTTCGCGTTCGGAGACGTACACGTCCTCGTCGACGCTCAGATTCCGGCCGGCGTAGGTGGAGAACACCTCCAGCAGGTGCGCGCGACGGGCCGCGAGGTCGTGGCCGCGCACCAGCGAGCTGCAGGCGATCGCGCCGGCGTTGACCATCGGGTTCAGCGGCCGGTTGTTCTTCTCGTCCATGACGATCGAGTTGAACGCGTCCCCGGACGGCTCGACGCCGATCTTGCCCATGACCTCGTCCGGCCCGCGGTCGTCGAGGGCGATCCCGAACACGAACGGCTTGGAGATCGACTGGATCGTGAACTCCTGCTCGGCGTCGCCGACGGTGTAGACGTGCCCGTCCAGGGCCGCCATCGCGATGCCGAACTGGTCCGGGTCCACCTTCGCGAGTTCGGGAATGTAGTCCGCGACCGCTCCGGAGTCGTCGGCCCGGATCGCCTGGTACACCCGATCGAGGCGCTCGGCCAGGACGGAGGCGTGCCGGCGCGCCCGGAACGAGTAGTCGACCACCGATGGACCTCCGAGCTCCTGGAAAGTGCCCGGGAGCATAACGGCGGGAGATCACTGCCGTGTTTCGGGGCCGTGAGGGCGGCTACCCCCCGAGCTTTGCGACGGCGACCGGGCCCAGTTTGAGCGCGTCGAGCTGCGTGCGGATCGCCGCCGCGTCGCCTGCGACGGCGATGGCGAAGGCCTCTGGTTTGAGCTGACGGTTGAGGGCGTCCTTGACCTGTGCGGCGGTCAGCGCGCCGACTCGGTCGGCCAGACCGCGGTAGTAGTCCAGGGGCAGGTTCAGGGAGAACATCAGCCCAACGGTGCGCGCGGAGTCCCGCGTGGTCTGGAACAGTCCCGGCACCGACCCGACGTAGGAGTCCTTGGCCGCCTTCAGTTCCGCCGCGTCGACCTCGGTGTCGCGGATGCGGCCGATCTCGGCGAGCAACTCGCGGATCGAGTCGCCGGTGTGCTTGGCGTCCACCGACGCGCCCGAGCGGAACCAACCCGGACCGCGGGTGGCGGTGAAGGAGGAGTAGGCCCCGTAGGTCCAGCCCTTGTCCTCGCGCAGGTTGACGTTCAAGCGGCTGGACAGGCCCAGCCCGCCGAGCACCCGGTTGCCGAGTTCGACCGCCTCGTAGTCCGGTGCGGTACGGGCCAGGGCGACCTGGCCGATCTCGACGGCGCTCTGGCCGCGGCCGGGCATGTCGATCAGCGAGAGCCGGTCCTTGGCCTGGGTCCCTGCACTCGGCGGCGCCGGGACCGTGCCCGTGCCCTGCCAGTCGCCGAAGGCATCCTTGGCGATGCCGCGGGCCTGAGCCTCCGTCAGATCGCCGGCCAGCACCAGCGCGGTGGTCTGCGGGTTCCACGCCTTGGCGGCGTAGTCGACCAGCTGCGTACGGTCGACCTTGTCCAGCGCCTCGCGGGTGCCGTCGGACAGGTGCCCGTACGGGTGGGTGACGCCGTAGAGCCGGCTTCGCATCAGGCGGTTCGCCACGGTCTGCGGTTCGTTGTCGGCCTGTGTGCGGGCGACCTTCAGGTCGTCCCGGACGCGCGCGACGGCGTCTTCGGGGAACGTGGCCCGACGCGCGAGATCGGCGAGCACCTTGACCGCGTCGGGGGACTGGCCGGTGAGCGTCTGCAGCGTCAGCGCCGCGGACTCGGTGCGGGTCTCGGACAGGAGCGTCGCGCCGAGCCCGGCGATCCGCGCGGCGATCGCGCCGGCGTCGAAGTCGGCGGCGCCCTGGCGCAGCATCGTGGTGGTGAACTGCGTCAGCCCCGGTCGGTCCGCGGGGTCGGCGGCGCTGCCGTAGCGCGACACCAGCGAGGCGGTGACCACCGGCAGCCGCGAGTCCTTGGTCAGGTAGACAGGCATGCCGTTGTCGAGTGTGAAGGTCGCGATCTCCGGCAGCGCGGGCGCCGGCACGGGCGTCGGGTCCGGCACCTTGTTGCGCCACTCCTCGGCCGAGACCACCGTGGGGGTGTCCGCCGGAGCGGGCGGGGCCGGCGGGTCCGGCGGGAGCTTGCGCTCGCCGGGGACGGTGATCACCACGACGCGTTCGTTGGGCTTCAGCCGGTCGCCGATGAACTTCTTCACCGAGTCGGCGTCGACCCTTTGATAGCGCTCGATGTCCTTGCCGAGGTAGTCCGGGGAGCCGGTGTAGTGGTTGTACCGGTTCAGGGTGTCGGCCAGGCCGCTCGTGTCGCCGGTGGACTCCAGCCCTCGGACGAGGTCCGACACGAGGGTGGTTTGCGCGGCCCTGACCTCGTCCAGCGACGGGCCCCGCTCGCCCAGGCCCCGCAGGATCTCGTCGACCGCGGCGCCGAGCTCCTCGGCGGTTCGGCCGGGCTTGGCGGTCGCGACGATGCCGAAGATCGAGGAGACGCCGGCGGACTGCTGGTAGGCGTACACGTTCTGCGCGATCTTCCGGTCGCGCACCAGTTCCCGGTACAGCAGGCTGGACTCGCCGCCGCCGAGCACCGTGGCCGCGACGTCCGCGTCGGCGTCGCCCGGCGCGAAGACGGTGGGGCTCTGCCAGGCCATCGCGATGCGCTGGAGTTCGACCTTGTCGGTCAGCGTCACCCGCTTCTCCGCGGTGATCGGCTTGGTCTCGATCTGCGGCTTGGCCGGCTTGGGCGCCTTGGCGAGGGTGCCGAAGTACTTCTCCACCCAGCCCTTCGCCTGCGCGGCGTCGAAGTTCCCGGCGATCACCAGCGTGGCGTTGGCGGGCACGTAGTACTGCTTGAAGAACGCCTCGACGTCGGTCAGCGTCGCCGCCGCGATGTCGGTGTGCGAGCCGATGACGCTCGGGGCGTACGGGTGGTCCGGGCCGAACAGCTGCGCGTAGATCTCGTCGTCGGACAGGCCGTAGGGCCGCTGTTCGCGGCTTTGCCGCCGCTCGTTGCGGACCACCTGCTGCTGGATGTACATGCTCTTGGCGTCCAGGGTGTCCAGGAGGAAACCCATGCGGTCGCTCTCGGCCCACAGCGCCAGTTCCAGGCGGTCGGCGGGCAGGTCCCCGAGCAGATAGTTGGTGCGGTCGAAGTTCGTCGTCCCGTTGAAGAAGCCTCCGGTGCTCTCGATCAGCTTCTCCAGCCTGCCCTCGGGGATGTGCCCGGAGCCCTGGAACATCATGTGTTCGAACAGGTGGGCAAACCCCGTGCGGCCCTTCGCCTCGTTGGCCGCGCCGACGTGGTACCAGACGTTTGTGGACACCGTCGGGACGCCGGGAACCTTCGCGAGGATGACCTCCATCCCGTTGGCGAGGGAGTACTTCTCCGTCGGAATCTCGACCTCGGCGCCGCTCGCCGTGTCGTCCTTGGAGCGCAGCACGACCACCGACAGCACGGCCGCGAGGATGCCGAGGGCCAGCAGGAGCGGAAGGAAGGATCGTCTACGTTCGACCGAGGTGGGTTGTGCCTGCGCCACGTCCGCTCCAGCTTCGAGAAGTGTGAGGTCCAGTTTGTCCGAAGCATTCGGTTCTCGGCTGTATCGAGCGGTAACGACTCGGGGTCCGTTGTGCGTGGGCATCGACCCGCACGCGCCGCTGCTGGCCGCCTGGGGCCTTCCGGACGACGCCTCGGGCGCGGAGCGCTTCGGGCGGACCGTCGTCGAGGCCTTGGCCGAGGTCGCCGCCGCGGTGAAGCCGCAGTCGGCGTTCTTCGAACGGTTCGGCCCCGCCGGCTCGGCGGCGTTGGCCCGGGTGATGGCCGACGCCCGGGACGCGGGGCTGCTGACCGTGCTCGACGTCAAGCGCGGCGACATCGGCAGCACCGCGGCCGCGTACGCGCAGGCGTACCTGGACCCGGCGGCGCCGCTGGGCGCCGACTCGATCACCGTCTCGCCCTACCTCGGCTTCGGGTCCCTCGAGCCGTTCCTGACCACCGCCGCCGCGCACGGGGGCGGGGTGTTCGTGCTCGCGCTGACCTCCAACCCCGAGGGGCCGCAGGTGCAGCACGCCCGGGCCGCGGACGGCCGCACGGTCGCCGGGACGATGCTGGACGCCATCCGGGAGCACAACGGCGCTGCGAGCCCGCAGGGCTCGGTGGGCGCGGTCGTGGGGGCCACGATCGGGGACACCGGCGAGGATTTGGCGATCAACGGCCCCCTGCTGGTGCCCGGGTTGGGCGCCCAGGGCGGCCAGGCGGGCGATCTCAAGCGGATCTTCGCCGGGTGCGGCTCGCACGTGTTGCCCAGCGTCTCGCGAGAGATCCTCGGTGCCGGCCCGGACCCGGCGCGGCTCGCGGAAGCCGCTGTGCGTTTGGCCGCGGACTACCGCGCCGCGTTGGCGGATCTCCACTAACGGGTCGTCAACCGGACGGCGTGGCGCGGCTAACGTGCGTCGGCACGCCCCCCGGATTGCCGCGCGACTAGGCGGCTCTATAAGTTCGCTACCAGTACGCCTACGTATCGCCGATTGCACCCGAGGTGAACCTCCGTGGCTCTTCCTCCGCTGACTCCTGAGCAGCGCGCTGCCGCACTGGAGAAGGCCGCCATTGCGCGGCGCGAACGAGCGGAGGTCAAGAACCGGCTCAAGCACTCCGGGACGACGCTGGCCAGCGTCATCAAGGAAGGCCAGGACAACGAGATCATCGGCAAGATGAAGGTCTCGGCGCTGCTGGAGTCCATGCCGGGCGTCGGCAAGGTGCGCGCTCGCCAGACCATGGAGCGCCTCGGCATCTCCGAGACGCGTCGCGTTCGCGGCCTGGGCACCAACCAGATCGCGGCGCTCGAGCGGGAGTTCGGCGGCGCCTGACCGCCGTGCCACGACTTTTGGTGTTGTCCGGCCCTTCGGGAGTCGGCAAGAGCACGCTGATCGCCGCCCTGCGAACCGCGTATCCCGAACTGTGGGTCTCGGTCTCGGCGACCACGCGTCATCCGCGTCCCGGCGAGCGCCACGGTGTCGAGTACTACTTCACCGACCGCGACAAGTTCCAGGCGATGGTCTCCGACGGGGATCTGCTGGAGTGGGCCGAGTTCGCGGGCAATCTGTACGGAACGCCGCGCGAGCCGGTGCTGTCCCGCCTCTCCGCCGGAGACCCGGTGTTGCTCGAGGTGGAGATCCAGGGTGCGCGCCAGGTGCGGGCGGCGATGCCCGAGGCGTGCCTGGTGTTCCTGGCCCCGCCGAGCTGGGAGGAACTGGTCCGCCGACTGACCGGCCGGGGCACGGAGGCGGCCGACGTGATCGAGCGGCGGCTGGCCGCCGCGCGCGAGGAATTGGCCGCCGAATCGGAGTTCGACGTCACGCTGGTCAACACGTCGGTCCAGGATGTCGCCGAAGAACTGTTAGCCTTGGCGCGCAAATCCGATTGAGCTTTTCGAAGGGACCCGTGTGTCCGGAACGTTTGCTTCGCCCGAGGGCATCACCAACCCGCCCATCGACGAGCTGCTGGAGGCCACGGACTCCAAGTACAGCCTGGTGACCTACGCGGCCAAGCGCGCGCGTCAGATCAACGCGTACTACTCCCAGCTCGGCGAGGGTCTGCTCGAGTACGTCGGCCCCCTGGTGGACACCCACCTGCACGAGAAGCCGCTGTCGATCGCCATGCGCGAGATCAACGCCGGCCTGCTCAGCGCCGAGCCGATCGAGCCGGCAGCTACCTAGTCCGGCCACTGCCATGACCACTCCGGTGCACGCGCCGCGGGTGGTCCTGGGCGTTTCCGGGGGCATCGCGGCGTACAAGGCCGCATCGTTGCTGCGTCTGTTCACCGAGGGCGGCGCGTCCGTCCGTGTCGTTCCCACCGAGTCCGCGCTGAAGTTCGTGGGCGCGGCCACGTGGGAGGCGCTGTCCGGGCAGCCGGTCGCCACGGGCGTCTTCGACTCGGTGCCCGAGGTCCCGCACGTCCGCCTAGGTCAGACCGCGGACCTGGTCGTCGTCGCCCCGGCCACCGCCGACCTCCTGGCCCGCGCCGTGATCGGCCGCGCCGACGACCTCCTGACCGCGACGCTGCTCACCGCGCGCTGCCCGGTGCTGTTTGCGCCGGCCATGCACACCGAGATGTGGCAGCACCCGGCCACGGTCGAGAACGTCGCGACCCTGCGCCGGCGCGGCGCGATCGTGCTGGACCCGGCGCACGGCCGGTTGACCGGCGCGGACACCGGCCCGGGCCGGCTGCCCGAGCCCGAGCAGATCTACGCCGCCGCGATGCGCCTGCTCGCCCGCGGTCCCGCCGTTGCGGATCTGACGGGGCGTCGGGTCCTGATCTCCGCGGGCGGAACGCGCGAGCCGCTCGATCCGGTGCGGTTCCTCGGCAACCGCTCCTCCGGCAGGCAGGGCTACGCGCTCGCGACGACCGCGATCGCCCGCGGGGCCGAGGTCGTCCTGGTCTCGGCCAACGTGGACCTGCCCGACCCGGCGGGGGCGAAGATCGTGCGCGTCGGCAGTGCCCTGGAGTTGCGCGAAGCCGTGCTGGCTGCGGCTTCCGACGTCGACGTCGTGGTGATGGCCGCGGCGGTCGCCGACTTCCGCCCGGTGACCGTGGGGGAGTCCAAGATCAAGAAGGGCGAGACGGACCCGCCGCCCATCGCGCTAACCCGCAACCCCGACGTGCTCGCCGAACTGTGCGCGCGTCCGCACCCCGGCCAGGTGATCGTGGGCTTCGCCGCCGAGACCGGCGACGAGACGGGCTCCGTGCTCGACCACGGCCGCGCGAAGCTCGCCCGCAAGGGCTGCGAGCTCCTGGTGGTGAACGAGGTGGGGGGCGGCAAGGCCTTCGGCACCCCCGACAACGCCGCCACCATCCTCGGCGCCGACGGCTCGGCCACCGAGGTGCTCAACGGGCCGAAGGAAGCCCTCGCCGACGTGATCTGGGATCTCGCCCTCGCACGTCTCCAAGGCACCTGAGGCCGCCGTCGGGAATACCGGTACCCGCCGGTAGCTTGAGGCTTGCGTGGCCGCCATTGCCCTTCCCGTAGCGCGGACCGTGCCCGTGCGGCTCGGCCCGAAGGCCTCGTTCGGACTCCTCGTCTCGCTGGCCGTCAGCTTCCTGGCCGCGGCGAGCGTGCCGACGCCGCTCTACGGCGTGTACGCCGAGCAGTGGGGCTTCTCCGCGATCACCGGTACCGAGGTCTTCGCGGTCTACGCGCTCTCGGTGCTCGCGGCGCTGCTGACCATCGGCAAGCTCTCCGACCACGTCGGCCGGCGCCCATTGCTGCTCGCCGCCATTGGTGCGCAGATCGTCGCGCTGCTGCTGTTCCTCGTCGCGGACGGCGTCGCGACGCTGTTCCTCGCCCGTGTCGTCCAGGGCCTCGCCACCGGCGCGGCGATCGGCGCGATGGGCGCCGGAATGCTCGACCTCGACGGCCGGCGCGGTCCCCGGTTCAACGCCGTGGCCCCGATGGTCGGCACCGGGATCGGCGCGGTCGTCTCCGGCGCCTTCGTCCAGTACCTCCCGGCGCCGACGCACCTGATCTACGCAGTGGTGCTCGCCGTCTTCGTCGTCCAGGGACTGCTCGTGCTCGCGATGCCGGAGACGGTGAGCCGGCGGGCGGGCGCGATCGCCTCCCTCCGTCCGACGTTCGCGCTGCCCCGGCGGCTGCGCGGCCCGGTCCTCGCGGCTGCTCCGGCCCTGATCGCCACGTGGTCCATGGCCGGGCTCTACGCCTCGCTCGGACCCGTTCTGATTCACCGTGTCGCCGGCTCGGGCAACCACGTTCTCGGCGGCGTCGCGCTGTTCGTGCTCGCGCTGGGCGGGGCCGTGATCGTCACCCTGCTGGACGGCCTCGCGCCGCGGACGCTGATGCTGTTCGGGCTCGCCGCCCTGTTCGTCGGGGTCGGCATCACGATGCTCGCCGCCAACGCCTCGGCGGCGGGTTTCTTCCTGGCGGCCCTCGTGGCGGGCGCCGGCTTCGGTGCGGCGTTCCAGGGCTCGCTGCGCACCGTGGTGGTGCAGGCCGAGGCGCACGAGCGCGCCGGCGTCCTGTCGGTGCTGTTCGTCTTATGCTACCTCGCCTTCGGGATCCCGGCGATCCTGGCGGGCGTTCTGGTCGTGCAGACCGGGGACATCCTCACCACGCTCTACGTCTACGGCTCGACGGTCATGGTCCTCGCGGCGATCGCGGGAACCGCGGTATTCCTGCAGACGCGGCGCACCGTCTGACGTTGCGTCAGCCCAGCTCGAAATCGGCGAAGTCGAATCCCGGCACCACGACACAGCTGACCAGCACCTCGTCGTTGCCCGCCGGGCGTGCGGACTGCCACACGCCCGGCGGCACGAGCAGTTGTGGGCAGTCCGGCCCGAGCGTTGCCGAAGCCGCGTCGGCCGGCGCCCCGCCGCGGTGCCAGAACCACAGCTCCGCCGACCGAACCCGGTGCCACGCGCTTTCTTCCCCGGGCGCGAGCAGGTAGTAGATCGCGGTGCCGGCACTGCGTGGCCCTGGGTAGTCCGGCAGGTCCAGGGTCCGTTCCGAACGCCACGTCTCGCGAAACCAGCCCCCTTCGGGATGAGGTGTGAGGTCGAGCAGTTCGGCGAGCACGGGGCGGTCCATTGGCGTCCTTCGCGGGATAGCTTGGGGCCATGGAACACGACCGCGAGTTCGACCTGGTGATCCGGGGCGGCACGGTCGCCGACGGGACCGGTGCACCGCTGCGCACGGCCGACGTCGCAATCCGCGGCGGCCTCGTCTCCGAGGTCGGCGTCGTCGAGGGGCGCGGGCACCGCGAGATCGACGCCCGCGGACTGCTCGTCGCGCCCGGCTGGGTCGACGTGCACACCCACTACGACGGCCAGGCCACGTGGGACACCCGCCTCGCGCCGTCGTCGGACCACGGCGTCACGACCGTGCTGTTCGGCAACTGCGGCGTCGGATTCGCGCCCGTGCGGCCCGCCGAACACGAACGCCTGATCCAGTTGATGGAAGGCGTCGAGGACATCCCCGGCACCGCCCTGCACGAAGGCCTGCGATGGAACTGGGAGGGCTTCCCCTCCTACCTCGACGCGCTCGAGGCGCTGCCGCACGACATCGACATCGCCACCCAGATTCCGCACGCCGCCCTGCGCGTGCACGTGATGGGGGACCGCGGCGCCGCGGGCGAGGAGGCCACCGAGGCCGACATCGCCGAGATGTCCTACCTGGTCGAGGAAGCGGTGCGGGCCGGGGCGCTGGGCTTCTCGACGTCGCGCTCGACCAACCACAAGTCCTCCAACGGCGACCCGACCCCGTCGCTCACCGCGTCGGAGGCCGAGCTGCTCGGGCTGGCCGACGGGCTACGCCGCGCGGGCACCGGGGTCATGCAGCTGCTCTCGGACTTCGGCGACGTCGACGCCGAGTTCAACCTGCTGCACAAGCTCGCGCAGACCTCCGGCCGCCCGCTTTCCATGACCCTCGCGCAACAGCTCGCGTTCGCCCGCCCGTTCGACCGCATCCCGTATCTGGAGATCCTGGAGCGGATGGCCGTCGCGCGAACCAACGGCGTCCAGCTCACGGCCCAGGTTGCGCCCCGCGCGATCGGCCTGATGATGGGCCTGCAGGCCACGCTGAACCCGTTCATCGCCAACCCCGTCTACGCCGAGATCGCCGGGCAGGACCTCGCCGAGCGCGTCGCCGCCCTGCGCAACCCCGACTTCCGCACGCGCCTGCTCGGCGCCGACGTCAAGGCCGATCCGTCCAAGCTCGGCGGCAGCATGGTCACGCTGTTCGACAAGATCGTCGGCCTCGGCGACCCGCCGCAGTACGAGGCGCCACGGTCCGCGTCGATCGCCGCTCGGGCCGCGGCTGCGGGGATCTCCTGCGAGGAGATGGCCCTCGAGCTCATGCTTGCCGACGACGGCAAGGGCCTGCTCTACCTGCCGGCCGCGAACTACCTGGACTGGAACTTCGACGTCGTCCGAGAAATGCTCGTACACCCCTGTTCGGTGCCGGGCCTGTCCGACGGCGGGGCGCACGTCGGCACGATCTGCGACGGCGGCTTCCCGACGTACCTGTTGTCCTACTGGGGCCGTGACCGTCCGTCAGGTCGGCTGCCGATCGAGTGGATCGTCGAGCAGCAGTGCGCGGCGACTGCGCGTCTGGTCGGGCTGAACGACCGCGGCGTGCTCGCACCGGGATACCGCGCCGACGTGAACGTCGTCGACATGGAGACCGTCGGCGTCCGGGCGCCCGTTTCGCACCAGGATCTTCCTGCCGGCGGCCGGCGATTCCTGCAGCCCGCGGTGGGCTACCGGCACACGTTCGTCGCCGGCGTCGAGACCCAGCGCGACGGCCTCCCGACCGGCGCGACACCCGGCCGCCTCGTCCGCGGGCCTCAACCCGCCCCCGCGCGATAAGATCGGGAGGTTGAGGCGGGCGCCGCCTCGCACTCCTTTTCATCCCCGATCATCGCCTGGGAGCACTGTGTCTCGTCGCCTGTTCACCTCGGAGTCCGTTACCGAAGGCCACCCCGACAAGATCGCCGACCAGATCAGCGACTCCATCCTCGACGCCCTCCTGAAGGAGGACCCGCGTTCGCGCGTGGCCGTCGAGACCCTGATCACCACCGGCCAGGTCCACGTCGCCGGCGAGGTGACCACCCAGGGGTACGCCGACATCCCGACGATCGTCCGCGAGCGCGTGCTGGAGATCGGGTACGACTCGTCGAAGAAGGGCTTCGACGGCGCCAGCTGCGGCGTCTCGGTGTCCATCGGCTCGCAGTCGCCCGACATCGCGCAGGGCGTCGACACCGCGCACGAGCAGCGCGAGGGCGAGGGCAAGGACGAGCTGGACTCGCAGGGCGCCGGCGACCAGGGCCTCATGTTCGGCTACGCCTGCGACGACACCCCCGAGCTGATGCCGCTCCCGATCCAGCTCGCGCACCGCCTCTCCTACCGCCTGTCGCAGGTCCGCAAGTCCGGCGTCGTTCCGTACCTGCGCCCGGACGGCAAGACCCAGGTCACGATCGAGTACGACGGCGACAAGGCCGTCCGTCTCGACACCGTCGTCGTCTCCTCGCAGCACGCGGCCGACATCGACCTCAAGACCCTGCTCGAGCCGGACATCGCCGAGCACGTCGTCGCGCCGGAGCTCGAGGGCCTGTCGATCGACACCTCCGGGTACCGCCTGCTGGTGAACCCGACCGGCCGCTTCGAGATCGGCGGCCCGATGGGCGACGCCGGCCTCACGGGCCGCAAGATCATCGTCGACACCTACGGCGGCATGGCGCGCCACGGCGGCGGCGCGTTCTCCGGCAAGGACCCGTCCAAGGTCGACCGCTCCGCCGCGTACGCGATGCGCTGGGTCGCCAAGAACGTCGTCGCGGCCGGGCTGGCGCGTCGCTGCGAGGTCCAGGTCGCCTACGCCATCGGCAAGGCGCACCCGGTCGGCGTGTTCGTCGAGACCTTCGGCACCGAGACCGTCGCCGCGGCGAAGATCCAGGACGCCGTCACCACCGTGTTCGACCTGCGGCCGGCCGCGATCATCCGCGACCTCGACCTGCTCCGCCCGATCTACGCCCCCACCGCCGCGTACGGCCACTTCGGCCGCGACCTGCCGGACTTCACCTGGGAGCGCACCGACCGCGTCGAGGCGCTGAAGGCCGCCGCCGGCCTCTAGGCACCTCCCGCGACGGCCCCGCACCGCTTCGGTGCGGGGCCGTCGTTTCACAGCCCGGGGACGTACGGTGAACCGGGTGGGCACGGGGGCGGGGGCGCGGAGACGCTGGACGACGGTCCTCGGCCTGATCGCGGCGCTCTGCTCGGTTCCCGTGCTGCTCGGACTGCTGCCCGCGAACGCCGAGCGCGTCGACCCCGCCGCGCTGCGGGCGCGGATCCTCGCCGCGGACCCGCCGCACTCCGGATACGCCGAGAGCGTCGGGTCGCTCGGCCTCCCCGACCTTCCGGCCGTCGACGACCTCGGCGGTCTGCTCGGCGGGCGGACGCGGATGCGCGTCTGGCACTCGAACGCCGCCGCGTGGCGCGTCGACGTCCTCACCGGCGCCGGCGAAAGCGGCCAGTACGCCACCGCCAGCGGCACCACCGCCTGGGACTTCGAGGAGAACCTCCGCACCGACCTCGTCGGCTTCCCGGCGCTGCGCCTGCCTCGCCCCGCGGACCTGCTGCCCCCGGCCCTGGCCCAGCGCCTGCTCAAGGCCGCCGGCGCCGGCGCGCACCTCGAATCGCTGCCCGCCCGGCGGATCGCCGGCGTCTCGGCGCCCGGCGTGCGCGCACGGCCCACGGACCCGGACACCACCGTCGGCGCCGTCGACGTCTGGGCCGATCCCCGGTCCGGCTTGCCACTCGAGGTCGAGGTCGTCGGCAAGGCCGCCGGCCCCGCCGATCTGCGCAGCCGGTTTCTCGAGCTCGACCAGGGCCCGGTCGCACCCGAGCGCCTCGCTCCGCCCGCTGCCGACGAGGCCGAGTACGTCGTCGCGGACGCCCCGGAGGTCGGCACCGCCCTCGACGAACGACTGCCCGACACCCTCCCCAACCGCCTCGTCGGCCGCGCCGCCCAGAACCGCACCGACGACGCGCCTCGCGCCCTGCGGGTCTACGGCTCCGGCCTCGCCGCGTTCACCGCGCTCACGCTGCCGCCCGGCCTGGACCGCCGAATCTTCCGCGCCGCACGCGCCGGCGGCGCCGTGGTCGCGCCGCTGACCACCGGCAACACGAAGCCGATTCCGGGCATGGACACCGCCCCGCAGATCGCGCTCATCCGCACCACGCTGATCACCCTGCTGATCCTCGTCGACACCGCCGACGGCTTCGCGTACATGTTCGCCGGCCCCGTGCGGGAGAAGGTCCTGCTCGACGCGGCCCGAGAAGTCGCCGCGCGCGAGGTCGCCCCATGACGACCGTCGTCCGCACCGAGGGCCTCACCAAGCGCTTCGGTCGAGTCCTCGCCGTCGACAACGTCGACCTGAACATCGAAGCCGGCGAGACCTTCGGCTTTCTCGGTCCCAACGGCTCGGGCAAGACCACCGTGGTGCGCATGCTGCTCGGCCTGGTCTACGCCACGTCCGGCCAGATCGAGGTGCTCGGCGAACCCGTCCCGAAACGGGTCCAGCACGTCCTGCCCCACATTGGCGCCCTCGTCGAGGGCCCCGCCGCCTACGGACACCTCTCCGGCCGGCGCAACCTTGCCCTGCTCGACGCGATGGGCCACTCCGGACCCCGACGCACCCGCAAACAGCGCGTCCAGGAGGTGCTCGAGCGGGTCGGTCTCGGCGGCGTCGACGACCGCCCGGTCAAGGCGTACTCCCTGGGCATGCGCCAGCGCCTCGGCCTCGCCGACGCGCTGCTGTCCCCGCCGCGCCTGCTGATCCTCGACGAACCCACGAACGGCCTCGACCCCCGCGGCATCCAGGAGGTCCGCGGCCTGCTGGCAGAGCTCAACGCGGGCGGCACCACGGTGTTCCTGTCCAGCCACCTGCTCTCCGAGGTCGAGGCGAGCTGCAGCCGCGTCGGCATCGTGGACCGCGGCCGTCTGCTCCTGCAGGAGAACCTCGACGTGCTCCGCGCCCCGACCGGCCGCGTCCTGGTCCAGACCCCCGACGCGGACCGCGTCGTCGCCCTGCTCGACGGACGAGTGATGGACCGTCGGGCCGACCGGCTCGCGATCCGAAGCACCGATCCCGCCGCCCTCACCGAACAACTCGTCCGCGCCGGACTGCGCATCCACGGCGTCGAGGTCGAACGCCGCACCCTCGAGGAGGTCGTGCTCTCGGTCTCCGGCGCCGGCTCCGACCGATTGGACCTCCCGCGATGATCGCCGTCGAACTGTCGAAACTGGTGCGGCGCCCGCGGACGTGGGTGACGATCGGGCTGCTGTGCGCGCTGCCGACGATCGTCGCGGTGTTCGTCTCCGCCCGGAACATCGGTCCGCGGCCCGGCGAGGGACCGCCGTTCCTGTCCGCCGTGCTCAACAACGGCGTGCTGTACCCGGCCGCCGCGCTTGCGCTGATCCTGCCGATCTTTCTGCCGATCTCCGTCGCGCTCATGGCCGGCGAGTCCATCGCCGGCGAGGCGAGCAACGGAACGCTGCGGTACCTGCTCATTCGCCCCGTCTCCCGGACGCGGCTGCTCGTGGCCAAGCTCGTCTCGGTCGTCGTGTTCACGATGATGGCCGTGGTGACCGTCGCCCTGGTGTCGCTTGCGGTCGGGGTGAGTCTGCTCGGCGGGCAGCGTGGGTCGGTCGTCTCCGTCTCCGGTTTCGAACTGACGCCCACTCAGGTTGTGTGGCGCATGACGATCGCCGTCGGGTACATCGCCGTCTCCATGCTCGGCGTCGCGGCCATCGCGCTGTTCCTGTCCACCTGCACCGACTCCACGCCCGGCGCCGCCCTCGGCGCGCTCGCGGCGATGATCGGCAGCCAGGTGCTCGTCACCCTGGAGGCGTCCAACCCCGTCTCGCCGTACCTGCCCACCCGGTACTGGCTCGCGTGGGTGGACCTGTTCCGCGACCCGATCCTGTGGCGCGAGATCGAGCGCGGGTTCGCGCTGCAGGGCGTCTACGCGGTGGTGTTCCTGGGCCTGGCGTGGGCGAACTTCCAATCCAAGGACGTCAAGAACTAGAGTTCCCACAGCGCGGACAACGGCAGGCTCCACAGGCGATCGCCCACGCGTTGACCTTCGGAACCGGTGTGCAGAACGGCGCCGGCGACGAACCGGTCGCCGAGCCGATCGCGCAGTTCCCGCAGATTTGGCAGGCTGGCGGCATGGCCGGAGCCGGCCTTGATCTCTAGCGCCGCGACTCGACCTCGGTGCGTCAGAATCAAGTCGATCTCCATCTTCGTCCGGTCGCGATAGTGGTACACGTCGATCCGGTCGCCGCTCCATTCGGCCAGGCGGAGAACCTCGGCAACGGCGAAGCCCTCGACGATCGGCCCGTCCGCGCCGAGTGCCAGCTCGGGCCGGAGCAGCTGGTCGAGTTCTGCATCGCGCAGGTGAGCCGCCAACCCGGAATCGGTCACCACGATCTTGGGTGCGCGGGTTTCGCGTTGCACGAGGTTGGGCGACCACGCCGGAATCCGGGCCGTCAGAAAGACTGCTTCGAGGGTGTCGAGATGACGGTTCGTAACCCCGGCCGACAGGGCGGCGTCGGCAGCGAGGTTCGCGACGTTCAGCAGGCCGGCCTGACGGGCCGCCACCAGGCGCAACAGCCGAGGAAGTTCCGCGATGCGCGGCGAGGCCGTGACGTTCGGGGCCTCCCGTTCGACGACCGTCTGGACGTAGGACTCGAACCACGCGCCCCGCCGGCCGACGGAGTCTCGTCCGACCGCCTCGGGGTAGCCACCGCGTAGCGCCAGATCGAGATAGTCCCGCTTGGCAAGCGCCGATTGCGTTCGCTCCGGGCACGATCCCGACAGGAGCGCCTGAAGGAAGCCGCTGCGCCGGCCTCGCAGTTCGTCCTGGCTGAACGGCCAGAGCGTGAAGCGTTCGATGCGTCCGGCCAGCGTCTCGGTCACCGCTCGGTTGGCCGACAGTCGCGAGGACCCGGTGATCAGGAACCGGCCGGGCCGGCGGTCGCGGTCCACCTCCGCCTTGATCGCGAGGATCAGATCGGGAACGCGCTGGATCTCGTCGATGGCCAGCAGCCCCGGCCGAGCCGCGACGAAGCCCGTGGGGTCGTCCTCCGCGATGGCGCGAACCGCAGGCTCGTCGAGCGAGGCATACTGCGCGGCCGGAGTCTGCTCGACGAGTTGCCTGGCCAGGGTGGACTTGCCCGCCTGACGCGGACCCATGACGGCCACCACGCGGGTATCGCGCAGTGCCTCGACGACGCGTGCCATGACGTGGCGAGGGACCTCGACACCTGGATCGGTCACGCGGACACCCACCTATGTCGCTCGCCGGCACCGGAAAGCGTACAGGATTCGCAGAGCAAGGATAGAGGATCCGCAGCGATCACATAGAGGATCTGCACCGCACCGCAGCTGGGTTCAGGCGCACAGTTCCGGGGACGGGGCGTGCAACGCCGAGTCGCCGAGCGCATCGAGGACGACCCGGCGGACCACCGGATCGGCGGGCAGATTCGTGTGGCTCACCGCAATCCCCGGACACAGCGACTGCACGGAAAGGGCCACCGCGCCCTTCAACTCCCCGCTCTCCGGGGGCGTTACGACGGTGTCGTCCCGGGTCCACAGCGCCACCCAGCCCGGGTGCGCGGCCCCGGCGCCGTCGACGTCCAGCGACGTCAGCAGGTCGCTGCCCGGTGCCAACTGGCGGCACGCCGCCAGGCACTGGTCCGGGGCGAACGTCAGCGCCGTCGAGGCCACCGTGGTGCCGTGGAACGGCGACCCGAGGCTGACGATCCGTCGCGCTCGCAGCGCACCGTCGTGCCGCTTGGACCACGCCAGCGCGACGACCCCGCCCGCGGAGTACCCGACGACGTCCACCGAGGTGGCCCCCGCGGACTCGGCGCCCCGCACCGCCCGCTCCAGGTTCGCGACCTGCTCGGTCAAGTCGCCCGTGTTGTCCCCGACGGGCTCGACGACGATCGCGGTCCGGCCCGCGGCGCGGATCTCCGCGGCCAGTTGCACGAGTCCCGCGCTCGTCCCGCCGTACCCGTGCACGAGCAGCACCGGCCCGGGCGCGGCCGGGCGGTCTTCGGTCGGCAGGGCCGAGGACGGGACCGGCGCGACCGCGTCGGACCCGCGCTCGGCCACGGCCCAACCGGCGGCGACGAGACCGACTGCGACGATCGCGCCGGTCGCCGACGACAGAAACCAGCGGCGGGCGGGGGACAGGTGGGCGAAGGGGGGCACCCCCCATGATTACCCGATGCACGAAGAATCGGGGGAGCAGCTGGCGTTGCTGCGCGAGGAGGTGCGCAAGGCCAAGCCCACCAAGGAGCAGATCGCGGCCACCGTCGCCGCAGCTTCCGAGCTTCCGGTCGCCCGCGTCGCCGTGGACGTGCCGCTGCCGCACCTCGACCGCCCCTTCGACTATCTCGTTCCCGCCACCATGGACGCCGACGCACAACCCGGCGTCCGGGTCCGCGTCCGGTTCGCCGGGCAGCAGGTCGACGGCTACCTGCTCGAGCGGGTCGCGGAGTCCGCGCACGCCGGGACGCTCGCCAAGCTCCAGCGCGTGGTCTCGCCGGAACCCGTACTCACCGAGGAGGTTCGCAACCTCGCACGCGAGGTCGCGAACCGCTGGTCCGGAACGCTCGCCGACGTGCTTCGGCTGGCGGTCCCGCCCCGGCACGCCCGGGTCGAGGCGGAGCCCCCGCCCGAGCCCACGCCCGCGCCTGCGCCGGACGACGCCTGGCAGCAGGTCTGGGAACACCACGACCCGGGGCCCGGCTACGTCCGCGCCCTTCTCGAAGGCGGCCATCCCCGCGCGGTGTGGTCGCCGCTGCCGGGCGGGGACTGGGCCGAGCCGATCGCCGCCGCCGTCGCCGCCTGCCGGGCCTCCGGCCGCGGTGCGCTGATCGTCGTTCCCGACGCGCGCGACCTTGTCCGCGCGGGCGGCGCCCTGGATCGCCTGCTGGGCAAGGGCGCGCACGTCTCCCTGAGCGCGGACCTCGGCCCCGCCGAGCGCTATCGCCGCTGGCTCGCCGTCCTGCGCGGCCGGGCCCAGATCGTCGTCGGCACCCGCGCCGCCGCGTTCGCCCCGGTGGCGAACCTCGGCCTGGTCGTCTGCTGGGACGAGGGCGACGACAACCACGCCGAACAGCGCGCCCCCTACCCGCACGCGCGCGACGTGCTGTGCATGCGCGCGCACTTCGCCGGCGCCGGGGCCCTCGTCGGCGGATACGCGGTCAGCGCCGAGGCCGCCGCGCTGGTCTCGACGCGGTGGGCGCGGATGCTCAAGCCCGTCCGCGAGGCGTTGCGCGAACGCGTGCCGGCAGTCCGCATCGCCGGTTCGGACAGCGACGCCGCCCGGGACCCGGCCGCTCGCGCCGCGCGGCTCCCCAGCCTCGCCTGGCAGACCGCCCGCACGGCACTCGCCGACGGGCCCGTGCTGATCCAGGTCCCGCGCCGCGGCTACCTCCCGGTCCTCGCCTGCGTGCAGTGCCGCGCCGCGGCCCGCTGCGTCGCCTGCCACGGCACGCTCGGCCTGGCCGGCGCCTCCGAGACCGCCACCTGCGGCTGGTGTGCCCGACCGGCCGAGAACTGGGCCTGCCCCGAGTGCGGTGCCGGCGCCTTCCGCGCGGTCGTCGTCGGCCGCGAACGGACCGCCGAAGAACTCGGCCGCGCATTCCCCGGCACCGTCGTTCGCACGGCCGAGGCCGGCGGACCGCTCGAGGTCCCCGCCACCCCCGCGCTGGTCGTGTCCACTCCCGGCGTCGAGCCCTACGTCGCCGGCGGATACGCCGCGGCGCTGCTGCTCGACGGCGGCGCCCTGCTCGGCCGACCAGATCTGCGCGCCGCCGAAGAGGCTCTACGGCGCTGGCTCAACGCCGCCGCGCTGGTCCGCCCCGGTGCACCCGTGGTGCTGATGGCCGACTCGCAGGCCCGCTCCGCCCAGGCCCTCGTCCGGTGGGACCCGTTCGGTTTCGCCACCGACGAGATGAACGATCGCGCCGGCGCCGGGTTCCCGCCCGCGCTGCGCCTCGCCACGCTCACCGGACCGGCCGAGGCCGTCGCCGAACTCCTGGCGTTGGCCGAGCTCCCGCCGGGCACTCAGGTCCTCGGCCCCGTCGACGTTCCGGGCGCGGACACCCCGACCGTCCGCGCCCTGCTCCGGGTGCCCCGCCCCCAGGGCGTCGGCCTCGCCGCGGCCCTGTCCGGGGCCGCCGGGGTGCGCAGCGCCAAGCGTTCGCCCGGCGCCGTGCGCATCCAGATCGATCCGATGGCGATCGGCTAGCCGCCTAGACTGGGCGCCGCCCCGACCGTGAACGCCAGGAGTCCCGCCCGTGCCCGTGCAGCCCATCCGACTCTTCGGCGACCCGGTGCTGCGCACCCCCGCGGCGACGGTCACGGAGTTCGACAAGGAGTTGCGCATCCTCGTCGAGGACCTCACCGACACGATGCGCGAGGCGCCCGGAGCCGGGCTCGCGGCACCGCAGATCGGCGTGGGGCTGCGAGTGTTCACCTGGTGGGTCGACGGCGAGCTCGGGCACCTGGTCAACCCGAGCCTCGACCTGTCCGAGGAGACCCAGGAGGGCGGCGAGGGCTGCCTGTCCATCCCGGGCCTGAGCTTCCCGACCACCCGCGCGCTGCGCGTGGTGGCCAAGGGCCAGAACATGTTCGGCGAGCCGGTCGAGATCGTCGGCTCGCACCTGCTCGCCCGCTGCGTGCAGCACGAAACCGACCACCTCGACGGCATCCTGTTCGTCGACCGCCTGGACCGGGACACCCGCAAGCAGGCCATCCGCGCGATTCGCGAGACCGCGTGGAACGGCGAGGTCGCCCCGCAGATCCGGCTCTCCCCGCACGCAACGGCCGGTCTGTCCACGTGAGGCTGGTCTTCGCGGGCACGCCGGAGGTGGCGCTGCCCACCCTGCACGCGCTGCTCGGCTCGGACCACGACGTCGTCGCGGTCCTCACCCGCCCCGACGCTCCGGCCGGCCGCGGCAGAAATCTGACGCCCAGTCCGGTCGCCGCCGCGGCCGCCGCGGCGGGCATCGAGATCCTGCGCCCCGCCGGCCCGCGCGATCCCGAACTGCTGACGCGGCTGCAGGAAATCGCCCCGGACTGCTGCCCCGTCGTCGCGTACGGCGGGCTGCTGCCGCAGTCCCTGCTGGACATTCCCGAGCACGGCTGGATCAACCTGCACTTCTCGCTCCTGCCCGCCTGGCGCGGTGCCGCGCCGGTGCAGCGTTCGGTGATCGCCGGCGACGAGGTCACCGGCGCCAGCACCTTCCGCATCGTGAAGGAACTCGACGCGGGCCCGGTGTTCGGCGTGCTCACCGAGACCATCCGCCCCGACGACACCTCCGGCGCCTTGTTGGACCGGCTCGCCCGGGCCGGCGCCGGTCTGCTGCTCGCGACCCTCGACGGCATCGAGGCCGGTGCGGTGCACGCCGTGGACCAACCGACCGACGGCATCTCGCTGGCACCGAAGCTCTCCGTCGAGGACGCCCGCATCGACTGGTCCGCCCCGGCCATGCGCGTCGACAGGCTGATTCGCGGCTGCACCCCGGCACCCGGCGCCTGGACCACCTGGCGCGGCGATCGACTTCGCCTCGGCCCGGTCGTCCCGCGCCCGGACGAGCGGTCGCTCAAGCCGGGCGAGATCGCCGTCGGCAAGAAGGCGATCCTCGTCGGCACGGCCACCCACGCCGTCGCGCTCGGTACCGTCACCGCGCCCGGGAAGAAGGAGATGCCCGCCGGGGACTGGGGCCGCGGCGCGCGCCTGGAGTCCGGCGAGATGCTGGGGGAGACGCAGTGAGTCCTCGCGAAGAGCATGGCCGAGGGGGCCAGGAGCGTGGCCGTGGGGGAGTGCCGCCACGGGCGGGATCGCGCCGGCCGGAGGGGAAGCCGACACCCCGCCAGAGCACCGACGACGCCCCGCGCCGGGCCGCCTTCGACCTGCTGCGCGCGGTCGAAACGCGCGACGCGTACGCCAACCTCGTGCTGCCGGGAATGCTGCGCGAACGGGGGATCGTCGGCCGCGACGCCGCCTTCGCCACCGAACTCGCCTACGGCACGCTGCGGGGAAAGGGCACCTACGACCAGATCCTGGCCGCGTGCAGCCACCGCTCACTGGACTCCCTCGACCCGGGTGGACGCGACGTGCTGCGCCTCGGCGCGCACCAGTTGCTCGCGATGCGGACCCCGGTGCACGCGGCCGTCTCGGAGACCGTCGCGCTGTGCCGCCTCGCCGTCGGCCATTCCGTGGCGGGCTTCGCGAACGCGGTGCTCCGGCGCCTCGCGGAGGTCGACCTCGACACGTGGACCGAGCGGCTCGCGCCGGCCCGAGATGCCGACCCCGCAGGATATCTGACGTTCTGTCATGCCCACCCGCGCTGGATCGTCACGGCGATCGCCGACTCCCTCGGCGGAGACTGGGACCAGGTCGAGGCCGCGCTGGCGGCCAACAACGTACCCGCCGCCGTGACCCTTGTCGCCCGCCCCGGCCGCAGCACGCTCGAGGAGCTCGTGGCCGCGGGCGCCACCGCCACGGGGTTCTCCCCGTTCGCGGCAACCTGGACCGGAGACCCCGGCACCCTGCCCCAGATCCGTTCTGGCGCCGCCGGAGTACAGGACGAGGGCAGCCAACTGGTCGCGCTCGCCCTGGCCAACGTCGCGATCGACGGCCCCGACCACATGTGGCTCGACGCCTGCGCCGGCCCCGGCGGCAAGGCGGCGCTGCTCGCGGGTCTCGCCGGGCAGCGCGGCGCCCGCCTGCTCGCCGCCGAGATCGCCCCACACCGCGCCGGCCTGGTCGCCGGCTCGCTGCCGGCGAACGCGGCGGCGATCGTCGCGGACGGTACCCGTCCCGCCTGGCGCGACGGCGCGTTCGACCGTGTGCTCGTCGACGCGCCCTGCACCGGTCTCGGCGCGCTGCGCCGCCGCCCCGAAGCCCGGTGGCGCCGCGAACCCGGCGACGTCGGCCGGCTGTTCGACCTCCAGACGAAACTGCTGACCCGCGCCCTGGCAGCGGTGCGCCCAGGGGGCGTGGTCGCCTACGTGACCTGCTCCCCGCATTTGGGCGAGACCCGCGGCCCGGTCATCGCCGCGGGCAAGGCCGGCATCGCCTTCACCGAGATCGACGCACGGCCGCTGCTGCCGGGCGTCGGCGACCTCGGTCCGGGCCCGCACGTGCAGTTGTGGCCGCACCGGCACGGCACCGACGCGATGTTCCTGTCCCTCCTGCGCCGCACCGGCTGAGGTCGTCAGGAAGGCGTCAATCCGGCACGGGCGGGCGCTAGGGCCGCGTCAAGATCGCGTACGCGTGCGCGAAGGCGCGATGTGCTGGCTCCATGAAATCGGTGACCGTCTCCAAGCGGCTGCTCGTCGGGCGGCCGATGCGCTCGGACAGGCTCGGCGAGACCCTGCTGCCCAAGCGACTGGCGCTACCGATCTTCGCCAGCGACCCGCTCTCCTCGGTGGCCTATGCGCCGCTGGAGATCTTCCTGGTGCTGTCGGTCGCGGGCACCCTCTACTTCCACACGGCGCTGTGGTTTGCACTCGCCGTCACGGTCCTGATGGCCACCGTGGTCGCCTCCTACCGGCAGAACGTGCGCGCCTACCCCAGCGGTGGCGGGGACTACGAGGTCGCCATGGTCAACCTCGGCCGCTCCGGCGGCCTGACGGTGGCCTCCGCGCTGCTCGTCGACTACGTGCTCACCGTCGCCGTCTCGGTGTCCGCGGGGTTGGACAACCTCGGTTCGGCCGTCCCGTTCGTGGCCGAGCACAAGGTGCTCGTCGCCATGGTGGTGATCGCCCTGCTGACCCTGGTCAACCTGCGCGGCGTGAAGGAGGCCGGGCTCGCGTTCGCCCTGCCCACCTACGCGTTCGTGGCCGGCGTGATGACGCTCGTCGTCGTCGGTCTGTTCCGGGCACTGGTGCTCGACGATGACCTCAAGGCACCGACGGCCGGGTACGAGGTCGTCGCCGCAGCCACACACGAGGGGGGCGGTCACCTGGCCGGGTTCGCCCTGGTCTTCCTGATCATGCGCGCCTTCGCCTCGGGCTGTGCGGCGCTGACCGGAGTCGAGGCGATCGCCAACGGCGTCCCGGCGTTCAAGGAGCCGAAGAGCAAGAACGCCGCGACGACACTGCTGGCGATGGGCACCATCGCGGTCACGATGTTCGGCGGCCTGGTGGCGCTCGGCATGCTCACCGACATGCGGGTCTCGGAGAACCCGGCGGAGCACATCCTGATCGACGGCGTCCCGGCCGGGCCGGACTACCAGCAGGACCCGATCATCGCCCAGGTTGCGGCCGCGGTCTTCGGCGACGGCTCCGCGGCGTTCGTCTTCCTCGCCGCGGTCACCGCGATGATCCTGTTCTTCGCGGCCAACACCGCCTACAACGGCTTCCCGGTGCTCGGCTCGATCCTCGCCCGCGACGGGTTCCTGCCCAAGCAACTGCGCGCCCGCGGCGATCGGCTCGCGTTCAGCAACGGCATCGTGGTCCTCGCGATCGCGGCGGCGCTGCTCGTCTACGCCTTCGACGCCGACGTCACCCGGCTCATCCAGCTCTACATCATCGGGGTGTTCGTCTCCTTCACCCTCGGTCAGATCGGCATGGTTCGGCACTGGAACCGTGCACTGCGCGACGGCGCGCCGCACCCGCACCGGATCCGCCGCTCGCGCGCGATCAACTTCGTCGGCGGACTGATGACGGGCGCGGTGCTGGTCGTCGTGCTCGTCACGAAGTTCACCCACGGCGCCTACCTGGTGCTGATCGCGATGCCGATCCTGTTCCTCGCCATGCGCGCGATCAGCGAGCACTACGCGCACGTCGAGCGTTCGCTGGTGCTGCCACCGGCCGGGGTGACCCTGCCGAGCCGCATGCACGGCGTCGTGCTGGTCTCCCGACTGCACACCCCCGCCATTCGTGCGCTCGCCTTCGCCCGCGCCACTCGCCCGGACACCCTGGTCGCCCTGCACGTGCACACTTCGCCGAAGGAGGGCACGGCCCTGCTCGCGGAGTGGGCCGACCGCGACATTCCCGTCCCGCTCGTGCTGCTGGACTCCCCGTACCGCGAGGTGACCGGCCCGATCGTCGCCTACGTCAAGGGCGTGCGCCGCTCCAGCCAGCGCGACGTCGTGTGCGTGTTCCTGCCCGAGTACGTGGTCGACCACTGGTGGCAGGCGTTCCTGCACAACCAGAGCGGGTGGCGGCTGAAGGCGCGTCTGTTGTTTCTGCCCGGAGTCATGGTCACCAGCGTGCCGTGGCAACTGCGCTCGGCCGGCGAAGCGGTGGACCTCGCCGCGCCCGACGACGAGGCGACGCACCGCTCCGCGCCGACCCGATGAGCGCCGCGCGCACGGCGGCCGCCGAGGTTCGGGCGGTCGCCACCGTCGCAAGCGCCCGGCCGCCGAAGCCCGGCCGGGTCATCGCGGGCGCCTTCGCCGCGGCGATCGGCGTCGGCACGGTCCTTCTTTCGCTTCCGTTCGCCACCGCGAGCGGACAGCGCGCGGCGCTGTCCGACGCCCTGTTCACCGCGACCTCGGCGGTGTGCGTCACCGGCCTGGTCACCGTCGACACCGGCACCTACTGGTCGGGCTTCGGGCAGGGCGCGATCCTCGCGCTGATTCAACTGGGCGGTCTGGGGATCATGACCGCGGCGAGCCTGGTCGCGATCGCGCTGTCGAACCGGTTGAGTCTGCGCGCGCGCATGGTGGCACAGGCCGAGACCAGGACGATCCGGGCCGTCGACGTCCGCCGGGTGGTCCGCAACGTCGTGCTGTTCAGCCTCGCCTTCGAACTCGTCGTCGCGGTCGTGCTCGCCGTCCGATTCGCGGTCCACTACGACCAGTCGCTTCCCGATGCGACCTATTCCGGCGTGTTCCACTCGATCAGCGCGTTCAACAACGCCGGGTTCGGCCTGTACTCCGACAGCCTCACCCGCTACGCGACCGACCCGTGGGTCTGCCTGACGATCGCGGCGGCCGTCGTGGTCGGCGGGCTCGGCTTCCCGGTCGTGTTCGAACTCGCGCGAAAGTGGCGGCGGCCGTCCTCCTGGTCGATCGTGACCCGCGTCAGCGTGGTGGTCACCGGGTGGCTGCTCGCCATCGGGACGGTGTTTCTGCTCGCCGCGGAGGCGGACAACGAACGAACCCTCGGCCCGCTGGGCGGCGGGTCCAAGCTGCTCGCCGCGTTCTTCGCGGCCGTCCAGCCCCGCACGGCCGGGTTCAACTCCATCGACGTCGGCGGCCTGCGCTCGGAGTCGCTGGTGCTCACCGACGCGCTGATGTTCATCGGGGGTGGGACGGCGGGGACGGCCGGCGGCATCAAGATCACGACCTTCGGCCTGCTCGCCTACGTGCTGTGGGCCGAGATGCGCGGCGACCCCGACGTGGAGATCGGCCGCCGCCGCGTTCCGGAGGCCAATCAACGACAGACGCTGTCGGTGGCCCTGCTCGGCATCGGCCTGGTGTTCGTCGCGACCCTCGCGATGCTGGCCCTTACCGACCTGCCCGTCGAACCGGTGGTGTTCGAAACGATCTCCGCCTTCGGCACCGTCGGCCTGTCCACCGGCATCACCGCCGACCTGCCGGTCGCGGCCCAGAGCGTGCTGGTCGCGCTCATGTTCCTCGGCCGCATCGGGCCGCTCACGTTGGCGTGCGGGTTGGCGCTGCGGGAACGGTCGCGGCGCTGCCGACTGCCCGAGGAGAGGACCAACATTGGCTAGGAACGCAGAGCCGATCGCCGTGCTCGGTCTGGGGCGGTTCGGCACCGCCCTGTCGCTGGAACTGCAGGACGAGGGCGTGCCCGTGCTCGCGCTCGACAGCGACGAGAAGACCGCCCAACGCCTCGCCGGCCGACTCGAACGCGTGATCGTCGCCGACTGCACCGACCTCGAGGCCCTGCTCGAGGCGGGCATCGGCGACTTCTCGCGCGTCGTCGTCGCGATCGGCACCGATCAACAGGCGAGCATCCTCGCCACCTCGCTGCTCGTCGACCTCGGCATCGAGACCATCTGGGTCAAGGCGACCAACGCCCAGCACGCGAAGATCCTCACCAGCATCGGCGCGCACCGCGTCGTGCTTCCCGAGCACGAGATGGGCCAGCGGGTCGCGCATCTGGTCGCCGGGCGGATGCTCGACTGGATGGAGATCGACCCCGGATGGGTGCTCGCCCGCACCTTCCCCCCGAAGGAGTACGTCGGCGTCGCGCTGGGGCGGTCCCGGCTGCGCGCCAGGCACCGCGTCGCCGTCGTTTCGGTCAAACCCGAACTTCACGGCGCCTTCGTGCACGCCGACGACGGCACGATCCTGGGCGTCGGGGACCAGATCCTCGTCGCGGGAACACCGAAGGACGTGGAACGCTTCCTGTCCGCGCAGTAGGAACGAGAGGTGGGGGTGAGCGGGTGACGAACGGACAGCCCGCCACCGCCACCGCCGCCGGGCGTTCGGTGCTGTCCACCCGCCGGCGCCGGCTCGGCTACCTGCTCGGCGCCGGCGCGCTCGCTGTGGCGACCGCCCTGCTCGTTCCCATTCGCGACGAGGTCTCGCCCGCGTCGATTCTGCTGATCTACCTCCTCGGCGTGGTCGCGGTTGCCGTGGTCGGGGGCCTGTTCCCGGCGTTGCTCACCGGTGCGGCGGCCTATGCCGTGGTCCACGTGTGGCTCGTCGAGCCGTACGGCGAACTCGGCATCGCCGACGTGGACAACGCGATCTCGGTGGCGATCTTCGGTCTCGTCGCGGTCGTGGTCAGCGTGACCGTCGAGTTCGCCGCACGGTCCCGCGCCGCGGCCGAGCGCACCGGCGCCGAGGCCGACCTGCTCTCCCGCCTCGCGGCCGCGCCGGTCAACGTCACCTCCCTCGCCGACCTGCTGGAGGAGATTCGCAGCACCTACGCGATGACGTCGGTGGCCCTGGTCGACGAGGCCGGCGGTCGGCGTCGCGTCCTGGGCATCGTCGGCCCGCCGCTGCAGGGCGATCCGGTCGTCTCCATGGACGCAGGCGAGGACCTGCGGCTGATCGGCGAAGGACCGCCGGTGCTGGCCGCGGACCGGCGCCTGCTGTCCCGTCTAGCCGCCGCGGCGGCGCGCTCCGCGCAGGCCCAGCGCGTCGCCGCCGACGCCGCCCAGGCCCAGCAGTTGGCCGAGGTCGATCGGCTGCGTTCGGCGTTGCTCGCCGCGGTCGGGCACGATCTGCGCACGCCGCTGGCCGGCATCAAGGCTGCGGCCTCGAGCCTCCGCCAGCTCGACGTCGAGTGGTCGGCCGAGGAGCGCGCGGAGTTCCTCGCGCAGATCGAGGACTCCGCGGACCGCCTCGCGGACCTGCTGGCGAACCTGCTGGCCATGAGCCGCCTGCAGGCCGGCGTGCTCTCGGTGCAGCGTCGCTCGGTGGGCCTGGACGAGGTCGTCGCCCAGGCGCTGCTCGGCTTCGGCGAAGACGAGATCCTCGTCGACGTCCCGGAGGATCTCCCGCTGCTCGACACCGACCCCGGGCTCCTCGAGCGCGTCGTTGCGAACCTGGCGAGCAACGCGGCGCGCTTCGCGCCCGCGGGGTCCCCGGTCGTGGTGCGCGGGCGGCTCGACCCGGGCGGCGAAGCACTCGTGCTGACGGTGGTCGATACCGGCCCCGGCGTGGCACCGGCAGACTGGGCGACGATGTTCGCGCCCTTCCAACGACTCGACGACCGCGGCGGCGGCGTCGGCCTCGGCCTGGCCATCGCCCGCGGCTTCACCGAGGCGCTCGGCGGGACCCTCACTCCCGCCCAGACGCCGGGCGGCGGGCTCACCATGACGGTTCGGCTCCCTCGGTGAGCGTGGAGGGGGCACGCGTCCTCGTCGTCGAGGACGAGCCGACGCTGCTGCGCGCACTCGCGATCAACCTCAAGGCGCGCAGGTACACGGTGGACACCGCCGCCGGTGGCGCGGAGGCTCTCGCCGTCGCGGCCCGGCACACCCCGGACCTGGTGATCCTGGATCTCGGCCTGCCGGATCTGGACGGCGTCGAGGTCATCGAGGGCCTGCGCGGCTGGTGCCGGGCGCCGATCGTCGTGCTGTCCGCGCGCGAGGACCAGGCGCAGAAGGTCGCGGCGCTCGACGCCGGCGCCGACGACTACGTGACCAAGCCCTTCGGCATGGACGAACTGCTCGCCCGGGTCCGGGCGGCGCTGCGGCGCGCCGCGGATCCGGGGGACTCCACCTCGGTCGTGGTCACCGACTCGTTCACCGTGGACCTGGCAGCCAAGCGGGTGGTCACCGCCGCGGGCGAGGAGGTCCGGCTGACCCCCACCGAGTGGGGCGTGCTGGAGGTTTTGGTGCGCAACGTCGGCAAGCAGGTGAGCCAGCGGCAGTTGCTGCAGGAGGTCTGGGGCCCGGCCTACGGGACCGAGACGAACTACCTGCGGGTCTACCTCGCGCAGTTGCGGCGCAAGCTCGAACCCGAGCCCAGCCGCCCCCGGCACCTCATCACCGATCCGGGCATGGGCTACCGCTTCCAGATCTGATTAAGTCGTGTTAGAAATGATTGAGCACTTGACCTTTGGGTGCTTTCAATCACATTGGGCCACCTCCCGGAAGGGTCCAGATGAGGATTTCTCGCACTTTCGCCAGCGGAACCGCGGGACTGCTCGCGGTCGGCGCCTGGGCGGCGCTGCCGCCCGCGTCCGCCCGCGCCGAGTCGACGTACGCCGCGGTAGCGCGCGCCAACGGCTTCGAACTGGCGATCTCCAACCCGTCGATCCCGACGGGCATCGCGATCGAGGGCGGCGGCCCGGCGGCCGCCGCCAGGCAGGACAGCCTCGGCGTGCGCGACGCCGGCGCCCAGTTCCCGTACGCGGGCGACACCGTGCCCGGCCTGCCCGCCACCGGTGCGGCCCTGTTCGGTTTCCCCGCCCCCGCCTATCCGTTCCTCGCCTCCTCCAACGCCGGGTCGGACCCGCAGACGATCTCCTACCCGGGCGTGAACCTGCACGCCGAAAGCGGCGACTTCACCACGCTCGCCACGGCCCGCGGCGGCGACAACGGTCTGATCGGCGTGCTGTCCAGCGCCCGCGTCGACGAGAACCGCGACGGCGACGTGATCTCCACGGCCAGCACGTCGGCGGACGCCGTGAAGCTCGGCCCGTACGCGACCCTCAACGACGTCCGCACGGTCGCCACCGTCGTCGCGAACGGAGCGACCGGCAAGGTCACCCGCACCACCACGACCTCCGTCGGGCGCATCTCGGTCCCCGGCCTCGACCTCGAAATCCCGAAGCAGACCCCGGCGCAGGTGCCTATCCCGGTGCCGATTCCCGGCGTGCCGAACCAGGCGCCCTTCGAGTTCCCGCCGGTCCCGTTCCCCGCGGGCGGCGAGAACCTGCACAACCCGGACATCGGGATCCAGGACGGATACTTCACGGTCACCGGCGTGTACGGCGGTCAGAAGCAGACCTACGCGGTCTCCTCCGACACCGTGCTCGCGGCGCTCGAGCAGGCCGGCATCACGGTGAGCTTCCAGGCGCCGATGGACATCAAGAACGGCATCTCGTCGGGCACCTACCGCTTCGAGTACACCGCCGCGGCGCCGCCGGAGAACGGCTACTACAACGGCGCCACCAAGTTCGCCCAGTCCACCGCCTCGGTCGTGGCCAGCGTGGACCTGAACCCGGTGCCCGCAGCTGCGGCGCCGCCCAGCCTGATCCCGCCGATCGACGGCGTGCCGGTCGCGCCGCCGGCGGACGTTCTCGGCGCCCCGCTCGACGCAGGCGCCCTGCCCGCGGAGGTTCCCGCGGTGGCGTCGATCCCCGCGCCGGCAGCGGCCCAGCCCGCGCCTCGCGCGACGGACACCGTCGCGCTGAGCGTCCAGCAGGCCAGTGGCCCGCTGCCCTCCGGCGCCGACAACCTCTACCTCGTCGTCGTAGGCATTGCAGGGCTCGGATTCCTTGCAGCAGCAGGCGTTTCGATGTGGGGAGTGCGGTCGTGAACATGCTCAGCTACCTGCGCGTGCAGTGGGACCGTGCCGCGGCCGTGGCTGCGGCGATCGTCGGCGTCGTGCTGCTAATCGCGGGCTACCGCGGGGTCTCCGACACCGAGTACATCGCCGAGCAGATCCCGTACGTGATCTCCTTCGGCTTCGGCACCCTCGTGCTGTTCACCGTGGCCGCGGTTCTGTGGATCTCCGCGGACCTGCGCGACGAGTGGCGCGAGCTGGCCAGGCAGGGCGAGCAGGTCACCGAGGAACTCCACGACCGTCGGGCCGATCTGCAGGCCTGGCTGCAGGCGGAGGTCGCCCGCCAGGTGAACGCGCAGAACGCCGGGCCCCGCGGGTGAAGGTCGTGACGGCCTCGGCACGGCGCGAGCACGCGGTTGGAGCCGGGCACGCCCGCGACACTGCACCGGCGACGGTGCCGGCGATCGCGGCCGTCCGGGTGCCCAGCCCGTGGCGGCGCGGCGAGACCGTCGTGGCCGGGATTGTCGGCGGCATAGGCGTTCTGGGCATCGGCTGGTGCTGGTACCAGGCCTCGGACAAGGTCGTGTGGCGAGACCAGCTGTCGTGGCTGGCCGGGGCCGCACCCTTCGCGTCCCTGGTGGTCCTCGCGGGTGTCTGCTGGGTGGTCGTCGGCATGCGTCGGGTGCGCGGCGGCTTCCGCGAACTCGCCGACGCCCGTGCCGCCGCGTTCGCGCTGGACCGGCCCGAGGTCACCATGACCGCGGTCCTGGCCGCCGCGCCAGGCCTGGTCACCGCGGAATCCATGACCCGCGCTCACCGCCCGGACTGCCTGCTGATGCGCGGCAAGACCGCGATCGAGATTCCGCTGGTCGACGAGCCCCAGTATCAGCGGTGCGGGGTGTGCGACTGATGGGCGACTACGTCCCGTTCATAGTCTTCGGCGTCATCACCGGCTCCATCTACGGGCTCACGGCGATGGGCCTGGTCCTGACCTACAAGACCTCCGGCGTCTTCAACATCGCGCACGGTGCCGTCTGCGCCGCCTCGGCCTACGGCTTCTTCTGGCTGAGGGAGCGTCAGGACCTTCCCTGGCCGCTCGCGTTCCTGATCGTGGCGCTGGTGTTCGGGCCCCTGGCCGGTCTCGTCCTCGAGCGGCTGGCCGTCGTCCTCGCGCCGGTGTCGACGGCCTACCGCATCGTCGGCACCGTCGGCCTGCTCGTCGCGATCCGTGCCCTGATCGCGCTCGGGTTCGGCGAACGCGGCCTGTCCTTCAACACCTTCCTGTCCCAGGAGAAGGTGTTCACGATTTCCAGCGTCGCCGTCACCGTCGAGCACCTGCTCATCCTCGGGCTCGGCGTGGTCTCCGCAGGCGGTCTGTTCGCCTTCTTCCGGCTGTCTCGGCTGGGCACCGCGATGCGCGGCGTCGTCGACGATCCGCAACTGCTCAGCATGTCCGGCACCGCGCCGGTCGCGGTGCGCCGCGCCTCCTGGATGATCGGCTCCTCCTTCGCCGCGGTCTCCGGGATCCTGTTCGCCTCCAACCAGGCGCAGCTCGACGTCAACGTTCTGAGCCTGTTGGTGGTCCAGGCCTTCGGCGCCGCGATCTTCGGTCGCTTCCAGAGCATCCCGCTGGCCTTTCTCGGCGGTATCGCGATCGGCGTCCTGCAGAAGGTCGTCGGCAAGGCCGTCGGCGACACCGAGTCCCTGCAGGGGCTCAACCTCGCCGTCCCGTTCCTCGTGCTGTTCATCGGCCTGCTCGTGATTCCGCGTCACAAGCTCGTCGAGGTCGGCCGCATGGTGCGGGCTCGTCCGCCGGCGGCGCCGTTCTTCTCCCCGCGAGTCCGCGCGGGCGGCTTCGTCGTCTTCGCGGCTGTGCTGCTCGCCCTGCCGACCATCGTGGACAGCCGGCTGCCCGGCTACAACACCGCGATGACCCAGGTGCTGCTGTTCGTCTCCCTGCACCTGCTGGTCCGCACCTCCGGGCAGATTTCCCTGTGCCACGTGGGTTTCGCGGCCGTTGGCGCCGCCGGCTTCGGGCACATGCTCGGCCACGGCGTGCCGTTCTTCCTGGCCCTGCTGATCGGTGGGCTGGTCTGTCTGCCGGTGGCCCTGGTCGTCTCGGTGCCGGCGATCCGGCTGTCCGGGCTGTACCTGGCCCTGGCCACCCTCGGGTTCGGCATCCTGCTCTCGCAGTTCGCCTACTCCAAGAAGTACATGTTCGGCGGCGGGCAACTGCTCACGCGCCGTCCCGACGGCTTCGCCTCGGATACCCGGTACTACTACCTGCTGCTCGGCTTCGCCGTCGCCGCCGTCGCCGTGGTGCTGATCGTCGAGCGGTCCAGGCTGGGTCGCCTGTTGCGCGCCATGTCGGACTCGCCGATGGCCTTGACGACGCTGGGAACCTCGGTCGCGGTGTCCCGCGTCATCGTGTTCGCGATCTCCGGATTCATCGCCGGCATCAGCGGCGCGCTCTACGCGAGCCTGTTCGGCGCGGTGAACCAGGACGCCTTCAACTACGTCCAGTCCCTGCTCGCCCTCGCCGTCCTGGCGATCGCCGGCAGCCGTACCATCACCGCCGCGTTCGCGGCGCCGTTCCTGCTCTACGTCGTCCCGCTCTACTTCACCGACGAGAAGTTCAACCAGTACCTGCAGCTGTCCTTCGGCCTCGGCGCGATCCTCGCCGCCGCCGCCTCGCAGGGCGCGATCGGCACGGCCCTGGCCCGTGCCACCCAGCGGCACGCGGGCCGGGCTCAGGGCCCAGCCGGCCGCCGTATGCCATTCCCTGTCTCGCTCCACGTTGGAGGCACCCAGTGAACGTGTCGCGCCTGCGGGCCCGTCGAAGCGCGATCGCCCTCGGGACCCTGTCCGCGGTCCTGCTCGTCTCCGGGTGCGGTGGAACCCGAATCGACCACGAACGCATCGTCGCGGCAGGGAACGGCGGCGGCGGGGCAGGTCTCGTTCCGTCCGCGGCCCAGTTCCCGGCAGACGCCGCAGCCGCCGAGGCGGCGGTCGAAGCCCCTGCGGCAGCGGGCGAAGTGCCGGCCGCCGACACGACCGCGGCGGTCGACGCTCCGGCGGCAGCGGCCACGGCCAAGGTTCCGGCGGCGAAGGAGGGCGCGGCCAAGCCGGCGGCCGGCGCCGCAAAGAACGCACCCGCCGCGTCGACCACGACCACGGCCGCCGCCCCGAAGGCAGCGGCAGCCGCCTGCCCGCAGCAGCTGGCGCCGATCGTCCTCGGTCAGACCCTCGCCGCATCCGGTCTCGTCGGCGCGGCCATCGCCGGCCTTCGCACCGGCGTCGCCGTGTGGGCGCGCGACGTCAACGCCCGGGGCGGCATCGCGTGTCGCTCGATCCAGGTCGTCCAGCTCGACGACGGCTCGGACCCCTCGCGCGTGTCCGCCAACTGGAACCAGCTGATGAAGGTCAAGGGCGCCATCGCCTGCCTCGGCTGCGGTGCGCCGATCCCGATCGCCGCGCTGCGCACGGCGGCCGAACGCGACAAGATCCCGATCATCGGTGGCGACAACACCGCGGTGGACTGGTTCGAGAGCCAGTGGCTCTTCCCGTCCGGCGGCGCACCGCTCGCCTCCTACTCCGGGGCCTACATCGACGCCGCGAAGGTCGCTCCGGGCGCCAAGGCGGGCATCATGTACTGCGTCGAGGCCTCCGTCTGCACCTCGCTCAAGAACAACCACCCCGAAGGCGTGAAGCGCGCGGGCATGGAACTCGGGCCGGTCAAGGCCGTCTCGCTGACGCAGCCGGACTTCACGGCAGAGTGCCAGTCCATGAAGGACTCCGGCGTCAAGGTCGTGTTCCTGGGCCTGGACGGTTCGGCCAGCACCCGTGTCGCCCGCTCCTGCATCTCGCTGGGCTACAAGCCGGTCATCGTCACCGGCGCGATCGCCGTGTCGCAGCAGGCGGCAGTGGATACGAACCTGCGTTCGCTCGGGGTCTACCTCGGCACCGGCACGGCACCGTTCACCGAGGTCACCGCACCGCCCGTCGCGGCGTACCTCGCGGCGATGGCCCGCTACGCGCCCGGAGCAGCCGTCGAGCAGCAGGCCATGCTCGGCTGGGCCGCAGGCAAGCTCTTCGAGGCCGCGATGGCCAAGGTCGTCGACAAGGCCAAGGCCGGCACCGTGAACACCGCGCTGGTCCTCGACGGCCTGTGGCAGCTCAAGGACGAGAAGCTCGGCGGGCTCAGCCCGGGCGCGACCTTCACCAAGGGCAGCCCGGCGAAGTACGTCGACTGCTACTACGGCCTGGCACTCGGCCCCAAGGGCTTCACCTCTCCCACGGGAGCCAAGCCCGTCTGCTATCAGGGCAAGGGCGCAGCCGCCGGGTCGGTGCAGCCGGTCGGCGCGGAGCTGCCCGCGGCGTTCGTCGGGTCCCAGTCCGTGGTGGCCTCGGGCCGCCGGGCGAAGCGCCGATGAGTACGGGCCTGATCGTATCGAATCTGACGGTCCGTTACGGCGGGCTTACCGCGGTGGCCGGGCAGACCCTCGAGGCGCCCCTGGGTCGCATCACGGGCCTGATCGGGCCGAACGGCGCCGGCAAGACCACGACGTTCAACGCGATCAGCGGCGTGGTCCGGCCCGCCGAAGGCACCGTACGGCTGTTCGGCGAGGACATCACGGGACTGCCGCCGCAGACCCGCGCGTTGCGCGGGCTGGGGCGCACGTTCCAGCGCATGGAGCTGTTCGAGACGCTCTCGGTGCGGGAGAACGTCGCCATGGGGCGCGAGGCCGCCATGGCCGGGCGCAACCCGCTCCGCCACCTCGCCGCCTCGCGTGCGGACCGCAGGCTCACCTACCGCCGGGCGGACGCCGCGATGGAGATGTGCAACATCGCGCACCTCGCGGACCGGCGCCCGGCGGACCTGTCGACGGGACAGCGGCGGCTGGTGGAACTGGCGCGCGTCTCCGCCGGCGAGTTCCGCGTCCTGCTGTTGGACGAGCCGTCCTCCGGCCTCGACGGGTCGGAGACCGAACGGTTCGGCGAGATCCTGCGCACGCTGGTGGCCGAGCGCGGGCTGGGCATCCTGATCGTCGAGCACGACATGGCCCTGGTCATGAGCACCTGCGAGTACATCTACGTGCTCGACTTCGGCAAGCCGATCTTCGAGGGCACCCCGCGCGAGGTGCAGACCTCCCCGCTGGTGCGCAGCGCCTACCTCGGCTCCGAGGCTCCCGAGCTCACGGACGAGGCGGTCTGATGTTCGAGTTGCGCGGTATCGACGCCGGCTACGGTGGCACGCAGGTCCTGCGCGACGTCGACCTCGTGGTGCCCGAGCGGTCGATCGTCGCGATGCTCGGCCCGAACGGCGCGGGCAAGACCACGCTCCTGCGCGTCGCCTCCGGCCTGATCCGCCCGACCCGCGGGGAGATGCGGTTCGAGGGCAAGTCCGTCCTCGGCGCCACACCGCACGCCCTGTGCGCCAAGGGCGTGTGTCATGTCCCCGAGGGCCGCGGCGTCTTCCCGAACCTGACGGTGCGCGACAACCTGATCCTGCAGTCGCCGAAGGGCAGGGAGAAGGCGTCCATCGAGCGGGCCATCTCCGCCTTCCCGCGTCTCGGCGAGCGCATCGGCCAGGTCGCCGGAACCATGTCCGGCGGCGAGCAGCAGATGCTCGCCCTGGCCCGCACCTACGTCCAGCGCCCCAAGCTGGTCCTGCTCGACGAGGTCTCGATGGGCCTCGCACCGAAGATCGTCGACGAGATCTTCGAGTTCCTCGCCTTGCTGGCCCGGGAGGGTTCGAGCCTGTTGCTGGTCGAGCAGTACGTCACCCGAGCCCTCGCCGTGGCCGACTACGTGTACCTGCTGAACCGCGGCCGCGTGTCGTTCGCGGGCGAGACCTCCGAGGTGGACGCCGATGCGATCGCCGCCGAGTACGTCGGCGGAGGACACTGACCCTCCGCCTAGACTTCCCTCGTGGGGGAGACGGCACGCAAGCGGGGGCCAAAGTCCGCTCTCGGCGATGCGCCGCGGGAGCGGATTCACGACGCCGCGCTCGCGCTCTTCGAGAAGCAGGGCATCAAGGCGACGAGCATGGACGACGTCGCTGGGGCGTTGGGGGTGTCCCGGCCCACCGTCTATTACTACTTCGCGGGCAAGGACGACCTCGTCCTGGAGGTCGTTGCCCGGCAGGTCCAGCTGATGCTCGACGCCACCAGGCGCCGCCTGCGCGGCAAGGGGCTGGACCGGATCGGGCACGCCGCTTACCTCACCGTGGCGGAGTCTCTCGCCAACCCCTACGTCCGGCTGCTGGTGGACGCGGACTTTTCCCCGCTGACGCCGAAGTTCCTGGAATCGGAGCGAGTCCTGGCGATCCTCTCGGAGTTCTGGACCCCGCTGCTCGTCGAGGCGCAGTGCAACCACGGTCTGCGCACCGATCGGCCGGTGGACGAGATGATCGAGTGGATCATGTTCGTCCAGTTCTCGATGGTCGCGTCGGCCGCCGGCTTCGGCATGGGCGACGCCGAGATCCGGCACCGGATCGAGACCTACCTGGTGCCCGCGCTGCGCGCCTGACGAGCCGTCAGACGCCGACGGTCTCGCGGACCGGCTGCGGCGGCGGGACGGCCCTTTGGCTCGGCGAGTCGAGCACCGCCCTGCCCATCAGGTACGCCGAGCCCGCAGCGATCAGCACACCGGACAGCGCGGCCAGGCTGCGCCAGGCGCCGTCGACGTCCATGTTGATCGTGGCGTAGGTCGGCCACCCCGCCCACAGCTGCCAGGCGGAGAAGGCGCACGGCACGAGCGGGATCGCGGTGAGCGCGCCGCGCATGCCCCAGTGGCGGATTGCCAGGCAGAGCAGGAATCCGGCCAGCATCTCGCCGTAGTTCACCGGCACCCACCACAGCGGGAAGTCGGTGCCGATGCGCCAGGGCTGCTCGCCGTAGTAGTCGTAGGCGCTGGTGATGACGAAGCCCTCGAGCACGATGTTCATGACGGCCTGGCCGAGCACGGCGCCGCCGAACACCTTCCAGTTGCGCGATTCGAACGCCTTGTAGAAGACGTAGCACGCGACGCCGCCAAAGCCGGTGTAGACGAACATCGCCCAGTACGGGTAGTGCACCGGCTGCGCGAAGTCGGGGAACTGGGTCCACGCTATGTGGTTGCCCTCGTGGAAGCGCAGCTTGCCGAGGGCGTCCCAGATCGGCTCGTTGAGGTTGCAGAGCACGCTGCCGATCAGACACAGCGTCAGAATCGGCGAGCGGCGCCAGACCAGCTGGACCAGGGCCCAGAGCACGAAGGCGCCGGCCATGACCGCCGAGACGGCGAAGAACGCGTCGGCACGGTCGGCGGAGATCGTCGGGATCTGGGTGATGTCGCGCTCCAGCCGGATCATGGCCACAGTCCTCGGAAGTAGGGGCCGGGGACGCCGGCTCGTTGGTAGTCGCCCTTGGGGTCGTAGACCTTGGTGTTCTCGTAGATCCAGGGGGCGAGTGGGGGCACCGGGCGTCGGCCGACGCCCGGGCGCACCTCTTCGGTGAGGACGGCCACACAACGAGCGTCCTCTTACCCTGACGAATCTGTCAAGGTGTCAATAATTGTGGAGTCGACCTTTGGCCGGCACGATGACGATATGAACGAGGGCTACGACCCGAGCGTCGTCATCGAGAACAGCGACTCCGGTGTCCGCATGGCGGTCATCCTCGTTCTCATGGCCATCGCCGGCCTCGGCGGCTACATGCAGTACTACGGGGCGATCAAGACTGGGCGTCGGGACAAGATGTACTGCATCCCGCTCGCTACGAACCTGTGGAACTTCGCGCACGACACGACCTTTGTTGCGTCCTACTCGTCGTGGTTCGACAACGAGAACGAGCTGTGGATCCTCAAGCTCTTCTGGTTCGGCCTGATCGTGTTCTCGATCCTCGAACTCGTCGTGATCTCGCACATCGTTCGCTTCGCCCGCAAGGACCTCTGGGGCGACGGCTGCACCGTCGTCCAGGCCATCGCCATCTACTCGGTGCTACAGCTGTTCGTGTTCGGCATCTTCTGGTGGTTCCAGGCGATCACCGACGACCCGCTGGAGTACTACGGCCTGGCCACCACGGTGCTCATGGCCTCGGCGTTCAACATCTCGATGATGCGTGCGCGCGGCAGCCAGCGCGGCATGAGCGAGTTCATCCTGTGGGGCTACCTGATCCTGTCGTGCGGCTTCTGGCCCTGGATGATGGTCTCCGACCCGGATCACTTCACCCACCCGATCTACTTCCTGATGGCGATCGGCAACATCGGGGTCGACATCGTCTCGATCAAGGTCTTCCGCAGCCTCCCCGCCTACACCCCCGAGCCCGCACCCGCGCCCACCCCAACCCCCCAGCGCGCCTGGCCCAGCCGGTGAACACCCCGCGGTGCAAAGACAACCGGTGGTGCACGCCGCCGCCCGGACGCCACCTCACCTGTTTCCATTGCACCGCTCAGTGCTCGCCTCGGAGTCGGCGGGTCCGCTCCACCTGCTCGAGCACCCACAGCGGCCGGCCCTTGAGGTCCTCGTAGGTGAACCGCAGCTGCCCGTATCCCTGGGCTGCCAGCTCGTTGCCGCGGCGTCGGTCGTTCCGGTAGGCCTTGCGATCCGAGTGGAACTCGTACCCGTCGCCCTCATCGACGAGCCATCCGTCGACGAGGAAGTCCACGTCGCCCACTCCGTCGATGCGCGCCTGGGGTTCGACCTTCGCGTCGGTGGTCCACAGCACTAGTCGCAGCACCGACTCGAGCGGGGAGGCTGCCCGCGGATCGATGTGCGCCACGGCGCGCCGCAGCGCGGTGGCTCCTGGGCCGCGTGCCGCTGCCGCTGCTTCCCGGAGCTGATACTCCGTCACATGACCACGGTGCACGGCCCAGTCGAGGATGCACACGGCGTCCACCAAGCGCATCGTCCGCGCGCAATCGAGGGCCGTGCGGAGCGGACTGGTGCAGGCGAGGTGCCGCTCGAGCTCGTACTTCGAGAGACGCGCCAGACGGACCTCGACGCCCGGCAGGGACCGGCGGTGGCCCGAGCAGAGCGTGACCCAGAGCCGCTCGTCGGGTGTCCAGATCGGCCAGCCGTACAGAGCGGCTGCCGTCGCGTGCGACGCGACACCGCCGAGGCGAACCGCCGCGACGAGCCCCGGCGGCGCGCCAGGTAGCGCATACGCCCCGCGGTCGACGAGCTCCACCGTTCCGCATCGCACCGCGGCGCCCAGCGCACGCCGGGGTACGCCGACGTCGAGCAGCCGCGACCAGCGCGCGGCCCCGCCGCACAGGTTGAGCGCATCGATCGGATCCATGCCGAGGACCCTGAGCCCGCAGGCAACACACCGGAAGGGCCGGTCGCGAAACTGTGGACAACCGGGGGTACGCGCGCCCTGTGGACGACGGCTGTCCCACCTCCGCATGCGCGGACGCCTCGGGGCGCAGAGGAAACAGGCGAGGTGCGGATCCGGCTGGCACGCGTCTCGGGTGTTGCTTCTCAACCGCGGCGTGTGCGGTGCAGGATTCTCGTCATGTCGAGCCCGGAGATGCACTGGCACGCGCCGACGGGTCTGCGCCGCGCGCTGACCGGAGCGGTCGCGCTGATCACCGCCGGAATAGCGGTGGATCAAGCCTCGCTGCAGGGGTCGGGTCTCGGTGCACTAGTTGCACTGCCGTTCGCCGGGTTCTTGGCGCTGGTCGTCTGGGTGCTGGCCTATCGGCCGTACCTGCGGCTTACGGAAGACGAGCTGATCGCGCGCAACTACCTCAGGACCCGGCGGCTCGACCGGGCCGAGATCCGTGCGGTGTCGCCGGCGTTCGAAGGTCTACGCATTGAGACTGCCGCCGGACGGACGGTCGTTGCCTGCGCTGTCCAGAAGCGAACACCCGGCGGTAGAGAGGACGCAGGTGAGGCGCTGATCAAGCCTGCGACCGCCTCGGGGGTTACTTCTATTCCGCGCAGCGCACGGTGTCCAAGGCGTCGGCTGGCCGAGGTTGCTCAGTCCGGGTGACCGCGCCGCTCCAGTAGCTCCCCCCACGTCGGTTTGTTCGACCCACTGTCCGGCTGCGCGTTGCGGAGCCGGGTGACGCGCTCGTCGTCGGCACCGACGATCTCGGTCACCCAGGCGATGGCTTCGCCCAGATCCGGGTTGCCGAAGGCCAGCATCGAAGCGATGTCGACCCAGTCCTTCCCACGGTTGAACAACGCCTTGAAGATCGTGAGGTCGGTCGCCGACAGGATCGGGATGGTGCTGTCGCCGAGTTCCATCGCCACCACCCGACCCGCGACGACCTGATGGAGCAGGTGTTGCGGGAAGAAGAGGTCCACCGGGGTTCGCCCCCACCAGAGGCGCACCTGCCCATCTCGACGAATGTGCGCGATGTCCTTCGCGCTGTGCGCAACGCCGGCCGGCAGGAATGCCAGAACCTCACCTGCCTCCTGGGTCGGAACGGCTGATGTTGACGTCGATATCGGCCGTTGCGCGAGGGTGCTCCACGTGAAAGGCAAGAGCGAGTGCTCCGCCGAATGCGTGGGCGATGCCGGCGTCGTCGAGCGCTTCGTGGATCGAGACGACCTTGTCCAGAAGTCCGGGCTCGCTGATGGCTCTACCTTCCTCTCGCACGGTGGTTCCCGGCAGGAAGCGCTTGGCTCGCTTGTCCCTCGAGGACTGAGATGAGACGGCGCTCCTGTCGGGCTCCGGCGAAGACCTGACGCCCAG